>NZ_CP010803.1:1660416-2290833 GCF_000960975.1 Martelella endophytica | reverse complement strand
CGGCGGAAGGCGGCGACGAAAGCGCTCGGGCTGCTGTAGCCCAGCAGGCCGGCAATTTCGGCGCTGCTCTTGCCGCGGCTCAGGTGATTGACCGCCTCCATCAACCGCAGCCGGTTGCGCCATTCGGAAAAGCTGAGGCCGGTCTCGCGCAGGAACAGACGCTCCAGCGTGCGCGGGCCAGCGCCGGCAAACCGCGCCAGCGCCTCAAGCCCCGAGCGGTCTTCCGGCCGGGCCAGAAGCAGCGCCGTCACCCGCTTCAGCCGCGCATCCTCGCCGGCCGGCAGGCTGAGGGGTGCCGTCGGCAGGGTCGACAGTTCATCGATGATGACGAAGGCGAGACGCTGCAGGCGATCGTCTGCAATGCCGTCATCCGCAAGCGCCCGGAAGCGCAGGATGAGCTGGCGCATCAGCGGCGTCATGTGCAGCACTTCGCAACCTGCGCCCCTCACCTGCGGGACGGACGGATCGACATAGATGAAGCTTGCGGTCACGTCCGTCTCGATCAGCACCTCGTGGACGATATCGCCGGGAATCCAGACGGCGTGGCTCGGCGGCACCAGCCAGCGGCTCTCGCCCGAGCGCACCAGCAGGATGCCCGATACGGGCCAGAGAAGCTGGCCGCGGGGATGGCTGTGGGCTGGCCGGGCCTTGTCACCTGCCCGCCAGCTTTGCGCACGCACTGTCAAAGGACGGGTCGGATCGAGAACGGACCCCGGCCCCTCGTCATCCGGCACTTGTGACAGAAAAACGATATCGTTTGACATGATGTAGCAATTCCGTATCGACGAATCCTCCCTTAGGATGTATTTCAGCCAGAAACAACCGAACGTATCCTGCATGTCCTTCAAAAAACTGCTTGTCGCTGTCCTCGTCGTCGTCGCTGTGGCGCTCGCCGTCATTCCCCAGTCTGTGATGACGCCCGAGCAGGCGCGGACCCTCGGCATCGTGCTCGTCACGCTCAGCCTCTGGGCGACCGGCCTCGTGCCCGCCTATCTCGCCAGCCTGATCTTCATGGCGGTGACGCTGGTGCTGAAGCTGGCGCCGCCGATGGTGGTGTTTTCGGGCTTTTATTCCTCGGCGATGTGGCTGGTGTTTTCGGGCTTCGTGATTGCGGCAGCGGTGCGCGGATCGGGTCTCAGCACCCGCCTCGCCGGCCTCGGTATCCACATTGCGCACAGCCACGCCCTCGTCATCTCCGGCCTGTTCGCCATTGCCATGGTCCTGACCTTCGTGATGCCGTCATCTCTCGGCCGGTTCTTCCTGCTGTCGCCGCTTGCCATGGCGCTCGCAGACCGGATCGGCTACGGCGAAGGCACGAAGGGACGGACCGCCGTTGCGATCGCCACAACACTCGCCTGCCACGTCCCGGGCTTCACCATCCTGCCCTCGAACGTGCCGAACCTCGTGCTGACCGGCGCCGCCCAGACCATCTACAATTTCGACCTGACCTACGCGGAATACACACTGCTGCATTTCCCGATCCTGGGCCTGCTCAAGAGCATCATCATGGTCGCGCTGATTGTGTGGCTGTTTCCCGATGCACCGCGCCCTGCGGAAAGCGACGGAACGGATGAAACGACGCCGCGACTCGGCTGGCGGCAATGGTATGTGATCGCCGTGTTGGTCATCACGCTCGGTTTCTGGATGACGGATACGTTTCACGGCGTCAATCCGGCCTGGGTCGGCATCTGCGCCTCGATCGCGCTGATCTGGCCGGGTATCGGCCCGGTCGGACAGGCCGAATTCGACAAGACGGTGAATTTCGGCGTGCTGCTGTTCATGGCCGGCATCCTCGCCGTCGGCGCGCTCGTCAATGCCACCGGCCTTGGTGCGGTCATCGCCCACGGCATGGAGCATATCCTGCCGCTCAGCCCTGGTGCCGATTTCCTCAATTTCGTGTCGCTGTCGGCCATGGCCTTCATCACCGGCATCTTCACCACCCTGCCCGGCGTGCCGGCGGTGCTGACGCCGATGGCGGGCGAACTTTCCGACCTCACCGGCCTCAGCCTGTTCGCCGTGCTGATGACGCAGGTGATCGGCTTCTCGACCGTGTTCTTCCCCTACCAGTCGGCGCCGCTGATGGTGGGCATGCAGGTGGCGCGGCAGCCCGTCTCGGCACTGCTGAAAATCACCGTACCGCTGACCGTCATCACCTTCCTCGTGCTGCTGCCGCTCGATTTCCTGTGGTGGAGGCTTCTGGGTGTGCTTTGACTTGAGGCGCTGCCGTGCACCCGTTAAGGAAGCCGGATGAACCTCCGCATCGCCCTTTACCAGCCCGACATTGCCGGCAATACCGGAACCATCCTCCGGCTCGCCGCCTGCCTCGGCCTTTCCGTCGACATCATCGAGCCGGCAGGCTTTGCGCTGTCGGACAGCAATCTCCGACGCGCCGGCATGGACTATATCGCCAAGACCACCATGACCCGCCATGTCGACTGGGAAGCCTTCGAGCGCTGGCGGGCGGACAGCGGACGGCGTCTGGTGCTCGCCTCGACCAAGGCCAGTGTCGCCTATACAGGCTTTGCCTTCGCCGAAAACGATGTCCTGTTGTTCGGCCGCGAAAGCGCCGGCGTGCCGGATCACGTCCACGAGACGGCGAACCACCGCGTCCGCATTCCGATGCGGCCGGAAACGCGCTCGCTGAACCTTGCAATTTCTGTGGGGATGATCGCCGGCGAGGCGCTGCGCCAGACCGGCGGTTTTACCGGCCTCGAATAGGCTCAGTCGGCGGTGGACAGCCTGCGCATGGTGAATTCGATCCGGCCGTCATCGACAACCCGCCAGCTCTCCACCTCGGTCCAGTAGGCCGCCTTCGGATAGCTGTCGAACCATTCGCGCGCCTTGGCCCTAGCATCCTCACGCGTCAGACAAAAGCGTTCGCGCACGAAACCGTCACCGCGCGCTTGTTCCAGGCGATGGTTCCTGATGCGCCGCTTCAGCCCTTCCATCGAAGGTGGCTTTGGAACATTGGCCATTGCGCTATCCTTCAGTTTCCAAAGAAGATAAGATTCCCCTTCAAGGTTTGCGAGTCAAATCAGGTGCTTCGCGGCAGAACCGCTGGCGCCAAAAAGAAACTGCTTACGGAGCGACAATGGAACGGCCGCAATTGCCCGAAGGGCTTCCCGACGATATCGAGGCCCGCAAGAGCGCCGCGCGCGCCTGGTTCGAAAGCCTGCGCGACACGATCTGCAGCGGCTTCGAAACGCTGGAGAAGGAACTGACCGGCCCGCTCAGCGATCTCGAACCCGGCCGGTTCGAGGCAAAGGACTGGAGCCGCGAGAATGGCGAAGGCGGCGGACGCATGTCGGTGATGCACGGCCGCGTCTTCGAAAAGGTCGGCGTGCACACATCGACGGTCGAGGGCGAGTTCTCCGAGGAATTCGCGAAGTCGATGCCCGGGACCGAAACCGGCACACGCTACTGGGCGAGCGGTATTTCCCTGATTGCCCATCCGGTGAACCCGAACGTGCCGGCCGTGCACATGAACACCCGCATGATCGTCACCAAGAGCTGGTGGTTCGGCGGCGGCGCCGATCTGACGCCGGTTCTGAACCGCAGGCGCCGGCAGGAGGACCCGGACACGATCCTGTTCCACCGCGCCATGGAAATCGCCTGCAACCGCCATCAGGCCGTCGTCGACTATCAGAAGCTGAAAAAGTGGTGCGACGAATATTTCTACCTGCCGCACCGCAAGGAGGCGCGCGGCATTGGTGGCATCTTCTTCGACTGGCAGCATTCGCCGGACGAAAAGGGCGGGCCGGACGCGGACTTCGCCTTCGTTCAGGATGTCGGTCGCGCCTTCAACCTGATCTACCCGCGGCTGGTGCGCAGCAACTTCAATCACGAGTGGTCTTCGGAAGAACGCGACGAGCAATTGGTGCGTCGCGGCCGCTATGTCGAATTCAATCTGCTGTATGACCGCGGCACTGTTTTCGGGCTCAAGACCGGCGGAAATATAGAGGCAATCCTGTCCTCGATGCCGCCTGTCGCAAGATGGCCTTAAACTACATCGTTACAGTTAATTTTTTATCAAAGAAATGCCTTGTTCGCCTTGCAGGAAAGGGGTCTACTGACCATGTCGGAATGTAGACTTGTAACGCAAACTTGCTCGGGAGGAGCAGGACCATGGCAGACAAGATCAAGACTACCGAACACAAAGCTGAATCGGCAAAACAGCAGAAACCGAGACCGCAGAAGGTCGCGGTGACCGATGACAGCGATTATGCCGCCCACATGGCAAGCCAGCATGGCCGCCCATGCGAATCTTCGGCGGTTTTCGAGGCCTGGGCTCAGCACTGAAATCGGTGCGCATGAGCCCGGCATGAAGCGGATGCCGCCGGCCTAGCATTCCCCCTCCGGCGGCCTCCGCAAAATCCGTTCCCAAGCCTTTTGCGCGAACAAATCGCGGTACCAGGCGTTTTACAGGGAACGACGACAACAAAGGAGGAAACCATGAAACGTTTTGATTGCGGCACACTCGTTCCCGGATGCACCTGGCATGCCCGTGCCGAAGACCAGGCGGAAGTCGTCCGCCGCGCGGTGGAGCATATGCGTACCGCCCATGGCGAGACCATCATTCGGGAAAACATGGTCGACAACATCAAGGAACGCGTCAAGGACGAGGAAAACGTCTGACGCCGCCCATGATCGTTAAGTCGATCTTGAAAGCCAAGCAGTGCCCGGACCATGTCCGGGCATTTTCATATCTGCCTCACCTGTCCGCCCTGATCGCAGCAAGCCTTGCTTCGAGCGCGGCGCGATCTGCCGCGAAATCGCCGGCGATCCACCAGTCTTCCAGTGCTGCCAGCAACGTTCCGACCTCCGGACCAGCGGGCACGCCAGAAGCGACGATGTCGCCGCCGCCGAGGGGCATTTCGGGCCTTGTCCAGTCTTCCGCGAGAGCCACGAGTTTGGAGAGCCGCCCGGCCTCGGCCGCTGCTTCGAGATCGCCTGCGGATGCCTTGGCGCGAGCGGTCGCAAGCGCCAGTTTCAACCGCATCGAAAGGCCCGTCCGTCCGTGACGATAGAGAAGGCGCGACAGCGCCCGGCCGCTCGCCGGAATGGCCGGCGCTGCAGCAAAGGCCAGCATCTGGTCGCGTTCGGCATTGGAAAGTTTCAGGCGGCGTGCGAGCTCCGAAAGCCGCCTTTCGTCCGGCGGCACGATCGCGGCAAGCCGCAGCATCGGATCGGCCGGCCAGCCAAGCGCCCTTTCGGCGTCGATCAGGCCCGGAGCGGCATCGATGCCCCATTTTTCCGTTTCCGGGACGATGATGGTCAAGATCCCGGTCTGGCGCATCCAGAGCAGCGCCCGCGACGGATCGGGGGCCGACAGCAGCTTCTTGAGTTCGCTCCAGACGCGTTCGGCGGAAAGCGTCTTCAGCCCGTCGCGCAGCCGTGTTGCCGCCTTCAATCCTGCCGCATCCGGCCGTCCGCTGCCATACCAGGCGAAGAAGCGGAAGAAACGGAGAATGCGGAGATAGTCTTCCGCAATGCGGGTCTCGGCCTCGCCGATGAAGCGCACGGTCTTGGTCTCGACATCCGGCAGCCCGTCGACAAGGTCGATGACATTGCCCTCGGCATCGGCATAGAGTGCGTTGATCGTAAGGTCGCGCCGGGCGGCGTCTTCCGCCCAGTCCGTGCCGAAACGCACCGTCGCATGTCGGCCGAAGGTCTCGACATCGGCCCGAAGCGTCGTCACCTCGAACGGCTTGCCATCGCAGACGACCGTCACCGTACCGTGCTCGATGCCGGTCGGAACCGGCTTCATGCCGGCGGCCTTGGCCCGCGCGGAAACAGCCTCCGGCAGGAGGGTCGAGGCCATGTCGATATCGCCGACGGCCATGCCCATCAGGGAATTGCGCACGGCGCCGCCGACCACGCGCGTCTCGCCGCCATCGCCGTTGAGGACAGCCAGAACCTTGGCGAGCCGGGCGTCCTTGAACCAATCCTGTTCCGCAACCGTCTTCACGCGTAAAGCCTTTCGTATATCGTTCTGACGATGCCGGCGGTAATCCCCCAGATCCGGTATTCGCCATAGTTAATTTCGTAGTAGTTCCTGAGCCTCTCGCCGAGCATGGCGCTTTTGCGCACGTGATTGTTCGGGTTCATGAGGTAAGCCAGCGGCACTTCGAAGGCGACATCGACCTCGTCGGCATTGAGCGTCAGCGAAAAGCCGGGGCGCACCACCGAAAGCACCGGGGTGATGCGAAACCCCGTGCCGGCGAGATAGACCGGCAGCCGCGCCACCGGTTCGACAAAGCCACGGTCGAGGCCGATCTCTTCCTCGCTCTCGCGCAACGCGGCATCTTCGGGCGAGCGGTCATCGGGGTCGATGGAACCACCCGGAAAGGCGATCTGCCCCGAATGCTTGCGGAGCTTTGTCGCACGCCGGGTGAAGATCACCCGTGCCTCGCTGCCATAGTCGACCACCGGCACCAGCACCGCCGCCGCCCGCATGTCGAGATCTTCATAATAGGCGAAAAGGTCCGGGTTCAGCGCATGATCGCCATGGTCGCGCCAGGCTTCCGCCTCCGGCCGGCCGCGCTGACTGAGCGCGCGGTCACGGAAGGCGCCGGCGGCATAAGGTGAAAGCGGCGCGTTCAAGACAACGCCTCCAGCTTCGCCATCGGCATGACCGGGAAGGTTTCGCCGGAAGAGCGGATGACGAACATGTCCTCGCCGGCAATCTCCGCCGTCTCGCCGAGCGCCATCAGATCATAGGTGAGCGCACGGGAAAACAGTGCCTCCAGCCGGCCGCGGATCAGCACATAGGGCTTCAGCCCATCATCGGTATCGAATCGCAGCAGATGACTGGAATCGATGGTCGCCACATCGCCGAGATTCGTGCGCACGGTGATGACCGGCGCCTCTTCAGGGCCACTCTTTTCCATGCCGACAGCCAGAAACGGCGCATCCTCGACCCGGATACCGACCTTTTCCACCGGTGTGACGAGATAGGTGCGGCCGTCTTCGTCGCGGCGCAGCACGGTCGAGAACAGCCGCACCAGCGCCGGCCTGCCGATCGGCGTGCCGCCATAAAACCACGATCCGTCGCGGCGGATTTCCATGTCGATATCCCCGCAAAACGGCGGATTCCAGCGTTCCACCGGCGCTGGCCCGCGGGCGCCGGCATCGCCGCCGTCGAATTGGCGCGCGATGGCGGCGGCCAGTCCTGCCGCGTCCGTCGTTGCCATTTTCCCGGCATCCGTCATTTTTCCGTCCCAGTTTCCGGTCGATTATCCATTGCTCTCGAAATAGTCATTTGAAAGCGGCTTGTCAGCCGCCAGCAGGTGATTATCCTTTTCACAGCATCACTTTCCAAAGCCGTGGAGACAGTCGAATGGGTCTGATGGAGCCAAACACCGCCACAGATATCGTCGCCGAGGCCGAAAAGGCGCTCGAGGATATCGGCCGGGTGCGCGAGGAAGTCTCCAAGGTCATCTATGGCCAGGAGAGCGTCGTCGAGAATGTGCTGCTCGCCATCCTCTCCGGCGGCCACGCGCTGCTGGTCGGTGTGCCGGGCCTGGCGAAGACCAAGCTTGTCACCACGCTCGGCACCGTGCTCGGGCTTGATGCCAATCGCATCCAGTTCACGCCGGATCTGATGCCCTCCGACATTCTGGGCTCCGAAGTTCTGGAGGAAAGCGAGGCGGGCCGCCGCTCGTTCCGCTTCATCAAGGGCCCGGTCTTCGCCCAGCTTCTGATGGCCGACGAGATCAACCGCGCCTCGCCGCGCACGCAGTCGGCGCTGCTGCAATCGATGCAGGAATATGCGGTCACCATTGCCGGCCAGCACTACGAACTGCCGCGCCCCTTCCATGTGCTCGCAACCCAGAACCCGCTGGAACAGGAGGGCACCTATCCGCTTCCAGAAGCCCAGCTCGACCGCTTCCTGCTGCAGGTCAATGTGGGTTATCCCGACAAGGCCGCCGAACGCCGCATCCTTCTGGAGACGACGGGCGCCGCCGAAGAGCACGCGAGCCCGGTCATCACCGCCGAACGGCTGATGGAAATCCAGCAGCTCATCCGGAAGATGCCGGTCAGCGAGACCGTGCTGGAAGCCATCCTCGATCTGGTGCGCGCCGCCCGCCCCGGCGAAGGACATGAGGACACAGACCGCAATGTCGCCTGGGGCCCCGGTCCGCGCGCCGGCCAGGCCCTGATGCTGACGGCCCGCGCCCGCGCGCTCTACGAGGGACGGCTCGCGCCCTCCGTCGACGACATCCGGGCGCTGGCAAACCCGGTTCTGCAGCATCGCATGGCGCTGACGTTCGCCGCCCGCGCCGAGGGCATGACGGTCAGCGACGTCATCGCCTCCATCGCCGCCCGCGATTTCAACTGATAGCCGAGGGGCAGGATCGCCATTGGCTTCCATTGGTCAGAGTACACCGCCAACCGCCCGGACTTCGGCGCTCACCGAAGCCAAGCGGCGCGCCGCCCTGCTGCCCGATTGCCTGATCGAGGCACGGCGCATCGCCAACACGGTGATTGCCGGCTGGCACGGCAGGCGTCGGCGCGGGCCGGGTGAGAATTTCTGGCAGTTCCGGCCCTATGCCCAGGGCGAATCCATGCTGCGCATCGACTGGCGCCGTTCGGCCCGCGACGACCATACCTATGTCCGCGACATGGAGTGGGAAGCTGCCCACACCGTGTGGCTGTTTGCCGACCTGACGCCTTCGATGCATTTCCGCTCCGAGCTCGCGCCGGTTTCAAAGGAACAGCGGGCGCTGGTGCTGACGCTCGCACTGGCCGAGACGCTGCTACGCTCCGGCGAGCGCGTCGGCTTTCCGGGCCTGATGGAGCCGGTGTCGAACCGCAATGGTGCCGAGAGGCTCGCCCATGCGCTGGCGGGCGTCACCGAAGCACCGCTGCCGGAAACGCGGATGATGCGCGGCCCGTCCGAGCTCATCGTCATGGGCGACTTCCTCGATGCGCCGGACGCGATCTTCGAACGGCTGGCACCGCTTGCCGAACGCGGTCTGCGCGCTCACCTCGTCGAGATCGCCGACCCTGCCGAGGAAAGCTTTCCCTATAGCGGCCGCACAGCCTTTTTTGACCCCGAAACCGGACAGGAGCTCACGCTTGGCCGGGCCGAGAGCCTGAAGGAAGCCTACCTTTCGCAATATGCCGAGCGGCGGCGGATCCTTGCCGAACGCGCCCGCACCTCGGGCTGGACCTTCTTTACCCACCATACCGACAGACCTGCGTCGGAGGCGCTGACCGCCATCCACATGCGGCTTTCCGGTGATGCGGGAGGACGCGCATGATCGGCGCCTTCGCCTTCCTCAGCCCCTGGGTGCTCGCCGCCCTCGTCGCCCTGCCGGCAATCTGGTGGCTTCTGAAACTGACTCCGCCACGGCCGAAGCGCGAGGTCTTTCCGCCGCTTGCGATCCTGCTCCGGCTTGCCCGGCGCGACGAGACGCCGGCGCGCAGCCCGTGGTGGCTGACGCTGCTCCGAATGACGCTCGCCGCCCTGGTCATCCTCGCGATTGCCAATCCGGTGCTGAACCCGGAGCGCACGACGATCTCCACCGATGGTCCACTGGCGCTTCTCATCGACAATGGCTGGGCAAGCGCCGAGGACTGGGACGAACGCACCCGCGCCGCCGAAGCGCTGATCGATGCCGCCGGCCGCGCCGACCTGCCGGTGATGCTCGCCTTCACGGCTGACGCCACCAATGACGCGACGCCGCTTTCGGCGAGCGAGGCAGCCGAGCAGCTTGCCGCCGCCACGCCCCTTCCGCTGAAGCCCGACCGGCTGGCGGCCGCGGAGGCGCTTTCGCAGGGCTTTGCCGATAATGCGCCCGGCACGCTTGCCTACATCACCGATGATCTCGCCGGGCCGGACGACGAGGCGGCATTCGACCTGCTCGGAACCTCGGGCGCCCGCGATGTCGCTCTGCTGAGTGCTGCCGACGACCGGCCGGCCGCCCTGACCGGCGCGGAAAACGATGCGGATGCCACCCGGATATCGGCGACGCGCGCATCGAGCACGGCGGAACAGACGCTGACCATTGACGCCTACGACATGGAGGGGCGCCTGATCGCCACGACACCGCTCATCTTCGCCGCCGGAAGCGACGCTGCCGCCGCGGAACTCCGCGCCCCCTTCGAGGTGCGTAACGATTTCGCCCGGCTTGCGATCGATGGCGAGGCCAATGCTGGCGCCGTCCATCTCGTCGACGACGCCTTTCGCCGGCGCCGGGTCGCTCTCGTCGCGGGAGATGCCGGCAACGACGCCCAGCCGCTGCTGAATGGCGACTATTACCTGAGACAGGCACTCGCGCCCTACGCCGACCTCACCGCCAGCAACGCCGCGACAATCCCTGAGGAAATCGCAGCGGTCCTGGAGCAGAAGCCCTCCGTCGTGATCCTGAGCGATGTCGGAACGCTCCCGGACGAGGCGCATGCCGCGCTGCAGACCTTCGTCGAGGATGGCGGCACGCTCATCCGTTTCGCCGGCCCCCGGCTTGCCGCCGCCGATGGCGAGGACAGCCTGCTGCCGGTCCGGCTGCGTTCCGGCGCCCGTGCCTTCGGTGGCGCGATGAGCTGGAGCGAGCCGCAGCCCCTGGCCCCGTTCACGCCCGACAGTCCGTTCTACGGCCTGCCCGTTCCCGACGATATCACCGTGACCCGGCAGGTGCTGGCCGAGCCCGCACCGACACTGGCCGACCATACCTGGGCAAGCCTTGCCGACGGCACGCCGCTGGTCACGGAAGGCACGCTCGGCGAAGGCCGCATCGTTCTGTTCCACACCTCAGCCGACCCCGACTGGTCGAACCTGCCGATCTCGGGCTATTTCGTCGAGATGCTGCGCCGGGTCGTCAACCTGTCGCGGGCGAGCGCGGTGGACGGAGGCGATGGCGCGGGCTCGCTGCTGCCACCCTACCGGCTGCTCACCGCCAATGGCGTTCTCACCGGTGAGACCGCAGGGGCAAAGCCGCTTGCATCGGGAGACCACCCCGCTGCCACGCACGAGAATCCGCCCGGCCTCTACGGCTCGGCCGATGGCTTCGTCGCGCTCAATCTGTTTCGTCCGGGCGATACCCTCGCAGCGCTCGACGCCAGCGCGCTTTCGGCCCGGTCACTGCCTGTGGGCGGGGAGAAGCCCTTCAGCCTGAAGCCATTCCTGCTGGCAGCGGCACTGGTGCTGCTGCTCATCGACGGGATCATCATTCTGGCGATCAACGGGGCCTTTACGCGCCTGCAACCCCGCCGGGTGGCCGTGCCCTTCATTCTCGCCGCAGCACTCGCCCTGCCGCTTGGAACGATGCCCGGCGAGGCGCGGGCGGCCATGACCGATGCCGAGATCACCGAACTGCTCTACGAGACCCATCTCGCCTATGTCGTCACCGGCGAGGCAGATGTCGACCGGATTTCGGAACGCGGGCTGAAGGGGCTTTCAGATTTCATCTCCTATCGCACGGCACTCGAACCCGGCGATCCGATCGGTGTCGATCCAGCCAATGACGAGCTTGCCTTCTATCCGCTGGTCTACTGGCCGATCTCGGCCTCGGCGCCGATGCCGTCGGAAACGGCGATTGCCAATATCGAGGCCTATATGCGCAATGGCGGCACCGTGCTGTTCGACACCCGCGACCAGTATTCGCCGCTCGGCCAGGGCGCCGTCAGCGCGAATACCGAGCGCCTGCGCGCCATCCTCGACACGATAGACGTGCCGCCGCTCGAGCCGGTGCCGGAGGGCCATGTGCTGACGCGGTCGTTCTACCTGCTTTCCGATTTTCCCGGCCGCTATGATGGCTCGCCGCTCTGGGTCGAGGCGCGGGGCGATGCGGCGGGTGACGCGATCACCAGCGGCGGCGACGGCGTTTCGCCGATCCTGATCACCGGCAACGACTTCGCCGGCGCCTGGGCGATCAACCCGGACAGCACGCCGATGCTGCCGACCGTGCCGGAGAACCAGCGCCAGCGCCAGCTTGCCTATCGCACCGGCGTCAACATCGTGATGTACATGCTCACCGGTAACTACAAGGCCGACCAGGTGCATATCCCGGCATTGCTGGAAAGGCTCGGCCAGTAATGGAACTGACCTTCGCACCGCTGCTGCCGTACTTTCTCGTCTATGCCGCGCTCGCCGCCGTCGTCGTGGCGGCGATCCTCGGTTATGCGACGCGGATGCGGGCGACGACGCTTCGCGCCGCTGCCGGCCTGCTTCTGGTCGCCGCCATCGCCAACCCGACGGTCAGCCGCGAGGAGCGTTCGGCGCTTTCGACGGTTGTTCCGATCATCGTCGACCGCAGCCAGAGCCAGCGCACCGGCGACCGCGAGGGCCAGACCGATGCGGCGCTCGCTGCGCTGACCGACAGGCTTTCAGAGGAACCGGGCATCGAGCCGCGCGTGGTCGACATCACGACATCGAACGAGAACGGCAGTGCCGAAACCCGAGCCTTCGCTGCCTTGACGGAGGCTGTGCGCGACGTTCCGCCGAGCCGGCTTGGCGCTGCCTTCCTGATCACCGATGGCGAGATCCACGATATTCCGGACGATGCCTCCGGCCTGCCGGCGAATGTGCCCGTCAACGCCCTCATCACCGGCGATCCCGATGAATATGACCGCCGGATCGAGATCGACGAGGCGCCGCGTTTCGGCCTCGTCGGCGAGAGCCTTCCCGTCGAGTTCACCGTCATCAACGAGGGCGCCGACATGCCGGCGAGCGACCAGCCGGTGACGGTCACCGCGCGGCTGAACGGCTCCGTCGTCGCCGAGATGCGGGTCGAGCCCGGTCTTCCGACCCGCTACGTCTTCGATATCCCGAACGGTGGGGAGAACATCATCGAACTCTCCGTGCCGCCGGTCGACGGCGAACTGACCACGGTGAACAACCGCGCCGTACAGGAGATCGAGGGCATCCGCGAGAACCTGCGGGTGCTGCTGGTCTCGGGTTCGCCGCACAATGGCGAGCGGACCTGGCGCAACCTGCTGAAATCCGACGCCTCGGTGGACCTTGTGCACTTCACCATCCTGCGACCGCCGGAAAAGCAGGACGGCACGCCGATCAACGAACTCTCGCTGATCGCCTTTCCAACCCGCGAACTGTTCGTCGACAAGATCAAGGACTTCGACCTCATCATCTTCGACCGTTACCAGAACCGCGGCGTGCTGCCGCTGCTCTACTACGACAACATCGCGCAATATGTGAGGAATGGCGGCGCGCTTCTGGTCGCGGCCGGTCCGGAGATCGCCAGTGCCGAATCGATCGCGGATACGCCGCTCTCGGCCGTGCTGCCCGCTATTCCGACCGGTGACCTTGCCGAGGGCGCTTTCTATCCTGAGATATCAGAGACAGGCGAAAAGCATCCCGTCACCCGCGATCTGCCGGGCGGCGGACAGACACCGCCGGCCTGGGGCCGCTGGTTCCGGTCCATCCCCGTCGGCAGCACCAATGGCGAGACCGTGATGACGGCGGACGGCGCGCCGCTTCTGGTGCTTTCGCGTGAAGGCGAAGGGCGGGTCGCGGAGTTTCTCTCTGACCAGGGCTGGCTCTGGGCTCGCGGCTTCGAAGGCGGCGGTCCCTATGTGCCGCTCTATCGCCGCATCGCCCACTGGCTGATGAAGGAGCCGGCGCTGGAAGAAGAGGCGCTGACGGCACGGGCCGACGGCGAAACGCTGGAAATCACCCGACAGACCATGGCGGACGCCCCCACCCCCGCAACCGTTCTCTTCCCGTCCGGCAAAAGCCGCAGCGTCACGCTGCAGGAGGTCGAGCCCGGACTGTTCCGCGCCGAAGTGCCGGTTGACGAAATGGGTCTGTTCACGGTCGAGAACGGCGACCTGCGCCGCCTCGTCAATATCGGCGACCCGAACGCTCCGGAATTCCGCGCGATGATCTCGACGACCGAAACCCTGGCTCCGCTAGCCGAAGAAACCGACGGCGTGGTGGCCCGGGTCGCAGGCGGCGGGCTACCGCAGATCCGCGTGATCGATGAAGCCCAGCGCCGCAGCGGCGGCGCGGCTATGCCGATCGTCGCCACCTCGGACACCAGGCTCGAAAGCATCCGCTCGCTGCCGTTGTTCAACGGCCTCGTCGGCCTTGCGGCTCTGCTGGCGCTGATTTCGGCCACCTGGTGGCGCGAAGGGCGGAGCTAAAGCGGTTCCCGGCAGAAGAGAAACCGGCTTGCCGCGCTGAATGGCTCAAAAACAGTCCCGGAACCGCATCATGCCGACCATATTTGCCTCGACGCCTTCGACGAGCGGCACGGCGAGCAGCCGGCGCGGATCGACCGGGCCCGGCAGTTCAAGGGTCGGCGGGATGATGGGCCTGAAACCGAGAGGGCCGTAATAGGGCGCGTCGCCGACAAGCACCACAACCTCCGAGCCCGCCTTTTCCGCGGCGTCGACGGCGATGCGCACCAGTTGCCGGCCGATGCCCCGGTTCTTGAAGGAAGGCCGCACCGCCAGAGGGCCGAGCATGTGGCCTTCCGCCTTGCCGGCAAAGACCGGCGTCATCCGCACTGAAGCGATCACCTGGTCGGCATCCAGACAGACGAAGGAGAGGTTCATGTCGTGCGGCCCCTGCTCGCGGATGCGGCTTGCCGTACGCGCAAAACGTCCGGGACCGAAGGCCTCGGCGTTGATGTCCTCAATCTCGCTGTCGTGGGAGGGGGCCTCGGGGCAGTAGCACAGTTCGGATGTCATGGTCTTATGCCTGTATCGAAAACGCAGGAAAACAAAGCAGCCGGAGGGTGATCCTTCCGGGTTTGATGATCTTCAGCGTCGTCGCAGGTCCCGCATGACAAATTCCAGTTTTCAATGCCCGATCGCCACTAGCAGGAAAAATCCTGCCCGTCCAGCACGATAGCACCACAAAGGCGCAGCTTTCGGCGCATCCGCAACACACTGTCAAGCAAATGAGGTCTGGCAAAAGCAGACCAGCGCCGTATTTACGGGAAAACACGGAGTTGAAAGGAGCGTTCCATGGGCATGCTTGTGGACGGCGTCTGGAAAGACGTCTGGTACGACACCAAGAAATCAGGCGGACACTTCAAACGCGAAAGCTCGCAGTTCAGGAACTGGGTGACCGCTGACGGCAGTGCCGGCCCCACCGGCGAAGGCGGCTTTGCCGCCGAGAAGGACCGCTACCACCTCTATGTCGCGCTGGCCTGCCCCTGGGCACACCGGACGCTGATCTTCCGCAAGCTCAAGGGGCTTGAGGACGTGATCGGCCTTTCGATCGTCGACCCGCTGATGCTGGAAAACGGCTGGGAATTCAAGAACCGCGACGGCGGCACCAACGACCCGATCAACGGCGCCGATTACCTTTGGCAGGTCTATCTGAAGGCGGACCCCGATTACACCGGCCGCGTGACCGTTCCGGTGCTCTGGGACAAGAAGCAGAAGACGATCGTTTCGAACGAATCCGCCGAAATCATCCGCATGTTCAACAGCGCCTTCGACGGGATCACCGGCAATACGCTGGACTTCTATCCCGAGACACTGAGAGCAGGCATCGACGAGATCAACGCCACCGTTTACAGCAACGTCAACAACGGCGTCTACAAGGCCGGCTTCGCGACCACGCAGGCCGCCTATGAGGAGCATGTGACCAAGCTCTTCGGGACGCTCGATATGCTGGAAGACCGGCTGGCGGGCAATCGTTACCTGATGGGTGACCAACTGACGGAAGCCGACTGGCGGCTCTTCACCACATTGGTGCGCTTCGACCCGGTCTATGTCGGCCACTTCAAGTGCAATCTGCGCCGCATCGCCGACTATCCCAATCTCTCGGGTTATCTGCGCGACCTGTACCAGGTTCCGGGCGTCAGCGAGACGGTCAATATCGACCACATCAAGCGCCATTATTACAGCTCTCACAAGACCATCAACCCGACCGGCATCGTGCCCAAGGGACCGCTTCTCGATCTTGACGCCCCCCACGGGCGCGAGAGCATCTGAACGCGCTTCGGCCGCGGCGACGGACAAACGTCGCTTGCGGCCGAAAGCCGGCCCGTTTATGAGTGGCTCATGTTCACACTGGCGCATATTTCAGACGTTCACCTCGGACCACTGCCGCAGCTCTCGCCACGCGAGCTCTTCTCCAAGCGCATTACCGGCTTCTTCAACTGGCAACGCAATCGCAAGAAGCAGCTCGGCAAGGACACGCTTGAGAACCTGCTGCTGGCGCTTGCCGATGAGGCGCCCGACCACCTCGCGATCACCGGTGACCTCGTCAACCTGGCGACCAAGACCGAGATCGAGAACGCCGGGGAATGGCTGAAGAGCGTGGGGCCGGCGCATGAGGTTTCCCTCATTCCCGGCAATCATGACGCCTATGTCGGCGGTGCCTACGCCCGCGTCTGTCGGGCCTGGCATGACTACATGCTGGGCGACGATGCCGCCGGGCAAGACGAAGCGCCGATCGCCTTCCCCTATTTGCGCCGGCGCGGCCCGGTCGCAATCATCGGCTGCTCTTCGGCTGTGCCCTCCCCGCCATTTCTTGCCATCGGCACCTTCGAGCGGAAGCAGGCGCGCAAAACGGCCGAGCTCCTGAAACAGGCCGGCGAAGAAGGGCTGTTCCGCATCGTGATGATCCACCATCCGCCGGTCAGAAATGCCGCCGCACGCCACAAGCGGCTGATCGGCATTCGCCGCTTCCGCGCGGCAATCTCTACCGGCGGCTGCGAGCTCGTCCTGCACGGCCACACCCATCTCAACACGGTGAATTTCATCGAGACGCCGCAGGGCAAGACACCGGTCATCGGCATTGCCGCGGCAGGCCAGGGCACCGGCGGCAAGAAGCCGCCATCGGCCTTCAACATGATTTCGGTATCCGGCAAGCCCGGTCAGTGGGAAATGCACTGCCGGCGCCATGCGCTCAGCGCCGAAAGCGGCGCCATCGAGCCGGAAAGCGAATTCCGCTTTTCCTACGCTGCCGGCTCCAGCGCATAGGCATCGATCAGCGAATTGATGCTGATTTCCAGCGCGGCGCGCACCTGCGAGCACTCGGCCGGCCCGAAGCTCTCCCAATGCATCGACCGCCGGACGATATGGCGACACAGCCGGAAATACATCGACTGGCCGAGCAGCGTGAAGGTCAGCACCCGCGTCTCTTCGCTTTCCGGATCGCGATGGGCGGCTCGCGCCAGCAATTGCTGCAGGTGCTTGTGCAGCGGCGCCAGATACTGATCATAGATCAGGTCAAAGGCATCGCTCGGCTGAGCAAGATGCCGCATCATGAAGGTCGAGATCGCCTCGGCGTCGTCGCGCCCGGTGATGGGCGTCACCATCAACAGCACGGTGTGGATGAGGTCGGTGCGGGCCTCCTCGGGCAACATGTCGTCAGGAATGGCATCGAGAATCCCCTTGCCGAGGCTTTCCTCCGCCGCCTCGATGACATAGAGCGCGCAGGCGCGCAGCAGTCCGGGCTTGCCACCGAAGTGATAGGCGATGCTGCCGATATTGGCATTCGCATGTTCAGCGATCTTGCGGGTCGAAACAGCATTGTAACCGTATTCGCCAAACAGGCGGAGCGCGGTATCGATGATAGCCTGTCTTGTCGCCGCGGCACCTTGCAGGGTCTCGGTCATGACGTTCCCGTATTTTGCAGACGATCATTCAACTGATTAAGCCCCCACGCCTATAAACCTAAAACAGGTCATTTTAAATCCCCGGCGCACATTCTTCCTCGGTCTGTTCCTCTTCGCAAGTCATGCCGCAACATTTTGCAACAATCGGTCACATTTTTTGGCGATAGCGGTTCCAGAGTTGACGGAAACCTAGCAACGGGCAGCCTTCGGGAAAACCAGGCGCATAAAACGCTGAAAGCCGGGCAACTGTTCTTGTGCCCCCTTGTTTCCGAGGGTTCGAGAAGGCAATATCGCGCGCGGTATCCCTGCCGGCCCGGAATTCGGACAGGCTTTCAGATCGACGGGGCATGCCACATCAGGAATGCGGGACGCCAGGCGATCACAGGCGTGGAACGATCCCGCCGGAATTGGATGCCTTTCAGGATCAAGATGGATATCGCGGTCAAGAGCAAGAACAGAAAGACGGGCTGGTTGTCCTCACTGCGCCGGCGGCCGCTGCTGCCGTTCCTGCTTGGTTTGACCCTGCTCGGCATTGGCGTCGCCGCCGGCATGAGCTTCTCGCGCAGCGGCGATCCGGGCGGGCTCAACACGCTCGCCCTTAGCGTCGACCAGAACGACGACTGGATTGACGACATCTGTTCCAATTACCGGATCTTTGGCAAAAGCTTCCAGCCGATGACCGATGTCGGCCCCGAGGACGAGGGCGCCGTGGCGGAGCTTGTGCGCCGCATGACAGGCCTCGAAATGACCGTCCCATCCTTCGAGGGTACCACCCAGATCTTCGAGGGCGCGCGTATCGTCGCCATCAACCGCCTGCCTGGCGTCGAACTCTTCTATCGCAACACCTCCGGCGACCTGCTTTCGGTGTTCATCCTGGCCCGGCCGGTGTCCGAAGAGCATCAGTTGAGCGAAGTCCAGGAAACGATCCGCGACAACCTCACTGTCGCGTGGTGGCAGGGTGAGCGCGCGCTGTTCGCCCTCGTCGGCCCCTCTTCCGAGGCCGACATGCCGGAGCTCGCTCAGGCTGCCTATCTGAAACTCTAGGCCCTGCAAAAAAGCCGGAAGCGCATCGCTCCCGGCTTCGACATGATGCAGAACTGACGACCTCAGCCCGCCTTCGCCGCCAGCACCAGGTTTGCGGCCGAGACGATGGCCTCGAGGGATGCCGCGACGATATTGGTGTTGATGCCGACGCCGAACATCCTGCCGCCATCATACTCGACCTCGACATAGGCAATCGCCTTGGCATCCGAGCCCTGGTTCAGCGAATGCTCGGAATAATCGGCAACCGAGAGCTTGGTGCCGAGATAGGCCGACAGCGCGTTGATGAAGCCGTCGACCGGGCCATTGCCCTTGGCGTCGATCCGCTTTTTCTCGCCCCTGTCCGTGATCTCGGCGGTGACGACGCGCACGCCCTTAGCCTCCCCCTGCGGATAGGTGTGGTGGTCGATGAACTTGATGCGGCCATCGGGCTGGTCGACATAATGCTCCATGAAGGTGTCGTAGATCCGTTTGGAAGGCAGTTCGCGGCCCTCCTCGTCGGTGATCTTCTGGATCAGTTCGCGGAAGGCGACCTGCAGGCCGCGCGGCATATGGATGCCGTGGTCGCTCTGCAGGATATAGGCGATGCCGCCCTTGCCGGACTGCGAGTTGATGCGGATGATCGCCTCGTAGGTGCGCCCGACATCCTGCGGATCGATCGGCAGATAGGGCACTTCCCAGATCGGCTTGTTGGCCATCCGGATCGCCTTCATGCCCTTGTTGATCGCATCCTGGTGGGAGCCGGAGAACGCCGTGTAGACCAGTTCGCCGACGTAAGGATGACGTTCAGGGATCACCATCTGGTTCGAATATTCGTAGACGGCCTTCATGCGCTCGATGTCGGAGCAATCCAGCTCCGGATCGACCCCTTGCGTGAACATGTTCAGCGCCAGCGTGACAATATCGACATTGCCGGTGCGCTCGCCATTGCCGAACAGCGTGCCTTCGACGCGGTCAGCGCCCGCCATGACGCCGAGTTCGGCCGCTGCGATGCCCGTACCACGGTCATTGTGCGGATGGACGGAGATGATCAGGTTCTCGCGATTGTCGAGATTGCGGCACATCCACTCGATCTGGTCGGCATAGATGTTCGGCGTCGACATCTCGACGGTCGACGGCAGGTTGATGATCAGCTTGTTATCGGCGGTCGGCTTCACCTCTTCGATGACGGCGTTGCAGACTTCGAGCGCCACGTCCAGCTCCGTGCCGGTAAAGCTCTCCGGCGAGTATTCGAAGCGATAGCCGCCGCCGGCCTTGGCGGCCATGTCGGTGATCATCTTCGCCGCGTCGACGGCGATCTGCTTGATGCCGGCAACGTCCTTGCCGAACACGACACGACGCTGCAGTTCGCTGGTGGAATTGTAGAAATGCACGATCGGGCGGCGCGCGCCTTCCAGCGACTGAAAGGTGCGGGTGATCAGTTCCGGCCGGCACTGCACCAGCACCTGCAGGGAAACATCGTCGCCAACCTGATCGTTTTCGACGCACCAGCGGGCAAAGTCGAAATCGGTCTGCGAGGCCGACGGAAAGCCGATCTCGATTTCCTTGAAGCCCATGTCCAGCAGCAGCTGGAACATGCGGGCCTTGCGGTCCTGCCCCATCGGATCGACCAGCGCCTGATTGCCATCGCGCAGATCGACAGAACACCAGATCGGTGCCTTCTCGATGCGTTTCGACGGCCACTGCCGGTCGGTCAGGTTGATCTGCGAATAGGGCTGATACTTGTTCGCCGCTGCCGGCATGCCCTTCGGGGTGGTGTTTCTCACGTCCATCTTGTCCTCGGCTGCCGGTCGCTCTCAAAGCGCAATCCGGGCGTTGCCGTCCTCATGTTTTCGTCGATATGTGGGATGAAGGAGCGCTTGGTGCCGAGCGGCTTTCCGGCCGCCGGGCGCTCCTTACAGGACCCGGCAACCGCGGATAAGGCCGAGAAGAAGGAGCGAGGCGCGCAGAACGGCTGGCGCGGGAGCGCGCGAAATCGAAACCGGGTTCTGTGCAGCAATCGTGGTCATGGCGGTTTGATAGCCGCTTGCCCGGAAAATTGCAATCGGAAAACATCCGCCCCTCATGGCGCCTTCGCGCGGCGGGCGTCGACGGCGCGCTTCAGGCCGTAGATCGCCAGTCCGGTCGCAAGCCCCCAGAAGGCACCGGAGATGCCGAAGAAGCCGACGCCGGAGGCTGCAACGAGGAAGGTCGCCGCAGAGGCCTCGCGCGCATCCGCATCCTTGAAGGCGGCAAGGGCGGCGCCCGAAAAGGCCCCGATCAGCGCCAGCCCCGCCACCGCCTCGATCAGCACCGGCGGTGCCAGCGACACGAGCAGCACGATAAGGCCGCTCAGCAGCCCGAAGACGATGTAGAACACACCGGCGACGATTGCCGCCCAATAGCGCCGCTTCGGGTCGGGATGCGCATCCGGCCCGGCGCACATCGCAGCGGTAATGGCGGCGAGATTGACGCCGTGTCCGCCGAAGGGCGCGGCTGCAAGCGAGAACAGGCCGGTGACCGTGAACATCCGACCGGCGGAAGGCCGGTAGTCATTGATGTTGAGGATCGCGACGCCGGGAATGTTCTGCGAGGCCATGGTGACGATGAAGAGCGGCAGCGCGATCGAGATCGCCGCCTGCAGGCTGAACTCGGGCGTCACCCAGATCAGCCGCGGCACAGCGCTCGCGCCAAGCCCCTGCCAGGCATCCGGTGGGATATCGACACCGAAAAACAGCACGATGAGAAAGGCCAGGAGTGCCGCCGGCACAGCCAGCAAGCGGTTGAAGGCACCGACAACGAGCCAGGCCAGCACGATCGGCAGGCCGAGCAGCGGGTTGAAGGCCACGGCCTCGACCGGGGCGAAGCAGAGACCGATCAGCACGCCGGCGAGCATGGCGTTCGCCAGCGGTGAGGGAATGGCTGAGATGGCACGCCCGACCGGGCGCAGCATGCCAGCCAGCACGATCAGCACATTGGCGAGGATGAAGGCACCGACCGCTTCGGCAAAGCCGCCGCCAAGCGGACCGGCCGTCGCCAAGAGCGCCGCACCTGGCGTCGACCAAGCGATGGAAACCGGCATGCGGGTCACGGCGGAGATCGCGATGCCGGAAAGGCCCATGACGATCGAAAGCGCCATCAGGCCCGATGCCGACTGCGCATGACTGGCGCCGACGCCCTCAAGTCCCTGCAGCACGACCGAAAACGAGCTGGCAAAGCCGACAAAGGCCACCAGCAGACCCATGAACAGGCTCTGTGCCGAAAACGCCCTCAGCATATCCCCTCCGTCAAAACAAAAACGCCGGGCAGTTGGCCCGGCGTCCTTGTTACGTCAGATGCGCTCAGATGTCAGCCTGGCTGGTGACGATCCGCGAAACGAGGCCGTAGTCGATGGCCTCCTGTGCGGAAAGCCAGTAATCGCGATCGATATCCTTGGCGATCTTGTCTTCCGGCTGGCCTGTGGCCTCGGAGAAGATCTTGATCAGGCGCTGGTTCATCTTGATGATCTCGCGGGCCTGGATCTCGATATCCGATGCCATGCCGCGGGTGCCGCCGGAGGGCTGGTGCAGCAGGAAGCGCGTGTTCGGCAGGCAGATGCGCTGTTCCTTCGGAACCGCCACATAGATCAGCGCGCCGGCAGAGGCGACCCAGCCGGAGCCGATGATGATCACCTTCGGCTTGATGAACTTGATCATGTCATGGATGGAATCGCCGGATTCGACGTGCCCGCCCGGCGAGTTGACGTAAACGCGGATATCCTCATCGGAAACCGCCGCCATCGCGACGAGCTGCGAGCACACCCGCTGCGCCAGGTCCTGGGTGATCGGCCCGTAGATGAAGATCGACCGCGACTTGAACAGATTGGCTTCAGCTTCCTTGCCCAAGGGCAGTTCGGTCTTCTTGTCGTCTTCTTCGTCGTTCATCTGCAACTCCGGAATCAGGGTTCTTCCCTCCCGACTTAATGCCAATGAACCGGCAATACAATGTCCCGAACTGCAAAGGCCGCGATGAAGCGCATATTCGGCGCCCACTCTTGAAAGCGTGCCCGCGACACCCCACGTAAAAGTGGTGTTCGGTATCGGACACCCAACCAGTATTTATAATCCAATCATCATTGATCCATTTTGCCGCATGACGAGCATCCGCATCTTCATTTGCGGCATTCTGCAGACGCGAAAGGAACATCCCTTGCGTTACAATCGACTTGGAAATTCCGGCCTCAAGGTCTCTGAACTCTGCCTCGGCACCATGACCTTCGGCGGCAAAGGCTTCTGGACCGCCATCGGCGAACTCGACCAGAAAGCCTCCGATGAACTCGTCTCTTCCGCGCTCGATGCCGGCATCAATTTCATCGACACCGCCAATGTCTATTCAGACGGCCTGTCGGAGGAAATCACCGGCCAGGCGCTGAAGAACCTCAACGTTCCCCGCGACGAAATCGTCATCGCCACCAAGGTCTTCGGCGGCGTCGGTGACGGGCCGAATGCGCGCGGTTCGTCGCGTTATCACATCATGGAACAGGTCAAGAAGAGCCTCACCCGGCTGCAGACCGACCATATCGACCTCTACCAGCTTCACGGCTTCGACAACCAGACGCCGATCGAAGAGACGCTGGAAGCCCTCGACACCCTCGTCCGCCATGGCCACGTCCGCTATGTCGGCGTCTCCAACTGGGCGGCATGGCAGATCGCCAAGGCGCTCGGTATTTCCGAACGCAAGGGCCTTGCCTCGTTCCAGTCGCTGCAGGCCTATTACACCATTGCCGGCCGCGACCTCGAGCGCGAGATCGTGCCGATGCTGAAATCGGAGGGCGTCGGGCTGATGGTCTGGTCGCCGCTGGCCGGCGGCTTCCTGTCGGGCAAATATGACCGCGACAGCCAGTCGGACGACAACGGTCGCCGCGTCAATTTCGACTTTCCGCCCGTCGACAAGGATCGCGGCTTTGCCGTCATCGACGTGATGCGCGAGATCGCGAATGCCAAGGGTGTTTCTGTCGCCCAGATCGCGCTTGCCTGGCTGCTCTACCAGCCCGTCGTCACCAGCGTCATCGTCGGCGCCAAGCGGGTCGAGCAGCTCCACGACAACATCGCCTCGACGGCGGTGGAGTTCACCGCCGAGGAGATGGAGCGCCTCAACGCCGTCTCCGCCCTGCCACGCGAATATCCGGGCTGGATGTTCGAACGTCAGTCGGGTGGCGAGACGAAAGCCGAGCCGCGGGTTTTGAAGTAAACGGCAACCTCCATGTACGAAGCCGCCCGGACCAACGCCGGGCGGCTTTTCAGCGGGCAGCGTCGCTGGCTACGCGAAATTCCCCATGGACAGGAGCGCCGGCGGGGCGATAGTCTGAACACCTTGATTTCATTGACACGAACGAGGGAACAATGTTCGCACGCACCGCCCGGCCTGCCATCCTTTCCGCTGGCATTCTCCTTGCCGCCGCCGCACCGGCCTTCGCCCATCTCAATCCGGCCGAGCATGGCTCATTCATGGCCGGGCTTTCGCACCCTCTGTTCGGTGCGGACCATATCCTGGCAATGGTTGCCGTCGGCATCTGGGCTGCGATGATCGGCGGCCGTGCGATGCTGATCGTGCCGGCTTCCTTCGTCATCACCATGGGGATCGGCTTCGCGCTGGCGCTGTCGGGCATGTCCCTGCCTTTTGTCGAGCCTGCCATCCTCGCCTCCGTCGTCGGCCTCGGCCTGCTGGTGGCCCTTGCGGTAAGGGTTCCCGCCACGGTTTCTGCAGCTGTCGTCGCGGTGTTTGCCCTCTTCCATGGCTATGCGCACGGCACCGAGCTTGGCGGCGCGGGCGCTCTTACCTTCGGCCTCGGCTTCATGGCCGGAACAGCGCTTCTGCATGCCGCCGGCGTCGGCCTCGGCATTGGCCTCAACCGCTTTGGCGGCATGACGTTGTCGCGCATCCTCGGCGGCCTGACCGCCCTTGCCGGCATCGCCATGATGGCCGGCTAAGAGCGCCGTCCCATCCAACGCAAAAAGGCGGCCCCGCAAGGTGCCGCCTTTTTGTTTATCCGCGCCCGCGATAGGGGGCCACACCCTGGTCGGGCAGCCACACGCCTTCCGGCGGCGCGCCGGTCTGCCAGAACACGTCGATCGGAATTCCCCCGCGCGGATACCAGTAGGCACCGATCCTCAGCCATTTCGGCTCGGTCAGCTCCACGATACGCTTGGCGATGTAGATCGAGCAATCCTCGTGGAAGGCGCCGTGATTGCGGAAGGAATGCAGGAAGAGCTTCAGCGATTTCGATTCAACCAGCCATTCGCCGGGAATGTAGTCGATCACGATATGGGCGAAATCCGGCTGGCCGGTCATCGGGCAGAGCGAGGTGAATTCCGGCGCGGTGAAACGCACGACGAAATCCGTCCCCGCTTGCGAAAACGGAACCTTTTCCATCACCGCCTCTTCAGGAGAGGACGGAGCGTCGACGGCATGCCCGAGCTGGGAGAGCCCTGAAACATCTGTCTTGACCATGGATCACCTTCGAAGTTCTAGTGGATGCGAACCCGGACGCCGTGCGCCTTGACGCCTTCGGGCTCGACATGGATGGCCAGCGATGCGCCGGGAATGGCCTTCTTGATCGCAGCCTCGAGTCGATCGCAGATGTCGTGCGCTTCGCCCACCGGCATGGCCTCGCTGACCACCAGGTGAAAATCGATGAAGGCCGCCGAGCCGGCGCGGCGCGTGCGCAGATCGTGAACGCCGGAGGAGCCATCGGCATTTTCGAGGATCGCCGTGCGGATGGCGTCCTCCTCCTCCTGGGTCAGCGCCACATCCATCAGCCCGCCGACCGATTCGACGATCAGCCGATAGCCAGCGTAGAGAATGTGGGCGGCAACGAGAAGCGCGATCAGCGGGTCGAAGATGGCGTAGCCGGTCGCAAGCGCGACGCCGAGGCCGATCACGACGCCGACAGAGGTCACGACATCCGTTCGGATATGCAGGCCATCGGCCACCAGCGCCGGAGACCGGAGCGACCGGCCGGCCCGGATCAGCACATAGGCCCATATGCCGTTGATGACGCTTGCGACGATGTTGACGCCCAGACCGAGATAGATGTCGTCTGGCATCGACGGATGGAACAGCTCCACCGCCGCTTCCTTGAAGATCAACAGCGCCGCAACGACGATCGCGACCCCCTCGATCACCGCGGAGATATACTCGGCCTTGTGATGACCGAACTGGTGATCGTGGTCCGCAGGCTTCGCCGCATAGACGATGGCGACATAGGCGGCGATGGAGGCGACGACATTGACGATTGATTCGAGCGCGTCTGAAAGCAACGCGACAGAGCCCGTGAGGCGCCAGGCGCCGAGCTTTATCGCGAGCACCAGGACGGAAAGCGGAATCGTGGCGAGTGCCAATTGGCGGGGCTGAAGGCCACCGCTTTTTTTCTGCCCACCACTCATATACGCCCCCCGTCACGGCACTGCGCGCGGGCGCGAGGCCCGCCTGTTCTGATCTGTCTGCCCGTTCGGCTTGAGCGCTTGCTAGTCGATCGCCACGACAATGGCAAGACAGCGTCGCTGGCGTCAGCCTGCGGCCTTTCGCCCGACGGGCGCTTCGTCGGCGCGGCCAACAAGCTTGCCCACAACATTCTCGATGATCCGCATGCCGGCATCGCCGCCGAGCGTCATGATCGATTCGGGGTGGAACTGGACCGCTGCCACCGGCTCGCTCTGATGCTCGATGCCCATGACGATGCCATCATCGGTTTCCGCCGAAATCGCGAACTCGGCGGGAAGCTGTACGGCATCGGCGAAGATCGAGTGATAGCGGCCGACGGTGATCTCGCCCGGCAGCCCGTCGAACATGCGGCCATGCTCGAGGATGCGGATGCGCGACGGCTTGCCGTGCATCGGCACGGCGAGCTGGCGCAGCGTGCCGCCATAGGCTTCCGCAAGCGCCTGCAGGCCGAGGCAGACGCCGAAGATCGGCAGGTTGCGACTGCGCGCCTTCTTGATCGTTGTCTTGCAGTCGAAATCCTTCGGGCTGCCCGGTCCGGGCGACAGCACGACCAGATCCGGATTGACGCGATCAAAGGTCTCGTCGGCCACCGGCGAGCGCACCGTTGCCACTTCGGCGCCGGTCTGGCGGAAGTAGTTGGCGAGCGTGTGGACGAAACTGTCCTCGTGATCGACCAGCAGGATCTTGAGCCCTGCCCCGGCTTTCGAGACCGAACGGGTTGCAGGCGCAAGTTTGGCGGCCTCCGCCTCGCGGATGGCGGCGAGCATGGCTGAAGCTTTCAATTCGGTCTCCGCCTCTTCGTCTTCGGGCACGGAATCATAGAGC
This sequence comes from Martelella endophytica, assembly GCF_000960975.1. NCBI lineage: Bacteria > Pseudomonadati > Pseudomonadota > Alphaproteobacteria > Hyphomicrobiales > Aurantimonadaceae > Martelella > Martelella endophytica. The sequence goes on along the minus strand of NZ_CP010803.1, from coordinate 2,263,963 downwards.
AGGGTCGCGCCGGCACGGACCTCGGCGATACCGTCCTTGACCCGGATGGTCCGGAGCGTCAGGCCCGTGTTCATGTCGCCGTTGAAACCGACCATGCCGATGGCACCACCATACCAGGCGCGCGGGCTCTTCTCGTGGCGCTCGATGAAGCGCATCGCCCAGAGCTTCGGCGCACCGGTGACCGTCACCGCCCAGGCATGGCTGAGGAAGGCGTCAAAGGCATCCATGCCGCGACGCAGCCGGCCCTCGATATGGTCCACAGTGTGGATCAGACGCGAATACATCTCGATCTGGCGACGGCCGATGACCTTGACCGAGCCCGGCTCGCAGACCCGGCTCTTGTCGTTGCGATCGACGTCGGAGCACATGGTAAGCTCTGATTCGTCCTTCTGCGAATTCAGGAGTTTGAGGATCTGCTGGCTGTCGGCTATCGGATCCTCGCCACGTTTGATCGTGCCGGAAATCGGGCAGGTCTCGACACGACGTCCGGTGACCCGGACGAACATTTCCGGCGACGCGCCGATCAGATATTCCTGATTGCCGAGATTGATGAAGAAGGAATAAGGCGACGGGTTGGTGGCCTTCAGCCGCTTGGAGATCGCCGACGGCTTGCTGGCGCAGCGCTCCATGAACTTCTGGCCGGGAACGACCTCGAACAGGTCGCCGCGCACGAAGCTTTCCTTGGCCTTGACCACGAGTTCGGCATATTCGCCGGGGCGATGATCGCTCTTCGGCGGCACGCGATCGGAGGGCGCGAAAGGCTCGGAGGCGATATCGCCGGCCTTGCCCTCGGTCGTGACACCGTCCTTTTCGAAATCATAGCGATCGATCCAGGCCTTGGCGGCGTGGTTGTCGACCATCAGCACCTCGTCTGGGATGAACAGCACCATGTCGCGCTGATCGTCCGGGCGAACCAACTTCAGGTCGACGGCATCGAACTGGAAGGCGAGATCGTAGCCGAAGGCGCCATAGAAGCCGAGGCTCGCATCCTCGTCGGAATAGAACAGGTCGACAATCGCGCGCAGCACGGTGAAGACCGTCGGCGCCTTGGACCGCTCTTCCTCGGTAAACTGGCGGTCAGGCGCGGCAACGGTGAGGTCGATGCGCCGGTTGGTCTTGCCGGTGACCGTGACGGCATCGAGGTTTTCCAGCACCGGCAGGATGAGTGTCAGCAGCGCTTCGCCGCGGCCATTGAAGGCTTCGAGCCACACGGCGCGGCCATTGCAGGAGATGGCAGCCGGCGGATCGATGATCGCCGTATCCCAGCGGGTGTAGCGCCCCGGATATTCGTAATTCGAAGAGAAAACCGCACCGCGCCGCTCGTCGAGCCGCTCGATATAGCTCGAAATCGCATCGTCGTAACCGACTTCGCGCCGCGTGCGGGTGATGTTCACGCCACCTTTGGTCTGATAGCTCTCACCGCCATCCGGCCGTTCCTGAAGGCTCATAGTCCCGTGCTCCACCTTGCTTGGCGCCGTCGCAGGCGCCGCCAAATTTCACCCCGCACAAGGCGGCAAGAAGCAAAAAAGCCGCCTCGATCGTGGGGCGGCTTCGTCAGTTCAGATGAACATGCGTGATCGTGGCCGCCTATTAGCGAGCCCACCACCAGTTAGCAATGTTGTTCATCGTGTTCATCATGCTCGCTTTGTAACCCGGATGGCCGCCGCTTTCAAGCACCAAGACGGCTGCTCAGGCGAGCAGCCGGCCGTGGCAATGCTTGAACTTCTTGCCGGAGCCGCACGGGCAAGGATCGTTGCGACCGGTATTGGCCCATTCCGCCGGCATCACGTCGGTCTCGCCAACCGCATCGGCCTCAGCCATCTCGTCATTACCAGTATCCGGATCGATGTGGCTTGCACGCATCTGCGCCGGATCGACGGCCGGCTCGGCTTCCGGCGGCGGTGCCTGGCGCACGAGCTGGACGCGCGAAATCTGCGAAACCGCGACTTCGCGCATATTGGTCAGCAGCGCCTGGAACAGTTCGAAGGCCTCGGCCTTGTATTCCTGCAACGGATCGCGCTGAGCATAGCCGCGGAAGCCGATGACCGAGCGCAGATGATCGAGGTTGACGATATGCTCGCGCCAGAGATGGTCGAGCGCCTGCATGGTCACCTGCCGCTCGACATATTTCTGCACGTCGGGACCGAACTGCGCTGCCTGCTCGGCCCGGACAGCAGCGGCCTTCTCGGCTGCGTCGATGATGCGCTGCTCGATCTCCGGCTCGGCGATGCCATCCTCCTGCGCCCATTCCTCTATCGGCAGATCAAGGTTGAGCAGGCGGACACAGTCTTCCTTCAGGCCGGCAACATCCCACTGTTCGGCATAGGCCCGTTCGGGGATTCGGCGCTTGACGGCGTTTTCGATGACTTCGTGGCGCATGTCGACGACGATGTCGGAGATGTCCTCCGAATCCATCAGTTCCTTGCGCTGGTCGAAGACGACCTTGCGCTGGTCGTTCAGCACGTCGTCGTACTTCAGAAGGTTCTTGCGGATGTCGAAGTTGCGGGCTTCGACCTTCTTCTGCGCGCGCTCCAGAGCCTTGTTGATCCAGGGATGGACAATCGCCTCGCCTTCCTTCAGGCCAAGCTTGGTCAGCATGCTTTCCATCCGGTCGGAACCGAAGATGCGCATCAGGTCGTCCTGCAGCGACAGATAGAATTTCGAGCGACCAGGGTCACCCTGACGACCGGAACGGCCGCGTAACTGGTTGTCGATGCGGCGGCTTTCGTGGCGCTCGGTGGCGATCACGTAAAGACCGCCGGCGGCAAGCGCCTGCTCCTTCAGCCGGGCAACATCGGCGCGGATCGCCTTTTCCTTTTCCTCACGCTCAGGACCGGCCGGCGTGAACTTGCGCTCGACCTCGACCTTCTGGCCCTGCTCGTTGGTGACGATGTCGATGCCGGGTTCGGTGCCACCAAGTTCGGCTTCGATACGCATTTCGAGGTTGCCGCCGAGCTGGATGTCGGTACCGCGACCGGCCATGTTGGTGGCGATCGTCAGCGCGCCCGGCACACCGGCCTGCGAAATGATGAAGGCTTCCTGCTCGTGGTAGCGGGCGTTCAGCACGCTGAAATCGGAAATGCCGTCGCGGCGAAGGGCGGCGGCCAGAAGCTCGGACTTTTCGATCGAGGTGGTGCCGACGAGAACCGGCTGGCCCTTTTCCTTGGCTTCCTTGATCTCGGAGACGATCGCCTGGTATTTTTCCTGAACCGTCAGATAGACTTCGTCGTCTTCGTCGAGACGCGCAATCGGCAGGTTGGTCGGCACTTCAACGACGTCGAGGCCGTAGATGTTGCCGAATTCTTCCGCTTCCGTCGCCGCCGTGCCGGTCATGCCGGCGAGCTTGTCGTACATGCGGAAATAGTTCTGGAAGGTGATCGAGGCGAGCGTCTGGTTTTCCGGCTGGATCTTGACGTTTTCCTTGGCTTCCAGCGCCTGGTGCTGGCCTTCGGAATAACGCCGGCCCGGCATCATGCGGCCGGTGAATTCGTCGATGATCACGACCTCGTCGTCGCGGACGATGTAGTCCTTGTCACGCGAAAACAGCTTGTGCGCCTTCAGCGCATTGTTGAGGTGGTGGACGATCGCGACATTCTCGATGTCGTAGAGCGAGGCGCCCTTCATCAGGCCCATCTCGGTCAGAAGCTTTTCGAGCTTCTCCATGCCGTCTTCGGAGAAGTTGGCGGAGCGCTGCTTCTCGTCGATCTCGTAATCGCTCTCCTCCAGCATCGGGATGACCTTGTCGATCGCGACATAGAGATCGGAGCGGTCGTCGAGCGGGCCGGAGATGATCAGCGGCGTGCGCGCTTCGTCAACCAGGATCGAGTCGACCTCGTCGACGATCGCATAGTTGTGGCCGCGCTGGACCATCTCGGAGCGCTGCATCTTCATGTTGTCGCGCAGATAGTCGAAGCCGAGTTCGTTATTGGTCGCGTAGGTGATGTCGCATGCATAGGCAGCCTTGCGCTGCTGGTCGTCGAGACCGTGATGGATGACGCCGGTGGTCAGGCCGAGGAAGGCATGAAGCCGGCCCATGGTCTCGCTGTCGCGGCGGGCCAGATAGTCGTTAACGGTAACGACGTGGACACCCTTGCCGGCGAGCGCATTCAGATAGACGGGAAGCGTCGATACAAGCGTCTTACCTTCACCGGTCTTCATCTCGGCAATGGCATTTTCGTGCAGGATCATGCCGCCGATGAGCTGGACATCGAAGGGCCTGAGGCCGAGAACGCGCTTGGAAGCCTCGCGCACCACGGCGAAGGCTTCGATCAGGATATCGTCGAGGGTCTTGCCGTCGGCAATCTGCTGCTTGAATTCGTCGGTTTTTGCCTTCAGCGCATCGTTGGAAAGGGCTGAAATCTCCTCCTCGAGGGCATTGATCGCGGCCACACGCGGCTTGTAGGAGCGGATCCGGCGGTCATTGGCCGAACCGAACAATTTGCGGGCTACGCCACCGAGTGAGACCATTTCAATTGCTCTTTCCGAAAGTTTTCATCGTTCATCTTCTGCGCGGCGACAGGCCTGCCGCTTTCCGGCAGGCGGGTCTTACCTTACTGTCGCCCGGAACTTCTCTGGACGCGGGCTAGGCAGACAGATAAGAGGGGGGTCAAGGGATGTCAACGTCAAAGGCCGCTCCACAATGGCCACATTCCTGTGTTCCCGCTTTCGGCGGACAGGGCGAAGCAGGAGGCATTCGCCCGCAATTCAAAAGGTGATTTCATGCAGAAAAGACATTTCGCAGCCGCCGCGCTGCTCGCAACAGCGGTTGGTTTCGCCGCGCCGGCTTTCGCCCAGGACGCAGCAACCGACGATCCGGTGGTCGCGACGGTGGGTGGCGAGCCCATCCACCAGTCCGAACTGCAGCAGACCTTCGATCGCTTCAAGGGCCAGTTCGGCCAGATGACCGACGAGCAGCTCCGCGGCGTCGCCCTTTCGAGCCTGATCGACATGAAGGTCGTCACCGACGCCGCCGAAAAGGAAGGCATCGACCAGACCGACGCGTTCAAGGCGCGCATGGAAGACCTCCGTCAGCAGGAACTCTATAATGAATATCTGGCCTCGATCATCGATGACCAGATCACCGACGACATGCTGAAGGCCCGCTACGACGAGGAAGTCGCCAAGGCGCCGAAGCAGGAAGAAGTCCACGCCCGTCACATTCTGGTTAAGACCGAAGACGAAGCCAAGGACATCATCAAGCAGCTTGATGACGGCGCCAGCTTCGAAGACCTCGCCAAGGAACATTCGACCGGCCCGTCCGGCCCGAATGGCGGCGACCTCGGCTATTTCTCCAAGGGCCAGATGGTGCCTGAATTCGAAGAAGCCGCCTTCGCGCTGAAGCCCGGCGAACACACCGAAACGCCGGTACAGACCCAGTTCGGCTTCCATGTCATCGAAGTCGAGGACGTCCGCGAAAAGCCGCCGGTTGCCTTCGATCAGGTCAAGCCGCAGCTCCAGCAGGCGCTTGCGACCGAAAAGTACAACGAGATCCTGTCGGGCCTGCGCGATGACGACACCGTCGTCATCAATGACGAAGACCTGAAGGCGCAGTACGACGCAGTCAACGAGCAGCTGCAGCAGAAGCAGTAGACGCCGAAAGAATGAAAAAGGCCGGTCCGGATTTACCGGGCCGGCCTTTTTTTGTGTTCGTGGTCTGCCTGCAGCCTGAACGCTCCGCCTTCGCGGGAAGGTTTACTTAGTTCCGTACATGCGGTCGCCAGCATCGCCGAGACCGGGGACGATATAGCCCTGCTCGTTCAGGTGGCTGTCGATCGAGGCGGTGAAGATCGGCACGTCCGGGTGGGTTTCGCTGAAGTGCTTGATGCCTTCCGGCGCTGCCAGCAGGCAGAGGAAGCGGATGTTCTTGACGCCGCGTTCCTTCAGCCGATCGATGGCCGCGATCGACGAATTGCCGGTGGCGAGCATCGGATCGACGACGATGACGAGACGCTCGGCAATATCTTCCGGCGCCTTGAAGAAATATTCGATCGCTTCCAGCGTTTCGTGATCGCGGTAGACGCCGATATGGGAGACGCGAGCCGAGGGCACGAGATCGAGCATCCCCTCCAGGAGACCGTTGCCGGCGCGCAGGATCGAGGCAAAGACCAGCTTCTTGCCTTCCAGGACCGGCGCCTGCATTTCGGTGAGCGGCGTTTCGATGGTTTCCATCGTCAGTTCAAGATCGCGCGTGACCTCGTAGCAAAGCAGCGTCGAGATTTCGCGCAGGAGCCGCCGGAACCCCGCCGTCGAGGTATCCTTCTGCCGCATCTTCGTCAGCTTGTGCTGGACCAGGGGGTGAGAGATGACCGTGACGCCGTCCATGATTTCTGTCCCGTCTTTTCGAGTGTTTCCCGCTTATGGCGCAAAACGGCGGTCGACGGCAAGCATTGCCGACGGCCAAGGCGCCGCATCAGCGCTTTTCCACCAACTTCAATCCGAAAGCCGGGCCAGAAGCCGGGCGCGGGTCGCCTCATCGACAAAGGCCGCCTCGATCGCCGTTCGCGTCATTCCGGCAATTTCCGCTTCGGAAAACCCCATCTCGGCGGCGATGGCATATTCGCGGGCAAGCGAGGTGTGAAAGAAAGGCGGATCGTCGGAATTGAGCGTCACCCCGACGCCCGCATCATAAAGTCGTCGCAACGGATGGCTGTCGAAGTCGGCAAAGACGGAAAGGGCAACATTGGAACCGGGGCAGACCTCCAGCACCACACCTTCCTCCGCCAGACGCTCGACCAGTGCCGGCTCCTCGATGGCGCGCACGCCATGGCCGATGCGGTCCGGCTTCACCAGATCCAGCGCATCGCGCACCGAAAACGGTCCGCAGACCTCGCCGGCATGGATCGTGAGCTTCAGCCCGCCCTCACGGGCGATATCGAAGGCGCGGGCGTAATCGGCGACACGCCCCATGCGCTCGTCGCCGGCCATGTTGAAGCCCGTCAGAAGCGGGAACCGGCCTTCGACGGCATAGCGCGCGGCGCCTTCCACCTGCTCCGGCCCCATGTGGCGCTCGCCGATCATCACCATCCGGCATTCAATGCCGGTCTTCGCCTTCGCCCGCTCGATGCCTTCGGAAACCGCGCGCATGTAGGCATCTCTGGAAAGACCGGCGGCAAGGCCCTGCTCGGGCGAGATGAAAAGCTCGCTGTAGATCGTGTCGGCTTCCGCCAGTTCCGTCAGATAGGTTTCCGCGAGATCGGCGAAATCCTCCTCGGAACGGAAGGTCGCGGCGACAGCGGCATAGCAATCGATGAAGCTCGAGAAATCGGTCCAGAGATAGCGCCCGTCGGCCAGATAGCGCGACAGGTCTATACCGTATTTGTCGGCGAGCCTGGCGGCGAGCGCAGGCGGCGTCGCGCCTTCGAGATGGCAGTGGAGTTCGGCCTTTTTCACAGGAATGACCTCCCGTGCTCGCCGGGTGCCAGGCCGAGATGGGCTGCAATCGTCTCGCCGATATCGGCATAGGTGTCGCGGATACCGACGGAGCCGGGTTTGATGCCGGGCCCGAAGGCGATCACCGGAACCCGTTCGCGGGTGTGGTCCGTGCCGCGCCAGGTCGGGTCGCAGCCGTGGTCGGCGGTTAGCACGGTGATGTCGCCGGGCTGCATGCGCATGACGATATCGCCGATGCGCCGGTCGAAGGCTTCAAGCGCCGCCGCATAGCCCGGCACATCGCGACGATGACCATAGACCATGTCGAAATCGACAAGGTTGGTGAAGACGAGATCGCCATCCTCGGCGACCTCCATGGCCTTCAGGCTGGCATCGACAAGCGCCTTGTTGCCGTTCGCCTTGACGTGTCGCGTCACACCCTTGCCCGCGAAGATATCGGAGATCTTTCCGACGGCATGAACCGTGCGCCCTGCCGCTGCCACCCGGTCGAGCAGCGTCGCTTCGGGCGGCTCGATGGAGATATCGCGGCGATTGCCCGTGCGCTCGAAGCTCTCCTCGGTTTCGCCGACGAAGGGCCGGGCGATGACGCGGCCGATATTATAGTCATAGGTCAGCTTGCGCACCGTCTCGCAAAGCGCCATCAGCCGGTCGAGACCGAAGTGGTACTCATGGGCGGCAATCTGGAAGACGCTGTCGGCCGAGGTGTAGAAGATCGGCTTGCCGGTCCAGATATGCTCCTGACCGAAACGCTTGATGACCTCCGTGCCGGAGGCGTGGCAATTGCCGAGACTGCCGGCGATATCGGCCTCCCAGTAGATGGTGTCGAGCAGTTGCTGCGGGAAGCAGACCTCATCGTCGGGAAAATAGCCCCAGTCGAACATCACCGGCGTGCCGGCGATTTCCCAGTGGCCGGAGGGGGTATCCTTGCCGCGCGAGACCTCGGTGGCCGCACCGTGGCGGCCGAAGATCCTCGCCGGCTGCTCCATGCCGGCCGGATAGGCGCCCGAGGCAAGCTTCGCCGCTTCCAGCAGGCCGAGCGATGCCATGTTCGGCAATTCCAGCGGGCCTTCCCTCAGACCGGCGCGATCGCCGAGGCCGGCGGCGCAGAACTCGGCGATGTGGCCGAGCGTATCGGCGCCGAGATCGCCATATTCGCGGGCATCGGGCGCGCCGCCAATGCCGAAGGAATCAAGAACATAAAGGAAGGCACGGGCCATCTGGGCGCTCTTTCGTTGGTCTACAGCATCGGCCCGAAAATCGGAATCGATTTTCGGAAAGCACGATGCGTAGATTCAATAGGTTAGAGCGTCCTTTGTGCATCCGAACGGATGCACGGCGCTCTAGCCGCGGGTCGTTTCTTCTATCGCGGCGAACCCCACTTGGCAAACGCCGGGAACACTTCCGAAGTTTCAAGTGTTTAGAGAATGATAACCATGTTTCTTAAGAGACCGGGAAGGTAAATCCACCATGGTGGCAGTCATGAATGCAGTCAGGACGGTCATGCCAGAAAGAACCAGCCGGAAAGCACAGACGAATACAGCAAGTGCCGAACTTGCGCTGATCGCTGCCGTCATTCTCGCCGCGATCGCGGCCGTGCTTTTCGCCGCGACCCAGCTCTATATTGTCGGCTGAGCCGAAAGCCTGACGAGCGCCGCAAGCATCAGCTCGGCGCCCTTTTCGATATCCGACCACTCCGAAAACTCCTGTGGCGCATGCGATATGCCATCGCGGCTCGGCACGAAGATCATCGCCGAGGGGCAGAGCGACATCATCGTCTGGGCATCATGGCCGGCGCCGGAAATCATCCGCATCGCCGGCAGTTCAAACCGCGCCGCCTCCTCTTCCAGCAGCGCGACAAGGCCCGGATCAAAGCCGACGGGCGGGATGACGCTCATCTGCTCGATGGAGAGGCCAAGCCTGTGGCGCTTGGCGACCACGGCCGCGACTTCGGCGAAGCGCCGGTTGAGGGTATCCATTACAGCCTCATCACCATCGCGGATGATCACGGAGAAGACCGCTTCCCCCGGCACTGTGTGGGGATGGTTCGGCTGAAGCTCGACCTTGCCGATGGTGATACGGCCCGAACCCGCCTCCTCGATCAGCGCCGGAATGTTGACGGCGATTTCGGCAAGCCCAGCAAAGGCATCGGCGCGCATTTCCATCGGCGTTGTGCCGGAATGGTTGGCAACGCCTGAGAGGGTGACCTGCAGATTGATGATGCCCGTGGCACCTGTCGGCAGGCCGATGGCAATGCCTTCACGCTCGAGCACCGGTCCCTGCTCGATATGCAGTTCAAGGAAACTTTTGACGCTTCCCCTCGGGCGCACCGAGGTGAGAACCGACTCAGGGTTCAGCCCCTGCCCCGCCATCGCATCCGTGAGCCGCAAACCATCGGCATCAACCGCCGTATCAAGCCATTCCCGCGTCACCAGCCCGGCCATCGCCTGCGAGCCGAGCATGCCGCCGAAACGGCCCTCCTCCTCACTGGTTGCGGCAACCTCGATCGGCGTGGCCGGCACGATACCGACCTCCTTCATCGCCCGCACGCATTCGAGCGCGACGGCAACGCCGAGCGCGCCGTCAAAAGCGCCGCCATCAACGACGGTATCGAGATGGGAACCAGCCATGATGCAGGGGCCGTCCGCGGGACCGAAACGGCCGAACACCGAGTTCGCTCCATCGCGAAAGACGACCAGGCCATCCCGCTCCATCTCCGCGGCAAAGAAATCGCGCACGGCCATGTCGGCATCAGAAAAACCGGGACGATTGAAGCCTCCAGCGCTGGCGCCGAAGCGATTGATGCCGTCGAGAAGCTGCCTCAGCCGTCCGGAATTGATTGTCGGTGCGGTCGCCATGTCTCCCCTTTCCAATGATGGATGAGGGGATATTTATTATGATAATTTTCGCTAAATAACAAATTATGATGATAAAATTCGACCTCACCCGCCGCAGTCCGGTACCAGATCCCGAACCGCAGCGGATGAGGCCGCTCCTCTTCCCGAGGGGATGATGTCGCTACAGCTCAGTCAGGCGGAGAGATCCGTGCGCACCGCGTGCAGCATGTCGAGGTGGCTTTCGATAAAGGGCACGAGGATGGTGGCGACGGTGACATCAAGGCCGCTGCCGCCAACCTTGACCTGACCCGCCTGGATGCCGAGCAGTGCCTTGTGGCCCTCGATCTCGGTATCGACGTAGAGCAGATCGAAGGCGGTTCCCCGGTCCATCTGTTTCAGCTTCGCGACCGTGTCGGCGAAGTCGCGCGGCCGCTGCGGTGTCGCGGCGCCGGCGCCGAGCAGCAGGCCGCCAACGGCGCTTGCCTCGTCATGCTCAAGTTTTGCAAATCGCTGCACCACGGGATGGGCCGCCTTGATGGCGGCAAGCGCACTGATATCGCCGGAAAAGAGACCGATCGTCAGGGTTCTTTCGGCATAGTTCTCCTTCGGAGCGGAAGCCATCGCTGCCGCTGGGACAAGCGCGGCCAGAGCCCCCGCCATGGCGCCACCAATCATGATCCTGCGCCGGCTCATATCGATATTGCTCATTTCAAACGCCTTCTCTTTCAGATGTGCGGGCGGGCGTCAGCCCACCCTTGGCCAGCAGCAGAAATGCTCGTTAAGAGGCAATTTTAAGGCAATACAACCTATGAGGAAAAACTAATTCAGCGCAGCAAGTCCATGCCAGCATTGTCATCCAATGACACAACAGTCTGAAATTGCATCATAAGTTGACTTATACAACCGAACTCAAACAATTTATCATAATCAATGCTTGAATATTAAAAAATATTCATAATTAATTGAGGGAACAACAACAGAGGAGAACCGATTGATGAAACGCCTTCTCGCAGCTGCGTTTGCCGCTGTTTCGCTCGCCTTTTCCGGCGCGGCCGTGGCACAGACGCCGCCGAATGTGCTGATCGTCGGCCAGATCGCCGAGCCCAAATCGCTCGATCCCGCGACCGACACCGCCGTCAACGACTTCCGTATCCTGGTCAACATGTATGACGGCCTGGTGCGCTACAAGGACGGGACGCTTGAGGTCGAGCCGGCGCTTGCCACCGACTGGACGATTTCGGACGACGGCAAGACCTACACCTTTAACCTCAGAGACGGCGTCAAGTTCCATGACGGCTCGCCTTTCAACGCCGAGGCGGTGAAGTTCAACTTCGATCGCATGCTCGACGAGAACCATCCGTTCCACGATACCGGCCCGTTCCCGCTCTCCTTCAACTTCTCCGCCATCGACAATGTCGAGGTCGTTGACGACCTGACGGTGAAGTTCACGCTTTCGGAAGCCTACGCGCCGTTCCTGTCGAACCTCGCCTACCCGACCGGCCTGATCGTCTCGCCGGAAGCGGTGAAGGAATACGGCAAGGACTATGGCCGCCATCCGTCGGGCACCGGTGCCTTCAAGTTCGAGGAATGGGATCCGAACGCCAAGGTCGTGGTCTCGAAGAACGAAGACTACTGGGATGGCGCGCCGCCGCTTGAGGCCGTGGTCTTCCGCCCGGTCACCGATGCCAACACCCGCGTTGCCGAGATGATGTCGGGCGGACTCGACGTCATGGTCGAGGTGCCGCCGGATTCGCTGTCGCAGTTTTCCGACGACCCGAATTACACCGTCTATGAACAGGCAGGTCCGCATGTCTGGTTCCTGATCCTGAACCTCAAGGACGGCCCGTTCCAGGACAAGAAGGTGCGTCAGGCAGTCAATTACGCGATCAACAAGAAGGCGATCGTCGACGACATCCTGCAGGGCACGGCAAGCGTTGCCGCCGGCCCGATCGCTCCGGCCTTCGCCTGGGCCTATGACGACAGCCTGTCGCCCTACCCCTACGATCCCGAAAAGGCGAAGTCGCTGCTCGAGGAAGCCGGCTATGACGGTTCGGACCTGACCTTCTACGTCACCGAGGGTGGCTCGGGCATGCTGGAGCCGCAGGCGATGGCCACCCAGATCCAGGCTGATCTCGAAGCCGTCGGCATTCCGGTCAAGATCGAGACCTATGAATGGAACACCTTCCTCGGCAAGGTGAACCCCGGTCTCGAAGGCAATGCCGACATGGCCGAAATGGCCTGGATGACCAACGACCCGGACACCCTGCCCTTCCTGACGCTGAGGACCGAGGCCTTCCCCGACAAGGGCGGTTTCAACTCCGGCTACTATTCCAATCCGGAGGTCGACAAGCTGCTTGAGGAAGCCCGCACCGCCACCGATCAGGACAAGCGCGCGGATCTCTACAAGCAGATGCAGGATATCGTCCACGACGATGCCCCGTGGGTCTTCGTCGCCAACTGGAAGCAGAACGCCGTGACCAAGGCGACCGTCGAAAACTTCAAGCTGCAGCCCTCGTTCTTCCTGCAGCTGCAGAAGGTTTCGAAGCCGAACTGACGAGCGGGTGCCCAAGCGCCCGGATTGGCGACAAACCTGTCCAATGTTCGGGCGCAAACCTGTCCTCTGAACGGGCGTCATCCTCGGGCTTGTCCCGAGGATCTAATCCCCTCTCCATGCGAGCGGAGTCCCTGGTCAGTTGGCAAGAGACTTCTTTCTGACCTTTTCTGACCCGAAACGCCGGTCGGGCTGATACGTGCTTAGACCCTCGGGACAAGCCCGAGGGTGACGACAGAGGGCGGGGTGGGTCCAGTAGCGGGGCCGCATCGCCTCCAGGATTCATGGCCACCACGGAGAATACGCCATGGCACATTATATCCTCCGGCGGCTTCTGACCGTCATTCCGGTGCTGTTTGGCCTGACCATCATCGTCTTCGCCATCATGGCGATGATCCCGGGCGATCCGGCAACGGCCATTCTCGGCTCCTATGCGACGCCGGAAAACGTCGAACGCATCAACAGGGCGCTCGGGCTCGACAAGCCGCTGGTGCAGCAATATTTCATCTGGCTCGGCAACATTCTCCACGGCGATTTCGGCCGCTCCTATACCCAGAACCGACCGGTAATCGACATCATCTCGGAGCGCTTCGGCAATACGCTGATCCTGGCCGGCACTTCGATGGTGCTCTGTTCCATCCTCGGCCTGATTGCCGGCATCGTCTCGGCGGTGCGGCAATACGGCCTCACCGACAAGCTGGTGACGCTGTTCGTGCTGATCGGCATCTCGGTGCCTTCGTTCTGGCTCGGCCTGCTGCTCATTCTGGTGTTCGCCGTCAAGCTGCACTGGTTCCCGGCATCGGGGATGTTCGCCATCTATGGCGGCGGCGGCCCGCTCGATCTTCTGAAACATCTGATATTGCCCGCCTTCACCCTTGCCGTCGTCGCCACCGGCGTGATCGCCCGGCTGACGCGCACGGCAATGCTGGAAGTGCTCAGACAGGATTACATCCGCACCGCCCGCGCCAAGGGACTGAAGGAGCGGCGCGTGATCATGCGCCATGCGTTCAAGGCGGCGCTCGTTTCCGTCATTCCCGTGCTCGGCATTCAGGCCGGCTTCGTGCTCGGCGGCGCGGTCTATATCGAGACCGTGTTCCAGTGGCCGGGTATCGGCTCGATGCTGGTAACCGCGATCTCCACCCGCGACCTGCTCACCGTCCAGGGCGGCGTTCTGGTTGTGGCGGCAGCCTATGTGCTGTTCAACCTCGCCGCCGATGTCGTTCAGACCATACTTGATCCGAGGTTGCGCTGATGACCGATGCTGCGATTTCCACACCGGCAAAGAAGAAGAAAAGCGGCCGCCCGAGCGCGATCCGGCTTCTGCTCAACAATACGCTTGCGACAGCGGGCCTCATCGTCTTTGCCCTGATCGTCATCGTCGCGCTTGCCGCCCCCATCCTGCCGCTGCAGCCACCGAATGTAACCGATCCGTCCGTCCGGCTGACACCGCCCTTCTCGGAAGGCCATCTGCTGGGCACCGACGCCCTTGGCCGCGACCTGCTTTCGCGGCTGATCTGGGGCACGCGGGTCAGTCTTGCCGTCGGCATCTCGGCGACGCTGATCGCCGCCTTCTTCGGCTCGCTGATCGGCCTTGTCGCCGGCTATGCGGGCGGGCGCACCGACAATATTCTGATGCGCGGCATCGATATGGTCATGGCCTTCCCGTATATCCTGCTGGCGCTCGCGATCGTCGCCGTCCTCGGCCCAGGCCTGCTGAACGCGCTTTACGCCATCGCCGTCGTCAACATCCCGTTCTTCGCCCGTAACATCCGTGGCATGACGCTCGGACTTTCACGACGTGAGTTCGTGGATGCCGCACGACTCTCGGGCAAATCGCATCCCGCCATCCTCTTCGGCGAGGTTCTGCCCAATGTGCTGCCGGTGATCATCATCACCATGTCGACCACGATCGGCTGGATGATCCTTGAGACCGCCGGCCTCTCCTTCCTCGGCCTCGGCGCCCAGCCGCCGCAGGCGGACCTCGGCTCGATGCTCGGCGATGGCCGCAAGGTGCTGTTCACCGATGCCTTCGTTTCCATGGTGCCCGGCCTGATGATCTTCGCGCTGGTGATGAGCATCAATCTCCTCGGCGACGGGATCCGCGACGTGCTCGATCCGCGGCTGAAATCCGGGGCGCTCGCCCGTCCCGGCGCCCGCACAGCCGTCAAGCGCGACAAGGCGCCGGCGGAAAAGCCGCGCGACGGTGCTGTTCTCGATGTGCAGCAGATGCGCACCGAATTCCATGTTGGCGGCAGCATCTACAAGGCCGTCGGCGGTGTCGATCTTCACCTGCGCGAAGGCGAATGCCTCGGCCTTGTGGGCGAATCGGGCTCGGGCAAGTCGGTGACCGCCATGTCGCTGATGGGCCTCGTGCCGACGCCGCCCGGCCGCATTGCCGGCGGCGCCGCCTGGTTTTCCGGCGAGGACCTGTTTGCCGCAAGCGACGAACGCATTCGCCAGCTGCGCGGCGGCGCCGTCAGCCATGTGTTTCAGGACCCGCTGTCGACTCTGCATCCGCTGTTTACCGTCGGCGACCAGCTCATCGAGGCGATCCAGGCACACCAGCCGCTTTCCGGCAGCGAGGCCCGCAAGAAAGCAGCCGACCTGTTGCAGTCGGTCCGCATTCCGAATGCCGAAGGGCGGCTGAATTCCTATCCGCACGAACTGTCCGGCGGCATGCGGCAACGCATCTCGATTGCCATGGCGCTTGCCAACGACGCCAGGCTGATCATCGCCGACGAGCCGACCACGGCACTCGACGTGACCGTGCAGGCGCAGATCCTCGAACTGATGGCCAATCTCCGCCGTGAGCGCCAGACGGCCATCCTGTTCATCACCCATGATTTCGGCGTCGTCTCCGCGATCTGCGACCGGGTGGCCGTGATGTATGCGGGGCGTATCGTCGAGACCGGTACCACTGCCGAAATCCTCGACAACCCGGCCCATCCCTATACGTCGAAGCTGATCGACTGCGTGCCGGTCCTGGGCGAGCCGGAACGCCGGCTCGATGCCATCGAGGGTCGTCCGCCGGTCGTCAACGCACTGCCGGATGGCTGCGCATTCGCCGACCGCTGTCCCTATGTGCAGGAGGACTGTCGCCACGGCGAGATCCCGATGACGCCGCTTGGCGAGGAACGCGGCGTGCGCTGCCTGCATCCGCTGAACCGGGAGAACGCCGATGTCTGAGCTTATCGAAATCAAGAGCGCCGAACGGATCTTCGGCGGCGGCAAGACCTTGTTCGGCAAGGCGCTCCCCGCTGTTCACGCCGTTCAGGACGTCACCATCAATGTAAAGAAGGGCGAGACCCTCGGGATTGTCGGCGAGTCGGGCTGCGGCAAGTCGACACTTGCAAGACTTCTCTCCGGGCTCGACCGGCCGACGGGCGGCAGCATCACCTTCGAAGGGCGCGACCTTGCCGAAGAGGCCCGGAAGAACCCGCGCGAACTGGCGCGGCAGGTGCAGTATGTCTTCCAGGATCCGGTCTCCTCGCTCAATCCGCGCAAGAAGATCCGCACCATTCTCGAAGCGCCGCTGATCCACCTGCTCGGCATGAAAAAGGCCGAGCGGGAAAAGCGACTGGAGGAACTGATGCATGCGGTGCATCTGGCGCCGGAATTCCTCGAGCGCTATCCGCATGAATTCTCCGGCGGCCAGGCGCAGCGCATCGGCATCGCCCGCGCGCTCGCCGCCAACCCGGAGGTGATCGTGCTCGATGAGCCGGTTTCGGCGCTCGATGTCTCGGTGCAGGCGCAGGTGCTGAACATCCTCGACGACCTGAAGAGCCGTTTCGGCCTCACTTATCTGTTCATCAGCCACGACCTCTCCGTGGTGGAGACGATCTCCGACCGGGTGGCGGTGATGTATTTCGGGCGGATCGTCGAACTCGGCAGCCGCGATGCCGTCTTTACCGCCGCGCGTCACCCCTATACACATCTGCTGCTGAAATCCGCGCCGGCGCCGGGCCGCAAGGCCGTGTCCGGCGGAGACCGCGAGGCCGAATTGCCCGATCCTTACAATCCACCGAAAGGCTGCGCCTTCTTCGCCCGCTGTCCGCGCGGCACTGATGTCTGCCAGTCCGCCGTGCCACCACTGGACGGGGACGGCGGTCACAGGGCCGCATGTTATCATCCGGTGGAGCCCGACACAGCATCATGACCAGTATTGAAAGCCGGCAGGCCTTTGGCCCGCCCTTTTCGGAGAGGAAACGCAAACGGCCGGACATCATCGCCGACACGCTGCGTGAGCGTATGATCGAGGCGAACATGCATCCGGGCGACCGGATTCCGTCCGAATGGCTCGATCCGGCGTCGCTTGGCGCCTCGCGGGGTACGGTGCGCGAGGCGCTGAAGATCCTTGAATTCCAAGGCATGATCGCCAGCAAGACCGGCCCCGGTGGCGGTGTTTTCGTGCGCTCTGTCAAGCCCTCCGAGGCTATCCAGATGGTCACCAACCTGTTTCTGCAGGAGCCGCCATCCATTGCGAATATCTATGCCCTGCGCAAAAAGCTGGAGCCGGAGCTTGCCGCCGATGCCGCCCGCGACCTGCCGTTCGACGCTTTGCAGGGCCTGCAGGAAACCATCCGCCTCTACCAGAAGAAGCCCGAGACCACGGAGGAGGAATATGTCCAGCGCCTCGCCGAGCTCGATTTCCACGCCGAGCTCGCCCGGCATGCGACCAACCCGGTCCTCGGCTTCACCTGCGGCCTGCTGCTCAATCTGCTGCGCGACCTCGCCGAGTGCCGCGCCATTTACCAGACCCGCAATCCGGGCTTGCGCGAAAGCGGCGTTTTCTATCAAATCGAACTCATCAAGGCGATTGGCGCGCGCGACCGGACCCGGGCGCGCGACATCATGACCGAGCACATGATCGAGGCGGAAGCCTACATGCTGGCGCGGGCACGGCTCAACCGCGGCGCCGACTGAGGGGCGCGAACAGGTTGCGAAAGGGAGAGGACGGGAATGAAGCTCCCGCATGCACACACGATCCACGCCCATGACGGCCATCTCGGCTGGAACCGGGCGCTCCGTCCCGTCCTGCGCGCCAGCTCCGGCGACACTGTCACCTTCTGCTGTCGCGATGCCGGCAATGGCCACTATCACCATGCCAGCACCAGCCACGATGTCACGACGTCCGATCCTGCCGATGCCAATCCGCTGACCGGACCGCTCTTCGTCGAGGGCGCGATGCCGGGCGATGCGCTGAAGGTCACGGTCAATGAATTTGCACCGTCGGGTTTCGGCTGGACGGCGATCATCCCCGGTTTCGGCCTGCTTTCCGACCAGTTCGTCATGCCGAAGCTGAAGCTCTGGAATTACGAGACCGATGTGGCGACGCCTGCGGTCTTCAATTCGCTCGCACGCGTGCCGCTGCGGCCCTTCATCGGCACCATCGGCGTGGCACCGATGGAGCCCGGCAACCACTCCGTCATCCCGCCGCGCCGGATCGGCGGCAACATGGATATCCGCGACATCGCTGCCGGAACGGTGCTCTATCTTCCGGTCGAGGTCGAGGGCGCGCTGCTTTCGGTCGGCGACTGCCACGCCGCGCAAGGCGATGGCGAGGTCTGCGGAACAGCGATCGAAACCGCGATGGACGTGTCGCTCACCGTCGAGGTGATCAAGGATGCCGCCCCCAGGACCCCGCATTTCATCACGCCCGGTCCAATCTCGCGGCATCTGGACAGCGCCGGCTACGATGTGACCACCGGCATCGGCCCGGATCTGATGCAGGCCGCTCGAGACGCGGTCTCCCACATGATCGATCTCCTCGCCCGCACGCGCAATCTCAACGCCGAGGATGCCTACATGCTCTGCTCGGTCTGCGGTGACCTGAAGATCAGCGAAATCGTCGACGCCCCCAACTGGGTCGTGTCCTTCTATTTCCCGCGGATTGTCTTCGAATAGGGTCTATCGCCGGTCGATCGGGAACAGAGCCTCTCCCTTGTCCTCGAAGGCGGTGATGTTGCCGATCGTGGTCTTGGCGATGTTGAACAGCGCCTCCTGGGTGAAGAAGCCCTGGTGGCCGGTGATCAGCACGTTGGGGAAGGTCAGCAGCCGGGCGAAGATGTCGTCGCGGATCACCGTTGAGGAGAGGTCGCGGAAGAACAGATCCTCTTCTTCCTCATAGACGTCGAGCGCCAGAGCGCCGATCTTGCCGGACTTCAGTCCCTCGATCACGGCCAGCGTGTCGATGACGCCGCCACGGCTGGTGTTCACCAGCATGCGGCAATTCTTCATCGCGGCAATCGCCTCCTCGTCTATGAAATGCCGCGTTTCCGGTGTCAGCGGGCAGTGCAGCGAAATGATCTCCGCCTTGTCGAGCAGCTCGGCCTTGTCGACATAGCGGGCTCCGAGCGCGATCGCCTCGTCGTTCGGATACGGATCGAATGCGAGAAGCTCGCAGCCGAAGCCGGCAAAGGCCCGCATCACGTTGCGGCCGATCCCGCCGGTACCGACCACACCGACGGTCTTGCCGTGGAGATCGAAACCGAGCAGCCCATTGAGCGCGAAATTGCCCTCGCGCACCCGGTTATAGGCGCGGTGGATCTTGCGGTTCAGCGTCATTACCAGCGCCAGCGTGTGCTCGGCGATGGCATAGGGCGAATAGGACGGCACGCGGGCCGTGGCAATCGCAAGGCGGTCGGCGGCTGACAGATCGAGCCGGTTGAAGCCGGCGCAGCGCAGCGCCACCAGCTTCACGCCCGCCTCGTGCAGCACTGACAGCGTCGAGGCACCGAGATCGTCGTTGACGAAGGCACAGACGGCTTTGGAACCGGCGGCGAGCCGCGCGGTCGGCGCATGCAGCGCGGCCTCGGTGAAGACCAGGTCGTGCCGGCCCTCATTGGCCGATTTCAGGAATTCCTCGTCATAGGGCTTGGCGGAAAAGACTGTGACACGCATGGGGTTTCCTGTTTATTGCAAGTGGGGCCGGGTACGCCGAGAGTTTAGGGTGGTTTCGGACAATGACAATGGCAAGACGGCCGCAAGCGGCGGCGTGGACGGTTTGTCGCGGCGCTTGCCCCGCACTCCGGCCTTTTCGGGGTAAAAACGCCGGAATGCACATTGACGGAAGCCGCTTTTGCCTTTATATGCCCGCCCACAGTATTTGAAAGCTGACTGAAGCTTCATCAATTGCTCCTGGCAGATAAGCGTTCGAACATTCGGTACGCCGAACATGCCGGAGCTCGCGACAGAACTCGAAGAGAGACTTATATGGCCAATACAACTTCGGCGAAAAAGGCGACGCGCAAGATGGCCCGCCGTACCGCCATCAACAAGTCGCGCCGTTCGCGCGTTCGCGGTTACGTCCGTAAGGTAGAAGAGGCGCTCGCCGCCGGTGATCTCGAGCAGGCCAAGGCCGCTCTGAAGGTCGCAGAACCGGAACTGGCTCGCGCTGCCAGCAAGGGCGTGGTTCACCGCAATACCGCCTCGCGCAAGGTTTCGCGTCTGGCACAGCGTGTGAAGACGCTGTCGGCCTGAAGCCCGATCAAAATCATGTGATTAAAAGACCCGGCCCCGAGCCGGGTTTTTTATTTGGCTTCATACACTTGCTGATTGTGACGACTTCGTTGCACTCTTGTGTCACAAAAATGACGGATTTTTTCTCTCCAATTCAAGGGCTTACAAGAGAAGCTTGCGACATGGACGAAATCTGATCGCTTCCGAAGGGCCAAAAAACGAGTCAAGCGAATTTATTTTTTCGGTGACGATTCGGCGCGACTTTAAAAACGGCTGCTGAATCTAATTGATTCAAAAGCGATTCTTTTTGCCTCCGTCATCGGGCCCTGACGCCCCCCGCAGAGTCAATGCCGGAGGCTGGGATTTGGCGAAAATTCCTTGTTGAAATTGATGACCGAACTTGCCTAAATGCTCCCACAACGGCGGACGGATTGAGCTTCCGGATTTTCCGGGAGGGGCGGGTTCACCCACGAACTTGCTGTCCTTCCTTCGCCAAAAGCGATGTCGCATGACGTCGTTTTTCCGACAATCTTTGGTTGCGCACCGGATTTAGTACGAATCCGGTTCTGTATTGTTGCGCGCTTTTTTTGGACTTGAAGGGGAGGGTTTCGACAAGGCGCGATTGAATGTTTTTGAAGTCCTGAATGACGCGATCGAATACGAGGTTCGATTGCCAGGGCTCCCACCAATCCGGCGACGTTCCGGACAATTCACAATAAAAAGCCGGCAATGACCGGCACGGGCGAAATCAGGCAGCAAGCCGGCAAGAAGGCTTGCGCCAGGGTGATGACTGTTGAAAGGCGGCAAGATGAAAATGAGAGTGGTGGCTTCGCGTATCGGCGAGAAGGCAGATGACGCTGAAGCAAGGGGGGAAGTCCATGCAGGGGCGCCGGCCGTCGTGAACGATACCTCTGATGATCTGTTTTTCGAACGCTTCTGCATCGCTCTCAAGGCCCATGTCGGCGGCGATGTCTATGCGAGCTGGTTCGGGCGGCTGAAGCTGCATTCGGCGGACAAGAGCGTGATGCGCTTCTCGGTCCCGACGGCTTTCCTGAAGTCCTGGATCAACAACCACTATCTGGCGCTGATGACCGAGCTGGTGCAGGGCGAGCGGCCGCAGGTGCTGAAGATCGAGATCCTGGTCCGCTCCGCGACCCGCGCTCCGCGCCCGCAGCCAGCGCCCGAGCAGGAAAAGCCCGTGATTGCCGCGCAGCCTGCGCCGACCCGGCCGATGGCGCGCAGCGCCGCCAACCAGCCGCTGATGCCCGAACCAGAAGCCGTGCGCCCCGCCTCCTCGACCGCGGCCACCGTTTTCGGCTCGCCGCTTGATCCCTTCTTCACCTTTGACAGCTTCGTCGAGGGCTCGTCGAACCGTGTGGCACTGGCCGCTGCCCGCACGATCGCGGAATCGGGCTCGGCCGCCGTTCGCTTCAATCCGCTGTTCATTCATTCATCGGTCGGCCTCGGCAAGACCCACCTTTTGCAGGCGATCGCCAATGCGGCGCTCGTCGCTCCGGACAAGCCGCGCGTGGTCTATCTGACGGCCGAATACTTCATGTGGAAGTTTGCGACCGCGATCCGCGACAATGACGCCCTGACGCTGAAGGACTCGCTGCGCAATATCGACCTTCTGGTCATCGACGACATGCAGTTCCTGCAGGGCAAGATGATCCAGCACGAATTCTGCCACCTCCTCAACACGCTGCTCGACAGCGCCAAGCAGGTCGTGGTCGCAGCCGACCGGGCGCCTTGGGAGCTGGAATCGCTCGATCCGCGCGTGCGCTCGCGCCTGACCGGTGGCGTGTCGCTGGAAATCGAGGGACCGGACTATGCGATGCGGCTTGAAATGCTGAAGCGCCGCCTGTGGCTTGCCCAGCAGGAAGACCCGTCCATCGACATTCCGGCGCCCGTGCTTGAACATGTCGCCCGCAAGGTGACGGCGAGCGGGCGCGAGCTCGAGGGCGCCTTCAACCAGCTCCTCTTCCGCCGCTCCTTCGAGCCGGACCTGTCGATCGACCGCGTCGACGAACTTCTCGTGCATCTCGTCGGCACCGGCGAACCCAAGCGGGTGCGCATCGAGGATATCCAACGCGTTGTCGCGCGCCATTATTGCGTGACCCGGCAGGAGCTCGTCTCCAACCGGCGGACCCGGGTGATCGTCAAGCCGCGCCAGATCGCGATGTTCCTCGCCAAGACGATGACGCCGCGCTCCTTCCCCGAGATCGGGCGCCGGTTCGGCGGCCGCGACCACACGACCGTGCTGCATGCCGTGCGAAAGATCGAGGACCTTCTCGAGAAGGACCAGAAGCTTTCGCAGGAGGTCGAGCTGCTGAAGAGGCTGATCAACGAATAGGGCACCGCGCCCGGCAAGATTAATAATTTGTCATGACTGAAGGCCGCCGGAACAATGGTTCCGGCGGTCTCGTTGTTCCATCAGGTAACACGAATTTGATCGGAGACCGTCATGACAGATCAACCCGGAAGGGCACGGCGGACGACTTCACTCGGAGCAGCCGGGTGGTGGAGCCGCATCTTCGCCCTGATCCTCATTCTTATCGGTATCGTCCTGACAGCCGGCGGAGTCTGGCTGATCGCGCTTGGCGGCTCATGGTATTACGCCGTCGCCGGCATCGCCCTCCTCTACAGCGGCTTCGGCTTCTGGCAGATCAGGATGAAGGGCTTCTATGTCTATCTCGCCACCTGGGCCCTCACCCTCGTCTGGGCTTTCTGGGAGGTCGGGTTTTCGGGATGGGACCTCGTTCCCCGCGTCGTCGCACCGACCGTGCTGCTGATCGGCAGCCTGTTCACGCTGCCGGCGTTGAGCCGTACGCCCGAACCCCACAGTGAAATGACGCCGGCCATGTCGCTCGTCGGCGCCTTCGCGATGGCCGGACTGGCGCTGTTCCTGATGCAGGGCATGGCGCACGCGGCAACCGGTGACACCGCGGTCGCCTCCCCTGACAAGTCTGCGGTCAAGGGTACCGGCACGATGGTGAGCACCTCCGCCGAAGGCGTCAACGTTCGCCGGAGCGGCGCGGATTGGCCGTATTATGGTGGTTCACGCGATGCGACCCGCTATTCGCCGCTCGACCAGATCAATGTCGACAACGTCAAGAACCTGAAGGAGGTCTGGCACTTCCACACCGGCGATATGCCCGACAAGGACGCCAAGGGCTCCTATTCGCCGGAAAACACGCCGCTGAAGGTTGGCAGCCACGTCTATGTCTGTTCGGCCAAGGATGAGTTGATCTCGCTCGATGCCGGCACCGGCAAGGAAGAGTGGCGCTATGACCCGAAGGTGCCGGACGACGCCGTTCCCTACGGCGCGACTTGCCGCGGCGTCGCCTATTACCAGGTGCCGACAATGTCGGCCGACGCGCCCTGCGCCGAACGCATCATCATCGGCACGCTCGATGCCCGGTTGATTGCCATCGACGCCGAACACGGTCGCCTGTGCGAGGATTTCGGCGACAAGGGCATGGTCTACCTGGAAAAGGGCCTCGGCAAGACCGTTCCCGGCTGGTACGCGATCACCGCGCCGCCGACCATCGTGCGCGGCGTCATCGTCGTTGGCGCGCAGGTGAAGGATGGTCAGGCCGAGAATGCGCCCTCCGGCGTCATCCGCGGCTACAGCGCCGAAAACGGCAAGCTCGCCTGGGCCTGGGATATGGGCGCACCGGATCGCACCGGCGCTCCAACGGACGGCGAGACCTATACGCGCGGCACGCCCAATATGTGGACCGCCGCCACCGCCGACCCCGAGCTCGGTTATGTCTATCTGCCGCTCGGTAACTCCTCCGTCGATTATTACGGCGGCAACCGAAAGCCCTACGAGAACGAGTACAATTCTTCGCTGGTTGCCATCGATGTGACCACCGGCAAGCCCGGCTGGCATTTCCAGACCGTGCATTACGACCTCTGGGATTATGACCTCGGTTCACAGGTTTCTCTGGTCGACATGAAAACCGACAATGGCACCGTCCCGGCGCTGGTGCTGCCGAGCAAGCAGGGCCAGATCTACGTGCTGAACCGCAAGACCGGCGAGTCGCTGTTTCCCGTGGAAGAGCGCCCGGTGCCTTCGGGCGGCGTCGAGCCGGACAATCTGGCCAAGACCCAGCCCTATTCCGGCTATGCCCATCTCGACCAACCGAAGCTGACGGCGCGCGACATGTGGGGAATGAGCCCGATCGACCAGTTATGGTGCCGGATCCAGTTCCGTCGTGCGCATTACGATGGCGAGTACACGGCGCCGACAGCCGACAAGCCCTATATCGAATATCCCGGCTATAATGGCGGTTCGGACTGGGGCAGCGTCGCCATCGATCCGAAGGATCGCATTCTCGTTGCCAATTACAACGACATGCCGAACTTCAACCAGTTGATCCCGCGCGAAAAGGCCGATGAAATGGGCCTGAAGCCGATCAACGAGGGTGGCGAACGCAAGAGCGCCGAAGGCAAGGGCGATCCGCAGACCGGCTCCCCCTATGCCATCAATGTCAATGCCGGCTGGCAGATGCCGACCGGAATGCTGTGCTCGGCGCCGCCCTATGGCCATATCCGCGCCATCGACCTCGACACCGGCAAGACACTCTGGGACGAGCCCTTCGGCAGCGCCGTCAACAACGGCCCGTTCGGCATCCCGACGCATCTGCCACTCACCATCGGCACGCCGAACAATGGCGGACCGCTGGTCACCGCGGGCGGCCTGATCTTCATCGCTGCCACCACGGACAACAAGTTCCGCGCCATCGACCTGAAGACCGGCAAGGTGGTCTGGGAAACCGACCTTCCTGCCGGTGGCCAGGCCAATCCGATGACCTACGAGGAGAATGGCCGGCAGTTCGTGGTGCTCGCCCCCGGTGGCCACCACTTCATGAAGACCAAGGTCGGGGACGACGTGATCGCCTGGGCCCTGCCCGACCAGGGCTGACCACTGCTCGCATCCCAAGAAAAGCCCGGCCCTGTCGCCGGGCTTTTCTCATGCCCGCCACCTTGCTAAAGCGAGTGTCGAACAGGAGACATGCCATGCCGGTTACGCTTTACGGGATCAAGAACTGCGACACGATGAAGAAGGCCTGGACCTGGCTCGATGGCCATTCGATCGCCTATGACTTCCACGACTACAAGAAGGCGGGGATCGACAAGGCGCACCTTGAACGCTGGTGCGACGAGGCCGGCTGGGAAAAGGTGCTGAACCGCGCCGGCATGACCTTCCGCAAACTGCCCGATGCCACCAAGGACGGGCTCGACCGCGAGAAGGCGATCGCCCTGATGCTGGATCAGCCATCGATGATCAAGCGTCCGGTGCTGGAGAAGGACGAAGCCGTCTTCATCGGCTTCAAGCCGGAGGTCTATGCCGAGATTTTCGGCGAGGACTGAGACGATGGCAAAGACCACGCAGGCGACCCGCTTTCTCGACAAGGCCGGCATTGCCTACACCATCCAGCAATATGACTACGACCCCAATGCCTTCAAGGTCGGCCTGCAGGCAGCCGCGGCGATCGGCGAGCCGGCCGACCGCGTGCTGAAGACGCTGATGGCCGAGGTCGATGGCAAGCCGGTCTGCGCCGTCGTGCCGTCGAATGCCGAAGTGTCGATGAAGAAACTGGCCGCCGCCGTTCACGGCAAGCATGCCCATATGCTCGATGTTCCCGCCGCCGAGCGGCTTTCCGGCTATCATGTCGGCGGCATCTCGCCCTTCGGCCAGCGCAAGCGCGTGCCCGTTGTCTTCGAGGAAAAGGCGCTTGCCGAGCCCTATGTGATCATGAACGGCGGCCAGCGCGGTTTGCAGGTCAAGCTTGCGCCGGCGGATGCGGTGAAAGCGCTTGGCGCGGCAACGGCAAGCGTAATCGCGTAAACCTCAGATCGGTTCGCCGCGCGCCGCCTCGCGCTTGGCGGCGCGCGCCTCCGGCGTGAAGGCCGAACAATCCGGGCTGGTTGCGATCACGCCGGCAAGATCGTTTCGGGCAATGGCGTCTTCCACGAAGGCGAGCCGCTCCTTACCCTGTAGGGCGATTACGGTATCACGCAGGATCGGCGCCGGCTCATTGCCGTAGCGGCGCGCATCCCGGGCTTCGACATAGTAGCGGATATCCGGATTAAGCCGGATATCGGACCATCCTTCGACCTCGCTCAAAGCAGGAAGGGCGAAGGAGTTGTCGGTTGAGGCATAGCTGACGAGCCTGTCGAGAAGCGCCATGATCCGGTCTTCGGCCGCGTTGCGGGGCGGCCGGCCAGGTTTGCCGCAGAACAGACCTTCGGTCGGTGTTGCAAAATCGTAGGAATAGAGTTCGCGGAGTTCTTCGGTGACCTCGAGGACGATGCAGAAAGACGATGATGCGCGGTCGGTCTTGAGGACATGCAGCTTCCAGGCTTCCAGTCCTTCGTTGAAGTCGTGGGTGAAAGCGAATTCGGGATAGCGCCGGTTGTAGATCAGGTACTCAAAAACGATTTGGGCTGGGCAATCGTCGAATCCCGCCCCCATCGCCTCAAAGTCAGCGATCACAGCATCCTCTTCCGCGCTGTATTCATTGGTAAAATCCGGGTGAGGGTGGTCCGCGAAAGACCAATTTCCTGTTGCCTGTGCCGGCAAAGATGCCGCGAACAGAAACAGACAAGCGGCTTGCAAAGAACGCATCGGTCTTCTCCCCGTAAATCCCCGCACCAGTAATAGGCTCCACGATAGGTTTTTACAACCTAACGGAGCAATCAACATGCGTGAACCGGAAAAAGATCCCGCCCTGTGCCGTCAACGGTGGCAAACGGAGGTAAGGATCAACGATGAAATCAAAAAGGCAGCAGATGCTTACACCTCGCCGCTCAACGCTTCGAACAAGCCAAGGCCGAAAGCGCCAGAACCCAGAACGAGGTCTATAAATTGCAGGCAGCACAAGCGGCCGCGACGGCAGCCGGACAGGCTCCAAATCCGATCGTTCGAGGTGGAGCCGGCATCGCAGAAATAGGCTTGGAAATCGCGCTGACGCGCGCTGAGGAGAAACTACGGGCCATTGATGGCGACAGCATGAAGATCAAGCGTGATATGGAAGACGCCAAGGAAAAGCAGCGCTTCTGGAACGACAAGCTTGCAGAGAATGCAGCGATCATGCGCGACCTGAACTGCGTATTTTCATACTAGAGGGGTTCGGGAAGGCCGGGGCGCTTCAATTTCGCCAGAAAACAAACTAGATAGTGTCACGACACACCAATCAGCTAGCGAGGCGCCCATGAACGCTCAACCCCGGCTTCCCCACCCCATCGACATGGAAAAGCTCGAGAAACTGGCGGAGGTCGCCGTTCGCGTCGGGCTCAACCTTGCAGACGGGCAGGATCTCGTCATGACCGCGCCGATCGAGGCGCAGCCGCTGGCCCGCCTGATTGCCCGCCATGCCTACCGCGCCGGCGCCGGCATTGTCACCACGATCTATTCCGACCCGGAAACCACGCTGGAGCGTTTCGAGAACGGCTCTGAGGCAAGCTTCGACAAGGCCGCCGGCTGGCTCTACGAGGGGATGGGCAAGGCCTATGAACAGGGTGCCGCACGCCTTGCGATTGCCGGCGACAACCCGATGCTGCTGTCGGCGCAGGACCCGAACAAGGTTGCCCGCGCCAATCGCGCCAATTCCACGGCCTACAAGCCGGCACTGGAAAAGATCGCCGGTTTCGACATCAACTGGAACATCGTTTCCTACCCCTCGCTGGCCTGGGCGAAGACTGTTTTTCCGGACGATCCGGACGCGATGGCGGTCGCGAAGCTCGCCAAGGCCATCTTCGCCGCCTCCCGCGTCGACGAGACCGACCCCATCGCCGCATGGCAGGAGCACAATGCCAATCTGCGCGCCCGCTATACCTGGCTGAACGAGAAGCGCTTCTCGGCCCTGCGTTACACCGGCCCCGGCACCGACCTCACCATCGGACTTGCCGACGACCACGAATGGAGCGGCGGCGCCTCGAAGGCGAAGAACGGCATCGTCTGCAATCCGAACATCCCGACCGAGGAAGTCTTCACGACACCGCATCGGCTGCGCGTCGAGGGTCACGTCTCCTCCACCAAGCCGCTGTCGCATCAGGGTACGCTCATCGACGATATCCGCGTCGAATTCAGCGAGGGCCGGATCGTCAGGGCCAATGCGTCAAAGGGTGAGGATGTGCTGAACCGCGTGCTTGATACCGACGAGGGCGCCCGCCGGCTCGGCGAAGTGGCGCTGGTGCCGCATTCCTCGCCGATCTCGGCAAGCGGCATCCTGTTCTACAACACCCTCTTTGATGAAAACGCTTCCTGCCACATCGCACTCGGCCAGTGCTATTCGAAGTGCTTCATCGACGGCGACAAACTGACACCCGACGAAATCGCGGCCAAGGGCGGCAATTCCTCGTTGATCCACATCGACTGGATGATCGGCTCCGACAAGATCGACATCGACGGCCTTGATGCCGCAGGCAACGCCACCCCGGTGATGCGCGGCGGCGAATGGGCTGAGTGAGGCGACCGAGCGTGAGGCGCCAAAATGCTGTCAGCTTCTGCGCCACAAAGGCTTCTAGCCCGTAACCATCCCCTTGAGCAGAGAATTGCATAAGAGCCTTTCCGCTTGCTCGGGTTCCTCTCTCCCGCCTGCGGGAGAGATGTCGCGAAAGCGACAGTGAGGGTGATGCAGCATTTCGATCCGTGAGGGCGTTCGCGTGCAAAGACTCGACCCTCACTGCCCCTTTCGGGGCATCTCTCCCCTCCGGGGCGAGATGTTTTGGGGGCTGTGCTGTGAGTCCAGTTCAGACGACCGGCCCGGCTGGGCCGTAATCGGCGCGTGTCCGTTGCCCCCTTCACCAAAGCCGCAAGGCACACCAGCATTACCCTCACCGCTTCAGCTTGATCTCTTCCGTATTCAGCGCATCGGCGAGCCGCGCCTTGGCGGAGCCGGGCTTCAGCGGTTGCTGCTGGCTCTCATGGGGCGCCCAGCCGGAGACGTGGATGATCGAGAAGGTGGCGCGGATGCGGCCGTCGGGATCGCTGAAGCGCTCGGCGTAGAGTTCGGCGGCACGCAGGAAGAAAGCGCGGCTCACCGGCCGCTTCGGTCGGTCGGCGAGCGGGTTGGCCATGCCCATCGCCTTGAGGTCGGCCATCAGGTTAAACAGCGTGTCGTAGCGCACGGTGTAGTTTTCCTGGTCGACCACCGGTAGCGCAAAGCCTGCCCGCTGCAAGAGCCCGCCAATATCGCGGACATCGGCGAAGGGAATGACACGCGGGCTGGCGCCGCCATAGATTTCGGCTTCGGCAGCAAGCAGACATTCGCGCAGTTCGCCGAGCGTGCCGCTGCCGGGGATCGCGGCCAGAAACAGCCCATCCGGCTTCAGCGCCCGGCGCGCCTGGATGAAAAATCCCGGCGTGTCGTTGGTCAGATGCGCGGAGAGCGGCGCAAGTACCAGATTGGCGGATTGCGCTTCAAGGTCGGGGAATTCAAATGGCGCCTGTTCAAACGCCTCGCCGTTACGGGCAAAGGCGGCATCGGTGTCGACGCGCAACATTGCGCCGACCTTGCCGGTCGCCATGACCGAGTCCGCCACCACGCCGGTTGCGCCATAGAGCTCGACCGCCTGCGGGAATTCGCGCTCGACCACGGCGAGCCGGTCGGCCATCTCCTCGGCCGCGAGCTTCAGCAGGAAATCCACGCCGGGCCGGGCGCCGGCAAGCGCCTTCAGCCGGTTGCGCTCGACAAGCCCGGTATCGAAAACCTGTTCCATCGGTTTCGCCTTTCCTTGTTTGCGCGCCCGCGCCACCCGCATTTTTCGCAGGTGAAATGCACCCGGCAAGAGGTTAGTGTCAAGGACATGGAAGACACCGGCCCGGCGCATTCAAGGCTTGCCCGGCCTGCGGCCCTTGCCCGCGGGGCCCTCACCTTTGCCGGCGAACTGCTTTTTCCGCCGATCTGCGCCGCCTGCGGCCGCACGACCGGCAGCCACAACGCGCTCTGCACCGCCTGCTGGAGCGACATCCGCTTCATCGAACGCCCGTTCTGCGCCGTGCTCGGCACGCCATTTTCTCACGATCTCGGCGATGGTATCATGAGTGCCGAGGCGATCGCCCATCCCCCAGACTTTGACCGGCTGCGCTCGGCCGCCTATTTCAACGGCACCGTACGCAATCTCGTCCACGCGCTGAAATACCGGGACAATACCCATCTCGCGGTGATGATGGCGAGCTGGATGCTGAGGGCGGAAGACGGCATGATTGCCGGCTGCGACGCGATCGCCGCGATCCCGCTTCACCGCAACCGTATGCTCGCCCGCCGCTTCAACCAGTCGGCGGAGCTGGCCCGCAACCTGGCGCGCCAATCCGGCAAGCCGTTCCTGCCGGGCCTGATGCGCCGCACCCGGCCCACCGCCCACCAGGTGGGGCTGACGCGGGCGGCGCGCGCCGACAATGTGCGCGGCGCCTTCGCTCTTGCGCCGAACCGGGAGGATGCGGTGTTCGGCAAGCGCATCGTGCTGGTTGACGATGTTTACACGACCGGAGCCACGGTTTCGGCGGTCGCACGGCTGCTCAAGCGCAAGGGAGCCGCCGATGTCAGCGTTCTGACCTTTGCACGGGTGCTTGACGAACCTATATGAAACGCTGAAAAGACCGTACCAACGGAAGGAACCGAGATGGCTAAAGTCGAGATCTATACCCGCGAGTTCTGTGGTTTCTGCGCCCGCGCCAAGGCGCTTCTGGAAAAGAAGGGCGTCGACTATAAGGAATTCAACGCCACCGAGACGCCGGATGTGCGCGCGGTGATGATCGACCGGGCCAAGGGGGCTGCGACTTTCCCCCAGATATTCATCGACGACCAGCATGTCGGCGGTTGCGACGACCTCTACGCGCTAGACCGCGAGGGCAAGCTCGATCCGCTGCTCGCTGCCTAGGACAGGTTCATGACCCGCTTCACCGCCGCCGCGATCCAGATGTGCTCGGGCACAAATCCCGAGAAGAACGCCGAAACCCTGGACCGGCTCGTCCGCAAGGCCGCCGGCAAGGGCGCCCAGTATGTCCAGACTCCGGAGATGACCGGCGCCGTGCAGAAGGACCGCGCCGGCCTTCGGGCCGTGCTCAAGGGTGAGGCTGACGACATCATCGTGCGCACCGCTGCCGCGCTTGCCGGTGAACTCGGCATTCACCTGCACATCGGCTCGACGGCGATCGCGCTTGAGGGCGACATGATTGCCAACAGGGCCTTTCTGTTTGGTCCGGGTGGCGGGCTCGTTACCCGTTACGACAAGATCCACATGTTCGATGTCGACCTCGACAATGGCGAGAGCTGGCGCGAGAGCGCGGTCTACCGCCCCGGCGAAACCGCCGTCATCGCCCGGCTGCCCTTTGCCGCGATCGGCATGGGAATCTGCTACGACGTACGCTTTCCCGATCTCTTCAGCGCCTACGGGCTTGCCGGCGCCGAAGTGCTGACCGCGCCCGCCGCCTTCACCCGCCAGACGGGTCTCGCCCACTGGCACATGCTGCAGCGCGCCCGCGCCATCGAAAACGGCGCCTACATGATCTCCGCGGCCCAGGCGGGCACCCACGAGGACGGCCGGGAGACCTTCGGCCATTCGATCATCATCGCCCCGTGGGGCCGTGTGCTGGCCGAGGCGGGCGATACCGGCGAGGCGGTGATCGTGGCCGAGATCGATACGGATGCCGTCGCTGCGGCGCGCGGCAAGGTTCCGAACCTGAAGAATATCCGGCCCTTCACCCTCGCCGAAGTCGGCGCTTAGGGCGAGCAAGAGACAGACCACCGTGATCCATTATTCCCTTTCCTGCGACAACGGACATGCCTTTGACGGATGGTTTTCCGGCAGTGCGGATTTCGACAGCCAGGTCCAACGCGGACTTCTGACCTGTCCGGTCTGCGGCTCGGCTTCCGTATCCAAGGGACTGATGGCGCCGCCCGTCTCGACCGCCCGCAAGCAGGAACAGCGCCAGGCAGCCCTGGTCGACCGCGCCCAGCGCGAGGCGGTCGAAAAGCTGCGCAAGGCCGTCGCCGAGATCCGGTCGAACGCCGAGGATGTCGGAGAACGATTTCCCGAGGAAGCCCGCAGGATCCATTATGGCGAAGCCGAGGAGCGCGGCATCATCGGCGAGGCCAACCTCGACGACGTGCGCGACCTGCTGGAGGAAGGCATCGAGATCATGCCGCTGCCTGTTCTGCCGGACGACAAGAACTGAAAGCTTCCGATTGTCGGGGAAATGGTGGAGCCGAGCGGGATCGAACCGCCGACCTCTGCAGTGCGATTGCAGCGCTCTCCCAGCTGAGCTACGGCCCCTTTTCCGGGAATGGGAAATACTCCAAAGCCGCGCCCTCGGCAAGCGCCAACCGCCGGCGGCGCGGGAGAAATTTGCAAAGCCAGCCGGCGCTTGACGATCGGCAGCACCGTGCGGCGCGGCTGGTCCGGTTGAGCCACCGGAGGCGCTTCGGCTCAACACGGTTCGTGCGTTGCAACCAAAGGCGCCCGGAAGGCCGAAGACTGAGCAGCGTGGCGGCCAGTTGCCGATATTCTTCGGATCGCGGCATCCGTGACGTCAATTTCGGCAAACGCTAACGCTTTGTTTTAGCAGGAATAAGTTCGACCTTTTCTCTGTTGAAATCGCAGCTACTTTTCTACACTGGTACCTATCAGTGTAAAAAGTGACGCCTGCACGTTGCCGATTCAGCACACCGATTGTCGAAAAGCAGGTCGAGTGGCCCTTCCTTCACCGCAGATGCACAGCCGCGAATTGAGTTCATCGCCGAGGCGCGTATAGTCCCACTACAATCGCCGACAACCGAACGACGAAAGAATAAGCGCCACTGAAGGCCGGCTCTGCCGGATTTGTGTTTGTGACCCGTCAGTTGGAGGGAAAAATGAAAACCAGGGAACTACTTATCGCTTCGGCATCACTTCTGGCAGCAGCCGGTGGTGCAAAGGCCGCCGATCCGGTCGTCGTGATCGAGCCCGTCGCGGCGAACTATGTTGAAATCTGCGATGCCTTCGGTTCGGGCTTCTTCTACATTCCCGGCACCGAGACCTGCCTTTCCTTCGATGGCTATGTCCGTTTCGAGGTTGACGCCGGCGGCATCCAGACCGGCGGTCCGCTTGATGCGGACTGGACGACGCTGACCAAGACGGTCTTCGAGGTCTGGGCAAAAACGGACACCGAGCTCGGGACGCTGACCTCTGTGATCGCGCCCGAGATCGAGCTCTATTCCAACGGCAGCAGCTCGATCACACTCGACGACGTCTACCTCAATCTCGGCGACGACGTTTATGTCCGCGCCGGCTATTTCAAGTCTTTCTGGGACCAGGATCTCTACGGCGAACTCGACAATATCGACAATACCACCAAGTACAATTCGATCCGTCTCGGTGTGCATGTCGACCATTTCGAGGCCGCACTGCAGATCGACGCGCTTGACCCGAGCGAGGCCGGAGCTGGCGGCTTCCCCGCCGGTTCGAACAAGCTCGCGCTCTCCGGTCGCCTCGGCTACGTCGTTTCCGACAGCCAGTATCTGAAACTCGATGCGGCCTATGACAGCTACAACGAGAACTACGCCATCCGCCCGTGGGCGGGCTTTGGCATCGGACCCGGCACCTTCGAAATCGCCGGCCTATACGAAAGCGGCTTCATTTCCTATGCGCCGGACTTCACCGCCGCCAACTGGGACGATTCCCCGATCGCCGGCACCTATCTGAAATATGCGGTGGCCGCGAACTACTATTTCAACGTGACCGACAAGTTGGTTCTGGCGCCGCAGACCCAATATAACGTCGCCAGCAACGACAAGGCCTTCTGGGAGGCCGGCGCGGTGGCCGACTGGGAAATCGTCGACAACTTCCACGCCAGGCTCAATGCCAACTATGCCTTCATCGACGACGACTGGAACCAGCAGAACTGGTTCGGCTGGTTCCGCCTCGAACGCGACTTCTGACATCCGACTGGCAACGGAAATGCCCGCCGGCTGGCGGGCATCAGGGTGCTGACAAACCTGCCCTTAAACTCGGCGTCATTCTCGTGCTTGACACGAGGATCCAGGCAACGCGACACGGGCTCGCAATAAGTCCGCTGAAATTCAATGCTCAAGTCGCCTGGATGCTCGGATCAGGTCCGACCATGACACCTGTGGGAGAATGCCAGCGAAGGTGTAAACTTGCGCATCCAAGGGCCTGTCCACAATCGAGTGCCCGCCGGCTGGCGGGCATTTCCGTTTGGGCCTCCGCCATCGCGGCGTCCCTAGGAAACACCCTCAGCCCGCCCTGCCCGGCTCCAGCACCACCTTCAGCGATTGCGAGCCGTCGGCTGCAATCGCAATGCCCTTGCGGAAATCTTCAAGCGGCAGCGTGTGGGTGAGAATGTCTTCCATCGGCAGGAGGCCTTGCTCCAGCATGCGGATCGCGGTCGGATAGGTGCCCGGGCTCAGGTGCGAGCCGTGGAGATTGAGTTCCTTGCTATCGCCAATGATCGTCCAGTCGACCGTGACCTTTTCGCGAAATACGGAAAACTCGACGAAGGTGCCAAGCTTGCGGATCGCCAGCAGCCCCTGTTCGACCGACTTCGCCGCGCCGGTCGCCTCGATATAGACATCGCAGCCATAGCCGTCCGTCAGCGCCCTGATTTCGGCAACGGCATCGGTTTCCGCCGGATTGATGACGATATCGGCACCGCATTTCCTTGCCAATTCCAGCCGGTGCGGGTTGAGGTCGAGCGCGATCAGCCTGGCGGGGCTTTTCATGCGCGCGGCCGCCACCATGCCGAGGCCCAGCGCGCCGCAGCCGGAAATCACCACCACATCCGAAAGCCCGATATTGCCGCGCTCGACGGCATGGATCGAGCAACCGAGCGGCTCGACGAAGACGCCGTATCGGGGATTGAGGGTTTCCGGCAGCTTGTAATTCAGCGCCTTGGCCGGAAACAGCATGTACTCCGCCCAGGAACCTTGGGTGGCGTGATGGAAGCCGTAGATGTCATGCGGCTGGCACATCCAGTAATGGCCGGAGCGGCAATAGCGGCAGGTTCCGCAGGGCACGATCTGCTCCGAAACGGCGTGATCGCCGACAGCAAGCCCATATTTCTCGCCCGCGCCCTCGCCGAGCGCCACCACCTGACCAACGAACTCGTGGCCGGCCGTGACACCGCTTTCGCAATAGCCCGACCGCCCCTCGTCGCCCCAGAACATGGGCGCGCCGGAAAAGCATTTGACGTCGCTGGCGCAGACGCCGGTGGCAACGACCCTCACCAGCACCTCGCCTGGCCCGGGCTTCGGCACCGGCCGGGTCTCGAGCCTGTAGTCCTCCGGGCCGTGGCAAACCACGGCGCGCATTTCCTCTGGAATCGTCGTCATGTCTTTCTCCTCCACGCCCGCCCCTCCCGCCGGACACCTACCTATTACAATTGCAACACCAGCAGTACAAGTGTAAATTTACAAATGTCAAATTTGCAAATCAGGTGAAAAATTGTCATAGAAATCCGGACGAAACCGTGGGCGAAAGACATGACGGCCAGCAACGACGATCCTGATGTATTTTTGACAGAGGTGTGCTGGCACTATTTCGTCAACGGATTGACCCAGTCCGAGGTGGCCACCCGGCTCGGCGTTACCCGGCTCAGGGTCAACCAGGCGATCAAGGAAGCCCGGGCGAAGGGGTTTGTCCGCGTCGAGATCCAGTCGCCGCATGTTGCCCGGCTCGACATGCAGGCAGAGCTCGTCGCCCGCTACGGCCTTGACGAGGCGATCGTCGCCCCCGCCGACCCGGTCCATCATGATTACCACCGCCCCGCCGGCGCAGCTCTTGCCTTCCATCTGGCGAGCGGGCTTGCCGCGGCCCGCTGGCAGACGATCGGCGTTTCCTGGGGCATGACGCTCAACAGCGCGATCCAGCAGCTGCCGCGCATGGAGCGGCCTTCCCTCGAGATCGTTTCGATGATCGGCGGCATGTCGCAGGGCGCTGCCTTCAATTCCTTCGGTATCGCCTCCGGCTTCGCCGATCGTCTCGGCGCCCGCTACTCGCTGTTTGCCGCGCCGATCTACCTTTCGCGCGGCGCCGACACCGAGGCCTTCCTGTCGGATACCGTCTTTCGCCAGCACCTCGACAAGCTCGAAGCGCTCGACCTCGCCGTGCTGGTGGCCGGCGACCTCTCCGAGCGCTCGTTCCTGATGACCTACGGCGTGCCGTCCGATGTGAGCGCGGCCGATCTCGCCGCGGCCGGCGCGGTCGGCGATATTCTCGGCCACTTCATCGATGCGAGAGGCCGCGAGGTCGATCACCCTCTCAACCGCACCGTCATCGGCATGAGCCTTCCGGCGCTCGAAAAGGTTCCGGAGCGGATTCTCGCGGCGGCAGGTAACCACAAGGTCGACGTCATCGTCGCCGCCCTGAAACGCGGCCTAGTCACGACGCTCATCACCGATGACGTCACCGCCGAATGCATCCTGAAACGTGAGCCATGAACAGAACCATCATCTTCGACTTCGACGGCGTTCTCGCCAACAGTGAAATCATCGCGCTCGCCGAGCTGCAGGCCTGCCTTGCCGATTACGGCGTCGATTACGACTGGAACGATCTCGTCGCCATCTTCCTCGGCGCCTCGCTGAAGCAGATCACCGGCCATATCACCGAGCGCACCGGCCGCGACGTCCATGACGAATTTCAGCGCGAATGGTATCGCCGCCTGTTCGAACGCTACGAGCGCGAGCTGCAGCCGATTGCCGGCGCAAGCGCCCTGCTGGACCGGCTGGATGCCGCAGGCATCAACTATTGCATCGCCTCCGGCGGTTCGTACGAGCGGCTCGGCATTGCGCTCAACTGCATCGGACTTGCCGAGCGCTTTACCGGACGCGCCTTCAGCGCCGATTCCGTCGCCCATGGCAAACCGGCTCCGGACCTCTTCCTCTTTGCCGCAAAAAAGCTCGGCGTCGAGCCCGGACACTGCCTCGTCATCGAGGATGCGACCGCCGGTGTGCTGGCGGCAAAGCGGGCAGAGATCCGCGTCCTCGGCTTCGTCGGCGGTGACCACCTGAAAGGCATCCGCGACGAGCATGCGCAACGCCTCATCGCAACCGGCGCCGCCGGCGTCCTGACATCGCTCGCTGACTTCGACCTTGCCGCATTCGAAGAACTGCCGGCGTGATACGAGGCCTCACAACCGCGATCTCCCCCCTTTGAGGGGGAGGTTGCTTTCGTCCAACCTCAACCTTCTTCCAGCCAGCGGCCCTGCTCCGGAGTCAACCGGATTTCCGTTGCCGCAAGGCTGCTCTCAAGCTCGCTCACGCGGCGGGGGCCGATGAGCGGGACCACCGGGAAGGGCAGCGTCTTCAGATAGGCGAACGCCACCTGCACCGGATGGCAACCGAGTTCGCGGGCAAGCGCGAAGGCGCGTTCGCGTCGGGCGAGGTTCTTCGGCGAATGCCAGCAGCGGCGGACTTCGGCGGCGTTAGCCGGATCGAGCTCGTCATCCGGCACAAAGAAGCCACGTCCC
This sequence comes from Martelella endophytica, assembly GCF_000960975.1. Classification (NCBI taxonomy): domain Bacteria; kingdom Pseudomonadati; phylum Pseudomonadota; class Alphaproteobacteria; order Hyphomicrobiales; family Aurantimonadaceae; genus Martelella; species Martelella endophytica. The sequence goes on along the minus strand of NZ_CP010803.1, from coordinate 2,226,255 downwards.
TGGCTCGACCAGGAAAACACCGGCATCTGTTCCGTCTCCAGCCACGCCCGCCAGTCGGGCGTCGACGACGTGACGCAGCCGGCCCAGACCGGGTCGACCATTTCGGCCAGCGCGAAGTTGTTGGAGACGGCTGAAGGTGCCGTGCGCCCGTTCCTGCGGGCATAGTCAACGGCCGCGGAAAGCCGCTCCTTCGTCCAGTTCGAACCACCGAAGATGCCGCGGATGCGCCCGGCCTTCGCCTGTTCATCCATGGCATCGACGAACTCGTCCACCGGGATATCCGGATTGTCGCGATGCATGAAATAGACATCGACATAGTCGGTTCCCATCCGCTCCAGCGACTGTTCGAGTTGGCTGGCGATGACATCCGGATAGCAGAGTGGGCTGTGGACGCCCTTGCCGATGACGGCGACGCTCTCCCGGTCGATGCCGCGGCTCTTCAGCCAGCCGCCAAAGATCGCCTCGGTCAGGCCGCCGCCGTAGATATAGGCGGTATCGAAGAGATTGCCGCCGGCTTCGTAGAAGGCATCGAGGAGGACGCTCGCCGATGGCAGCGTCTCGAAATATTCGAAGCCGAGCGCAACGCCGGAGACCGGTTTCGAGAGGCCGGGAATGGTCCGCTTTTCGAGCCCGTTTCCGGCAACCACCTTTTCGCCCCGGATATTGACGCTCTTCGGAGCAGCCTTTTCGAACGGGTAGACCAGACCCGCGGCATCGCGCCAGTGATCGAGCACCCGCATGTTGGCGACGCTTTCGGCCTGGCTCATGCCGGGGGCGGCAAAGCCGGTGCGGCCGGCGGCGAGTGCTGCATGCACCGCGTCGGCCTCATAGGCATAAAGCCAGCCATCGTCGCTGAACGGGATTTCAGTGCGCCCCGCCTTGCCGTCATAAAGCTCGATGGTCATCGTGCCGCCCTCGCGGCCGGTGGCGAACCAGAAGTCCTTGACCGCGATGCGCCCCTTGCTGCCCATGATCCACAGCACATTGTCCTGTTGCACCCGGATAGAGCAGGCAACCTCGGCGACGATGCCGTTTTCGAAGGTGAGGATGGCCGCCGCCCATTCATCGGCCCCGGTCTCGCCGATCCTGGCCGACCCCGAGATTCTGACCGGATCGAGATAGTCCCTGCCGGCCGCAGCACCCGCAATCAATCGCGCCATCGAAACCGGATAGCCGCCGACATCGAGGATGCCGCCGCCGGCAAGGTCAGCGCTGAACAGCCGATGGCCGGGGACGACCTCTCCCATGTCGAAACCGAAGGAGGAGCGGATCATCCGCACTTCGCCGACCGCCCCCTCCTTCACCATGTCGATGAGCTTCTGCGTCAGCGGGTGAAGGCGGTACATATAGGCCTCGCCCATGAACACGCCGGCCTTTGCGGCCTCGTGATAGAGCGCATCCGCCTCCATGGCCGACAGCGTGATCGGCTTTTCGACCAGCGCATGCTTGCCCGCGCGTGCCGCCTTGATCGCCCATTCGGCATGCTCGGTATGCGGCGTCGCGATATAGACGGCGTCGATCTCGGGATCGGCGAGCAGGGCTTCATATCCCGTCAGGCAGCGAATGCCGGGAAAGTGCGCGGCAAGCTCCGGCCGGGGATTGCGCGAGGCGATGGCCACGAGCCTGCCGGTCTTCGAATGGGCAAGCCCGCCGGCAAAGGCGCGTGCGATGGTGCCCGGCCCGATGATGCCCCAGTTGAGATGATCTTTCATGCAACTCCTCCCGATGCGTAGACGATCACGATGGTCTTTTTTCTGACAATGGATAAGATCGCATCCTCGGGCATTTGTCTCATCGGGAGGGAAGACAGGCTTGGCGAATAGTAAGATCGGCATCACAGGGGTCGAACGAACGCCGACGGAACTGCAGTTCGCGATCTCGCATCCGCAGCCGATGGCGGCCCCTCACTGGCATGCACAGGTGGAGGTGAACTACGTTTTCGAAGGCCATGTGCGCTACCTTATGGAGGGCTGCGACATGCGCCTTGGCGCCGGCGACCTCTGCCTGTTCTGGGGCGGCCGGGCGCACCGGATGGACGTGTCCTCGCCCGATTCGCGCTACGCCGTGGTGCACCTGCCGCTTTTCCACTTCTTCCGCCTCAACCTGCCGCAGGGCATCGCCGCCGCCCTGATGCGCGGCGGATGCCTGGTGACCGCGGCGACGGATGCCGCCGACCCCGCCAATTTCGAGCGCTGGAACCGGATGATCGCCACCGCCGATCCGGAACGCCGTGACCACGCCGTCAATGAGCTGCTGCTCCGGCTGCAGCGCATCCGCTTTGACGCCTATGCCCTGACCGGCACGACAACGGAGCCCGAAGCGCACAGCGTCGATGATGCCTTCCAGTCGCAGTCGAAGGTGGCGCGGATGTGCGACTACATCTCGGCGCGGTTCCAGGAGGATATCGATTCGGCCGCCATTGCCGCAGCCGTCGGCCTGCATCCGAAATATGCGATGAGCCTGTTTCGCAAATGCACCGGGCTCACCATCAACCGCTACGTCAACCTCCTGCGCGTGTCCTACACGCAGGCACTGCTGCTGGAGGACGGCGCCAACGTCACCGATGCGGCGATGCGCGCCGGCTTCGGCTCGCTCAGCGCCTTCAACAAGTGCTTCCGCGAGATCTCCGGCATGTCACCGAGCGATTTCCGCCGCACCCGGACGGCGCCGTTCGAGGACGGTAACAAAAGCTTCACAACGCTGTCGCCGCCCCTTGCAACCGCTCACGGGCGGTGCTAGCGTCCGGCCACATTCACAGGGGTGCTCCGTATCGCCGGGGCTGAGATTGAAGACGCCATGTCTTCTGACCCTTTAGCTGATCTGGGTAATGCCAGCGGAGCGAGGTAAAATGTTTTCCGGTGCACAAATTTCCCTTTATCCGATGACCGACGGTTTCGTCGATGTCATCCTCGATGCTGTCAAGGCGATGGACACGGAGAAGCTCAGGGTCGAGACCGACGATGTCTCGACGCTTCTCGTCGGCCCGCATGAGGAGCTGTTTGCCGCCATGCAGGCGCTGTTCGAAACGGCCGCGAAGACCGGGCACCACACCGTGCTACACGCCACCGTCTCGCGCGGCTGCCCCGGCGAGCCGGACGATCCGATCTGCGAGGGTCCGCTCGATGCCGGCCTGTTCGGCCCGCTTGCCGAACGACAGGCTGAAGCCGTTGAATCGGTCAAGGCAAAGCCCACCTCCGGCCAGCGCGCCGATGGCCAGTTCTCGCTTTATGTGCCGGGCGCCTCGATCCACATGGACGAGGTTTATGGCTGCATCGACTTCCTGAAGCAGGCAGGCGTCTTCGCCAAGCCGAAGAACTTCTGCACCAAGCTTTCCGGTGACAGCGCCGCCGTGTTCGAAGCGCTGCACCAGGCCTTTGTCCGCTTCGGCACCCCGGCCGGCCATGTGGCGCTCGACGTCACCATCTCGGCCAACAGCCCGAGCCTCAAAGCCTGATACCTGTGGAGCGATGACCATGACGAATGGACGCCGCCCCGCGTGGCGGCAGACTGTAGCGCGTGCCCTGCCCGCCATTGCGGCGGTGCTGGTGTTGCTCGTGCTCTGGGAACTTTATGCCCGGCTCTCCGGCATCCGCCCGACGACGCTGCCCGCGCCAAGCCGCATCGCCGTGCAGGCCTGGGCGAACCGCGCAACGCTTATTGACAACACCATTCCGACGATCAAGGCGACGCTCATCGGCTTTTCGCTGTCGCTTGCCGCGGCCTTCGTGCTTTCCGTGCTGCTCGATTTCTCGAAGCTGATGCGGCAGGCGCTGATCCCGCTGTTCATCATCAGCCAGACGCTGCCGCTGGTGGCGATTGCACCGCTGGTGGTGCTCTGGTTGGGCTTCGGTCTGCTGCCGAAGATCCTGCTCGTCGCCCTCGTCACCTTCTTTCCGATGCTGGTCGCCTGGTTGCGCGGCTTCGGCGCCAGCGAGCCGGAGATCGAGGACCTGCTCTATTCGATGGGCGCCACCCGGTTCGGCGTGTTCCACCGCGCCCGGCTTCCCGCAGCGCTCCCCTATTTCTTCGCCGGCTTCCGCATCTCGATCACCTATGCCGTGGTCGGCGCGATCTTTGCCGAATATGCGGGCGCCGCGAAGGGTCTCGGCATCTACATCCTGAACGCCAAGAACTCGTTCCGTCCGGATCTCGTGCTCGCCGCCGTTTTCATCTCGGCCGGACTGACACTCGTCCTCTTTGGCGCGACGGTGCTGGTGGAACGGCTTCTCGTGCGCTGGAGGCCGGTCAATGACTGACATGCGCCTTTCCGTCTCAGGCCTGACCAAATCCTTCGACGGGCTGAACGTGCTCGACGGGCTTTCGCTCGACGTCGCGCCCGGTTCCTTCGTCAGCCTTCTCGGCCCTTCCGGCGCCGGCAAATCGACCCTTTTCAAGATCTTGACCGGCGCCGAGAAGGGGGATGGCGGCGCGGTCCGTTTCGACGGCGCGCCGCTTTCCTTCCCCAACACCCACTTCGCCTTCATGCCCCAGCGCGACGCGCTGATGCCATGGCGCCGGCTGATCGACAATGTCACGCTCGGCCTCGAAGTGCAGGGCATGAAGCGGCGGGAGGCCCGCGAAAAGGTCGAACCGCTGTTCGAAACCTTCGGCCTTGCAGGCTTCGAGCGCCACTACCCGCAAGCGCTTTCCGGCGGCATGCGCCAGCGTGCGGCGCTGATGCGTACCGTTGTGCAGCAACGCGACATGCTGCTGCTCGACGAGCCCTTCGGCGCGCTTGATGCGCTGACCCGCACCGCCATGCAACGCTTTCTCGAAGGCGTCTGGGAAAAGGAGCGCTGGACCGCGCTGCTGATCACCCATGACGTTCGCGAGGCCGTTTACCTCTCCGACCGGATCTACGTGCTTTCGCGCCGCCCGGCGAAGGTGATCGAAGCCTTCGACGTCGACCTGCCGCGTCCGCGCCACCTTGCCGATCTGGCAGGCGCACGGGCCCGCGAAATCGAAAACCAGATCCTTGAAACATTGCTTGCCGAAGAAGACCGGTAGGCACCCGAAATGGAAGGAACGACCATGCGCATGATCCTCTCCGCCATCGGCCTGACGCTCGCAGGCCAGGCAATCGCCGCCGAGCCCGTCACCGTCGCGCTCGACTGGACGCCGAACACCAACCATGTCGGCCTCTATGTCGCTGAGGCGCAAGGCTATTACGACGATGCCGGCCTCGACGTGACCATACTGCCCTATTCGGATACCAGTGCCGGCACGCTGGTCGCCAATGGCGTTGCCGGCTTCGGTGTCACCGGGCCGATCGAACTGATCACCCAGCGCAGCGCCGGCGCCGACGTCAAGGGCGTCTATGCCATCGTCCAGCACGAAACCGGCCGCCTGGTGTTCAACGCCGACCGCGATGACATCCAGTCGCCGAAGGATCTCGACGGCATGATCTTCGCGGGCTTCGGCGGGATCTGGAACCAGATCGTCTCCGACATGATCAAAAATGACGGCGGCAAGGGCGAGTTCGAGACCGTGACGCTCGGCACTTCGTCCTATGAGGCGCTCGCCAACGGCCAGGTGGATTTCACCCTCGATATCGAAACCTGGGAGGGCGTTGCCGCCGAACTCGAGGGCCTTGAGCAGCGCGCCTTCCGCTATGCCGATTACGGCGTTCCGGACCAGCAGACGACCATGCTCGTCTCTTCCGACGACTATCTCGATGCCAATCCCGAGACCGCCAGGGCCTTCCTCGCCGCCACGCTGAAGGGTTTCCAGTTCGCGGCCGACCACCCGGATGAGGCCGCCGATATCCTGATCGAAGCCAATCCCTCGGTGCTGACCAATGCCGACCTCGTCCACGGTTCGATGAAAACGCTGGTCGACGGCCATTACCTGGTCGCCGAGGACGGCACGATCGGCACCATCGATGCCGAGAAATTCGACAAGCTCGGCGCCTACCTGATGCAATCCGGCACGCTGATCGACGAGAACGGCGACACGCTCTCCGAAAAGCCGGACCTCTCGGCCTATTTCACCAACGACTCTCTGCCGGAGTAAGCGACCATGGCAAAACCGGATATCAAGGTCACCGACGGCCCGTTCAGTGCCCACGTCTGGGAGGTGATCGCCCCGATCCGCAAGGCGATCGACGAACTGCCGCTCCTGAAGGAACTGGCCGATGGCAGCCTCTCGGGTGACGTCTTCCTGCACTACATCCAGCAGGACATGCTGTATCTGAAGGAATATTCCCGCGCGCTGGCGATCATCGCCGCGAAGGCGCCGGAGAGCGAGCAGATGCTGCGCTTCCTCGACTCCTCGAAGCGGGCGATCCTCGTCGAACAGGGTCTGCATTCGGATTTTCTGAAGACCTTCGGCATATCCCCGGAAGACCTCGATGGCGCAGCCGCCTCGCCGAGCGGGTTTGCCTACATCAACTTCCTGATGAATGTGGTGCAATCGTCGTCCTATGCCGTCGGCGTCGCCGCGATCCTGCCATGCTTCTGGATCTACTGGGACGTCGGTGTCCGCATCAAGGCGATGGAGAAGACCCCGGGCAACCCCTATCAGGCCTGGATCGACACCTATGGCGATCCGGAATTCGCCGAGGGCGCCCGCGCCGTCATCGCTTTCGCTGACGAGGCGGCGACGCTTGCCTCGGCGGCCGAATATCAGCAGATGCTCGACGTCTTCACCCGCGCCGCGCAATATGAGTGGATGTTCTGGCAGTCGGCGACAGAGCGCGAGACCTGGCGCGTGTGAGAGGGGCCGCACCCTCTCCCTCTCTCCCGTCTCACCTGCGCGGCAAAATTATGGACCGCGGTGGCGGAGAGTAAGGCAAAACGCCATAAATTTGCCGCCACCGCTGGCCTAAACCCCGGATGGGCTTTAACAATTGGTAAGCTGCCGCTCTGTATGGATTGAGTGGCGGCGCAGAAGCCGATTCCCCTATCGGGGACAGCCGCGCGGGCGAGGGAAGACACCATGGACCTTGCGATTCTGATCGCAATCTCTGCCGGAATTATTGCCGTGATCGGCCTCAGCGAGCCGCTCGCGGGCCGTCTTAACCTGCCTTACACCGTGATCCTTGCCGCCATGGGCATCGCCATCGGTGTTGGCGCCACCTTCCTGTGGCAGACGAACCTCACCAATGCGCTGAATCCGCTGGCGCTTGCGATCCTCAACCTGCCGATCCGGGCGAGCTTCTTCCTGAACGTTCTGCTGCCGCTCCTGGTGTTCCAGGTGGCCCTCAATATCGATATCCGGCGAATGCTTGACGACTGGGTTCCGATTCTGGTGCTGGCCGTGCTCGCCGTGGTGGTGGCGATGCTTGCCGTCGGGTTCGCCCTCTATCCGGTTGCCCACCTGCCACTTGCCGCCTGCCTGCTGATCGGCGCGATCGTTTCGACCACGGATCCGTCCGCGGTCGTCTCGATCTTCAAGGCCACCCCCTCGCCGCAGCGGCTTGCGCGCATCGTCGAGGGCGAAAGCCTTCTGAACGATGCCGCGGCGATCGCCCTGTTCGCGCTGTTTCTCGGCTTCGTCACCGTCAACGAGGCCGATCCGAAGATCGGCGAGGCGCTCGGCTCCTTTCCCTGGATCGCCGGCGCAGGTGCACTCGCCGGCATCCTGATCGGCCGTGCCGCCGTGGAGATCATCGCCCGCATGCCCACCTTTCCGCGCGGGCAGATGTCGATCTCGATCGCCATTCCGCCGCTCACCTATATTCTGGCCGAATATCTGTCGGCGTCCGGCGTCATCGCCGTGGTGGCCGCGGGACTGACCATCAACCTGCACATGACGGCGCGGTTCACGCCGGCGCTGAACGCGCTTCTGCGCGACACCTGGGACCTGCTCGCCCACTGGGCCGGATCGCTGATCTTCATTCTCGCCGCGATCCTGATTCCGAAACTCCTTTCGGATTTCGAGCCCTTCGATCTTCTGCTGATCGGTCTTGTCGTGGGCGCGGCTCTCGTCGCGCGCGCGGTCATCCTGTTCGGCCTGCTGCCGCTGCTGACGCTGTTGAAGCTGTCGCCGAAGATCGAGGCGCCCTATTGCGCCGCAATCCTCTGGGGCGGGCTCAGGGGCGCCGTCACGCTGGCGCTGGCGCTGGCAGTCACCGAAAACAGCAACGTGCCGGGCGACATCCGCCATCAGGTGGGGCTGCTCGCCACGGGCTTTACGCTGTTCACGCTGATCGTTCAGGGAACGACGCTGCGCTGGATCATCGCCAAGCTGAAACTTGACCAGTTGAGCCCGCTCGACATCGCGCTTTCCAATCAGGTGATCGCGGTCGCGCTGCAGAGCGTGCGCGAACGCGTGGCCGAGACCGCGCGCGATCTGGCGCTGACCCGCGAGATCGTCCGCGACGAGGCCAAGCGTTTCGCCGAGCGGCTGGACAAGGCTGTGGAACAGACCGACACCACCGAGCAGTTGCAGGACCGCGATCGCGTGACCCTTGGCCTGGTGGCGCTCGCCGCGCACGAACGCGACACGGTGCTGGAGGCCTACCACGATCAGATCATTTCTGCGAACCTGGCCGAGCGTCTGGTGATCGGCGCCGACCACATCATCGAAGCGACGCGCACGAGCGGCCGCGCCGGCTATCGCGCTGCCGGCCGCCGGACATACATCACCGGCAAGGGCTTTCGGGCCGCGACGCTGCTGCACAACTATCTCGGCATCGGCCGGCCGATGGCACGCATGGTCGAGGACCGGTTCGAGGTGCTGGTTTCCTACGGGATGATCCTGCCGCAGCTGACGATGTTCATCGATGACCGCATCCTGCGCATCCATGGCCGTCGCGTGGCCGAACTGCTGCACGAACTGCTGAACCGCCGCCTGGACGAGACCCGGCAGGAGCTCGAGCGACTGCGCCTGCAGTTTCCGGGCTATGCCGAAGACCTCGAGCGCCGGCTTATCCGCCGCACCACGCTGCAGCTCGAGGAACGCGAATATGACGCGCTCACCGAGGACGGTCTGATCGGCCCTGAACTGCGCGCGACCCTCGGCACCGATATCGAGAAGCGGCGCGCGCAGCTCAACAACCGACCTGTGCTCGACCTCAAGCGGCAGGTTGCCGACATCATCATGGATTTCCCCGCCTTCACCGACTTCGACGATCGCGAGCGCAAGCTGCTGCGGCGGAGGGTCCGCACCGTCTATGCGGCGCCCGGACAGCAGATCCTGCGGCGGGAAAGCTCGGCCCGCGAAGTCTGGTACATCGCGTCGGGAACGGTGAACGTGATTACCGATGGCGTGCGCATTCGCATGACCGACGGCCACATCTTCGGTCAGTTCTCGGTTCTGGCGAAGCGGCGCCGCCCCATCCAGGTTTCGGCGATCACCGACTGCACCTTGCTGACGCTCGACGAACACACCTTCCGCCGCTTTCTTTCCCGTGAAGGCGCCTTCCGCAGGGCGGTGATCGAAAGTGCGGCCAAGCGCGGCGTCATCCTGCCGCCGGAGATCTTCGACATGCCACCCGAGGACATGACCGCATCGGTCCGCGCGATCCTCATCCAGTCCGGTTCGCTGCGGCTGAAGAACCTGAAGGCGAACAAGGCCCTCGCGGCCGACGAGAATGCCGGATCATCGGCCGCAGCGGAATAGCGGCCTCTTTTCCTGAGCCCTGCTCTATTCCTGCGCCGAAACGTGGTTGAGCGCGATCACCCAGCGGCCGGAGCGCTTGCGCATCAGCCGCGTGTTGACCCCGCGCTGGCTGCCCGCCGACCGGGTCAGCGCATAATTGCTGATGAGCTGGGCCGCGTCTTCGGACAACATCTCGATGCGGATATCGGAAAAGGCGAGCGCGCCTTGCGAACCCGGCGCACCGCCGTAATCGGCAATATAGTGGTCGAGCGTCGCCTGCCAGTCCTTCTGGATGCGTCCGCGCGAGACGAAGATCACGTCCGGATTGGCGAAACCTTCCATATAGCTGGCGAAATCGCCGCGGTTCCACGCGGCCTGCATGTCGGCGATGACATCGCGGATGGCCTGTTCGTCGCTCATTCGACCTCTCCCGTGGTCGTGGCGTCAAGACGCTGCCGTCTCAGAACAACCTCGCGCGCGGCCGAGATCAGATGTCGGCGCAGCGCGCTTTCGGTCGCGGCCGGGTTCTGGTCGAGAATGGCGTCGACGATCTGCCGGTGCTCGAGCGAGGACCGCTTGCGTCGGCCGGCTTCGCTGAGCTGGTACTTGCGGAATGGCGCAAGCTTCAGCCGCAGCGCTTCGGCGGAGGCGATGATATCGGTGTTGTGGCAGCCGGCGAAGATCAGCGTGTGGAACCGGGTGTTCAGCGCCTCGTAGGCGCTGCCGTCATCGGCCTCGGCAAGACCTTCCATTTCATGATGCAGCGCCTCGAGTTCGGCCCGCTCGCTCATCGTCATGCGGTGGCAGGCAAGCCGCCCGCAGACAGCCTCGAGTTCGGCCATCGCTTCGAACATCTCGTCGATCCGCACCGGCGAGATGCGGGTGACGACAACACCCTTGTAGGCGACACGGTCGGCGAGACCGCGACCGCAGAGAATGTGCAGCGCCTCGCGCACCGGGGTGCGGGATACGGAGAAGCGTGTTGCGATGGCGGTTTCATCGAGCTTCGCGCCCGCCGGAATGCTGCCATTGATCACCTGTTCCTCGAGCTGGCTGGCGATGACGTCCCCGAGGCTCATTTTCTGTTCAGATGAATTTTCCAGCATTTTCATTCCTTTATGACCGCACTGGGCGGAGGCTGCCGGTTCATCCCCGGTCTTTGAACGATAAAATACACAATACGCTTGCCATATGACAAATTAGTATACACTATGTACACAAGAGATTGGGGATTTCGACATCTGACGGGGTAAATTCGATCTCTTGTGTTTAATATACGCGCTTGCCACCGCCATTGTCGACAATAGTGGCATTCGCACAAGAAATTAGCCAGAGGCCATCCATGGCATTTACCACCAGACCTGAACTCAGAGGCACCTTCGGTGCTGTCTCGTCCACGCACTGGCTTTCTGCCACGGTCGGGATGTCGATCCTCGAAAAGGGCCACACAGCCTTTGACGCGGCGGTTGCTGCCGGTTTCGTGCTGCAGGTGGTGGAGCCGCATCTGAATGGTCCCGGCGGCGAAGTGCCGATCATCGTCACGCCGGCGGGTGCCGACAAGCCGGTGGTCATTTCCGGTCAGGGCCCCGTTCCGGCGAAGGCAACGATCGAACATTATCGCGGCCTCGGCCTCGACATCATCCCGGGCACCGGCATGCTCGCCGCCTGCGTTCCCGGCGCCTTCGGCGCCTGGCTGACGCTGCTGCGCGACTATGGCACGGCCGAGCTCGAAGACGTGCTGTCGCCGGCGATCTACTATGCCGAACACGGCCACCCGCTGGTGCCGCGCATCGCCAACACCATCGCCTCCATGCGGCCGCTGTTCGAAACCCACTGGCCCACCTCGGCGGAGACCTACCTCCCCGGCGGAAAGGCACCGGAAGCCGGCAAGCTGTTTCGCAACCCGGAGCTTGCTGCGCTCTATGGCGAGCTTCTGAAGCAGGCGAAGAAGGCCCCGACCCGCGAAGCCCGCATCCAGGCCGCACTCGATTTCTGGTATCGCGGCCCGGTCGCCGAGACGATTGCGGATTTCTGTGCGACCCAGGATGTCTGGGACGTCTCCGGCCGGCATCACCGTGGCCTGATCACCGCCGACGACATGGCTAATTTCATCCCGCAGATCGAGGTACCGGTTTCCACGACCTATGAAGACTACGAAGTCTTCAAATGCGGTCCGTGGTCGCAGGGCCCCGTCCTGCTGCAGATGCTGAACATCCTCAAGGGCACCGATATCGCCTCGGTCGATCCGATGGGCCCGGATTTCGTGCACCTCGTCGTCGAGACCGCGAAGCTTGCCATGGCCGACCGCGAGAGCTGGTATGGCGATGGTGGCGACGTGCCGATCGCGACGCTGCTTTCCGACGACTATGCCACTGCCCGCCGCGCCCTGATCGGGACCGAAGCCTCGATGGAGGTCCGCCCCGGCACGCCGGACGGCCGCAATCCACCGATGCCGCCGCACCGCAAGGTCGGCACGATCGCCCAGCCGGGCCTCGGCGGCGGCGAACCGACCGTTGCCAAGGAGAAAAAGCTGCCGAACGATGCGGCCGGCGAGCCGACGCTGACGCGCGAGGGCGCCCAACGCGGCGATACCGTGCAGGTCTCGGCCGTGGACCGCTGGGGCAACATGGTTTCGGCGACCCCTTCCGGCGGTTGGCTGCAGTCGAACCCGACGATCCCCGGTCTTGGCTTCTGCCTGACGACACGGGCGCAGATGTTCTGGCTCGAAGAAGGGCTCAACTCGTCGCTGAAGCCTGGCGTGCGCCCGCGCACCACGCTGACGCCCTCGACCGTCTTCCGTGACGGCCTTCCCTACATGGCCTTCGGCACGCCGGGTGGCGACCAGCAGGACCAGTGGCAGCTGATCATGTTCCTGCGCCATGTCCATGCCGGCATGAACCTGCAGGAGGCGATCGACGCCCCCTCCTTCCACACAGACCACCTGCCGAGCTCCTTCTGGCCGCGCGAGATCAATCTCGGCGCCGTCACCATCGAAGGACGCTACGGCGCGGAAACCCGCGCGGAACTTGCCCGCCGCGGTCACAAGCTCACCATCGGCGACGACTGGTCGGAAGGCCGGCTTTCGGCGGTGGCGCGAGAGATGGACGGCACATCGCTGCTGCTGAAGGCGGGGGCAAACCCGCGCGGCGTGCAGGGCTATGCGGTCGCCCGCTAGCGCGGTTCCACGACAGGCGGACCTTCCGTCCGGAGCTGCGTAAATTCCATCCGAATTCTTTTGACGCTAACGAAAACAGAGGGAAACGATGAAAACGCCTATTCACCTTGCGCTTCTTGCAAGTCTTGCCATCGGCGCCATGGCCGCGAGCCCGGCCGCTGCCCAATCCGTCCTCAATATCGGCCTGCAGGACGATCCTGACACGCTCGACCCCGCCACCAACTGGAGCTTCGTCGGCCGCCACGTGCTGCAGTCGCTCTGCGACAAGATCGTTGATATCGACCAGAACGGCCAGATCGCGCCGAAGCTGGCGACGAGCTGGGAATGGAACGACGATTCGACCCAGCTGACGCTGCATCTGCGCGACGATGCCGTCTTCCATGACGGCACGCCGATCAATGCCGAGGCGATCAAGTACAATCTCGAGCGCGACCTCAACATGCCGACTTCGCGCCGCAAGTCGGAGATCAGCGCGATCTCGTCGATCGACGTCGTTGACGACACCACCGTCCAGATCAACCTGTCGGCACCTTCGGTTCCGCTGCTTGCGGCCCTTTCCGACCGCGCCGGTATGGTGATCAGCCCGAAGGCCGGTGAAGAACTCGGCGAGAACTTCACCAATGCGCCGGTCTGCTCTGGCCCCTACAAGTTCGTCGAGCATATTGCCCAGGACCACATCACGCTGGAAAAGTTCGCCGACTACTACGATGCCGATAACTATCACTTCGACGAGTTGGTCTTCCGCGGCATGCCGGATTCCAACGTCCGCCTGCTCAACCTGCGTTCCGGCCAGCTTGATCTGATCGAACGACTGGCCGCCACGGATGTGGAAGCCACCGAAGCCGATGCGAAGTTCAGTGTCCTGCCCGTCGTCGGCCTCGGCTACTACGGCATCACCTTCGACATCGGCGGCGAAGGCGCCAACCTCGATGCCGGCAAGAAGGAACTGGTGCGCCAGGCTTTCAGCCTCGCCATTGACCGCGATGCCCTGAACCAGGTCGTCTTCGAAGGCCAGGCCGCGACCGGCAACCAGCCCTTCCCGCCGCAGAGCTTCTGGTACGACAAGGACTTCCCCGTCCCCGCCCGTGACGTCGAGGCTGCCAAGGCCAAGATGGCCGAAGCCGGTGTCGACAGTGTCGATCTCGAAGTTCTGGTGCCGACCGATGCCGAGCGCCAGCAGGTGATGCAGCTCGTCCAGGCCATGGTCGGCGAAATCGGCATCAACATCTCGATCAAGCCGACCGAACTGATGACGCTGCTCGACATCGCCCGCCAGGGCAAGTTCCAGGCGCATCTCGTCGGCTGGAGCGGCCGCGTCGATCCCGATCTCAACATCACCCCGATGCTCTCCTGCGGTGCTGCCGGCAATGACGCCCACTACTGCAACGAGGACATGGACAAGCTTCTCGCCGAAGCCCGGGCTCTGAAGGACCCGGATGAGCGCAAGGCGATCTACAGCCAGGTGATCTCGATCCTTCAGGAAGACCTGCCGATCGTCTATCTCTACCACTCCAAGTGGATCTTCGCGATGGACTCGAATGTCGAAGGCTTCAAGGCCTATCCGGATGGCATCATCCGCCTGACGGGCGTGACCGCCGAGTGACACGGACGGACATGACAGTCACAAACAACAGCGCATCGGCCCTCGCGGCCGGTGCATCCCGCGACAATGTGCTCGAAGTCGACGGGCTGAGCGTTCTCTTCCACGGAGACGACCGCACGGTGACGGCGGTCGACGGCGTCAGCTTTGCCGTGAAGAAGGGCCGCACGCTGGCCGTCGTCGGCGAATCCGGCAGCGGCAAGAGCGTCACCTCGCTTTCGATCCTGCGCCTTTTGCCGAAGCACAGCGCCGAGATTTCCGGCCATATCCGCTTCGGCGGTCGCGATCTTCTTGATGAACCGGAAAGCGCGCTCCGCAACCTGCGCGGCAACCGGCTGGCGATGATCTTCCAGGAGCCGATGACCTCGCTGAACCCGTCCTACACGGTCGGCGACCAGGTCATGGAAGTCATCCTGCGCCATAACGATATCGGCAAGCGCAAGGCGAAGGAACGCGCGATCGAGATGCTGCGGCTGGTGCGCATCCCCTCGCCCGAGACCCGTTTCGACCAGTATCCCCATAATCTTTCCGGCGGCATGCGCCAGCGGGTGATGATCGCGATGGCACTGGCCTGCGATCCCGAGCTGCTGATCGCCGATGAACCGACCACCGCGCTTGATGTGACCGTGCAAGCGCAGGTGCTGGAACTGATGCGCGAACTGCAGCAGAAAACCGGCACAGCCATCATCCTCATCACCCACGATCTCGGCGTGGTTGCCGAAAGCTGCGACGATGTCATCGTCATGTATGCCGGCCAGGTGGTGGAGCGCGCCACCGTCGAACAGCTCTTTGCCTTTCCGCAACATCCCTACACCGTGGGCCTGCTCGGCTCGCTGCCGCGGCTCGACACCACGCGCGACCGGCTTGCGACCATCACCGGCATGGTCCCGGACATGTCAGCACCGCCATCGGGCTGTCGCTTCGCGGAACGCTGTCCGTTCCGCATGGAAAAATGCGCCGAAGCTCAGCCTCTTTACGAAGTGCGCGACGGCCATTTCAGCCGCTGCTGGCGCACCCCGCTCGAGGAGCTTGCCCCTTGACCGACAAACCGATCCTCGAAGTCCAGGACCTCAGCTGTCATTTCGTCGTCAAGCGCGACCTTCTTGGCCGCGCGAAGGCAAGGGTGCAGGCCGTCGATGACGTGTCGCTCAGGCTGATGCCGGGCGAAACGCTCGCCGTCGTCGGTGAGTCCGGTTGCGGCAAGTCGACGCTCGGCCGGCTGATGATGCGGCTGATCGAGCCGACCACCGGCCAGGTTTTCCTCGATGGCGAGGACATTACCGCGCTCAGCCACGCCGAGCTGCGGGCCCGTCGCCGGCATGTCCAGCTGATCTTCCAGGACCCATACGCCTCGCTCAACCCGCGCATGACGATCGCCGAAACGATCGCCGAGCCGCTGAAGCTCTACAACATCCTGCCGGCCTCCAAACGCCGGGCCCGGGTGAATGAATTGCTGAAGCTCGTCGGCCTCCGCCCCGAGCAGGCCAACCGCTATCCGAACGAATTCTCCGGCGGCCAGCGCCAGCGCGTCGTCATTGCCCGCGCACTCGCTTCCGAGCCTAAGGCGATCGTCTGCGACGAGGCAGTCTCCGCACTCGACGTGTCGATCCAGTCGCAGATCCTGAACCTGCTGAAGGACCTGCAGGCGCGGCTCGGTCTTGCCTTCATCTTCATCTCGCATGATCTAAGCGTGGTGAAGCACATCAGCGACCGCATCGCGGTCATGTATCTCGGCAAGCTGGTGGAACTCGGTACGGCGGAGCAGATCTTCGCCGAACCCCGCCACCCTTATACCCGCGCGCTGCTCTCCTCGATCCCGGTTGCCGCCGCCCGCACCGTCAGGCCGCCGGCAACCGAACGGCTCGAGGGCGACCTGCCGAGCCCGATCGCGCCGCCGTCAGGATGCCGGCTCCATACCAGGTGCCCGCATGCCCGCGAAGACTGCAAGTCCGTGCCGATGGTGCTGGAGGCAACGGAGGATGGCCACGCCAATGCCTGCCCGTTCTGGCGCGAACTGCCTCTTGCCGATCTCGGCCTTTCCGGACGCGAGGGCCGCGATCCGCGACTGGAAGCGCTGTTTGCCGCCTTCGAGCGCTTTGCGGAACAAGGGAGGGCCACGCCATGACATCGCTTCTTGTCCGTCGCCTTTTGCAGCTCATCCCGACGCTGATCATCCTGTCGATGATCATCTTCTCGCTGCAGCATCTGCTCCCCGGCGACCCGGCGCTGATGCTTGCCGGCGAAAACCCGACCGACGACATGATTGCCGCGATCCGGGCGCAGTATCACCTCGACCAGCCGATCCCAGTGCAATATCTGTTCTGGGTCAAGGGCGTGCTCTCCGGCGATCTCGGCATGTCCATGCGCCATAACCTGCCGGTGCTCGACCTGATCCTGCTGAAGCTGCCGGTGACGCTGCAGCTTGCCGTGATGGGTATCGTCGTGGCACTGGTGCTCGGCATTACCGGTGGCATTATTTCGGCGCTGAGGCCGAATACCGCCGTCGACTATTCGGCCAATGTCGTTTCGCTGGCCGGCATCTCGGTTCCGAACTTCTGGCTGGGTATCCTGCTCATCCTGTTCTTCTCGGTCAAACTCGGCTGGCTGCCTGCGTCGGGTTATGTCAGCCCGTTCCAGGACCTGAGGATGAATCTTGCGACCACGATCATGCCGGCCTTCGTGCTCGGCACCGCGATTGCCGGCATCATCATGCGCCACACCCGCTCCGCCATGTTGCAGGCGCTGGAAAGCGACTATGTGCGCACCGCCCGCGCCAAGGGGCTGAGCGAATGGAAGGTCGTGTTCAAGCACGCGATGCGCAACGCGCTGACGCCGATCATCACGCTCGGCGCGCTCGAATTCGGCACGCTGCTTGCCGGCGCGGTGCTGACCGAGCAGATCTTCACCATCCCCGGCTTCGGCAAGCTGATCGTCGATGCGGTGTTTACCCGCGACTATCCGGTGGTTCAGGGCGTGGTGCTGGTCACGGCCGTCTTCTACATCCTTCTCAACCTTCTGGCGGATATCGGGTACATACTCGTCAATCCGAGACTGCGAGGCTAACCCGTGTCAGCGATCCCTGAAACAGAGACTGCCACGCGCCTGCCGCTCCTCGGCATCTTCCGGAGCCGCGTCTGGCGGCGGTTGCGCAAGCGCAAGAGCGCGCTGGTCGGCCTCGGCGTCGTGCTGTTCATGCTGTTCGTCGCCATCTTCGCGCCGCTGCTCGCGCCCTATGATCCGACGGCGCAGAGCTGGACGGCCGTGCGCCAGGCGCCGTCGCTCGCCCACTGGATGGGCACCGACGAGGTCGGCCGCGACATTCTCTCGCGCATCATCTGGGGCACGCGCGCCTCGCTTCTGGCGGGCCTGACATCGGTCGCGATCGCGATTGCCATCGGCGTGCCGCTCGGCCTTGCCGCCGGGTTTCTCGGTGGGGTCGTCGATGGCCTCATCAGCCGGTTCACCGACGCGCTGCTGGCCTGCCCGTCGCTGATCCTCGCCATCGCGCTCGCCTCCTTCCTCGGGCCGAGCCTGACCAATGCGATGATCGCCATCGGCATCACCGCGACGCCGATCTTCATCCGGCTGTCGCGCGGCCAGGTCCTGTCGATCAAGAACGAGGAATATGTGGAAGCCGCGAGCGTCGTCGGCAATCCGCGCTGGCGCATCGCCGCACGGCACATCCTGCCCAATATCCTGCCGCAGCTCACCGTGCAGGCAACGCTCACCATCGCCTCGGCGATCATCTCCGAAGCGAGCCTTTCCTTCCTCGGTCTTGGTCTGCAGCCACCGAATCCCTCTTGGGGCTCGATGCTGAACACCGCCCAGCGCTTCATTTCCAATGCACCGTGGATGGCCATGTGGCCGGGGATCGCGATCTTCGCCACCGTGCTTGCCTTCAATCTGCTCGGCGACGGCCTGCGCGACGCGCTCGACCCGCGCGCCCGCTGAGCCACACATACCCAAGGACCGACATGCGTCGTTTTCTGCCCGATCAGTTCACGCTTCTTCTCGTTGCCACCGTCGTGCTGGCCTCGCTTCTGCCCGTCACCGGCGTTGCGGCCGGCTGGTTTTCGGTCGCCACAAAATGTGCGATTGCGCTGCTGTTCTTCCTGCAGGGTGCCCGGCTTTCGCGGCAGGTGGTGATCGGCGGCCTGTTACACTGGCGCCTGCACCTTACCATCCTGGCGACCACCTTCGGCGTGTTCCCGCTTCTCGGCTACGGCATCGCCCATCTGCTGCCGTTTGACTTGCCTGACGGCATGATGGCCGGCATACTGTTCATCGCGGTGCTGCCATCAACCGTGCAGTCCTCGATCGCCTTCACCTCGATGGCGGGCGGCAACGTGCCGGCGGCGATCTGCGCCGCCACCGCCTCCAACATCATCGGCATGTTCGCCACCCCGCTGCTGATCGGTATCCTGCTTTCTGCGAGCGGCGGTGGGTTCTCCTTCGACGTGCTGTTCGAAATCCTGCTGCAGCTCCTCCTGCCCTTCGTCGTCGGGCAGCTGCTGATGCCGTGGATCGGCGACTGGGTACGCAGCCACAAGAAGATCCTCTCGCCCGTCGATCGCGGTTCGATCCTGATGGTGGTCTATCTCGCCTTTTCGTCCGCCGTCGCAGAGGGGCTTTGGCACCAGCTTTCGCTCACCGATCTCGGTGAACTCGTGATCATCAACGCCTTCATGCTCGCCGTGGTGCTGACTCTGACCATGTTCGGAAGCCGGGCGCTTGGCTTCTCGCGTGCAGATGAAATCGCCATCGTCTTCTGCGGCTCCAAGAAGAGCCTTGCAAGCGGTGTACCGATGGCCGGCGCCATCTTCGCGAGCCAGGGCGTCGGTGCCGTGGTGCTGCCGCTGATGCTTTTCCATCAGATGCAATTGATGATTTGCGCGGTGATCGCGCAACATTATGCCCGAACTGCGCTCGAACCGCAGGAGGCTTGACGGCTACGGTTGCAACATCCGTAAAAATGCGGTCTCTCTCGTAAAAAAGGAAAATCGGGGAAAGCGAGAATCATGGCGGCGAACGGAGACAAGACGAAAACCCGTGGATCGGGCACGCAGAAGGTTTATGACCTGCTGCGAAAGGAAATCCTGTCGATGACGCTGCCGCCAGGCAGCCCGCTCGACGAGGTGCGGCTTTCCGAACGCTTCGGCATGTCGCGCACGCCGGTGCGCGAGGCGCTGCTCAGGCTTTCCGGCGACGGTCTCGTGACCACGCTACCGAACCGCAACACCATCGTGTCCACGATCAACTTCGCCGACCTGCCGAACTATTTCGACGCGCTGACGCTGATGTACCGCGTCACCACCCGCAATGCCGCGCTTCATCACAGCGAGGAAAAGATGGTCCGCGTCAGGGAGCGGCAGGAGGCCTTCATTGCCGCCGTCGAGGCGCAGGACGCATTCGCCATGATCGAAGCAAACCGCGAGTTCCACGTCGCCATCGCCGAGGTCGCGGGCAACGGTTATTACACCCATTTCTTCGCCCGGCTCCTCGACGAGGGGCGGCGCATTCTGAGACTCTATTACTCCACCTTCGACGACCGGCTGCCGCGCCAGTATGTCGAGGAACACGAACTTATGATCGCTGCGATCGCTGCGGGCGATGTCGAGACGGCCGACCGCCTCGCGATCGCCCATGCCGACCAGATCGTCCGGCAGATCCAGGAATATCTCGCACGCGACACCAGCCAGGCACGTGCGCTGAAACTCGGCTAACCCTGGCTGATGGCCCCGTAGAAACCGGGCGAGAAGGACCATGAACATGGAAAATCGGGCGGATGCTGTCGTCATTGGCGGCGGGATTATCGGCTCAATGGCGGCGCTCTATCTGTTGCGGAGCGGCCGCGCTGTCAAAATCATCGAGCGGGAACACGTCGCCGCTGGCGCGAGCGCCGGCAATGCCGGTATCCTCGCCTTTCCGGAAATCGTGCCGATCCCGGCCCCCGGCGTGACCTTCAAGGCGCCGGGCTGGCTGATGGACCCGCTCGGGCCGCTGGCGATCCGGCCGGCCTATGCGCCGAAGCTCGCGCCCTGGTTCTGGAATTTCACCCGCGCCAGCACCCGCCGCTATTTCGAGCGCAGCCTCGGCGTCCAGAAGGCGCTGATGAAACTCTCCGTCGAAGAATACGAAAAGCTCCGCGTCGAGCCGTCGCTCTCCCCCTTCATCGACAATACCGGCACGCTCGATCTCTACGACAGCGCCACGACCTTCAAGGCTGCGGCGGAAGACTGGGCCCACAAGAAGGCCGCAGGCTTCGAGTTCCACCGCGTCGGCCGGGCCGAGATTGAGGAGCTCCAGCCGGGTCTTGCGCCTGAGTTCCAGCATGCGATCTATTCGGAGGCCGGCCTGCAGGTGAATGATCCCGCGGCCTTCACGCAAGCCGTGGCGGCCCTTGCCGAGCAGGAGGGCGCCACCATCCTGAAAGGCGAGGCAACGGCGCTTGAGGCCATGGAGAACGGTGCCCGCATCCGCCTTGCCGACGGTACCACCATCGAAGCGGCGACAGTTGTCGTTGCCTGCGGCGCATGGTCGAAGCGGCTGGCGGCGAGCCTCGGCGAGCGGGTGCTGCTCGACACCGAGCGCGGCTACAACACCACGCTTCCTGCCGCGGCCTTCGACATCCGGCGTCAGCTCTATTTCAACGATCACTCCTTCGTCGTCACACCATTGAAGGACAGGATCCGTGTCGGCGGCGCCGTCGAGTTCGGCGGGCTGGAGCTGAAACCGAACTTCAAGCGCTCCGATGCGCTGATGAAGCTCGCAACGCGCTTCCTGCCGGGCCTGAAGGCCGAAGGCGGCGAGCAGTGGATGGGCTTCCGCCCGTCCATGCCCGACTGCCTGCCGGTGATCGACCGCTCGAAGAAGGCCCCCGCCGTGCTCTATGCCTTCGGCCACGGCCATCTCGGCCTCACCCAGTCGGCAGCGACCGGCCGGATCGTTGCCGAACTCGCCGGCAACACGCCCCCATCGACGGACCTCGCCAATCTCCGTTTCGACCGTTTCTGATACCACTGAAAGTCCCGATCATGAGCAACCGCCCCGCCCCCATCACCACCGCCGAACGCGAAGCGCGGATCGCGCGACTGCGCGAAGGGCTTTCCGGCATCGGCGCCGACGCCATTCTGCTCGGCTCGACGATGAGCCTGACCTATTTCACCGGCATCACCTGGCATCCGAGCGAACGCCTCATGGGTGCGCTGGTCACCCGCGACGGCCTGACCTATATCGCCCCCGGCTTTGAGGTCTCTCGGCTGGAAACCATGCCGCGCCTCGACGGCGACATCGCCGCCTGGGAAGAGCATGAGAGCCCGACCGAACTGGTCGGCAGGATTGTCGGCAACGACAAGAGGCTGGCGCTGGACGCCGGCCTGCCCTACGGCATCTACGCCGCGCTGGCGCCGGTCTTTTCGCCGGAGCGTCTGGTGAACGGCGGGCCGCTGATCGCCAGCCTACGCGCCATCAAGTCTTCGGCTGAAATCGCCCTGATCCAGTATGCGATGGATGCGACGCTCGAGGTCCACAAGCGTGTCCACGCCATGATCGAACCCGGCGTGCGCGCCTCGGAGGTGATCAGCTTCATCAAGGACGGACACCGCGAACTGCGGAACTCCGGCACCACCTTTGCCATCTGCTCCTTCGGAACGGCGACCGCACTGCCGCATGGCGTGGACTATGACCAGACCTATCAGGAGGGTGATATTATCCTGATCGATACCGGCACGATCGTCGACGGCTATCAGTCGGACATGACACGCACCTATGTGAAGGCCGAACCGGAAGCCGAGTTCGCCCGCATCTGGCACCTGGAGCGCGCCGCACAGCAGGCAATCTTCGAGGCCGCGAAGCCAGGCGTTGCCGCCGAAGAACTCGACCATGTCGCCCGCCGGCTGTTCGAGGCCGAAGGGCTTGGCCCCGACTACCGCCTGCCGGGCCTGCCGCACCGCGCCGGTCACGGGCTGGGTATGGATACCCACGAAGAGCCCTATATCGTACGTGGCAACCGGGCGCCGCTTCTGCCCGGCATGTGCTTCTCCAATGAACCGATGCTGGTGATCCCCGGCCGCTACGGCGTCCGCCTCGAAGACATCATTCATATGGAAGACGATGGCCCGGCATGGTTCACCCATCCCGGCAAAAGCCCGACAGAGCCATTCGCCTGACGAACTTGTCCTTTGTCGGCAATTTGCATACAAAGCTCAAGCATCAAACAGGAGAGACCATGTCCGGCGACACTGCCACGATCTCGGCCGAAGCCGCTTTCGACCTCGGGTTCCGACTGCTGACGGCGGCCGGCTACAGCGACGACCATGCCAGGGCCATTACCGCCATCGTGGTCAAGGCCCAGGGCGACGAGTGCCATTCCCACGGGCTCTACAGGATCATTTCCTGCCTGGATCTGATCGAGCGCGGCAAGGTCGATCCGAAGGCGACGCCCGTCCTCGAGGATCGCGCTCCGGCCATCGTGCGGGTCGATGCCCGGCGCGGCATTTCGCTTCTTGGCTTCGATGCCGGCCTGCCGGTGCTCGAGGAAAAGGCGAAAACGGCAGGCATCGCGGCGCTTGCGATCAACAACTGCTTTCACTTCTCGGCGCTGTGGCCCGAGGTGGAAGCCATCGCAGAGCGGGGCCTCGTCGCCATCGCCATGACTGTGAGCCATGCCTGGGTGGCGCCGGCCGGCGGCTCGAAACCAGTCTTCGGCACTAATCCCTTCGCTTTCGGCTGGCCGCGCGGCGACAAGCATCCCTTCGTCTTCGATTTCGCCACATCGGCCATCGCCCGCGGCGATATCGAACTGCACCGGCGTTCCAACACGCCGCTGCCCGCCGGCGTTGCCATCGATCGGGACGGCAGGCCGACGACAGATCCAGAAGCTGCAAGCGATGGCGCGATGCTGACCTTCGGTGGTCACAAGGGCTCGGCGCTTTCCGCAATGATCGAGCTTCTGGCCGGACCGCTGATCGGCGACATGACCAGCGCGCAATCGCTCGCCTTCGATGAGGGTGCCAAGGTCACGCCCTGCCATGGAGAGCTCGTCATCGCCCTCGACCCGAAATCCTTCCTCGGGGCTGCCGCCGCGGCGGAAATTACCGGCGGAGAGGCCCTTTTCGACGCCATTTCCGGCCAGAACGCCCGCCTGCCCTCCGCGCGCCGCTATGCCGCCCGCAGGCGTAACCAGGGCCGCGACATGCCGGTGCGACGCGCCGTTCTCGACGATCTCCACGCCCTCGCCCGCCGCTACGGCGTGACGGCCGGCTGATCTCGGGCAGGCCTACAGCTTCAGCAGCGTCTTCAGCGCGTCGACCAGCAGGTCCATCTCGGCCTCGGTGTTATAACCCTGCACCGAAAGGCGAACGAGGTGATGATTCTGAAACCGATGGACGGGGATTTCGATGTTGAACCGTTTCCAGAGTTCGGTGTGAAGCCACATCGTATCGACCGGCGGCACCGGGATCGCCACCATCTGCGGCGCGCTGAATTCCGCTGCGCTGAGCGGAGCAAGCCCGGTCAGCGCGGCAACCCGCATCGCCGTGCGCCAGGCAAGCTCCCGGCAGCGCTCGGCAACCTCCGTCCAGTCATGCGCGGCGCGGAAGGCGATCGCATCCGGCACGGCCAGCCAGGCCGAGGGATCGCGCGTGCCCTGCATTTCGAGGCTGTCGACGAAATGTGAATTACCGAACGGCCCTGCCCCGGTCTCCTTGCCATCCGCCGTCCAGCCATGGCTGATCACCAGCGGATCGACCAGATGCTGCATCTCCGGCCGCACATAGAGAAAGGCCGAGCCCTTGGGCGCCATCAGCCATTTGTGGCAGTTGCCGGAATAGAAATCGACGCCCATTGCGTCCAGCGCCAGCGGCACATGGCCGGGCGTGTGGGCGCCATCGATGACGGTCATGATGCCGCGCCGGCGCGCCTCCGCGACGGCCTGCTCGATCGGAAACAGAAGCGCGGTCGGCGAGGTGATGTGGCTGAGGAACAAGACGCGCGTGCGCTCGGTCATGCCGGCGATAACAGCCTTGGTGAAATCGGCTTCGCGCATCAGCGGCAGTGGCACCGTGACCGTCTTCACCACGGCCCCGGTTCTCGCAGCGACATAGGACCAGGTCTTCTCAAGCGCCGAATATTCATGATCGGTGGTCAGGATTTCGTCGCCCGGCGCAAGTTTCAGCGCCTGAATGACGATGTTGAGGCCGGTGGTGGCGTTGGTGACGCCGACGATGTTCTCCGCCGTCGTGCCGAGCGCGCCGGCGAGCGCCACACGGGCGTTGCGCAGGTTATCGGTGTAACCACGCTTCGGATCGAAGAAGGCGACGGGCTGGCTTTCGAGCTTGCGCTGCCAGCGCTGATAGGCCTCGAAGACCGGACGCGGACAAGCGCCATAGGAGCCGTGATTGAGGAAGACCGCTTCACGATCGAGGAGGAAGAGAGGGGCGAGATTTTCGGACACGGGAAACGCCCTTTCGGCATGAGGATCCATTGCCCCTTGTCTGGCAAATCGGTTGCGGTTTGGCAATGCAGCCGAATTTCAAAGCCATTGCTTTGAAAAAGTGGGACTGGTATCCTTGCTGAGACAATTTCGATGAAAGACACCAATACCCTCGCCGATGGAAACCGCAGACATCACGCCCTGGACACCGCGCAGCGCCGCAGAACGCATTCTGATGCAGCTTAAGATGCGCGGCCCGCTGACATCGGCCGAGTTCGGCAAGCTGCTCGGCACCACCGGTGAAGCGGCCCGCCAGCAATTGATGCGGCTTGGCGAGGATGGGCTGGTGACGGCGACGAGCAAGGCCGGCGGCGTCGGCCGGCCGCGCCAGGAATGGGCGCTGACGGCTGCCGGCCAGGCGCGTTTTCCCGACACCCACGCGCAGCTGACGCTCGAACTGCTCGACAGCATTCGCAGCGAACTCGGCGAGGAAGCCCTCGACACGCTGATTGCCGCGCGCGAGAGCAAGACGAAGCGGACCTATGCGGAGGTCCTTGCCGGCAAGACGGGGCTGAAGCAGAGGGTGGCGACGCTTTCCGCACTGCGCTCGGCCGAAGGCTACATGGCCGAATGGCGGGAGGCGGACGACGGCGCCCTGCTGCTCATCGAGAACCACTGCCCGATCTGTGCTGCCGCCACGGCCTGCCAGGGCTTCTGTCGCGCCGAGATGGACGTGTTCCGCAGCCAGCTCGGTCCCGATGTCGACATCCGCCGCGCCGAGCACATCGTCAGCGGCGGCCGGCGCTGCACCTACGTGATCCGCGAGCGGGCCTGAGACCATGCCGGATATCCGCGAAGCATTGCTGAAACAGATCGAGGCCGGGCAGGAAAACGCCCTCGGCCGCTTCACGCTCGGCCGCATGGCGCTTGCCGATGGCGACGCGGAGACCGCGATCACCCATCTCAAACGCGCCATCGCGCTCGACGGCAGCTATTCGGCCGCCTTCGCCCTGCTCGGCAAGGCCCACCAGCAGGCCGGCGACACGGCGGCGGCGGTGAAAACCTATACCGATGGCGCCGAGATCGCCGAGAAAAAGGGCGATCTGCAGGCCGCAAAGCAGATGCGGGTATTTCTGAAGAAGCTGTCGCGCTAAGACCGCCCTATTTCTCCCGGCCCGCAGGCGCGGCGTAACCGCGATCATGCCAGACGAGCGGCGTGCGGCCGGTGACCGTCTCGACGGCGACGATGCCGCCGGCAAAGAGCAGATGGCCGGCCGTCTCGATGATGCCGATGACATCGCAATCCATCGCCACCACCGGTCCCTGAAGCTTGGGATTGCCCGAGGCCCATGTCTCCCATTGCCCAACCTTGAAACGATGTTCAGGCATTGTACGGCCGGCAAAGGCGTTGGCAATCGTCCACTGGCTGCGCTCCAGCATGGCGAGCGAGAATGATCCCCGACGGCGCATGATGCCGGCGAGCAGACTGTCGCTGTCGATCGAAACGAGAATCGACGGCGGCGTGGCGGACAGAGAAAACACCGCGGTCGCGGTGCGGCCGGCGCGGTCCTCGCCCTCTGCCGCCGTCACCACGGTGACGGTCGCGGCGTGGGCGGCCATGGCATTTCGGAAGTCATGGCTTTCGATGAGGGGGCGGCGCGGCGCAGCAAGCGGCATGAAGCCGACCGCACCGGCTTCCGCCGCCGTCAGCGGCCGTTCCTGGAAGCAATCGTCTGCGCTTACGCTTACGCTCACGAGCCGTCACCCGGCTTTTCGGAAAAGAGATCACGATACTTGTTCGGCACGTCCTGCATCGCCTCGGCATTGTCCGGCGGCGTGCCCTTGACGATGATATTCGGCCAGAGCTCGGCGTATTTCCGGTTTATCTCCAGCCAGAAGCCAAGGTTCGGATCGCCGATATCCGGCACGATCGCATCGGCCGGACATTCGGGCTCGCAGACGCCGCAATCGATGCATTCGTCGGGATGGATGACGAGGAAGTTCTCGCCCTCATAGAAACAGTCGACGGGGCACACCTCGACGCAATCCATGTGTTTGCAGGCGATGCAGTTCTCGGTCACTACATAGGTCATGTCATGTCCATGAATGGACGGATGCCGGCGCGCCGGCATCCGAAGGGCATCAGCCGAGGTTGGCTTCGGCGAATTCGTAGTTGGCAAGCCGGTCGAGGAAATTGCCGACATAGTCGGGACGACGGTTGCGGAAATCGAGATAGTAGCTGTGCTCCCAGACGTCGATGCCGAGCAGCACCTTGCCTTCGCCGGTGGCGAGCGGATTGGAGCCATTCGGGGTCTTGGTCGTCTTCAGCTTGCCCTCGGCATCCTGGATGAGCCAGGCCCAGCCCGAACCGAACTGGCCGACCGCCGCTGCCTTGAAGGCATCCTTGAAAGCCTCGACGGAGCCGAAGTCTTCCTTCAGCTTGGCTTCCAGTTTGCCGGGAAGGCCACCGCCGGCAGGCGAAAGCGCGTTCCAGAAATGGATGTGGTTCCAGTGCTGGCCGGCATTGTTGAAGACTGGCGCGAGCTCGGCCTTGTCCTTGGAGAAGGCGATGATCTCTTCGAGCGACTTGCCCTGCAGATCGGCGTTCTTCTCCACGAGCCCGTTCAGCGTGGTGACATAGGTCTGGTGGTGCTTGTCATGGTGCAGCTCCAGCGTTTCCTGGCCCATGCCACGCTCGGCAAGGGCGGAATGGGCATAGGGCAAAGCGGGAAGTTCGAAAGCCATGGTGAAGTCTCCTCTGTTCGCCGGTCCGGTTGGCCAGCAATTAAACAAGTCATTTCTTTGAAAACCCAAACCACGATTATGTCAAGAGTTCACTTGGTAAATCCGCGATGGCTGTGCGGCGCGGGCGACCCGCGGGCCAGGGGTTTCAACACGCAATCCGGGGCGATGGGCCGGCGGTCGTGATCACTTGACTCCCGGTTAGGAAAACTTTACTAAAGCTTACTAGAGGAGCTCGTCGGTAACGGCGGGATTGATGGGAGAGAAAATTCATGGCCGAGATCGAGCTCAGGAAGCTCCGCAAATCCTATGGTGCGTTCGAGGCAATCCCACCGCTCGACCTGATGATCGAGGATGGCGAGTTCTGCATTTTTGTCGGTCCCTCCGGCTGCGGAAAGTCGACATTGCTGCGCACGATTGCAGGCCTCGAGGATGTCACCGCGGGCGAAATCCGGATTGACGGCACCGATGTCAGCCAGCGCCATCCCGGCGAACGGGGTGCTGCCATGGTGTTCCAGAACTACGCGCTCTATCCGCACATGACCGTGCGCCAGAACATGGGCTATGCGCTGAAGCTCGCGAAGAAGCCGAAGGCCGAGATCGAGGAGACGGTCGAGCGCGCCGCCCGTACGCTCGGGCTCGAGGAACTGCTCGATCGAAAGCCCTCGCAGCTTTCCGGCGGCCAGCGCCAGCGCGTCGCCATCGGCCGCGCCATCGTGCGCGATCCGAAAGTGTTCCTGTTCGACGAACCGCTTTCCAATCTCGATGCGGAGCTTCGGACCCGCATGCGCCTCGAACTCGCCGACCTGCACCGCAGCCTCGGCGTCACCATGGTCTACGTCACCCACGACCAGGTGGAGGCGATGACGCTCGCCGACCGGATCGTGGTGCTGCGTGGCGGCCGCATCGAGCAGGTCGGCTCGCCGCTCGAACTCTACGACAATCCCGCGAACCTGTTCGTCGCCCGCTTCATCGGATCGCCATCGATGAACTTTTTCCGGGCGACGGCTGACGGCAACGCAATCGCGATCACTGAGCTTCCGGGCCTGATCCTGCCGCGGCCGGACTTTGTGCCGGAAGGCTGGAGCGGGCTCGTCGGGGTCAGGCCCGAGCATTTCGTCATCAATGCGGCCGGCGGCACCGAAGTCCGGCTGCGCGCCGTCGAACATCTCGGCGGCGTCACATACGGCTATGCGACGCTTTCGGCAGGCACCGGCATCTGCGTCGATCTTGAAGGTCGGCGCGAACCCGGCGCAGGCGACACGATCGCCCTTTCGATCCCGCCGGAATGCGCTTTTTTCTTCGATGAGAGGACGGAGATACGTCTCCGCTGATTGGGAGTTCAGCACGGGAGGAACAAATGCTGAAATCGATACTGAAATGCAGTGCCGCGACTTTTCTTGCGGCGGGCGTGATCGCCACATCGGCGAGCGCCGAGGATATAAGGGTCTATTTCAACGCCGGCCACGGCTATGACACCTATCTCAAGGTGTTCGAGGAATTCGAAGAGGCCAATCCCGGCTTCCACGTTGCCTTCGAGCGCTATCAGTGGCCGGACCTCAGGACCAAGCTGGTCGCCGATTTCGCCGCCGGCAATCCGCCGGACCTCGTCGCCGAGCCAGGCGCCTGGGTTCCGGAATTCGCCCAGCAGGGCCTACTCTACAATCTCAACGACTATGTTGCCCGCGATCAGGCCGAATTCGACTATCCGGGCGACTGGCAGGATGTGTCGGTCGAGAAGAACACCGTCGACGGTTCCTACTATGGCGTCCAGATCCACCTGACATGTGCGACGCTGCTTTATAACGTCGATATGCTGAAGGCTGCCGGCTACGACAAGCCGCCGACCAACTGGGAGGAATTCCGCGAGGTCGCGAAAGCGACCACCAAGAACGGTGTCTTCGGCTTCGCCCCGAATGCGGCCGGCGGCTACATCATGCCGTGGATCTACCAGAACGGCGGCCAGTTTTACGACGCGGAGACCGGCAAGATCGCGATGGGCAGCGACGCGGCGGCCGGCGCCATCCAGTTCGTCGCCGACCTGATCCACAAGGACCACTCCGCGCCGGTTCCCGTCACGGGCGCCGACTACGAGGGACCGCAGCGGCTCTTCACGGCCGGCCGCGCCGCCATGATCATCACCGGCCCTTGGGACATCAATCCCATCCGCACCGGCAATCCGAACCTCAACTGGGCCGTTGCACCCTCTCTCAAGGAAGTCGAGCAGGGCACGCTCCAGGGCGGCGTCAGCCTGATGGTTCCGAAGGATGCCAAGCATCCCGAGCAGGCCTGGGACTTAATCAAGCGCCTGACCGCCGTCGATGTCGAGGTGGCAACCTCGCTTCAGTATTCGATGACCATGCCGCGCAAATCGTGGCTTGAAAGCCCGGAGGTGCAGGCCGATCCGATCCTCGGCCAGTTCGGCGCCTGCCTGCCCTATTCACGCGATGCGACGCTCGCCATGCGGCAGGCCGGCAAATACAAGCCCGCCATCGACGAGGTCATCAACGGTGCCATCGATGAGGTGCTCTATTCGAACAAGCCCGCCGCCGAGGTGATGGCGAAGGCCCAGGACGAGGCCAACGCCCTTATCGACAACGAATGAAAAGCAAGGGCGTCGCGACGGCGCGACGCCCCTCTTCCGGCATGTCCCAATGCCGGTTTCAAAGTCTGATCGGGGATTGACCGGATGACCTACAAAACCAAGCGCACGCTGATCGCCTATGCCTTTCTGTCGCCGGCCATCATCTACTTCATCGTCTATTTCTTCTGGCCGATCGCCGTGGAATTCTGGGCGAGTTTTCGTGACGGCCAACCTCTGATCGGCGAATCAACCTTCATCGGCTTCAGGAACTACGCCCGCATCCTGAGTGACCAGCTTGCGATCAAGGCGATCAAGGCGACACTCATCTATGCCATCGGCAGCGTCGTGTTCACCCTGGTGATCGCGCTCGGCCTCTCCGCTTTGCTGGTCGGGCCGGTGCGGGCGAAGAACACGATCCGCGCCATCCTGTTCTTCCCCTACATCATCTCCTTCGTCATCTCGGCGCTGATGTGGCGAGCGATCCTCGATCCCTATACCGGCCTGCTGAACGCCGCACTCGTGAGCCTTGGCCTGCCGCAGCAGTTCTGGCTGGTGAACCCCGATACCGCGATCTGGACGCTTGTCGGCGTCTCTGTGTGGAAGGACATCGGCTATGCGGTGCTGATCTATATCGCCGCGATCCAGGGCATTCCCGCCCATCTCTACGAGGCCGCACGCATGGATGGCGCCAGACGCCACCACCTCTTCCGCGACATCACCCTGCCGCTGCTGATGCCGACCACGCTGTTCCTCGCCGTCGTCATCATGATCGGCTCGCTGCAGGAAATGGCGCTGCCCTATCTCCTGACCCAGGGCGGGCCGGCGAACGCGACGCGGCTCTATTCGCTGCATGTCTTCGAGACGGCATTCCAGGGGCTCGATATCGGCTACGCGTCGGCGCTCTCCTTCGCGATGTTCATGCTGATCCTGTTCATCACCTGGGTGCAGTTCAAGCTGCTTCACCGCGACATCAAGCACGTCTGAGGACATCATGGCCCACAAGGACACCCACACGACTGCATCGAAACTGGTGATCTATCCGCTTCTGGCGATCTTCGTCATTCTGGCGGTGCTACCCTTCCTATACATGATCTCGCTGTCGCTGCAGAGCGATGCCGACATGTTCTCCGGCCGGGTGATCGTCATTCCGGAGGTGCTGCAGTTTTCCAATTACGTTACGATCTGGGAAAAGGCGCCGTTCGCGCGCTTCATGCTGAACTCCGCGATCATCGCCGGAACGATCACCGTGCTGCACGTGCTGTTCGATCCGCTGATCGGCTATGTCTTCGCCAAGATGGATTTTCCGGGCCGCCGCTTCATGTTCGTCGCCCTTCTGGCGACGCTGATGATCCCGTTCTTCATCCGCCTCATCCCGCTCTATGTGATGACGGCGGAAATGGGTCTGCTCAACACCTATCCCGGCCTGATCCTGCCGTTTGCGATGAGCGCCTTCGGCATCTTCCTGATGCGTCAGTTCATCCTGCCGATCCCCGATGATCTGGTCGCCGCCGCCCGTCTCGACGGCGCCGGCGAGTTCCGGATATTCATCGATATCATCCTGCCGCAGCTCAAACCGGCCATCGCCACGCTTGCGCTTCTGACCTTTGTCTTCCAGTTCAACGAATTCATCTGGCCGCTGGTCGTCGTCTCGACGGAGAAGATGCGGCCGATCACCACCGGGCTGACACTGTTCAACCAGGAATTCTTCACCCAATGGAACCTCACTGCGGTGGGCGGCATGCTGCTGTTCCTGCCCTGCTTCATCCTGTTCGTCGCCATGCAGCGCTACTTCGTCCAGAGCGTCATGCTCTCGGGCATGAAATGACCCCGGGTAAACACCAATGACAAAAAGACCAAACGTCCTCGTCTTCTTCACCGACCAGCAGCGCTTCGACACGGTCGGCATCCATGGCAACCCGCTCGACCTGACCCCGAATTTCGACAGGATGGCCGAGCAGGGGCGGCTGATCCGCAATTCCTTCACCTGCCAGCCTGTTTGCGGCCCGGCCCGTTCGGTGTTCCAGACCGGCAAATACGCCACCGAGACCGGCTGCTATCGCAACGATATTCCGCTGCCGAAGAGCGAAAAGACGCTCGCCCACTATTTCGGCGAGGCCGGCTATGACACAGGCTATATCGGCAAGTGGCACCTCGCCGACCGCGAGCCCGTGCCGCGCGACCAGCAGGGCGGCTACGACGACTGGCTCGCCGCCAACATCCTCGAATTCGCCTCCTGGCCCTACGAGACCAACCTGTTCGACCGCGACGGCGAACGCCACAGCCTGCCCGGCTACCGCGTCGACGCGCTTGCCGATGCCGCGATCCAGTTCATAGACCAGGAGCGCGACGACCCGTTCTTCCTGTTCCTTTCCTTCCTGGAGCCACACCATCAGAACCAGAACGACAACTATCCGGCACCCGTCGGCTATGCCGATCGCATCGCGAAACGGATCGAAAACTATCCGCCGGACCTTGAGGCCCTTGGTGGCACGACGGAGGTCCATTACAGCGGCTATATGGGCATGGTCGCCCGGCTCGACGAAGCCTTCGGACGGGTCATCGATGCGCTGATCTCGCGCGGCGAGCTCGACAACACCATCATCCTTTTCACCTCCGACCATGGTTGCCATTTCAAGACCCGCAACGGCGAATACAAGCGCTCCTGCCACGAGGCCTCGATCCGGGTGCCGAGCCTGATCGCCGGTCCGGGATTGAACGGCAGGGGGCCAATCGAGCGCTACTGCTCGCTCGTCGATCTGCCCCCCACCTTGCTCGACGCCGCTGGCGTCGCCGTTCCCGAAACCATGCAGGGCCGCTCGATCCTGCGGGCCACGGCTGACGAGGAGGACGAGATCTTCGTTCAGATCAGCGAAAGCCTGGTCGGGCGCGCGCTCAGGACCCGAAAGTGGAAATACAGCGTCACCGATCCGGACGGCGACGGCTGGAACCAGTCGGCAAGCCTGCGCTATGTGGAAAGCCATCTTTACGACCTTGAGAACGACCCCTACGAGCTTGACAATCTGGTTCTTTCCCCGGCGCATGCCGACATCCGGGCAGCGCTTTCAAAACGGCTCGGCGCACGTATAATCGAAGCTGGCGAAAAGGCTGCGGAGATCGTTCCCGCGGCGCAGGCGACATGAAGTGAGGACGAATGGTAACGCTGAAGGAGATCGCGAAACGAACAGGCGTTGCCGAATCCACCATTTCCCGCATCCTCAACCGCGACCCGTCGCTTTCGATCTCCGATGAGAAGCGGCGGCGCGTGGTTGAGACGGCCGAGGCGCTGCAATATGTCATGCGCCGGGCCCGCAGCGGGCCGGATGACGATGCATCGGTGACATTGAGGCGGCCCGCCGATCTCAAGACGGTGATGATCGTCCATTTCCTGTCAAGCGCCGATGAACTCTCGCAACCGTTCTATGTCGGCCTCAGGCAGGGCATCGAAGCGCGCTGCGAGGCCTATGGCCTGGCAACCACTCGGCTTTTCGCCGGCGAGTTCGATCCCGCCATGCTGCACCGGCTGCGCAATGTCGGCGTCATCTCCGTCGGCGACCTGCCGGCCGAACAGCGGGCGGCGATCGAGAAGCTCGGCATACCGCTATCGCTCGCCCATCCGCACGAACGGCCTCACGACACCGACGTTGCCTATGTCGACCTCGAGGCCGCGTCCGCGCGGCTGAGCACATGGCTTCTGGCGCGCGGCGTCGAGAGACCCGCTTTCATCGGCGTCTCCTCACCGGAATCCAAACGACTTCGCGCCTTCCGCAAGGTGATGACGGAGGCCGGCAAGTTCGATGCCGACTATATCGGCTATGGCAACAATGTCCGTGTCGATAGCGACATTCACGTCGACCACCTGCTGGCCCGCCTCGATGCGGCCGGCAAACCGCGACCGGACGCGATCGTGGTCTATGCCGACCGCGTTGCCGTCGAAGTTTACCGGGCGCTTGCCGAGGCCAGGATGTCGATCCCCGGCGATGTCCAGGTCGTCGCCTTCAACGATAGCTCGATCGCCCGTATGGTGGCACCGAAACTGACGACGCTCAGGCTCGAGGCCGGCGTCATCGGCGAGACCGCCGTCGACCTCCTGATGGAACGCCACGGCGGCCGCAAGGCCGTCAAGCACGTCGAGATCCTGCCGACCATCATCGAGCGCGGCAGCACCCGCAAGGTCTGACCGGCACCCCGCTCAAGTCTCAGTCCCAGGCTGCCGACATTGTTTCCGATACGAACAGCATGTGGTCGCGCATGACCTTGCGCGCCGCCTCCGCATCGCGACGCCGCATTGCGGCCCCGATCCCGCGATGATCCTGCAAGATGCGGCTGCGCACGCTCTCGAGCTCGGCGAGGTGGCCATGCATCTTCTTGTCGATCTCCGAATCCCGCGCCGACCAGAGGCCCATCGCGATCTCGCGCAGCACTGCGTTTGGACAGTTTCGAACCACGATCGAATGCAGCGCCCTGTCATGGGTCGGCGACCATTCGGCGCGGTCCGTGTCTTGCTCCATCAGCGCCAGAACCTCGTCGAGCTCCGCAATCGAGGCATCGTCGATGGCGGCAGCGGCCAGCGCGGCGACCTCCGGCTCGATGAGCAGCCGTGCCTCGATGATCTCGACGGGCGAACGATGATACTCCGGCAGGAAGGCCGGCGTTTCCCGCTGGGTGCGCACGAAGGCGCCGACGCCCACGCGGATATCGATCAGGCCGGCAACCTCCAGCGCCACCAGCGCCTCGCGCAGGCTCGGCCGGCTGACATTGAGCTGCTGGGCGAGATCGCGCTCGTTCGGCAGCTGCTCGCCCGGCCGCAACGACCCGTCCTCGATGCTCGCGCTGATCTGGCTGGCGATCTGCGTGTAGAGCTTGTTTTGCGTGACCGCTTTGAATTTCATGGCAAATTCCACCCGCTGCTCAGTCATGGCGCACAAAACGACGATGATTATTCGTGTGTTTTGGTCAGGTGGTCTTACCACTTGACAGCTATCAAAGTCGAGCCTAGCCTGAAATCACATCCTGTGCTTTGGGAGGAGCACTTGAGAGATCACCCGTTTCCACCGGCTGAAGGAAGATGATGACCGGCCTCGCGAGAGGCCGGCATGTCGTGCGCCATTGCGCGCGGCCGCTGCGGAGGGGATGTTTCGGAGACCGGCTGCCGGTCTTTCAAGAGGAGGAAAACATGGACCAGTCCCTCAAGGACCTCGCTCTCGGTGACGCCGAAAAACAGTGGTTTGTCGAAAGCCGCTTCGGGCTCTTCATTCACTGGGGGCTCTATGCCATAGGCGCCCGCCATGAATGGCTGATGAGCCGGGAAGAAATCGCTCCTGAGGTCTACGAACGTTATTTCGAACTGTTCGATCCCGATGCCTACGATCCGCGTCTCTGGGCCAAACGGGCACGCGCGGCGGGCATGAAATATGCCGTGCTCACCACCAAGCACCATGAGGGCTTCTGCCTGTGGGACAGCGCCGTCACCGACTACAAGGCGACCAACACGCCATCCGGCCGTGACCTCGTCGCCGAATATGTGGAAGCCTTCCGGGCCGAGGGGCTGAAGATCGGCTTCTACCATTCGCTGATCGACTGGCATCATCCGGACTTCCCCATCGATATCTTCCATCCCTTGCGCAACCATCCCGATGCCGCCCGCCTCAACGAGAGCCGCGACGTCCGCCGCTATGCGGATTATCTGCATGCGCAGGTGGAGGAACTGCTGACCCGCTACGGCAAGATCGACATCATGTGGTACGACTTCAGCTATCCGGGCCGCAGCTACAAGGGGCTCGCCGGCAAGGGCCGTAACGACTGGAACAGCGAGAAGCTTCTCGCCACCACCCGCCGCCTGCAGCCCGGCATCATCATCAACAACCGTCTCGACCTCCTCGACCTGCCCGGCTTCGTGCCCGACATCATGACGCCGGAACAGTACACGCCACGGGTCGCACCGACGGTCAAGGGCGAGCCCGTGACCTGGGAGGCCTGCCATACCTTCAGCGGCTCCTGGGGCTATGACCGCGACGAAGAAACCTGGAAGGACGCCGAACAGCTGATCAAGCTGCTCGTCGGCACGGTATCGCTCGGCGGCAACCTGCTGATGAATGTCGGCCCGACCGCGCGCGGCCTGTTCGATGACCGGGCTGTGGACGCGCTGAAGGTCTACGAAGACTGGATGACGCTGAACGGCGAGGCGATCCACGGTGCCGGGGTTGCCGACATCGAACCGCCGCGCGACTGCCGCTACACCCAGAAGGGCAATCGCCTGTTCCTCCACATCTTCAGCTGGCCGTTCCGGCACATCCATATCGACGCTATGGACGGCAAACTCGAATTCGCCCGCTTCCTGCATGACGGTAGCGAAGTGAAGTGGCTGACGCATTCGAAGGATGTCGATTCCAATGTCGGCGTCACCGTACCCGAAGGCATGATCACCCTGGAACTGCCGGTCAAGAAGCCGAACGTCACGGTTCCCGTGGTCGAACTCATCTTGAAGGACTAAACCGAACCGGCCGGGGTTGGGAGGCCCTGTCCGGAACATCGTCATGGGAGGAGAATACGATGTTCAGCCTGAGATCAATGATCGCCGGCGCAGCGCTTGTGACCGTTTCCGCCGGTTCGACGCTTGCCGCCGACCCCGTCACGCTCACCTGGAACATGTGGTCGAGCAACGATGCTGAAACCGCCATCTGGCAACACCTTGCCGACATGGTACATGAAAAATATCCGGACATCACCGTCGAGCTGAAAACCTCGTCCTGGGGCGACTACTGGACGAAACTGCCGGTGCGCGTGGCCTCCGGCCAGGCTGGCGACATCATCGCCATGCAGTCGCTGCGCATGCCGAACTTCCCGACAGTGCTCGAACCACTCGACGATATGCTGACGAGCGAGGGCTTCGACCTCTCCGTTTTCGATCAATCGATTCTCGGCGGGCTCTCCTATGATGGAACGCTGTTCGCGCTTCCCTATGACGTCGGGCCGTGGATGATCTACTACAACAAGGACATGTTCGAGGCCGCTGGCGCCGACCTGCCCGAACCCGGCTGGACCTGGGATCAGTTTGTCGAAGCGGCCAAGAAGATGACCTCGGGCGACAATTACGGCGCCGGCGTGTTCCCGCAGAACTATTCTGTGATGGCCGCTGCCCTCGGCGACCATTATCTCGACGCCGATGGCAAGCTCGACCTTGTCAGCCCCGAAGCAATCGACGCGGCGACCAAGCTGACGAATCTTGTCACCACGGACAAGGTCGCACCGCTCGTCGCCTCGTCCGGCGATCCGGGCTCGCTCATTTCGGGCCGGTTCGATGCCGGCAATCTCGGCATGTATGTCGACGGACCGTGGGTGATGCTGACGAAGAAGACCAACGTCAAGTTCAACCTCGGCATGACCTCGCTACCGCGCGGCGAGGGCGAACTTGAGGCCGTCACCGCCGGTTCCGGCTTCGGCATCTCGGCAAAGAGCGAGCACAAGGCGGAGGCACTGAAGGCAATCGAGGTGCTGACCGGTCCGGAAGCGCTGACCTATCTCGGCAAGGAAGGCCGCGCCCTGCCCTCCCGCACCGAACAGCAGCAATACTGGTACGACGTCGCCGCGGCCGATGTTGATGGCGCACGCGACGCGCTCACCTATGCGCTCGATCATTCCGTGACCTACGAAATCACCTCGAATTTCAACGCGGTCGAGAACCTGTTCAACCAGTACTTCCCACTCGCCTTCTCCGGCAACCAGTCGCCGGAACAGGTGATGCAGACGATCCAGAGCCTGGCCGCGCAATAGGCGCCGTCCCATGCCCGCCGGTGGTTCATTCGTCGGCGGGCCTGCGGCAGGGCGTGGCCACAACCGGCGATCGCCCTGACGATAGCGAATTTCGGAATGCGCGATCGCCATTCGTGCGGCAATGCGCAAGGGCGATCCACGCGAGCGGAGCTTCATGTCCCAGACTGAGATTAGAACCCGTCCGGCCGGGCGGCGCAGGCACCGGCTTTTCAACACCGAGGCGCACACCGCCCTGGTGTTCCTGCTGCCGAGTTTCCTCGGCCTGCTGATCTTCCTGATCCTGCCGATTGCGGCCTCGCTGGCGCTCAGCTTTTCCAACTGGTCGCTTCTGTCGGAACCGCGCTTCGTCGGACTGTCGAACTACATCAGGCTGCTGACGGTCGATCCGGCATTCTTCAACGTGCTGGGCAACACGCTGTTCTTCACGGTCGAATACGTCATTCTAAACCTCGTGGTGGCGCTCGGGCTCGCCACCTGGATTGCCAGCCTGAAACGCGCCCAGCGCTGGTTCCGAGTGGTCTTCTTCCTGCCGACCTTCACGCCGAGCATTGCCGTCTCGATGGTCTGGCTGCTGATGTTCACGCCGGGCGGGCTGGTCGACGCGGTCTTCAGGACGCTTGGCGTCCATTTTCCGAACCTGCTGATCAACCCGCATCTTGCCATGCAGGTCATCGTCATCGTCACGCTCTGGGGCAATGTCGGCTACAACCTGATCCTGTTCAACGCGGCGCTCGACCTTGTGCCGCAAAGCTATCTCGATGCCGCCGAGATCGATGGCGCCGGTCCCTGGCAACGGTTCTGGAAGATCAGGCTGCCGCTGATATCGCCGACATTGTTCTTCGGCGTCGTGATGACCGCGATCACCTCGCTTCAGGTCTTCGACCAGATCTTCGTGCTCACGCGCGGCGGCCCCGGCTCGGCGACGGCCACGCTCGGCTTCGCAATCTACCAGTACGGATTTACCAACTACCAGATGGGTTATGCCTCCGCGCTCGCCTGGGTGATGTTCATCATCATCATGGCGCTGACGGCCCTGCAATTCTGGCTGCAACGCAAATGGGTGCACTATGATAGCTAGCCCGGCCACGATCCCGCACCAGAAAGACAGGGCCGCGCGGCTGAAGACAAGCCGCAGGCGCAAGCGGGTCCACCGCATCATGACGGTGGTGAGTTACTGCGGGCTGACACTGGTCGCCCTCGCCTTCCTCTTCCCGTTCTTCTGGATGATCACCAACACCATCCGCCCCAATGCGGAAGTGCTGGCCGTTCCGCCACGGCTTCTGCCTGAGGAATACGCCTGGGACACCTTCGCGAAAGCCTGGAACGAGCTGCCCTTCGGTCGTTTCTTCATCAACAGCTTCGTCGTCGCGGGCTCGGTGACAGTCATCACCGTGCTGGTGTCCACGCTTTCGGCCTATGCCTTTGCGCGGTTGCGCTTTCCCGGCCGTGGCGGCCTGCTGACGACCTATCTCGCCACGCTGATGATCCCGCAGGTCATGCTGGTGATACCCCTGTTTCTGATCGTCAGCCGCGCCGGGCTGACCAACACCTATCTCGGCATGATCCTGCCCATGGCATTCAGCTCCTTCGGGGCCTTCCTGCTCCGGCAATTCTTCCTGTCGATCCCGAAGGAACTCGAGGAGGCAGCGTTGATCGATGGCGCCTCGCGGTTGCGAGTTCTCGTCAGCATCATCGTCCCGGTCTCGCTTCCGGCGATCGGGCTGTTGTCGCTGTTCACCTTCATCGGTCAGTGGAACAACTTTCTCTGGCCGCTGATCGTGGTCGACGACACCGCCCATGCCACGCTGCCGCTTGGCCTCACCATGTTCCAGACCCAGCAGGGCACCGCCTGGAATTTCATCATGGCCGGCGCGACGTTATCGATGATCCCCGGCATCATCCTCGCGATCGGCCTGCAGCAGCTCATCTATCGCGGCATCGCCATGAGTTCCGGCTTCGGCGGCCGGTGAACCGAGGAGACCTGCAGCCGGAGCCAGCGGAAACATGGCTCTTTGCCTGACGGTCAACGCGGGTAGCTGACTTGCTCAGATACACCGTCGGCCCCCGAGAATAACCGGATCAGTTCGCCTCGCATGGCGTCCATAGATCGCTCGGGCGCATCGGTGGCGGGGATCATGCCCGACGTGAACCCTTCGGCCTCGAAACGCGCAACCAGGTCCGCGTCGCGGCTGATGACATGGACGGGGACATCGCGCGAGGCATCCGGCCCGGTAATCAGCGGTGCGGGCTGGTGATCGCCGAGCACGATGAAGACCGCATCTTCACCGAAATGGGCGATATAATCGCCGACCGTCTGCAGCGCATAATCGATCGTCCCGATATATTGCCGCTGCACCCTTTCCCTGTCGGCCCAGACCACGGCGGGCGGATCGCCGCTTGTTGCCTGCTCGTCGAAAACACGGCCATTGCCGACATCGGCCCAGTCGATCAGCGTCGGCACCGGGATCCAGGGTGCATGGCTGGAAATCAGGGCGATCTCGGCCATCACCGGGCGTTCGTCATCGGCATGGCGGACCAGCCTGTCGAAGGCAGCCAGCGTGTATTGATCAGGCATGGTCACCCAGTTGAACGGCTTACCCTGATAGCCGAGATCATCAGAGGCGAAGATCGTGTCATAGCCGTAATAGGCGCCTTCGGGCCAATCCATGGTGATCGCCGGCATGATGGCGGCCGTGCGCCAGCCATTCTCCCGGAACAGCCGGTTCAGGCTCTTGCGATCGCTCATCATCAG
The DNA here is from genome assembly GCF_000960975.1 of Martelella endophytica. Classification (NCBI taxonomy): domain Bacteria; kingdom Pseudomonadati; phylum Pseudomonadota; class Alphaproteobacteria; order Hyphomicrobiales; family Aurantimonadaceae; genus Martelella; species Martelella endophytica. The sequence continues at coordinate 2,185,657 of NZ_CP010803.1, read as the reverse complement.
CCTGTCGTAGCGGGCCTGGTTGTCGACCCAGAGGCCCGAAAGGAATGTGCCATGCGCAAGCCAGCTCAACCCGCCCATGGTCGGTGACCGGCTCCAGCCGCTGGCGGAAGCAAAGCCGGCCCTGGAGAGCTCGTCTCGGACATCCGCAAGCCGAGGGCCGATCAGCGGCGCGTAGCGGGGATCCTCGATGGCGCTACGGCCGTAGGATTCGATGAAGATCAGTACGATATCGCGGCCCTGCACTGCCTGAAACAGCCCGTCCGTGTCGGATCGGGTATCGTTTTCGACAAGCTGCCGGTCGAAGCCCTGCATGTCCTTGACCGCCGCGGCCACCGCCCGCACCCGGGCAACGATATAGGTGGAGCCGCCCGCATCCGCATAGACCCGCGTTCCCGTCGCCGCGCCTGCGAGCCAGAGGAAAAGCCCCACCGCCAGCAGGCCGGAGAAACCGAGCAAAGCGCCGTTTGCCGATTTGCCCGAGACGCGCGCAAGACTGGATGCTGCGAGGAAGAAAAGAGCGAGCACGCCGCAGAACAGAAGAATGGCGCAGGCTACCGCCAGCGCTGCCGCAACAGGACCGACAGCACCGGAAAAGACGTTCCATCCATCAGCGAAGATCCTGACGTCGAGATAGGGATTGAAAGGCCGCTGAAAGGCCGATTGCACCCCGATATCGCCAAGCCTCAGAAACAGAACGATGCCGAGCGCAAGTGTTGCGAGCGCCGCCAGAATGCGCGCGATCCGGGGCCGCAAAAGCACAAGCGCAAGACCAAGCAGCGGGATCTCCACCGGCAGGTGCAGGAAGGCCTTCAGGGAAAAGGCATGCGGATGGTCGGGCAGGTTGAGCACGAACAAGGCGATGACGAAGAAGGTCAGCGCCGCGCCAAACGTTCTTGCCCGCTGGTTTCGCTTGCCAGACAGTTCCTCAGCCATCATGACTTGCCTTTTCTGCCTTGCGCAGACCGCGTGGCCTTGGAAGGAGCAACGGTTGTCGGCATATGGTATCCTTACGGTGGCTTTCTGTGTGGCGATCATTGCCGCACTGGTCACCGTTGTCGACCCAGCCGATGTCGTGGCGGCCTTCGAGAACGTGTCTTTGGGTCCCGTTCTCACCGGCCTCGCCATCGTCCAGCTTCAGGTCGTGCTTTCGGCGCTTCGGTGGCGGTTCACTGCGGATCGCCTTGGCCAGACGATACCCGCCGGACTTGCGATCCGGGAATATTACATCGCCAGCTTCGTCAACCAGATCCTTCCGGGCGGCATGGCCGGTGATGCGATCAGGGCCTATCGGGCCCGCGCGGAGGATGGCTGGAAACGGCCGGCCGCGGCGATCGTGCTGGAGCGGCTCTCCGGCCAGCTTGCCTTTTTCCTTCTGGCCGGCGCCGGGCTCTTCGTCTGGCCGCTTCTGCTGTCCGAAAACCTGCCACCCGGCTTCGCCGGGCTTGTCCTCATCGGCGTGGGCATAGTGGTGGTCATCGCCTCTCTTGGCCTTATTGTCGCCCGCACGCGCCTGATGGCGCGATTTGAAAACCTCAAGCCGGATCTGGCGGCCGTCTTCTGGCGACGCGGTGCGTTCGCCGTCCAGTTCGGGCTCAGCATGTTCACGGTGCTTTCCTATATCGCCGTATTCATGATCGCGGCCTATGCCACAGGAGCACCCTTGCCAGCGGTTGCCCTCATCACCGTGATCCCGCTCTGCCTGATGACGATGCTGATCCCGGCCGGTATTGGCGGCTGGGGCACGCGCGAGGCTGCTGCAGCGGCGCTTTGGCCACTGCTCGGGCTCACAAGCGCCGAAGGACTTTCGGCAAGCCTGCTTTACGGCATGCTTTGCCTTTGCGGCGTGGCGCCGCAGGGCCTCCTGTTCCTGGCAACCGCCATGACGCGCCGTCGGGGTCATGCGGAGCGGTGACGCTCTCGGAAGAGATAAATGACATCAACGCCGAATGAATAGGTGATGAGGAGAAGGGCCGATGCGGCGATCGTCGTCGAGACGGGTGGCGCAATCATCGGTGCCAGTATCAGGCATAGGGCCCCCACCTGAACGACGCAGATGAGCTTGCGCCGGAAGGATGGCGGCAGGGGCGCATTCAGAAAAGGCAGGACGATCTGCGCGAGAACGAAACCGTAGCGCATCAGCCCGATCGCCAGGACCCAGCCCCCGGCCTTGCCGAAAAGAAAGGCGGCGAGCGACAGCATCAGGATCAGCAACGCGTCGACCTCCATGTCGAAACGCGTCCCGAGCGACGACTGCAGCCCCGTGCGCCGGGCAAGATGGCCGTCCAACCCATCAAGCACCAGCGCGATGACGACGAGAATGATCAGCACCGGCAGGAGCGAACCATTCGCGCCTTCAAGTTCGGCAAGGAGAACCGCGCCTGCGAAGAAACTGACCATGGCCGCGCGAACGGCGGTGATCGCGTTGGCGGAGCCGAAACGCGGGTGCTCGTGGCCATCGAGGGCGCGAACGACAATCCCAAAAATCGCGATGAGCATGAGCGCTGCCACGATCGGGGTCGTCGGTCCCGTGGCAAACTTCCGTGCAAGCGCGGCATAGGCCGCAAGCGAGACGATGTAGATCGCGGCGAGCACGAAGAGCGTGCTCCTCAGCCGCTGCCATGCGATATCCCGGCCTGCGCTGCCGCTGCCGGCGGGCAGACCGATATGCTTTAGTTGCCGTCGCTCCGTCGTCGGCGGTTCAAGCGTGCTCATCTCGTCCTATTCTGCCGCAATCAGGTTCTCAAGCGCCAAGGTGTGACCGGCCTTCAGTGTTTTGGTCCGGAGATAATCGACATTCTCGCGCGTGACCGTGCCGGTAACGCCGACCTGTCCTGTCACATCAATGCCATTTACGCGCAGCCCGTCAATCTTTGTCGGATTATTGGTGTGCAGAATCACCTGCTCGATGCCGAGGTGACGCAGCATCGCGGCGGCGGCCTCGTAGCGTCGGTGGTCGCTGGCAAGGCCCAGTTCCGCATCGGCGTCGATGGTATCGAGACCCTGATGCTGATAACCATAGGCGCGCATTTTCGCGCCGATCCCCGTGCCACGGCCTTCCTGGTCGAGATAGACAAGCACGCCGCCTCCGGCAGCCTGCAATTGCTTCAGGCCGTTGCGAAGCTGGTCGCCGCAGTCGCATTTGAGCGAACCGCAAAGATCGCCGGTCAGGCAGGAGGAATGGATCCGCACGGGTACGGGCGCACTCGTGTCCGGCTTGCCGACGATGATGGCGATCTGATCCTTCTGCGCCAGGCCGCCACGGAAGACAGCGAAATCGGCATCACCGATTTGCTTCAGCGGCACACGGGTGCTCACGACCTGCCGAAAATGCTGGCGGGCGGCATTGCTCGCCTTCAGCTGCGCCATATCGAGGGCCTGGCAGGCCGAAAAACGCCCGTTTCCGCTTTCGATCTCACAGGCGACCATGGCGGGAAGCAGCAGCGCCAGCCGCGCAATTTCGGTGGAGGCCGCCACAAGCGGATCGGCCGGCGCCCAGCTCTCAGGCTTTTGCGCGCCAAGCGTATAGGCAAGATGCGACGCTTCTTCGAAGCTCCTGCCGGCAAGCGGCACCGCTATGCCGCCGCTGGAGTCGATACCGAGGCGGTCGGCGCGCTCCTCGGTGAGGTAGAGGCCGTGGCGGTCGTCGCAAGCGCGGGCGAACTGATCAAAAACACTGGGTGAAACGCAATCGAGCGCAAGTGTCACGATCTGTCGGCCGCCTTCACGCAGCACCACAGGCCGGCCGAAACGCAGTTCGGCCACTGCGCGCTCCACAGCGATCTCCGGCGAAATGGATTGAAAGTCGAAAGAAGCGTCGTTCTTCATGTTGGTATCCCTCCTCGGCGCGCACCCCTTCTGAGGCCGTTAAACGGCGGTAGAAGGCGATCCGGGTCATTTTAGTTTCTGCAAATGAGAACGTTTCCTCTTCCCAAGTGGTTCAGTGTGCTGCAGAAAAAACAGGAATTGAAGTGCAACTTCGCGTGATCCGGAACAAAGGTCGCAACGTTGGCGTCTCAGGAATGCACGGATCACTGCGCCAGGGGAGAGAAGAGTGTCTGATCGAGCACCGTTGACGGATTCGGGCGCGCGCCTTCAAGCAAGAGCATTGTGGTTTCCCGAGGCGGGCCGGTGCGCCGTGCGCAGCGAAATGCTCGATCGTCCTCAGGAAGACGAAGCGCTTGTCGAGATGCTGTTTTCCGGCATCAGCCGAGGCACCGAGAACCTTGTCTTCCATGGCAAGGTGCCGGACAGCGAGCAGGAGCGGATGCGCGGGCCGAACATGGCAGGAGATTTCTCCTTCCCCGTGAAATACGGCTATGCGGCTGTCGGGCGGGTTGCGGAAGGCCCGGACGACCTGATCGGCCGGCATGTCTTCTGCCTCCACCCCCATCAGGACCGGTTCGTGGTGCCCGCCGCAATGCTGTCACCGCTGCCCGACGGCCTGCCGCCCGAGCGCGCCGTTCTCGCGGCCAACATGGAAACTGCGCTCAACATCGTCTGGGATGCTGGTATCCAGCCAGGCGATAGGGTTGCCGTCTTCGGTGCAGGAACGGTCGGTGCACTGGTCGCCTTTCTTGCAGCCTCGATACCGGCAACCGAAACGACGCTCATCGATCCCAATGATCGTCGTGCGGCCCTTGCTGAAAAGCTCGGGCTTGCCTTCAGCAGGGGCGGATACGAAGGCCCCTTCGATGTCGCGGTGAATGCGTCCGGATCGGACCAGGCTCTTGCCAGCGCGATTGGGGCAGCCGGCAAGGAAGCGCGGATCGTCGAAGCAAGCTGGCATGGGGCGGGAGAAACCGCGATCCCGCTTGGCGGGCGGTTTCATTCCATGCGGCTTTCGATCGTCAGTTCCCAGGTCGGCTCGCTGCCGCCGTCGCACCGCGCCCGCTGGACCTTCGCAAAGCGCCTGGCCAAGGCACTGCAACTTCTTGCCGATGCCCGTCTTGACGCACTGATCTCGGGCGACACTTCGTTCGAGGAAATTGAAACGGCCTATCCCGGCATCCTGTCGTCTCCCGGCACGCTCTGCCATCGCATACGCTACTGAGGAAAAACACTTATGTTTGCAGTCGAGGTTCGCGATCACATCATGATCGCCCATTCGCTTCCCCGTCCGGTCTTTGGCCCAGCGCAGGCCATGCACGGCGCGACCTTTGTTACCGATGCTGCCTTCTTCACCAATGATCTGGATGAAGATGGGCTGGCAGTCGATATCGGCGCGGCAACCACTGTTCTGGGCGAGGTCCTGAAACCGCTCAACTATCAGAACCTCGATGAGCTCGAGGCCCTCAAGGGCAAGGTGACGACGACGGAGGTGATTGCAAAATATATCTTCGACCAACTGGCTAGGGCCGTATCCGAAAGCCGACTGGGCCCAGGCAGCGGCAGGATTCGCAAGATCCGCGTCACCCTGCACGAATCCCACGCCGCCCGCGGCTGGTATGAGGCCGAGCTTTGAACCTCGTTTTCGCCTATCCCGGCGATCTTTCGCTTCGCACCGGTGGTTATGGCTATGACCGGCGCTTGATCGCTACCTTCGAGGCCGAGGGCTGGCAGGTGCGCCTCCTGCCGCTCGGCGATGGTTTTCCAGCCCCCACCGATGCCACAAGGCGTGCGGCGGAAGAGGCCCTCTCCTCGCTTGCCGATGGCCAACTCGTGATGATCGACGGCTTGGCCTTCGGCGTGCTCGACGACTTCGCCGCGCGCGAAGCCGGACGGTTGAGACTGGTCGCCCTGGTTCATCATCCGCTGGCGCTTGAGACCGGGCTCGGCCCGGACGAGGCGATGGCGCTGCGCAGGAGCGAGACCCGCGCGCTCGAACATGTCCGCCATATCGTCGTGACCTCGCCGGAGACGGCCCGTGAGCTTGAGACCGGCTTCGGGGTCGGCCGTGACAGGATCACGGTCGCCGTACCGGGGACCGATCCCGCACCGCAGGCCGCAGGATCGGGCGGAGTGCCGCACATCCTGTCCATCGGCTCGTTAACCCGGCGCAAGGGCCATGACATCCTCATTGCCGCATTGAAACAGATCGAGGATCTCGACTGGACCGCAACAATCGCCGGCAGTCGTGATCTCGATCCAAAAGCCGCCGCCGCGCTCGATCGACAGATCGGGGAAGCAGGTCTTTCCGGCCGTGTCAGGCTCGTCGGCGCCGTTGAAGATACCGACGCGCTTTATGCCGGCGCCGATGTCTTCGCGCTTGCAAGCCGTTACGAGGGTTACGGCATGGTCTTCGCCGAGGCACTTGCCCGCGGTCTGCCCATTGTTGCCTGCCGTGCAGGAGCCGTGCCCGACGTTGTTCCGCAGACGGCCGGAACGCTGGTGCCAGTGGATGACGTCTCAGCCTTCGCCGATGCGCTGAGAAGCCTTCTGTCGGACCATGACTTGCGCCGAAGCAAGGCGGCAGGCGCGAGAGCCGCAGGCGCCAGGCTTCCCGACTGGCGCGAGACCGGAAAAATCGTGTCGCAAATGCTGGAACGGATCGCATGAGCTTCGCCGCCGACTGGCTGACCCTGCGCGAACCGGCCGACCGAGCCGCACGCGACCGGGGTCTGGTCGACAAATTCGCCCGGCGTGTTGCGGCAAACGCCGCGCCGCTGATCATCGACATCGGTTGCGGAACAGGATCGACACTTCGAAGCCTTTCGGGCGACGTCGGCTCCGTTACAGAATGGCTGCTGCTCGACAATGATCCGCTTCTTCTTGAAGAGGCAGCGCGGCTCTGCGGCGCCGGTGAGCCCGTGACCTTCCGGCAGCACGACCTCAATGATCTCGGCGAACTGCCGCTCGACAATGCCGCCATGGTCACCGCATCAGCGCTCTTCGATCTCTGTTCGGAAGCCTTTGCGAGAGCCTTTGCCGAAACGCTCGCCGACCGGTCCGTCGGGCTTTATGCCGCGCTGAACTACGACGGTCGGATCGAATGGACGCTGCCCCACCCGGCTGACGACGCAATTCTCGCCGCCTTCAACCGGCACCAGCAGACCGACAAGGGGTTCGGCGTGGCGCTCGGTCCGGCGGCGACGGGGCGGCTTGCGACACTCTTCGGAGGCCATGGCTTCCAGGTTGAAACTGCGATCAGTCCCTGGCAGCTATCCCGGCGAGATAAAGCGCTACAGAAAGCCTTCATCGAGGGTTTCCGCCAGCCATTGCTAGAGATCGGCGAGCCCGTCGATATCGAGGACTGGATCGCCTTTCGACTTGCGGCGATCGACAGGCCCGACAGCCATTGCACGGTCGGCCATGTCGACCTACTGGCGCTTCCCGCCTGAAAGTGCGCAATCGAAAAGGATATCGCTGCCGAGACTGTAGATGTCGGCCGATGGACGCCGTGCCTCGACAAGCCGTGAGACCGGGGAAAGATTGAGACCGGCCGGGCCCGCACCGATGATCAGCGGCGAGATTGCGACATGCAGCCGGTCAACCTCATCCTCCTCGATGAAACGGGCAATGGTGCGCGATCCACCTTCCACGAGAATACGGTTGAGGCCACGACAGGTGAGCGCCTTGACGATATCGCTGGTCGCAATGCCATCGGCAGAAGGCGAAAGGCGGATGACCTCGGCGCCCGGCAGTGCCTGCTCGGTGGTGTGCGTGCTTGCGATCACGATCACCGACGCCCCGCCGTCATGGAAAAGCCCCTCGCTGCCATCGAGCGCGCCGTGACAGTCGATCACCACGCGAACCGGCGACGGGCCCTCAACGAGGCGCACGGAAAGCCGCGGATTGTCTGCCTTCACCGTGGTGACGCCGACGATGACGGCATCGACGAGCGCGCGGCAGCGGTGCAGATGGGCGAGGCCGTCCGGACCGGAAACATTCATGGCATCGCCGGAAGGCGTGGCAATCCGGCCGTCGAGCGACTGGCCGACCTGGGCGACGACGAACCGTCCGCGTGCTCCCGCGATTTTTCCGTAAAGCGATGCCGCCGGCCCATCCGGCGAGGCTGGTTCGCCATCGCGCATCGCCAGCAGTTGCCGCCAGGCTGTCTCGCTCAGTTCGACTGACCGCATGCGCTAGAGGATCCGGTAGAGTGTAAAATCGCGGCGGATCACATGGTGCATCAGCACCGCCCCCATATGCAGCACGAAGAGAACGGCAAGGATCCATGCGCTTGCCAGATGAATGCCCGAAAGCGTCCAGGCGATATCAGGCGACTTGCCGATCGGGCTCCAGATCGGCAGCACGCCGAACCAGCTGAACGGAAAGCCATGGGCATTGGTCGCAAGAAAGCCGCTCAGCGGCATGATGATCAGAAAGAGATAGAACAGGCCGTGGACCGAGGCCGCCGCAATGCGCTCGAGCCGTGGACCGTCTTCCGCCGGCGCGCGCGTCAGAAGCCGGTTGCCGACCCTCAGGAGCATCAGCCAGAGAACCAGGAAACCAAGGCTCTCATGGATCATGTAGAAGTCGAGCGAGACCTCGTTCTTCACGAACTTGATGACCATGCCGAGAGGCCAGGTCACCAGCACCAGCGCCGCAATCAGCCAGTGCAGGATACGTGTCGTCGCGGGAAAGCGCTCGACATTGATGGAAAGCCGCGATAGCGCGCCTGGCCCTGTGTTTTCGTTCAAGTTCCCCTCCTGATCTGCCGGCAGCCGCTGCGTTGAATTGCCACCATCGCGCCGGGTCAGAATGCAACGATAGCAGCGGATTGCGAGGGGGTAAATCGCGTGAGACGACATCGGATCGACAAACCGGAACGTATAAATTATCTATAAATCATGACACAATCGAAAACCAATGAAGAAACGCTCTCGGAGCGTATCGCCCGTGTTCTGGCCGACCGGATCATTTCGGGCGTCATCGGTCCGGGCGCGCGCCTGCGGCAGGACCACGTCGCGGCCGAGTTCGGCGCAAGCCATGTGCCGGTGCGTGAGGCCTTCCGCGCCTTGCAGACGCAGGGCCTGGCGGAGAATGAGCCCTGGCGCGGGTTTCGCGTTACGGAATTCGACATCGCCGAGCTTCGCGAGGTGGCCGAGATGCGCGCAAGCCTCGAATCACTCGCGTTGCGCCACGCGGCACCCAATCTGACACGGTCGATTCTCCAACAAGCAGAAGCAGTTAGCCGGAGCGGGGAACGGGCCGGCAATGTCCGAGACTGGGAAGCCGCCAACCGCAGGTTCCACAGCCTCATCCTCGCGCCGTGCGGCATGCCGCGCCTGCTGCGAACAATAGACGACCTGCAAGCCGCCAGCGCACGCTTCCTGTTTGCCGCCTGGCGCAGCGATTGGGAAGCGCGGACGGATCATGACCATCGCGCCATCCTCACCGCCCTTCGGGAGGGGCAGACCGAATTCGCCTGTTCGACGCTGGCCCGACATGTCGGATGGATCGGCAAACGAAAACCGGCCTCTAAAAATGCTGATTTGAGAGACACTTACGAGATTCCTGGATAATTATCTATAATCTTTGTTGATTAGTCCGAGCCACCTTCGAAATTATAGATTGTCAGAACAAACAATCTCCGAAGGACCGCCTCATGACATTGCTCAATCCCCCTTTGACGCGCTCGGCAGCGCTCTGGCGCAGCCTGGCAGCAGCCCTTTGCGGCGCGGCCATCATCACGATCGGCGCCAAGGTGCAGATTCCATTCTGGCCTGTGCCGATGACGCTGCATACATTTGCGGTGTTCTTTCTGGCGGCCGCTTTCGGCCCCCGGCTCGGCTTTGCGGCCATGGCCACCTATCTGGGCGCCGGTGCGATCGGCCTGCCGGTCTTCTCCGGTTCACCAGAACGCGGGCTCGGCCTCGCCTACATGGCGGGACCGACCGGAGGCTACCTGCTCGGCTATCTGCTTTCGACACTGGTGATCGGCCGGCTGGGCGCGGGACGCGGCCTGATGGGGCGGACCCTGGCCATGCTGGCCGGTCTTGCCGTGGTCTATGCTTTCGGGCTGATGTGGCTCGCCCACTTTGTGCCGGCATCCAGCCTGATCGCTGCAGGCCTTGCACCGTTCATTGTCGGCGACCTGCTCAAGATCGCACTGGCCTCGGGCCTGATCACAGCCCTGGTGAGCCTGAAGGAGCGCAAGGGATGACGAATTCCGAAATCAGGACCGACTGGACCATGAAAGAGGCAGAAGCCGTTCACGCACTGCCCTTTCCCGACCTCATTCACCGCGCTCAGACCCTGCACAGGACCCACTTCGATCCCTCGGCGATCGAGACGGCAAGCCTGCTCAGCATCAAGACCGGCGGCTGCCCGGAAGATTGCGGATACTGCTCGCAATCAGCCCATCACGAGACGGGTGTGAAGGCCACGAAGCTGATGGATGGCGACGACGTTCTGGCTGCCGCCCGCCGCGCGAAGGCCGCCGGCGCGCAGCGCTTCTGCATGGGCGCGGCCTGGCGCAGCCCCAAGGATCGAGACATGGACAAGCTGTGCGACATGGTGCGGGATGTGTCGGAACTGGGGCTGGAGACCTGCATGACCCTCGGCATGCTCAGCCCTGGCCAGGTCACCCGCCTGAAGGCTGCCGGGCTTGATTACTATAACCACAATATCGATACCTCGCCTGACTACTATGAGCAGATTTCTTCGACCCGGACGATGCGTGACCGGCTGGAAACGGTCGGCCATGTCCGGAATGGCGGGATCAGGGTCTGCTGCGGCGGCATTGTCGGCATGGGGGAGCGGGAGGAGGACCGCATCGCCATGCTGGTCACGCTGGCGACGCTGCCGGCTCATCCCGACAGCGTTCCGATCAACCTCTGGAACGAAATCGAAGGCGTGCCGGTGCAGGACAGGGCAAAGCCGGTGGACCCGTTTGCCCTCGTCCGCCTGGTGGCCCTCGCCCGCATCCTGATGCCGGCTTCCGTGGTTCGTCTGTCTGCAGGCCGCACGGGCATGAGCGACGAATTGCAGGCACTCTGCTTCCTTGCCGGAGCCAATTCCATATTTATCGGCGATCAACTGCTGACCACCGGCAACCCAGCCGCCTGGAAGGACCATGACCTCCTGACAAGGCTCGGCCTCCATATCGCCGCCGCCAGATACCCCGGCTCCCGCCCCGTCCCACAATAGCCCGCGATGATCAAGCGAGGCGGACGATCAGGGCGTCGCGCGCGGGGACGGAGAAATGGCCTTGATCGAGGTCGGCGTCGCGTGAAGCCCAGTGACGCACGCCGGCATGCAAGGCCTCGCCGTGACCGTCACGAATCATTCCCGACTGAGTGTCGCGCGTTGGGTTGACGATCCAGAGATAGCGGCCGTCCATGCCCTCGTGCAGGCGAACCTGCACTGCCGGGTTGGAACTGACGGTGTGCGGCCGCTTTCCGGTGAAGGCGAAGCAGCGGGCGAAGTACCGTTTTCCCGCATCGGACTGATCGCGGTAGTAGCCGACCGAGGGATGGGTGCCGACCAGAAGCGCGCGGCCCGCTCCGAATGTGTTTTCGACCATCGCGATCCGGGCATCAGCAAAGCGCGCCAGTTCCCGGCCGTCGGTCACGACATAGGATTGCAGAAAGCCGCCGCCCGTGGTCGAAACCCCGTCGAGCGAGAAGCGGATGCGGTCGCCGATATCCGGCATGAACTCGACCTCGTCCTCGCGCACGCCGAAGACGGTATCAAGCCCGTTATTCGGCTGCACCGTGCCGACCTTGCCGCGATCGCCGAAATAGCCGGGGCAGGCTTCCGACACCAGCGTGCCGCCGGCTTTCACCCAGCCGGCGAGTTTTTTCGCATTTTCGCTGGTCAGCATGATCGGATAGGGGAAGTAGAGCGCGTCATAGGCATCGATATCGTCGATATGAACCCAGTCGGCCTGGATACCGTTGTCGAAGAAGCCGCGATAGGCGCCCCACATGGCGGCCTGGTAGGTGTCGTAATTGCCCTCCTGGCTGAGAAGATAATCCCAGGCCTGCGTTTCCGGCGCGACCAAGATGCCGATCTCCCCCCTGACCGGCTTTGCCACCATAAGCGGCTTCTGTTCCGGCGCGTTGGTCCATTTGGCGATCTCGGAAGCCATGTCGGAGCGTGGCGTACGCGAACCGTCCATGCCGTAGGAGCCGAAGGCGCCGAACAGCGGGCCGTCGAGCAGCGGCCGGTAGCGCAGGTTCATCATGCCGCGCGCGCCGCCGGCAAACGAGGTCAGCGACCACAGGCGGATATCCTCCGGCTCGGCGACACGGGCATCCTCCTTGTCGCGGCCGACGACCTGCGGCTGCATCCACAGCGGCCCGCCCTGCCGTTCGGCATGCCAGAAAGGCTTGCCGCGGGCGGCCGCGCGGTTGAGATCGGCGGCATAGAAGCTGCGCCAGGACTGGTTGCCCTTGCGCGCGTGAATGAAAGTGTAGCCATAGACCTCGACCTTGGAGGCGGCGAGCCAGTCGTCGGAACCGCGCGAGGCCATGTCGGGAATGGCACCGGCGACGCCATGGGCAGCGATCAGGCAATCGCTGTCGACGGCACGGATGGTGTCGATGCGGAACTGCATCTGGCCATAGTAATTCTCGCGCTTGAAGGCCAGCCAGTCGAGGCATTCCGGATAGGGCGCGATCTGGCACGGCGGCTCGATATCGTCCCAATCGGCATAGGAGTAGCGATACCAGGCCTTTGCCAGCGTATCGAGATCGCCGTATTTTTCCCGAAGCCAGACGCGGAAGGCGGCTTTGGTGTAAGGGTTGTAGTCGACTGCCGGCGAATAATTGCACTCGTTCCAGACATCATAGCCGAGAAGCCCCGGATGGCCCTTGTAGCGCTCCGCGAGCGCCGTCAGGAAGGCGCCGGCGGCCGCCTTCACCTCCGGGCAATTCATCGTCAGCGAACCGGCACCGCCGCCATTCGGCGCGAAGCCACCGGTTGCCGCCGAAACGCCCATAGTCGCCGGCAGTTCGGTGCCATCGGCGCGCATCTGGCGGGCATGGGCATATTTGCGATAGGCCCAATCGGGAACGGTGTGGGTCAGCTCGGCGATGATGGTCTTGATACCGTGCTCGGCGGCAAGATCCATCTGCCGGTCATATTCCTCCCAGTCGTAAAAGCCGGGGCGGCGCTCGATCGCGCTCCACATGAACCAGTGACGGAAGACATTCAGCCCGTCCTCTGCCGCCACGCCATAGTCACGCTCCCAGTCCTCGCGCGGCGGGTTCGACTTGCGGAAATAGACCGCTCCGAACGGCGTCTGCATCGGCATTTTCGTCATGGTGTCCTCATCATATTATCTCGAAAGGGTCGGCGGTTTTATCCCGCGCCTCTCCTCGACTTGCGCCATACAGATGTGACGCCGAACTCCGGCGGGCTTCACCGCAGAGCCCCCAAAACCTTCTCGCCCCAGAGGGGAGAGATGTCGCGAAAGCGACAGTGAGGGGGGAGACCATCCTCGCGCTCGCCTTCGCGGACCGAAACGCTGCTTCACCCTCACTGCCCCTTTCGGGGCATCTCTCCCGCCAGCGGGAGAGAGTATTGGGAGCAAGCCGCAAGGCAGCATGCGGTTATCCTGCGTCGAGGGGCGAAGATCGCCGGCTCACAACCCCGCCAACGCCTCCAGCGTCTTGATCAGTGCTGAATGGTCATCATCGCCGTCGCCCCTGGCGATCGCGGCGTTCATCAGTTGCTCGGTCGCTGCCGAATTGGGCAGGGCGAGACCGATGTCGCGCGCGGCATTGACAGCAAGCGCCATGTCCTTGCGGTGGAGGCGAATGCGGAAGCCGGGCTCGAAGGTGCGTTCGATCATGCGTTCGCCGTGAACCTTCATGATCGTCGAGCCGGCGAAACCGCCCATCAGCGCCTCGCGCACCTTGGCAGGATCGGCGCCCGCCTTCTTCGCAAACAGTAGGCCTTCCGCGACTGCCTCGATGGTCAGCCCGACGATGATCTGGTTGGCGACCTTGGCGGTCTGGCCGTCACCGACCGGGCCGACATGGGTGATGGTCTTGCCCATGGCCTCGAATAGCAGCTTGCCGCGTTCGAAATCGGCCTCCGAGCCACCAACCATGATCGTCAGCGCCGCGTTCTTCGCCCCGACCTCGCCGCCGGAGACCGGCGCATCGAGATAGCCGCAGCCCTTTACCCCGATCCTTTCGGCGAAGGTCTTGGTTTCGACGGGCGAGATCGAGCTCATGTCGATGACCATCTTGCCTTCGGAAAGACCCTCCGCCACGCCGTTCTCGCCGAAGAGGACGGCTTCGACGTCCGGCGTATCCGGCACGATGGTAATGATGATGTCGGCGGCCTCGGCGACGGCCCTCGGCGTGTCGCAGGCAACCGCTCCATTCTCGACGAGGAATTCAGACACCGGCTTGACCCGGTTGACGAACAGTTCATGGCCGGCGTCGATCAGATGCGCCGCCATCGGGCGCCCCATGAGGCCGAGGCCGATAAATCCGATGTTCATGTGCTCACTCCTTAGCGCCAGGGCTTCATCCAGCCGAGGCCTTCGCTTGTGCCGGCGGCGGGCTTGTATTCGCAGCCGATGAAGCCGTCATAGCCCTCTGCATTCAGCATGTTGAAAAGATAGGGATAATTGATCTCACCCGTGCCCGGTTCGTGACGCCCCGGATTGTCGGCGAGCTGCACATGGGCGATCTTTGCCTTCAGACGCCGATACGTCTCGGCAAGGTCGCCCTGCATCACCTGCGTGTGATAGATATCGTACTGGATAAATAGGTTGTCGGAGCCGACGGCATCCAGAATGCGCTCGGCATGGTCCGTGGTCGAAACGAAGAAGCCCGGAATGTCGCGCAGGTTGATCGGCTCGAGCAGCAGCTTGACGCCAACCTCAGCAAGGCGCGGCGCAGCGTATTTCAGGTTTTCGACCAGCGTTTCCTCAAGCATTTCCGACGCAACGCCCCTCGGCGCGATGCCGGCAAGGCAGTTGACCTTCGGGCAGCCGAGCGCCTTGGCGTAGGAAATCGCCTTGTCCACGCCCGCCTTGAATTCCTCCACCCGGTCCGGCAGGCAACCGATGCCGCGCTCGCCGCCAGCCCAGTCGCCGGCCGGCAGGTTGAACAGCGCCTGCTTCACATTCGCGGCCTTCAGCGCGGCAGCGACTTTCTCTTCCGGGAAATCGTAAGGCCCCACATATTCGACCGCCGGAAAGCCATCCTTTGCGGCCGCTGCAATGCGGTCGAGAAACGGCCGGTCGGCGTAGAGAAACGAAAGATTGGCGGCAAATTTCGGCATCGAAAACTCCTCAGGCAACGTATCTGGTTCTGTGCAGCATGCGCTTGTTGCGCGGGTCCGGATTGGGCACGGCGGAAATCAGGCTTCTGGTGTAATCCTCTTGCGGCGCGGTGCAGATCTGTTCGGCACTGCCGAGTTCCACCAGCCGGCCCCGGTGCATCACCGCCACCCGGTCGCAGAAATAGCGAACCACCGAGATATCGTGGGCGATGAAGATGTATGAGAGGTCGAGGCGCTTTTGCAGGTCGAGCAGCAGATCGAGGATCTGTGCCCTGATCGAGACGTCGAGCGCCGAGGTGGCCTCGTCGGCAATGATCACCTTCGGATCGAGCGCAAGTGCACGGGCAATGCCGATCCTCTGCCGCTGGCCGCCCGAGAATGCATGAGGATAACGCTCCATGGCGGAGCGGTCGAGGCCGACGAGTTCGAGCAGGTCGCCGACCTTCTGCTCGATTTGCCGGCCTGACAGCTTGCCCTCGACCACCAGCGGATCACCGACGACCTGCTTGACGGTCATGCGCGGGTTCAGCGAGGCGAACGGGTCCTGAAACACGAGCCGCACCTGCCGGTGGAAGCCGCGCAAGGCCTGCTTGTCGAGCGTCGTCACCTCGGTCTCGGTGCCATCGCCGGGGCGATAGACGACCGAGCCGGACGTCGGGTCGAGGACGCGCAGGATCAGCCGGCCCATCGTGGTCTTGCCCGAACCGCTCTCGCCGACGATGCCAAGGTTTTCGCCACGCCTGAGATCGAAAGAAACGTCGTCCACGGCCCTCAGGATGAACCCCTTCTTGCCGGCACCGGCGCCAAACAGCTTGGTGAGATTGCGTACCGACAGAACGATATCGTCCCTCACTGCCGTCCGGCCCTCATCCGCAACGCGCGGCTTCTCGAGCCGCACCGTCGAAGACAGGAGCTGGCGCGTATAGGGATGGCGGGCATGATAGAAGATTTCGTCCACCGGCCCGCGCTCGACGATCACGCCGAAGCGCATCACCGCCACCTCGTCGGCAACCTCCGCGACCACACCGAGATCGTGCGTGATCAGCAGCATCGCCATGCCGCGTTCGACCTGCAGCCGCTTGATCAGGTCGAGAATTTCCGCCTGCGTCGTCACATCAAGCGCGGTGGTCGGCTCGTCGGCAATCAGAATGTCGGGATCGCAGGCGAGTGACATGGCGATCATCGCCCTTTGGCGCATGCCGCCCGAAAACTCGAAGGTATAGCGATCGATCATCGCCTCCGGGTTCGGAATTTCCACCTGAGAGAGGAGGTTGATCGTCTCCGCCCGCGCTTCCGCCTTGCTCATGTTGCGGTGAAGCCTCAGCGCCTCGATGATCTGGTCGCCGATCGTGTGCACCGGCGAGAGCGAGCTCATCGGCTCCTGGAAGATCAGCGAGATGCGGCCGCCGCGAATGGCGCGGATTTCCTTGCCCTCGTCCGGCAGCGCGTGGATATCGACCGGCTTGCCATCGGTATCCAGCACGATCGTGCCGCTGGTGATCCTTGCCGCCTTGTCGACGATCTTCAGCAGCGAGCGCGCCGTCACCGACTTGCCGGAGCCGCTTTCGCCGACCAGCGCCAGCGTCTTGCCGCGATGGAGATCGAAGGTCACGTCGCGAACGGCGTGGAGAATGTGCTGGCGAAGATGAAAATCGATGGACAGGTTCTTCACCTGCAGCACGGCATCACCGAAGCCTTCATGATCGTGAACGATGGTCTGGGGTGTCATCATCATCTCCCGTCAGCTGTCATAGGGATCGGCGGCATCGCGCAGGCCGTCGCCGAGGAAGTTGAAGGAGAGCACAGCGAGCACGACCGCGCCTGCAGGCCAGATCAGGAGCCACGGCGCCGTCGAAATGGTGCGAATGTTTTGCGCATCCTGCAGCAGCACGCCCCATGAAACGACCGGCGGCTTCAGCCCGACGCCGAGGAAGGAGAGTGCTGTCTCCGCGACGATCATGGTCGGCAGGGCCAGCGTGACGACCGCAAGAATGTGGCTCGTCAGCGACGGCAGGATGTGGCGGAAGATGATCCGCCGCTCGTTGGAGCCGTCGAGCCTGGCAGCGGTGACGAAGTCGTCGCCCCTCAGCGCGAAGAAGCGTCCGCGTACCTCACGGGCAAGCGCGGTCCAGCCGAGCAGCGACACGATCAGCGTGATCAGGAAATAGACCTTGAGCGGTGCGAGCGAGACCGGAATGGCAGCCGCGAGCCCTAGCCAGAGCGGGATGGTCGGCATCGCCGAGATGACCTCGATGATGCGCTGGATCAGCATGTCCACCCAGCCGCCGTAATAACCCGAGAGCGCCCCCATCACGACACCGAGCATCAGGCTGATCGAGACACCGATGAGACCGATCGACATCGATACGCGGGTGCCATAGATGACCCGGCTGAATAGGTCGCGGCCGAGCTTGTCGGCGCCGAGAAGATAGAACGGATCGTTCGCTTTCAGCGGTCCGACAAGGTGCAGATTGGAGGGGATAAGCCCCCACATCCTATATTCGGGTCCCCGCACGAAGAAGCCGATCGGCACGACTTTTGTGTCGTCGACAACGAAGGAACGGCGCAGCGATGCCTGGTCGATGGTGACGCTGTAGCCCTTCACATGCGGCAGGAACTTGCGTTTGCCGTCCTCGCCTTTGGCGAAGAAGGAGATCGTTTGCGGCGGAGCGTAGGAATATTGCGGACGGGCCGTCTGCGCCAGATTGGGAGCGAGAAACTCCGCGAATATGCCGATCAGATAAAGGCAAAGGATGACAATGCCAGCAAAGATCGCCAGCCTGTCCTTGGCAAATTTGTACCAGATCAGGGTCCACTGGCCCGCAGCAGCATCGCCATCTCTCGCCGCACCTTTTTTCAGTGGCGTGATCGCGGGACGATCCAGTGTTTCATGCTCCCTTGGCTCATGAAGCGCCGTTTCCTGGAAGATATTGTCGCTCATTGGTCAAACCTTATCCGGGGATCGAGCATCGCAAGCAGCAGATCGGAGATCAGCATGCCGATCAGGGTGAGAACGCCCATGAGAAGAATGAAGGAGCCGGCGAGGTACATGTCCTGCGAGATCAGCGCGCGCAGGAGAAGCGGGCCGGCCGTCGGAAGGTTGAGGACGATGGCAGTGATGGTGACGCCCGAGATCAGGTTCGGCAGCACCCAGCCGATCGCCGAGACGAACGGATTGAGCGCGATGCGTACCGGATACTTGATCAGCGCCTTCGTCGGATGCAGCCCCTTGGCACGAGCGGTAATGTAATAGGGCTTGTTGAGCTCGTCCGTCAGGTTGGCGCGCAATATCCTGATGAGCGAGGCGGTGCCCGCAGTGCCGATGACGATCACCGGGATCCACAGATGCGCCAGAAGATCGGTGAACTTGCCCCACGACCATTCGGCATGGGCATATTCCGGCGAAAACAGCCCGCCGACGCTCTGGCCCATGACCTTGTAGGAGAAATACATCAGCGTCAGCGCCAGGATGAAGTTCGGGATGGCGAGGCCGAGGAAACCGAGGAAGGTGAAAACGTGATCGCCGAGCGAATGACGCTTCACCGCCGAATAGATGCCGATCGGCAGCGATACGGCCCAGACGAACAGTAGCGACGCCACGGAAACGGCAAGCGTCGAGCCCAGCCGCTCCCAGATGAGCTCGCTCACCGGCCGCCCCCATTCGAAGGAATAGCCGAAGTCACCATGCAGCAGGATGCCTGAAATCCATTTGATGTACTGGATATAGGCCGGGTCATCGAGGCCGTAGGCTGCACGCAGGCGGGCGATCTCGGAAGGATCGACAGCCTGGCCGCTGTCGCTCATCGAGGCGAGAAGCGAGGTGATATAGTCACCCGGCGGCAACTGAATGATGACAAATGCGATCACCGAGATCCCGAACAGGGTCGGAACCATATAGATAATCCGCATGACGATATATCGTAGCATCAGCGTCCTCCCACCGCGCCAGCATTATGTCTTCCGGCTTTCGGGGCCGGCTGTCTAAGGCTGGGCGTCAATTATGCCCAGCGCAACTCGATTGTTTCCAGAATCCCGATCGACGGAACCTCGATTTCCACCCGTCCGTCGACGACCTGGAACTCTGCCTTCTCGCCGGAAATCAGCAGGCTTGCGCCAAGAACGGACCGGCCCTCGGGAACAACGACCGATACCGTGTGGCGGCCGACCGGGTAGACCGAACGCGTCGGCCCCTTGAACATCATCGGATTGGTGAGGTTGAAGAGCAGCACCGCGAGCGTGTCTTCGCTTTCGCGAACGGCGACATCGAGCACGGAATGCCCGGCAATATCGACCCGAGGCCGGGCGCCGAGTGCAAAGCGTACGGCGTTGGCAATCAGGCGCTGGTGATCGGCGGTCAGCACATCCCAGAAGATACCGCCGATGTTCCAAGGGATATAGACGGTGCGTCCGCCCGCCTCCGTCTCTCGGGTGGCAACGGCCGCGCCCGTCGGTTCGGCGCGCGGATAGACCTCCTCCATCGGCAGGTCCGGAAAGTCCGGAATGGAGAGAAACGGGGTTTGGGTTCCGGGAAGCGTTTCGACCGCAGCAAGCTTCGTGCCGCCGATAATACGCTTGGCGCCCTCATACCCGGCATTGACCGGATGCTCGCCGGAAAGCGCGATATAGCTGTTCTTCACAGGTCCGCGCGATAGCTCGGTGCGGTTGACCCCGAAGATGTCGCCAAGGGCGAATGCACGGCGCGCCTTGCCAGTTTCATCGCGCATTCCCGTCTCGTGGGCGGCGATCAGACTGCCGCCGCGCGCGGCGTATTCTCTCAGGAGCGCGCACTGGGCATCGGAAAGATTGGAGGCGTTGGCGAGAATGATAACCTTGAACCGGTCGAGGCTTTCGGCTGTCATCGCCTCGTCGGAAAGAAATTCGAAGGCAAGCTTCTCCTCGATCAGCGCGTGGTAGAAACCAAGATCATCACCCTCGGCGGAGCGGCGCTCGTCGCGCGCCCAGTTCTTCAGCGTCGTGGTCGGATCAATGATGGCGATCTCGGCCGTGGGCACCGTCTCTTCGAACATGGCATCGAGCTTCACGTGGTTCTCGAAGCCGTCGGCCACCGGCGCAACCCAGCGCTCATCCGGCACAACGCCATTGAACTTGGTGAACCAGGGCAGCATGCCGTGGGTGATGCCGTTGGCGATCCAGCTTTCGATCTCGGCGCCGGTGGTGACGGAATCCTTCCAGCGATGCTCCTCCTCCGGGCCGATCGAGGTGATCAGGACAACGGGACGCTCGCGGAAGGTGGCACGCATGCGCTTGGCGTTGCGCCCTGCCATCCAGACCGGCTCCAGCCCGCGCCGCCCCTGATGATCGACGACGAGGAAAGGGCAATGTTTCTCGATCAGACCGATGTCGAATTCCATCAGCGATTCACCGCCCATATTGGGAATGAAACTCGCATGCGGGCGGATCGCCTTCACGTCGTTGTCCCAATTGATGACCATGCGGGTCAGCACGTCGCGGCGCCAGCCGGACCATGCCCGCCAGGCCGGGTCGGCAACGTCGTTGGTCATCGGCAAATCGAACCCGGTTGCGGACTTGAACCGGGTCCTGCAGCTTTCGCAATAGCAGACGCCATGCCCCTGCCAGCGGTTGGCGAAGATGGCGTCGATGTCGTAGTCGCGGGTGATCTCCTTGACGATTTCCGGCATGAAGACATTGTTGTAGTCGCCATAGGCACAGGTCACCCAGAGCTCCGGCATCGCCCAGTGCCGACGCGGATTGCCGTCCTTGTCGACGGCAATCCATTCCGGATGGGCGTCGGCGGCATCCTGGTGAATGGCGTGCGGGTCGACGCGGGCCATGACATGCATGCCCAGTTCCCGCGCGCCCTCGACGAGGCGTCCGAACGGATCGCTGTCGCCCATGAATTTGCTGACGTAGTGGAGCGGAACCTTGGACGGGTAAAAGCCGATATAGCCGCCCGCGGAAAGGCAGACGGCATTCGATCGCGTGCGCTTGAACACGTCGATCCAGAAGTCGGGGTCGAACTTGACAGGATCGTTCTCGACAAGGGTCAACTGGGTCCAGCGTGTCGCCGTCTTGTACCATTCCGGCGTTCTGAGATGCGCGGCGGCTTTCGGGTCAATGAAATTCATGTCTTCAGGTTCCGTTCGTGTAAAGCGGGGCCGTTACCGGCCCGCGTGATGCGGGCCGGCTGCGGTCAGTCGGGAGCGATCGTCTTTTGCCGGCGTCAGCTCTTGAAGAACTGCTCCGGGGCCGATGGGCCGGGCGTTGGCCAGCCGAAGGAATTCGGCATTACCGGCATGGTGTTGACCATGTCGTTCTTAACGACGCCGTAGCCATCCGGCGGCAGGCTGACGCCGAAGACCAGAAACTGGTCGGCGGCATGGTTCAGGATCTTCAGCATGATTTCCTGCTGCTTTGCCTGATCACCGGTGGCCAGCAACTGCTTGTAGAGGTCCTGCTGTGCCTTGACATCCGCCGGCGGCTCGATGGCCGCGTCGTTGTCTGGTGCAGTGAAATGCAGGGCCCACCCTTGCGCATAGAGCGAGTTCGAGTTGAACGGCACGAAATAGCGCGGATCGAGCATCGCCGCGACGCCGCTATTGGCGCCGAACTGGTGCGCGGTCGCATCGAATTCGCGGCCGTTGCGCACCCGTGTTTCCCACAACGAGCGGTCCATGGTGCGGATCTGCGCATCGATGCCGACATCCTTGAAGTTCGGGATGGCGAGCTGGAACATGTCGAGGAAGGTGGTGCGGACCTGGTCGATCTCGAAGATGATGGTGACGCGCCGACCCGATGAATCGAGGCGATAGCCCTCGCTGTCCTTGTCCGGAACGACACCGTCGAGGATCGCATTTGCCTTCTCGGGATCGTATTCGGTGTACTGCTTGGCCAGCCTTTCGACATAGAGCGGATCACCCTCGACGATCGAAGGCTGCGCCGGCACGCCCTGCCCCACGAACACCGCATCGATCATCGCCTGGCGGTCGATGGCATGCGACAGGCCCACGCGGAAGTCACGGGTATTGTAGAGCGCGTTCTTGACCGGGTCGGTGTGGTTCAGGTTCAGCTGGAAAACCATCACGTTCGCGGCGGTTTCCTTCAGCGTGTAGAAGTGGAAATTGCCGCTTTCCTGCGCATCGTAGAGAACCGGTTTGTTCGCAGGCGTGCAGATATACTGGTCCATCATGTCGACTTCGCCCTGCAGCGTCTTCAGGAGAAGCACTTCGGGATCGGCGACCATCTGGTAGTTGATACCATCGAAATAGGGAAGCTGCGTGCCCTCGGTATCAACCTTCCAGTAGTAGGGGTTGCGCTCCGCCACGGCACGCTGTGTGTCTTCGCCGGGCGCGATGGTGAACTTCCAGGCATTGAGGGTCGGACGCTTCGAATTCTGGAAGAACACATTGTCTTCCTGGAGTCCGCATTCGCGCTGGAACAGGGCGACCCAGCCTTCGAACCCGCGTTCCTTGGCCAACTCGTTGGCATCCGGATTGTATTTGATGTGGAACTGGCTCAGATAGTGCTTTGGCGCACGCGTGATCTGGTCCTGGTTGGCCCAGGCAAGCTGCTGGGCGAAGAAGCCGTTCGGTTCGGCGAATTTGACCTTGAACACCTGCTCATCAACGACTTCGAGTTCGGCCGGCTTGTTGCCGGCAAACCAGAAGGTTTGCCCGGTCGTGGTCAGGTCCGTCGAGCGAAAGATGTCCTCATACCAAAACTGTACGTCCGCAGTGGTATAGGGATGGCCATCGGACCATTTCATGCCCTTGCGCAGCGTGAAGGTGTAGACCGTCGAAGTTTCGTTGACCTCGTAAGATTCAGCAACATTCGGCGTTACCCCGGACCAGTCCGGCGTGAAACGGACCGTCGGTTCGTAACTCTGGTAGCGGAAAAGCATGGAAAGCGACCCGCCTCCCACGAGCGCGTGGTTCCATATTCCGCCCTGTTTTCCGGGCTTGTCACGCGGTGTCAGAACGAGCGGGTTTTCAGGCAGCCGCTCGGAAAGCGGCGGCAGTTCGCCGCTGCCGGACGCCGCCTCATCCTGGGCCCAGGCGGGAAGCGCCAGAGAGCCGGCAAGCGCCGTCCCTGCCGCCAGAAAATGTCTGCGACTTAGAAACATGTTTTCCTCCTCCTCATTCGACTGAATTTTGTTATCCAATTCGAATAACAGTAAGGTTGATAAAATTATTTTGTTATGTAAAGCGTTATGTTAAATTTTACGAAAGTCATATTGCGCATTGCGTATGATTCTGCGATTTCGCGCAGCAGATAAGAACTTCTGGCCACTAACAGATCGCATCGGAGACGAGCTTGGCGCGCATAACAGTTCAGAACATCGCCGATGAAGTCGGGCTTTCGAAGTATGCGGTTTCTCGCGCCCTATCCGGCAAGAGCGGGGTGAGCGAAGCGACCCGCAAAAGGGTCAATGACACCGCCGAACGGCTCGGCTACCGCAAGCCGCGGCAGGCGGCGCGGCTTCTGGGTGTTGTTTTCGATGACAGCGACTACGCCAACAGCGAACTGCACATGCAGATCCAGAACGGCATACAGAGCGATGCCCAGAGGCTCGGCTTCGGACTTCGCATGCGCGCGACACGGCAGGCGCGCGAGATCGAGGCGCTCGCAGAAGAATGCGACGGGCTGTTGATCGTGGGGGCGCAAAGCGAGGAGGGCATGCGGCGCGCCTATGCCCTGGGCAAGCCGGTGGTGAGGAGCGGTTGGCTTCAGCCGCTGGAACAGGTTGACCAGGTCGGCGGCACCGACCATGAAGCCGGCTCGGCGGTGGCGCATTTTCTGCTCGCAAAGGGCCACCGCAACATTGTCTATGTTCATGGGGATCCGCGCTTTCGCGGCCGAATGGAACGCCTCTATGGATTGCGGGAAGTTTGCGAGCCGCGCGGCGATGTGACCCTGCATGACCTTGTCCTCGACAATGGCAGCGAACTTCCCGAGGCTATCGACAGGCTGGAGAAACAGAATGCAGGCGTAACAGCCTACTTTTGCGCCCATGACGGCCTGGCCCTGACGGTTATTTCGGAGCTGTTGAGGCGCGGCCACAAGATACCGGACGATTGCTCCGTCATCGGGTTCGGCGACTTCTCCGCGGCACAGCAGATATCGCCAGCGATGACGACAGTCCGGGTTCCGGGGATCAATATCGGCCGAATGGCCGCCTGGATGCTCGATCAGCGCATCAGTAACCCCGATTTCCCCTCATGCCCGATGCGCCTCCACGTCCCCTGCCAGATCATCGAACGGGGTTCATCAGGCCCGGCTCCGAATACGCTCGCATCTGCAGGCTGAGTCCCCTCCATCATATTCGATGGAGACTTGAGGAGACGGAAGCGAACTGGCAGCGCACAAAAAGTTGGCTGTCATCCAAGACCGAAACCGGTGGTCACGGGCAGTCTCAGGCAACTCGGCATTACCGGTCCGCCGAGGACCGTGTGACGGGCGCTTCGAAAATCCGCTGCGGTCGCCCTTTCCGGCGCAGTGCCTGACTGCGGGTTGCGATCGAAACGCGGAAAGTTCGACGAGGCCACCTGAAGGCGCAGGCGAGAACTTTTGGCGAAGAGATGGCTGATATGACCGAGGGTGACGGTCACCTCGAACGGACCGTCCTCGCCATGAGGCTTTTTCCACCGCAAGATGCCGTCGACAATACCGGAGCTTCGCCCGTCCGGCGTCACTTCGCAAAGTCGGGCCGTCCAGTCCGCGGTTGCGGCATCGGAGGTGACGAACAGCCGTGCCTCGACACTGCCGGTGACATCGAGATCCGTATCGAGCGGCGCGGAGGTGAAGGTCACGACATCAGATCGCGCCTCGACGGCATCCTGCGGCATCGGGCCGGAATTGCGGCCGAGCAACAGCCCCGGCAGGAACGTGGCGCCACCGGATGTCGGGACCGGGTTTGACGGATCCGATATCCACCGCCGCTCGAAATCCAACGCCGGTACCGCCTCCGACAGGCTGTCGCCATCGAGATATAGGCAGCGTTCCCCCGTTGCCGGCACGGGCCAGTCGGAAGCGTCATGCCAGCTGTTTGAACCGGTGCGGAAATAGCGCACCATCGGGCCGGAAGGCACCCCGCCGGAAAACACCGCCTCGAAGAAATCGAGCTGGACGTCGGACAGGCCTGCCGTCGAAGCCTCCGGCCCGTGCCAGAAGGCACCCTGCCAGTCCTTCGGATTGCCGTGCGACCAGGGGCCGATGAGCAGCCTGTCTCTTACCGCCGCCGGATCATCATGTCGCCCGCGCGCGGTGCGGAAGAGCTCCAGTGAGCCTTCCAGAAAGAGATCGTTCCAGCCGGCGGTGACCAGCATGGCTGGCCGGCATTTTGCAATGGCATCGAGGTGCTCGCGGTCGCCGGACGCCGCTTGCGCCCGTCTTTCATCGAACCACTGCGTGGCATAGGGCGCAAGCGCCGCAAGATCTGCATCGAGGAGCGGCAGGCGGGCAAAGCCTGCCTGCGGGTCGCGCTGAAGCGCATGCATAAGGGCGGTCAACCTTCCCGCCTGCTCCGCCGGAAGGCTGGCCAGACGACGTTCGAGATCGGGAGGCGCCAACGCCTCGATGATCCACAGCATCAGAAAGCCGAGCTCGGTGGCGCCGCCGCGCCAGGTCCAGCTTTCGCCATGCCGTGCCGTCGTGAGCTGCGGCGCGATCGCCTCGAGGCCCGGCGGGTTTTCCGCCGCCGCCAGCACCTGCGTCGCACCGACATAGGAGGCGCCGAACATGCCCACCTGACCGTTGCAGAAATCCTGGCGGCGAAGCCAGGCGATCGTGTCGACGCCGTCGCGCCCCTCGAAGGCGAAGGGCACGAATTCGCCTTCCGAGGCGAACCGCCCCCGCGTGTCCTGGACCATCACCGCCATGCCGCGGCGAAGTGCGGACTGGAATTCCAGCGCGGAGATGTATTGCGCGCCGTGAATATCCTCCCGCCGATAGGGCGTTCGCTGCAGAAGGACCGGAAACGGCCCCTCACCTTCCGGCAGCCAGAGATCGCCAAAAAGGGTGACGCCATCGCGCATGACCACCGGAACGCCGTCACGGATCGTAAACTGCTTCATCGCCCTGCCCTTACCGGCCAAGGAAACGCTGGCGCAGCTGATCGAAGGACACCGCCAGGATCAGAAGCGCGCCGGCGGCCACCTGCTGCCAGGTCGAGTTGATGTTCATCAGCGTCATGCCGTTGTTGAGCACGCCGACGATCAGAAGTCCGATCACCGTGCCGAACATCGAGCCGACACCGCCTTTCAGCGTGGTGCCGCCGAGGATGATCGCGGTGACCACCGCAAGCTCGAGCCCCATGCCCGTGGTGCCGGAGGTCGAACCGAGCTGCGAGGCGCTGACCAGACCGGTCAGGGCCATGCAGAGACCGGAGCCGAGAAAGGCGACGAACAGGGTTATCCGGGTGCGGATGCCAACGAGCCGGGCGGCGGTGTCATTCGCGCCGATCGCATAGATGGTGCGGCCGAACACGCTGAAGGCCAGCAGGCAGCCGACGACAATGGCGATGATCACAAACAGCAGGGCCGACAGCGGAATGTCGAACAGCGGCCGCATGATCGCCCAATCGAAACCATTGACCCGCACCGAGGACGCGCCGCCGATCGACAGCGTCAGCCCGCGGAAGATCGCCAGCGTTCCGAGCGTGGTGATCAGCGCGTTGACGCCGACGACGGTGACGAGGAAGCCATTGAGGCAGCCGATGCCGAGACCTGTCAGAAATGCCACGAAGACCGCCGGAACGATGCCGAAGGCCTGCGCTGCCAGAGCAAACATCAATGCCACGAAGGCCATGCCGGAGCCGACGGAAAGATCGAACTGCCCGCCGATCAGCAGGATCGTGCCGCCCGCCGCCAGGATCCCGGTGATCGACATCGCGGTGAAAATGTTCACCCAGTTCGGCCAGGTCAGGAAATAGGGTGAGTTGAAGGTGAAAAACACGATCTCCAGCAGCAGGAAGAGCAGCAGCGCCGCCGATTCCGGCACGCGCGGCGTGGCTCTTCTTCGGGTATCGGCCGCAGCCGCCACGGTCTTATCGGTCATTGCTTCCTCCTCCGGCGACTTCCGTCAGTCTGGCCACGTCGATCTCCTCCTGTGGCAATGCGCGAACGATCCGGCCGCGCACCATGACAAGCGCGCGGGTAGCGACCTGGGTAATGTCCTCATAGTCCGAACTCGCGATCAGGATGCCGTGCCCCGAACGCGCCAGTTCGCGCAGCAAGTGATAGATTTCCTCGCGCGCGCCGACATCGACGCCACGCGTCGGCTCGACGAGCAGCAGCAGTTTCGCGCCGCTTTCCAGCCAGCGCCCGAGCAGCACCTTCTGCTGGTTACCGCCGGAGAGCTTGGTAATCGTCTCGCCGCCATCACCGCTCGAGCGGATCTTCAGCGGCGCATGCCATCGGGAAAAGGCGGCGGTCTCGTCGCTGCGGAAAATGGAGCCGATCCGCGAAAGCCGGCTCCAGCTCGGCGCGGCGAGGTTTTCCGCGGCGCTGCGAGGCCCGAGCAACCCCTCGCTCTTGCGCTCGGCCGGCAGAAAGCCGAGACCCGCCGCAATCGCATCGGCAGGATGACGGAAGTCCACCGGCTTGCCGGCCACCTCCACGCTGCCGCCATCACGCTGCTCGGCACCAAAAAGGGTCGCCGCAAATTCCGGTACGCCGGAGCCGATCTTGCCGTAAAGCCCGACGATCTCGCCAGCGGCGACCGCGAGATCGACATTGCTGAAGCCATGGCCCGACACCCCTTTGGCGACGAGCATCGGCTTTGCCGCCGTTCCGGCGAAACTGTAGGCATCGCGATTGCTTTCCACCGCATGGCCGACCATGGCGGTAACGACATCCGGCTGGCTGACGCTCGCCGGATCGGCATTGAGCGAAACCCGGCCGTCGCGCAGCACGCAGACCCGGTCCGCGATCTCGAAAACCTCGTCCAGCCTATGGGTAATGTAAAGAATAGCGGTGCCCCTGGCCTTCATGCGGGCGATGAGCTCGAACAGGCGCCGCGTTTCGGCATCCGAGAGGGCAGCCGTCGGCTCATCGAAGATCATGCAGCGCGCGGCACCGACAGAGGCACGCGCGATCTCGATGATCTGACGCTCGCCGAGGCGAAGGCTGGAGACCCTGGCGTCGAGCGGAATATCGGCACCGAGATCGGCGAGCGCCCGTTCGGCACGTCGGCGCATTTCCGCGCGCCGCACCAGGCCGAAACGCGCCGGCAGTTCGCCGAGCGAAATGTTTTCCGCCACCGTCAGCGTCGGCGCATCGGCGAGCTCCTGGGCAATGAGCCGGATGCCCGCATCACGCGCCTGTGTCACGGAACGGATCGCCATCTCGCGTCCGTCGATCTCGATTCGGCCGCCGTCATGCGTGTGGTCGCCGGCAACGATGCGCACGAAGGTCGATTTCCCGGCGCCGTTTTCACCGAGCAGCGCGGTCACCGTGCCTGCGGCCAGATCGAGGTCGACGCTATGGAGGACCTCGATCGGGCCGAAGGACTTGGTGATGCCGCGAACCGAGAGAAACGGCGTCTCAGCGCGCTTTTCCGGCATTTGCGGCATCATGCTCATTTGCAGCTCGTTTCCGGATAGAAGTCCTGGATGTTTTCCGGGGTAAGCACTTCATGTGGCACCAGGATTTCCTTCGGAATGGCCTCGCCATGGATCGCCGCAATCAGGTTCGGCACGATCAGCTCGGCATATTTCTCCGGAAAATAGGCCGCCGTCGCGATGAAATGCGGCGCGGTCCAGATCTGGCAATTGCCGGGGTCGAAATTCTGGACGCCGAGATAGAGGTCGTCCGAACGCCCCTGGCTGCGGGCAGCCGCCAGCGCACCCGTGATGACGTCCTCGTTGATGCCGACGACAATGACTTTCTTGGCACCCGGAAGCGCCGTCAGCGTATCCATCATCTGCCGCTGGGCCGTATCGGCCTGGCCGCCGGCGCCGGTATCGATGACGCGCTCGTTGTTGACCGGGCCGCAGACAGCCTCGAAGCCCTTGCGCATGCCGTCCATCCTGAGATCGTTGACGACGCCGACGGCGAGCGATTCCAGCGACACCCAGGCATCATGCTGGCAGTCGAAATTCTCCTTGAAATAGCGGCCGAGTTCGTTGCCGACAATAACGCCCGCATATTCGTTGGCGGCACCGACAAAGGCTGTCTGGCAGGGCTGCTGCTCGATATCGATGGCGATGACCGGTACCTGCGGACCTTCCGCGCAGATATTGGCGGCAGCCGCGACGTCCGCCTGGAAGGTCACCAGACCGTCGACATTCTGGGTGCGGAACTGACGGGCGCAATTGAGCGCATCAGCCGCATTGAGCTTGCTGTCGCAGGTGATCAGCTTGAAACCGGCGGTCTTGGCAGCATCCTCCATGCCGCGCTGCAACGCTTCCGGAAACGGCACGCCGAGCGCAAGCTGGGTGAAACCGATGGTCAACCCCTCGCCGATACCCGGCTCGATGGGCTTGAATTCGGCGACGGCATCCGGCGGCGTCGGTTTTTCCTGCGAAAGCGCCGGCGAAACCGCTGCCATGAAGACCAGAACGAGGCCGATCGCCCCGCCGGCTACTCTCCTTAGTAATGTCTCACTCATCTCCATGTCCTCCCTGAGTGTTTGAGACCAAGTCATGCGACCCGCGAAAAGCCCAACCCGTTGAGTTTCGCAAGTTTCTCAAGCCTGTCGGCGATGTGGCCGACGCCGACGGCGCAGTGGTGGGCCGGCCCCTCGGCATTCCATGCCTCGGTGAAGGCGCGCGCGCCGTTGGCAAAGCGATAGCGACTGTTGGTGTTGCAGATTTCGAGAATGGGCCCCGAGACCGACTCCCCCTCCGCACAGAGCAGGCTGACCCGCCCCTCGCGCTCGATCACCGACAACAGCGTGACCGGGCCGTGGCGCACCGACATTTCCACCGAAACGCCCTTGCCGACCTTGCCGTGATAGACCTTCAGCGGCCGAAGCTTGGTCTTGCCCTCGGCGATCGCGGTGTGGCCGGGACCGTCATGGCCCATCAGCACGACGTCATCATCATAGTCGAGCGCATAGGGTTCGGTGAACGAGCCGCCAGCGCCGAAAGCGTCCATGATCTTCATCGCCTGGGCGTTCTTGACCTCGTATTCGCCGGCAACGGGAACGCCCACCGCCGTCAGCATCGAGCAGCCCGGAATGATCGAGCCGATGATATCCTCATGCAAATGGCCTGGCTCGGAGACATAGAAATAGGCCATGGAACCGAGCCGGCGCTTTTCGACCAGCTTGAAGAGTGCGGCAGCCGTCCGGGCCGCGCGGTCGATCTCCGCGGGATCGCACCCTTCCTCGATATCGAATTCGGCCTCGATGCGCGCATGCGCGGCGGCGACCTCCGCATCGCTTGCGGCCTGGCGCAAGGCTGCGAGTTCATCGAGTTCCAGAAAGTCGACGATCGTGCCGAAGGCGGCGCACTGCGCTGTGAGATCGGAATAGATGTCGAGCATGCCACTGTAATAGTGGCCCATCAGCCCGAGCCGGTTATGCGCCATGACGTGGGAGACGCGGGCGGCCTCGATCCAGCTTTCGATCTCCGCATCGACATGGGCGTCGTCTTCGAGCACACCGGTCACCTGATGTGTCTCGATGCCCGAGCGACGGAAGACATTGGCAATCTCGGGCACCGGGCAGGCTGCACAGTGGGCGAGCCACTCGCCGGTCATCTTTCGGCGGTCGCCAAGGGCGTTGAAGCTCTTGTAATCGATGGCGCGGGCGGGCTGGAGGTTGAGGATGATCACCGGAACGCCGGGGCGCCTGACGGCAGGCAGAACCGTCGATGACAGCGCATAGGTCGTGACATGCAGAAAGACCAGATCGACATCGGCGCTGCGCAGATCATGACCCGCCTCGACGGCCTTGTCCGGGTTATCGACAAGGCCGAGATTGACGATCTCGACGCCGTCTCGCGCCAGCTTCTTCTCGACGATGGCGAGATAGGAGACGAGCCGCGCCTCAAGCCCCTCGAACTGGGGCCAGTAAGCCGAAAGGCCGATGCCGAAGAGGCCGACGCGCAAGGGACGAGCCTTCTGCGCAGCCATGCTGCCATATTCCATGTTTTCCTCCCTCGGTCCGGGCTCTCCCTGCCCGTCGCCGGCGGCTTGCCCCGCCATGCGAAAACTGACCTTTATCAACTCACTGTAACACCGTATGATCGCCTCCATCGCGCTATCTGTTTCGAATAATGATCTATTGAATACAAAAAATGATCAGACCAGAATCTGGGGACTACTTCGCCTATATGCCGGAAAACAGCCTCTGCGAGGCCATTGGCTGCACCGCGCTTTCCGCCGGATACACCGAGATTGCGCCCGGCTCGCTCTATCCGCCGGTGCGCCATCCCGACGACCATCATTTCGTCTGGGAGAAGGGCCGAACGCTGCAGGCCCACCAGTTTGCCCTGATCAGCAGCGGGCGGGGAAAGCTGGAAGCGATGCCCGACCCTGGTACCGTCCATTCGGTCGAGGCCGGCGACGTGATGCTGCTCTTTCCCGGAATCTGGCACCGTTTCCTGCCCGATCCCGCTATCGGCTGGACCGAGCACTGGATCGAGTGTCGCGGCGCCGCCTTCGACCGGGTGATGGCAGAAGGCCTGTTTGCGCTTGAAAAGCCGATCTGGCGCGGCGGCGATACCGCCTTGCGCCTGTTCGAGCAGATCCACGCGCTGGTGCGCCAGGACAAGCTTGCCAACCAGCCGCTGATCTCGGGGCTTGGCCTGCAGCTTCTGGCGGCGTTCGGCCAGTCACGCCAGCCGGAAGAGATGGGCCACCGCCGGCTCGTCGATCGGGCGCAGCGCATCCTCATCGAAAGCCAGCGGCACGACGGCGGCATTCGCGATCTCGCGGCCGAACTCGGGGTCAGCTACTCGACGCTCAGGCGTGTTTTCCGTGAAAAGACAGGCATGTCGCTGAAGCAATATCAAAGCGAGGTGAGAATCCGTCGTGCCTGCGAACTTCTGCGCAGCTCCGACCGGTCGATCAAGGAGATCGCCGCCCATCTCGGCTTTAGTTCGACCTTCCACTTCTCGAACCAGTTCAGCCAGTCAACCGGCTTGCCGCCAACCCGCTGGCGCGAGCAGAACACCGCCCGAGCATCAGGCAACCGCCTGGGATCAAAGAAATGAGCGCATTCTGCGGAACGCGAGAAGGGCTCTTCGACCGACGACAATACGCAGCGGCGATCTTCCGGTGACCGCACATAGAGCTGAACGAAAGGCCAGATGCCAATCCAGCCGCCACGACAGACCGGCTTTTCATCCCGAATGAAAGCCGCCAGGGAGGCACCTTGAGTTCCCGAGGGGCGCGGCATGTCAGCGCTCAGCAATGAGCGCTTCTGTTTCCTCTTTCAGGTTCACGCCTGTCAATCCGCGGCGCAGGGCCTCGCGGGTCAGCCAGAAGGCCTTGTCGGCGGCAACCGGCGGCTTCAGCCCGGCGGGGCGGATATTGGAGATGCAGTTGCGCTCCGCATCGGAGCGGCCAAGCTTCGGTCCGAAGGTGAGATAGGCGCCGAGACTGTCAACGGAGGACAGGCCCGGCCGTTCGCCGATGGCCATGATCACCATCCGGGCTTTCAGAAGTGCGCCAATCTCGTCGCCAAGCGCCACGCGACCATTTTCAACGATGGCGACCGGCGCAAGCGTGAGGTTGATCTTGCGTAACATCGGCAGAAGATGACTGACGAAGGTGATTGCGTTCTCGGCCACCGCCGTGGTCGACAGGCCGTCGGCAATGACGATCGCGATATCGGACGGCGCGGGATCGAGCGCGGCAATCGCATCCGCCGAAGCCTGTGACAGCCGACGCCCGAGATCAGGCCGAGCCAGATAGGTGGCGCGGTCAGGCACACGGCTTGACGCGCGGATAGTTGCAAGACCGAGGGCCTGAAGCCCTTGCTCGATCGGCTCCCGCTCGAAGGTCGTGTGGACAGCATCACGGGCGCGTGCATGGGCAAGCGCGAAGGCCAGCACCTCCTCCGTCGGCAATGATGCGCCTGACCGGCCGATGGCGATGCGGGCATCGGTGAACCGCCTGAGACCCGCCCAGGGGTCCTGCATTCGTCTGGTCGTGCCTTCGCCGCTCATGAGGCAATCCTCAACAGGCTCTGTGCGTCATCCTGCGGCAAGAGGCGGCCATCCCGATCGGCGACCCGCACCTTTTCCAGCCACGCCTCGAATTCCGGCGCTCGCTTCAGCCCGAGCACGTCGCGAAGATAGAGCTGGTCGTGGAAGGAGGTCGACTGGTAGTTCAGCATCACGTCGTCGGAGCCGGGAATGCCCATGATGAAACTTACCCCGGCCGCGCCCAGAACGGTCATCAGCGTGTCCATGTCATCCTGGTCAGCCTCCGCGTGGTTGGTATAGCAGATGTCGCAGCCCATCGGCACGCCGAGCAGCTTGCCGCAGAAATGGTCCTCCAATCCCGCGCGGATAATCTCTTTGCCGTCATAGAGATATTCCGGCCCGATGAAGCCGACTACGGTGTTGACGAGCAACGGCGAGAACGCACGAGCCACGCCATATGCGCGCGCTTCGAGCGTCTGCTGGTCGCAGCCGAAATGGGCGTCCGCCGACAAGGCGGAGCCCTGGCCGGTTTCGAAGTACATGACATTCTCGCCGACCGTGCCGCGCTTGAGGGAGAGGCCCGCTTCATAACCTTCCCGCAGCATATCAAGCGAAATGCCGAAGGAGGTATTGGCCTTTTGCGTCCCGGCGATCGACTGGAAGACGAGATCGACCGGCAGTCCGCGATTGACCATTTCGATCGACGTCGTGACATGGGTCAGAATGCAGGACTGCGTCGGGATTTCGTAACGATCGATGATCCCGGCCAGCATCTCGACAAGATCGGAAAGCACCGCGACATTGTCGGAAGCCGGATTGATGCCGATCACCGCATCGCCGCAGCCATAGAGCAGACCATCGACGATCGAGGCGGCAATACCCAAGCGGTCATCGGACGGGTGGTTCGGCTGCAGCCGCACCGACATGCGGCCTTCAAGGCCGATCGTATTTCGGAATTTCGTCACCACCCGGCATTTTTTCGCCGCCAGGATCAGGTCCTGATTGCGCATCAGTTTGGAGACGGCGGCCGCCATTTCCGGCGTGATGCCGGGGGCAATACGGGAAAGCGTGGCGGTGTCGACCTTCTCCGAGAGCACGAAATTGCGGAAGTCGCCGACGGTCAGATGGGCAATCTCGCGGAAGGCCACCGCGTCGTGGCTGTCGATGATCAGGCGCGTAACCTCGTCATCCTCGTAGGGGATCAGCACGTCGGAAAGGAAGGTCCGCAGTGGAACTTCGGCGAGCGCCATCCGCGCGGCAACGCTTTCTTCCGCGCTTTGCGCCGCGACACCGGCCAGTCGGTCGCCCGAGCGCGCCGGCGTCGCCTTCGCCATCAAGGTCTTCAGATCCTCAAAACACCAAAGCGTGCCTCCGGCATTGATGCGATATGTCATCGGCTATTCTCTTTTTTCGGGGCTTTCTTCGTTCCCTCCAGCCTGCGGAGACGAGAGAGCAGTCAGTCACAAATCACCGATGTGCGTGAAGGATGAGGTCTGCGGCCTTCTCCGCCACCATGATGGTCGGTGCATTGGTATTACCGGAGGTCAGCGTCGGGAAAATCGAGGCATCGACGACCCTGAGCGCCTCGGCGCCATAAACCTTCAGCGAAGCATCGACGACATCGGTCTGAGCGTCCGGCCCCATGCGGCAAGTGCTGACCGGGTGAAAGACAGTGCCCGCCCGTTTGCGCGCATCCTCAAGCAACGCCTCATCCGAGTGCACATCCGGTCCCGGCTCGACTTCCGCCTCAATGATGGCGGCCAGAGACGGCGCCTCCGCGAGCCTGCGCACAAGGCGCGAGGCGGCAATCATTTCCTGGCGGTCAAATTCGGTCGACAGATAGTTCGGATGGATGACTGGCGCTGCCGCCGGATCGGCGCTTCTGATTTCCAGATAGCCCCGGCTTGTCGGTCGCGTCGGCTGAGCGCCAAGCAGGAAGCCGGAAAACGGATCGGGCTTCATCAATGGCCGTTCGCCGGGGGGAGCCTTGGAATAGCTCATCGGCGAATAAAAAAGCTGCATGTTCGGCTGATCGAGATCCGGTCGCGAGCGCACGAAACCGCCCGCATGGTTGATGCCGAGCGACAGGGGGCCGGTGCGGGTCAGAAGATATTGCAGACCAAAGCGCAAGCGTCCCATCAGGGGCGAGAGCTGGTCGTTCAGCGTCGGCACCTTCGAGGTGAACATGTAGTCGATGCAGAGGTGGTCCTGCAGATGCCGGCCGACGCCTTCGCGCGCGCTCACGACCGGGATGCCGTGGCGCTGCAGCAGCGCGCCGGGGCCGATGCCGGAAAGCTGCAGCAAGAGCGGCGAGTTGATCGCGCCAGCGGAAACAATCACCTCGCGACGCGCCCTCGCCTCATGCGCGACACCGTTACGGCGATAGCGGGCACCAACCGCCCTTGTCCCATCGAACAGGATCTTCTCGGTCAGCGCATGGGTCTCGACCTTCAGATTTTTACGCGTCATCGCCGGGCGCAGATAGGCCCGCGCCGCCGACATGCGCATCCCGCCCTTGGTGGTGATCTGGTAGATGCCGACACCCTCAAGCGACGACCCGTTGAAATCGTCGTTTTCGGCAAAGCCTGCTTCCGCGCTGGCCCTGATGAAATTGCTGCATGTCGGGTGGCTGTCCTTTTCCTTGCTCTCGATCGTCAGCGGGCCATCGCCGCCGCGCATCGCGCTTGCGCCGCGATCATTGCTCTCGAGCTTCTTGAAATAGGGCAGAACATCGTCAAAGCCCCAGCCGGGATTGCCCATCGCCGCCCAGCCATCGAAATCCGAACGATGGCCGCGCACGAAGATCATCGCGTTGATGGCGCTGGAGCCGCCAAGCGCCTTGCCGCGCGGCCAGTAGGAAGGCCGTCCGCCGAGCCCTTCGTCGGGCTCGGTCATGTACATCCAGTTATAGCGCTTGTCGTAAAACGCCTTTCCGTAGCCGATCGGCATCATCAGCCAGAAGGACCGGTCCGAGCCGCCCGCCTCCAGAAGCAGGACCGAGAAACGACCGTTTTCCGAAAGCCGGTTGGCGAGCACGGAGCCGGCGGAACCGGCGCCGACGACGATGAAGTCGAATTCCGCCATGGTGTCAGCGCGCCTCGATGATGAAGAGCTTGCGGACATGCTCGTGGATTTCCCACTCGCCCGCCCAGCCCTGCGGCAAAACCAGAAGGGCACCGGCGGCTAGCCTGCGTTCGCCGCTGCCATCGGCGTTCTTGACAGAGGCGCTGCCGGAGATGATGTGGCAATATTCGCCCGCGCTGGTACGGTCAGCGGTGAAGCGGCCCGGCGTGCATTCCCAGACGCCGATCCTGGTGGCGCCATCGGGCGACGACCACAGCATCGCGGAGGCTTCTTCCTGGCCGTCGGTCAGGGTTGTCGGCTTCGGCTTGAACGGGCCGAGCTTGACGTCGCCAAGTGCGGCAAAGGCTTCGAGACTTGTCATTTCATGTACCTCACGCTCACTCCGAAGACCTGTTGCCGCCAAAGACCTGCGCCAGCACCATCATCGAGGTCGTGACCAGGATCATGATCGTCGAGATGGAGGCGATGGTCGGATCGATCTGGTCTCTGAGCGCATTGAACATGTTGCGCGTCAGCGTCGGGTTGTCGCCGCCGGAGATGAACATCGCCACGACCACCTCGTCGAACGACGTCAGGAAGGACAACAGCGCCGCCGTGACCACGGCAAAGCGGATTTGCGGCAGGGTCACCGTCAGAAAGGCCTTCCATCGCGGCGCGCCAAGCGAGCGGGCCGCATTCTCCTGGGCCATATCGAAGGTCTTGAACGCCGATCCGATGACGATCACCACTAGCGGCATGGCAAGCACCGTATGGGCAAGCACCAGGCCCGTGACGGTGTAGAGGATGTTCAGCTTGACATAGACATAGAAGGCGCCGACCGCCACCAGAACCAGCGGCACCATCATCGGCGTGATCAGCAACACGAAGGCAAGTCGGACCACCGGCATTTTCGCGGTGTGCAAGGCATAGGCCGCGAGCACGCCAACCGGCGTTGCGACAACCATGGTCAGGATCGCGACCTTGATCGAGGTCCAGGTCGCCCGCATCCATTCGTCAGACCCGAAATAGTGCTCGTACCACCTGAGCGACCAGTGCTGCGGCGGAAACTCCAGATACTGACTGTCGGAAAACGACATCGGGATCACGATCAGTGTCGGCACGACGAGGAACAGGATGATCAATGTTGCCAGCGCATAGAGCCAGAGCCTGCCGCCATGGGTGATCTGCGTTTCGGTTGCGGGGGATTTAAGCCAGTTCAGCATCAGTGCCCGCCTCCTGCGATCCGGTCGAGGTTGAGGAATTTGGAGGCGACCCAGAGAATGATCATGGTCATGATCAGCAGCACCACGCCAAGCGCGCTCGCCGCCCCCCAGTTCACGAACATCTCGATATTGGAAACGATCTTCATCGACACCATGATGACCTTGCCGCCGCCCAGAACCGCAGGCGTCACGTAGAAGCCGAGGCAGAGGATGAAGACCATCAGCGCGCCGGCGAAAAGGCCGGGAATGGTGAGCGGGAAGAACACCGTCCAGAATGCGTGTTTCGGCGATGCCCCGAGATTGGACGCGGCCTTCATCAGATCGCGGTCGATCGATTTCATCGCGCCATAGGTCGGCAGAATGAGGAAGGGCAGCATGATGTGAACCATGCCGATCAGCGTGCCGTTCAGGTCATGCACCATCTTGATCGGCTCATCCCAGAGCCCGAGCGCGATCGCCCATTGATTGATCAGCCCCTGCTTCTGCAGCAACACCAGCCAGGCATAAGTGCGCACCAGCAGCGAGGTCCAGAACGGCAGCAGCACGGCGATCATGAAGATACTGGCGAGCCGGTTGGGCAGCTGCGCCAGGAAATAGGCCATCGGATAGCCGATCAGGATCGTCAGCGCGGTTGTCAGAACGCTGACCTCGAAGGTCATCAGGAAAATGCGGCGGTAGGAACTGCGGTCAATCATCCGCGCATAGTTTTCAAGCGAGAACGTGCCGTCCGCGCCGATGAAGGAGAGATAAAACAGCCAGCCGACCGGGATCACGAGGACCACGAAAACGATCAGCAAGGCGGGCGCGCTGAGGCCGAAGAGCTTCAGCTTTTCAACACGCTCATCGTGCTTCAATCCGGCAGCATTGGCGCCGTTGGCAAAAGATGCAGCCATGTCACTCCTCGCTTCCGTCGATGACGACCGCATCATCAGGCTCGAGGTTCAGCATCACCTTGTCGCCAACCGAAGGCATGACGGACAGATTGGCCCCGCGAACGGCGCCGCGCATGGTGATCAAAGTGCCATCCGAAAGTTCCGATTGCAGCAGGTAGCTGTCGCCCTGATAGACCACTTCACGCGCCACCGCGGAAAAACGGTTGCTGCTTTCGCCGTTATTGTCGCGCGCAAGCGTGATGCGCTCCGGGCGGATCATCAGCTGCAGATCCTTGGCATCCGGCACCGAACCGGCAATCTTCAGCGGCATGTCGCCGAAGGCAACGCCATCGCCATGACGGCGAACCGACAGGAAGGTTGAATCGCCGATGAAGTCGGCAACGAAACGATTGGCGGGCTGCTCGTAAAGATCGCGCGGGGCGGCCAGCTGCATGATCCGGCCGTGGTTCACGACGGCGATGCGGTCCGACATGGTCAACGCCTCGCGCTGGTCATGGGTCACGTAAACCGTGGTCATGCCGAGCTTTTCGTGCAGATGGCGCAGTTCGATCTGCATCTGATCGCGCAGCTTCTTGTCGAGCGCGGAAAGCGGCTCGTCCATCAGAAGGATGCGCGGT
Organism: Martelella endophytica; assembly: GCF_000960975.1. NCBI lineage: Bacteria > Pseudomonadati > Pseudomonadota > Alphaproteobacteria > Hyphomicrobiales > Aurantimonadaceae > Martelella > Martelella endophytica. The sequence goes on along the minus strand of NZ_CP010803.1, from coordinate 2,146,659 downwards.
TCGAAGACGATCGAGCGGGCAAGGGCCACGCGCTGGCGCTGACCGCCGGAAAGTTGGGTGATGCGACGATCGCCATAGCCGCCGAGCTGCACGGTTTCCAGCGCATTTTCGACACGCTCGGCAATCTCGGCCTTGGGCACTTTTCTGAGCTTTAGCGGATAGGAAACATTGCCCGCCACGGTCATATGCGGAAACAGTGCATAGTTCTGAAACGTCATGCCGACATCGCGCAAGTGCGGCGCCAGGCGGATCACTTCGCGATCGCCGAATTTCAGGCTGCCGCTATCAGGCCGGGTAAAGCCCGCCAGAACCATCAGCAGCGTGGTCTTGCCGGAGCCGGAAGGGCCGAGAAGGGTCAGGAATTCACCGCTCCTGACCTCCAGCGAGACATCGTCGAGCGCGTGAACTTTTCCGTAGGTCTTGGTAACGTGGCTGACGCTAATCGGCAGCGCTTCGGTATTTCGAGCCGTCAAGGCCGGTCCTCCCTAGGGAGCTTGAATGATTGGGAATCAAGGAATGCCCGGGGGCGGCGCGCAGCCCCGACGGGCCACGCGCCATCCCAGAGTTCAAGAACAGGCAGGCACCTATTCGGTCAGCATTTCCTGATACATCTCATTCGCCGTCGTTTCCCACTTGATATACCACTCAAGCGAGATCGGAAGCTGCTTCGCAGCGTTCTCCGGAGAGGACGGAAGCATGGCGGCCACCTCCGGCGAGATCTCGCCCGTCTCATAGGCCAGCGTGTTGGTGGGGCCGTAGGTGATGTATTTCGGCAGGTCGTCCTGGTATTCCGGCTTGGAAATTTCCGCCAGGAACTTCATTGCCAGGTCCTTGTGAGGCGCGCCCTTCGGGATGGCAAAGCAGTCAACGTCGGCCAGGCCCTGATTGAAGCTGTATGCGACCTTGCCGCCGTCACGGGCAGCGGTGTCGAAACGACCGTTCCAGCCGGTAGTCATGTCGACTTCGCCATCTTTCATCAGCTGCGCCTGCTGCGCACCCGAAGACCAGAACACCTCGATATGCGGCTTCAGTTCGCGGATCTTGTCGATGGCGCGTTCGATGCCTTCTTCGGAATCAAGAACGCTATAGACATCCTCAGGCGCAACGCCATCGGCCATCAGGGCCGGTTCCAGCGCGCCGGCAACGCTGTTGCCGCGATAGGCCCGGCTGCCCGGAAACTTTTCTACATCCCAGAAATCCGCCCAGCTATCGGGGCCGTCTTCGCCGTAAGTGTCGGTGTTCCAGGCATAGGTCGTGGAAAACACATCGCTGCCGACGCAGTAGTCGGAATAGGTGCCTTCGAGGAAGTGAGAGACGTCGACGACATCATAGTCGATGGGTTCGAGCAGGCCTTCCGCGCCGGCACGCGCCGCGGACCCCGTTCCGCTGGCGACCAGATCGAAGGTCACCTGCCCCGTTTGAACCTGAAGGCGGACATCCGACATGCCGCTATAGGTTTCCTGCGTCAGGTCAATGCCCATTGCCTCGGCAGCAGGTTCAAAAAGCGCCTTGCTTTCGGCCTCCTGAAACGAGCCGCCCCAAGAGGCGACCGTCAGTTCATTCTCCTGCGCCATCGCCGTCGAAGCGAGTAGCGTTGCTGCCAGTGTCAAAGTCAATCTGCTGTTCATTTTTCCCTCTTTCTCTTTTTAGAGTTTTCAAAGATTTCGTATGCTCAGGTCCGCCTTCTCCGAATACCGCTAGACATGCGGTCTGCCGCCTGCCCAGGGGTGCTTGTCGACGAAGCGGTACCAGCTCACCGCTGCCGGCAAGAACCAGGGCTTGCCGAAATAGAATGGCCGGGTCGGATGTTTCAGGTCATCGAAGGCGGTCTGCCCCTCCGGCGACCCCAGAATTTTCAGCCCGGCCTTCATGCCGAGATAGCTCGCCATCGACACGCCGGAGCCGCAATAGCCGAGCGCATAGTGAACGCCGTCATGGCAGCCCGTATGGGCAAGCTCATCGAACGAATAGGCGACATATCCGCACCAGGAATGGGTGATCGCAGCATTCGCAAGCTCCGGAAAGATGCGGATCATGGCTTCACGGAGCCTCGGCCCGCTGACGGCCGGATCCATCTCGGAGGCCGACACGCGACCGCCAAAGAGAATGCGTTTCCGGTCGGGGCTGGCACGATAGTAATAGAGCACCTTGCAGGTATCGCTGGCGATCCGTCCGGTCGGAAACAGCCGGTCCACCACACCTTCCGGCAGCTCCTCTGTGGCAATCATATAGCTGCCGATCGGAATAACGCGCCGCTGCAGCCATGGCGTCGCCCCGGTCGTGTAACCATTGGTCGCCACCAGGACGTTGCGTGCCGAAACCGGCCCCTTTTCCGTTATCACCTCGAAGCCGCTATCCTTGCGCCCGATACCGGAAACCCGGCAATTCCCGGCAATTTCGACACCGGCTTCTAGCGCCCGCAGCATCAGGGCGCGGTGGTATTTCGCCGGCTGGATGGCGCAATGCTTCGGATAGATCACGCCGCCATGATAGGTGTCGGTGCCCAGCTCCTTGTGCTGCTCCGCGCGCGGCACGGCAAATGTTTCAATCCCCTCGTCGCGCCTCAGCTTTTCCGCCTCGCGCACCAGCACCTCGTAATGCTCGGGCGTATGGGCGGCGTGAAAGCGGCCGTTGCGCTCGAAATCGCAGTCGAACCCTTCATCCGCGATGAACTGGCCGAACCAGTCGAGAGCATCGGCTCCGGTCCCGCGAAGGGCGCGCGCTTTTTCTTCCCCGAACTTCGCGGTCAGCGTCGCAAGCGACGGCTTCACGCTGGTGCTGATCTGACCGCCATTGCGCGTCGAGCAACCAAACCCCGGAGCCTCGGCATCGAGCACCAGAACGGAACGGCCGCCGCGCGCGGCAACCAGCGCCGCATTCAGCCCGGTATAGCCGGAACCGACAACGACCAGGTCCGCCTTGCGTCCGGGCTCCGCCAGCGTTTCGGGCGCCGGCGGCAGATCCATATGCCAATAGGGCGTTGTACTTGGTTGCGCAGCGCGCATGCGACGTTCCTGTGTTCAGCGACCTGCCCGGTGACCGGGCCTTCGTTACCAAAACCGTATGAGAGAAATGGATGGCTCGTGATATCCAATTTGATGATTTCATCAGACCAATTTCATTGAAAATGGTCTGATGGCGGGTTTCCGGGCGGGATCAGAAATCCGACAGTGCCTCAGGCATCCAGTGGGTTTCCTTGCGGCTGGCCGTGAAGAAGCAGTGTCCGTACTTTGACAGGTTGTTCTGATCGATCTCAAAGCCGAGGCCCGGAGCCTGCGGCATGTTGAACCCGCCCTTGTCGTGCAGGAAGGGCTCGGTGAAGATCATGTCGCGCGCTTCCGGGATCCATCCGGGCGGCGCGACCGGGTATTCGAACAGCGCCTCGCCGGCAAAACCGCTTGCCGCAAAGACATGCGCATTGACGATGAAGCCGAACCCGTTCGACCAGCAATGCGGGGTGAACTTCAGCCCCTTCTCCCGGCAAAGCGCCGCAACCTGAAGGCTCTGATTGATGCCGCCGGCCCACATCGCATCGGGCTGATAGATGTTGTAGCAGCCCATCTTCAGCATCCGCGCCAGCTCGCGATAGCCCATGACATGCAGTTCGCCACCGGCAACGGGAACGCGCGAATGGGTTGTCAGCTGGGCAATTTCCTCGTGCCATTCGCCAAAAAGCGGCTCTTCCACCCAGGCAAGACCGACATCGGCGGCCGCATCGACAAAGCGCTTGGCGCGCTCCAGCGACCAGAGCGGCGCCTTGCCGTTCTGCGTCAGCCGGAAGGCCTGATTGCAGTCGACCGAGATCTTCATCCGGCCCTGCATGTAGGTCGCAATGTCGGAGATATGCTCGATGTCGACCGCCTCGTCGAAATCGTGCACACGGATCTTCATCGTGTCGAAGCCTTCGGCAAAGCGGGCTTCGGCTTCCTCGCGGCGCGCCGGCGGCGCCTTCAGTTCACCGGCGGAGGCGTAGAGCTTGATCCGGTCGTCTGTTCCGCCAAGGTATTTGTAAAGCGGCAAACCGGCCGTTTTAGCCTTGATGTCCCAGAAGGCCGGCTCCAGCCACCAGTTGAAATTGCCGCCGGCCGCCAGGATCTGAATGCGTTCGGCAAGATTTTCGATGTCGCTCGCGTCCTGCCCGAGAAACAGGCCGGCAAGAAGGTCGCCAAGGCCGGCGCGCTCACGCCCTGAGGCCGGAAAGCCGCTCCAGCCTTCAACGCCGTCATCGGTGATGAACCGGACGATGCACATCGAGACATGGGTTCTGATCGTGCCGGGGATCCACGAGGGCGCATGCGGCGCAGGCAGCGGTGTTCTCACCAGATAGAGCTCGACGCGGTCAAGCACTTGCATTGTTCGATCCTTTCAAAGCATTCAATTTCGCGCGCAGCGGTGTTGGCTTGCAAAGGCCGGGCGCGGGTCTGGCATGAAAATTAGGTAAAGAATGGCTTGGTCGTGATATCCAATTTGACAAATCATCCAGACCAATTCGATTTCAAGGCGGGCAGGTCGCGAACGATATCGATCCCCTTGCGCAACTCCTCCGGCGGCGCGCTGCCAAAGCCGAGAACCAGCCCGTTCTTTTCAATCGGCTGAAGGCAATAGCGCGACAGCGGCGCCAGAATAACGCCGCGTTCGCGCGCCTGCTCGACCACAAGCTTTGCATCGATATGCGGCGCGAGATCGGCCGTTGCGTGAAATCCGCTTCTGGTTTCCTGCAACCGCACGATCTCGGGAAGTGACGCTGCAGCTTCCCTCAACGCCTCGTAGCGGGCCTTGTAGAGCCTGCGCATCAGCCGGATATGGGTGGCAAAATGCCCCTCATCCATGAAATCCGCGACGATCGCCTGCGTTGCCGTTGCCGGACCGCTCGCCCAGGCGGAAAAGGTCTGGTCGAAGGCATCGATCATCCGCTCCGGCACCAGAATGAAGCCGAGCCGCAGCGCCGGGAAAAGCGACTTCGAAAACGTGCCGACATAGAGCACCCGCCCGGCGGTGTCCGTGCTGTAGAGCGCCGGCTGCGGCGCGTTGTCGAAATAGAACTCGCCATCATAATCATCCTCGATGACCAGGCCCTGCGCCTCTTCCGCCGCGCGCAAAAGCTCGAACCGCCGCGCCAGCGACATGACATGGCCGAGCGGCTGCTGATGCGTCGGCGTGACGAAGGCGAGCCGGAAATGCGGCGACTTCTTCAGCCCGTCGGCTACCACCATGCCCTCGTCATCGACATCGACCGGCACCAGCTCCGCGCCCTGCGACAAAAAGGCGTTGCGGGCGCCCGACGCACCGGGATTTTCCATCCACACCCGGTCTCCCGGGTTGAGCAGCATATGCCCGATCAGCGCAAAACCATGCTGAGCGCCGCAGGTGATAAAGATCTGTTCCTCGTGGCAACGGATGCCCTTCAGCGCACTGAGATGCGTGGCTATCGCGCGCCTTAAGGCCCGCATGCCCTTCGGCTCGCCATAGCCCATGACGGCGCTGCGCGAACCGCGCAATTGCCGGGCGGAAATGCGCGCCCAGTTGGTCATTGGAAAGGCGTCAAGCGCCGGCAGCGCGGTAATGAAGGCCCGGGCCTCATGCGGCAGCCAGTTGCGCCGTGCATAAGACGGCTCGGCATGGGTGATGGCATAGGAGAGCCGCGGCTTTTTCCCGGTTTTGGCAGGCTGAGGCGCGCCCGGCGCCGGGCGCTGGGCATCGAGCGCATCGCTGACGAAGGTTCCTGCGCCAACCCGCGACACCAGCATGCCCTCCACGACAAGCCGTTCGATGGCATCAATGACGGTCGTGCGAGACACGCCAAGCTCGCGCGCCAGAATGCGCGTTGCGGGCAGCCGGTCGCCAGCGCGAAGCCCGCCCGACAGGATGATGTCGCGCAGCGCCATATAGAGCTGCACGCCGACGCCCTTGCGGGAAGAACGGTCAAGCTTGATGGAGGACAGGATCGCTCCGGCCGAGTGTTTCATATGCCGTCACCCTCGCGTCATTCTAGAAATTGGTCTGGAACAAGTTCCGAAATGGATATGTCTGATACGCCAATTATGCCGCAAATGAGGTGAAGCACAAGTTGATCAGAGCAATCGAAGTCTTATGAAACTGACCAAAATCGAAACATTCACCAACGAATTCATCTGCTTTGTCCGCGCCACCGCGGAGGACGGGGCCACCGGCTGGGGACAGGTCGCACCCTATTTCGCCGATATCACCGCCGAGGTGCTTCACCGGCAGATCGCCCCGCATGTGCTCGGCTTTGATTGCGACGATATTGATGCGATGGTCGATCACGCCCGCGACAGGGAACACAAGTTTCCCGGCGCCTATCTGCGCCGCGCCATGGGCGGCATCGACACCGCATTATGGGATATGGCGGGCAAACGCGCTGAGAAGCCGGTTTGCGCCCTGATCGGCGGCACACCCGGAAAACTCAGGGCCTACGGCTCCTCAATGAAGCGCGACATCACGCCTGAAGATGAGAGGGAGCGTTTCCTGCGGCTTCGCGGCGAATATGGCTTTGACGCCTTCAAGTTCCGCATTGGCGCCGAGGTTGGTCACAATCAGGATGAATGGCCGGGCCGCACGGAAAAGATCGTGCCGATGATTGCGAACGCGCTTGGCGATGAAGCCGCATTGCTGGTTGACGCCAATTCCTGTTACTCGCCCGCCAAGGCGATCGAGGTCGGTCACATGCTGCAGGACAGCGGCATATCCCACTATGAAGAGCCCTGCCCCTACTGGGAATTCGATCAGACAAGAAAGGTCAAGGAAGCCCTCGATATCGATATTACCGGCGGCGAGCAGGACTGCATGATCGAGAACTGGCGGCTGATGATCAAGGATCAGGTCGTCGACGTTCTGCAGCCCGATATCCTTTATCTCGGCGGCATTTCGCGCAGCCTCAGAGTAGCCCGCATGGCCGAAGCCGCCGGCATGCCGGTGACGCCGCACGCCGCCAACCTGTCGCTGGTGACGCTCTTCACCATGCACTACCTGCGTGCCATCAAGACGCCCGGCAAATATCTTGAATTCTCGATCGAGGGCCGCGACTATTATCCGTGGCAGGAAGGCCTCTTCCTCAACGATCCCTTCCGCGTTGAAGGCGGCAAGGTGACCGTCACCGATGCGCCGGGATGGGGGATCGACATCAATCCGGAATGGCTGGCCAAATCGCGCTATCAGGTCAGCGAACTCTCAGACTGAAGGTAAAAATCATGAACATCGAAGACATTCTCGCCGGGAAAAGGCCGGAAGGTCTGCCCGATGGCCATTTCATTGATGGTCAATTCCGCCGCGCATCTGACGCCGAGATGATGGAAAGCTTCGACGCCGGGCGCGGCGAGGCTTTCGCCAGCTTTGTGAACGGCACGGCAGCTGATGTCGATGAAGCCGTTGCCAGCGCCCGCAAGGCCTTCGTGTCCGTATGGCGCGACATGGCGCCTGCCGAGCGCGGCCGCATTCTGAACCGCGCGGCAAGCCTGCTGAGCGAAGAGGCCGAACGCTTTGCCATTGTCGAAACGCTCGACTGCGGCAAGACACTCTCCGAAGCGCGCGGCGACGTGCTGGGCGCTGCCCGCGCCTTCGAATATTACGCTGGTGCCACCGACAAGCTGCAGGGCACGAGCTTTCCGCTGGCCAAGGGCTATCTCGGCTTCAGCCTGAATGAGCCGATGGGCGTCTCCGCCCAGATCATCCCTTGGAATTACCCGATTTCGACCGCTGCGCGCGGCATGGCCCCGGCGCTTGCCGCCGGATGCTGCGTTGTCGCCAAACCGGCGGAGCAGACCCCTTTCACAGCCCTCATGCTCGCCGACCTTCTGTCACGCGCGGGCCTGCCCGATGGCGTCTGCAATGTCATCACCGGAACGGGCGCCGCCGTCGGTGCGCCGCTGACAGCGCACAAGGACATCGACCAGATCACGTTCACGGGTTCCGTGGTCACCGGCCAGCGTGTCATGCGCACAGCCGCCGAGCATGTCACCCGGCTGGTGCTGGAGCTTGGTGGAAAATCGCCGGTCGTCGTCCTTGGCGATTGCAATCGCGAAGCGGCCATCGACGGCGTTCTCGGCGCGATCTTCGAAAATGCCGGCCAGATCTGCTCGGCAGGCTCCCGGCTCGTCATCGAGCGCTCGATCCATGATGAGTTCGTGGCCGAACTTGTGAAGAGAGCCGAAAAATATCGTTTGGGCCATGGTCTGCGCGATCCGGATTTCGGCCCGCTCAATTCCGCCGCCCATCTGGCAAAGGTCGCCGGCATCATCGAGGCTGCGAAGGCACGCGGCGCGGAAATCCTCACCGGCGGCGAGACGGCCACCGATCCCGAAACCGGCAAGGGCTGGTTCTACAAGCCGACAATCATTGCCGACACCCCGTCCGATGATGACCTCGTGCAGGAAGAAATCTTCGGCCCGGTTCTGACCGTTCAGATCGCCGACAACGCCGAACACGCCCTCGCGCTCGCCAATGACTGCCAGTACGGCCTCGTCGGCGGCATTTATACGCAGGATATCTCCAGGGCCCTGACGCTCGCCCGTGACATCGATGCCGGTCAGATCTTCGTCAACGAATACTTCGCCGGCGGCGTCGAAGTCCCCTTCGGCGGCAACAAGATGTCCGGCTTCGGTCGCGAAAAAGGTCTCGAGGGCATGCTGTCCTACTGCAAGAGCAAGAATATCGCGATCAAGCTGTAGCTCGCATCGATACACAGCCAAGGCTGCACACCTGGTCACAGGGGCCCGCAAACAGCCAAAAGCAAAAGCCCCCGCGGCGGTGTCCATGGGGGGCTTTTGCTATCACTGATAAAGCAGAACTGGTTGGGGGGGCAGGATTTGGGCACTGCTGGATTACGTGGAACCGCCGCAGTCTGTTTATGGCAGGGCAAAAAACGAAACGGTGTCGAAGCATCTTGAGTCTCCCCTTTTTGGGTCGGCGTGGGTCGACACCAAAAAGGGCCAGCCTCGCTGAAGGCCGCGCAGATGTTGCTGATCTTGCCGGAGTAGGTTTAGCTTTGGAGGCCGCGCCTTTCTCGGCGAGAACTCAGGCCGGGAACAGGCTCCTGCAACGGTTGAAGAGGTCGCTCGCGTCCTTCACCTGATCCTTGACCAGGCTATCGACGAAGCCCGCAAACCGAGCCGCAGTCTGCGTCGGGGCCAGGCCATGGTCGCGAAGCGCCCAGCGCACCGAGCGCCAGAAACTGGCCGAGAAAGCGTCGCTGAGGATGGGGTCTTCGATCAGCGCGGTCAGCATTGGGTGCAATCTTGCGAAAAAGGCATAGAGCATATCGCCCTCGACAGAGCCGAAGGCATCGGCAAAGGCGCCGAGCGCCAGAACATCCGACCTTTGCAGCACGCTGAGGGAGGGGAGGTCGTGCAGCAGCACAGCGGCGACAAGGCCCTCGAATGTGCGCAGATCGCGGCCCCGCTCCTTTTCCGTAAGCGGCGTCACAACGGTTCCAACACCCGATTTCGTATAGACCAGCCTTTCGTAGGCGAGCCGCTGCAGTATCTGGCGAATCGGCGTCCGGGACATTCCATAGGCAATCGCCAGCTCCGTTTCATACAGCACGATCTCGCCATCCAACCCGTTGACGCATATATGCTTTCTGATTTCTTCGAGCGCGGTTTGAGCCTTGGTCACCATTCTTTTTTGATCCTTTCATGCTGCAAGGAGGCAAATAGCGAGTTTTTCGCCTATACGCAACAGAAGTACTCCTGTATACATGTTCGTATTTCAATTTTAGAGATGTCAGATGATTTCGCCAAGCCCCCCTCCGCCGCAACAGAGAAGACTGCCACTGCGCGATTTTGTTCTTCTGGCGACCGTGCTGGTATTCTTCACACTCATTGCGCTCAATGTGCTCGACAACATGCACCGGGCCGGCCTCACCCCCGGCTTTGCCTTCCTCGGCCAGCGCGCAGGTTTTGATGTCAGCGAGGCTTTGTTCAGCTATTCGGCTGACAGCACCTATGTCCGCGTTATTCTCGTCGGCATCACCAATACGCTGTTTCTCGCAGCCGTCAGCCTCATTCTGGCAACGGCTGCCGGCCTTCTGGTCGGCCTGGCCAGCATAGCACCGAGCAAGGCCTTGCGCCTGCTGGCGCAAGCCTATGTCGAACTGTTCCGCAATATCCCGAAGCTGCTCATATTGCTGGTTCTTTATGTCGCCGCAGTTGGTGGCCTGCCCCAGGTCCGGCAGGCTTTTTCTGTCGGCCCCGTCCATCTCTCCAACCGTTCTGTCGTCATTCCCCTGCCCGTCAATGATATGGCGCTCTGGCTCCACATCGGCGGCTTTCTCATGAGCACGCTGCTGGTCGCCCTGCTGGCACGCCGCAACAGGCGCTTGCGCGAAAGAACAGGGAATGCCCCGCAGCTTCTGCCGGTCATGATCGCGATCTACATTCTCCCGCCGGTCGTGCTGGCGCTTCTTTCGATGCCGCTTTCCTGGTCCGTGCCAGTACTCTCCGGCTTCGACTTTCGGGGCGGTGCGCGGCTAACGCTGCAATTCATGGTCATCGCGCTCACACTCGGCCTCTATCACGGCGCCCAGATTGCAGAGGTCATACGCGGCGGCATCGAGGCAATCCCCAAAGGTCAGATCGAAGCAGCACGGGCGCTCGGCCTCTCCAGCCTGCAGGTCACGCGCCTGATCGTTCTGCCCCAGACCCTGCGCATCATCGTGCCTCCGATGAACAACCAGTATGTCAACCTGATCAAGAACACCTCGATCGCCATCGCCGTCGGCTACTCCGATCTGATGTCGGTGTCTGGGACAATCATCAACCAGACATTCCGACCTCTGGAAATGATGCTGGTGACGATGGCCATCTACCTGCTGATCTGCCTTGGGCTTACGTCCGCGCTCAACCGGGTCAGCGATCGACTGCGCATGCGGGAGGGCCGATGAAGCCGTTCTCCGCCATCGCGAAGCATCGACCCACCAAATTTGCCTCACCGCTTTCCCTCACGCTCACGCTTCTCACCTTCGCTATACTGCTGCCCATCGTTTGGTATTCGCTCCGTTGGCTTGTTGCCGATGCAACCCTGCCCCTTTCAGGCGCTGCGGCCTGCACCGATCGCGACGGCGCCTGCTGGCCTTTTGTCACCGAAAAGCTTGAACTGATCCTTTTCGGCACCTATCCGCGCGAGCTCGTCTGGCGCCCGATCACCACCTCTCTGCTGCTCATTGCGCTCACCGTGCAAACCGGTTTGTGGATAACAGGCGGGGGCATCCGGATTCGACCGCTTCATATGGCCGTCATCTGGCCGGTGGCCCTCATTGCCTGCTTCGTTCTCATGGGCGGAGGTATTTTCAACCTTGCAGCGGTCGACAGTGTTCGCTGGAACGGATTGCCGATCCTGCTAATCCTGTCGATCGCGGCTATTGCCGCAGCCTTTCCTCTGGGCGTGCTGCTTGCCCTTGCCCGTACGCAGGGCCATCACGGCCTGCTTCGACGCTTTGCTGCCGCCTATGTCGAGATTGCGCGGGGCGTGCCGATGCTCACCGTGCTTTTTGTCGGCGTCTTCGTGCTGCCGCTGATGTTGCCCGCGGGTGTGCGGATTTCGCCGGTTACCGCAACGCTGGTGGCCCTGGTGCTGTTTCATGCGGCCTATTTCGCGGAAGATGTCCGGGCGGGGCTTTCCGCCCTGCCGCAAGGCCAAAGCGATGCCGCGCGTGCATTGGGGCTTTCCTACCCCAAGATGGCGGCGCTGGTTCTGCTGCCGCAAGCACTGCGGCGGGCGCTTCCCTCCATCGTCAACAGCGTGATCGGCGCCTACAAGGACACGTCTCTTGTGGTGGTGCTGGGTATCCACGATCTGACAGCGACGGCGAAGATGGCCTTTTCGGATCCGCTTTGGCGCGATTATGCGCTGGAGGCCTATTTCGTCATTGGCCTTTGGTTCTTCATCTCCTGCGCCTTTCTGTCGATGGTCGGTCGAAGGCTTCAGCGCCTTGATCCGGCTGGCTGAGTCATCCCTTGGGAGGCCCCGTTACGTGATCGGCAGCGCATGGCGATCGGGTCTCTTCAGTTTGACGGCAAAAACAATTGACAGATACACTTGTATACACGTACACTTTATCTGTCTTCTGCTCCCACTCAAAGGATTCGTCCATGAAACCCGTTCTCCTGTCGACACTGCTTCTCCTCGCCCCCGCAACCACGGCACTGGCCGGCGAGGCGTTTGATACGATCAAGACCAATGACAAGCTTATCTGCCTGGTGAACCCGCAATCGCCCGGTTTCTCGGCTCCCGATAGCAATGGCGTCTTCCAGGGTTTCAACACCGAATTCTGCCGTATGGCGGCCGCTGCCATCCTCGGGGATGCGGACAAGGCGGATATTCGCGGTATCGGTTTCTCGGACTCGATGAAAACGCTCGCTGCCGGCGGCGCGGACATGGCCTCCCGCTCGATCACCAAGACCGGCACGCGCGACGCCGATCCCGGTATGAGCTTTGTCGCCACGACCTTTTATGACGGCCAAGGCTTCATGGTTCCGAAGTCGCTCGGCGTCGCCCATGCGAAAGAGCTCGATGGCGCCACCGTCTGTGCCGAGGACGGTTCGACGACACTGCTCAACATCGCCGACTGGTTCTCCGATCGCGGGCTTTCCTATCGGGTCGAGAACATTTCCGACAAGACTGCACGGCTCGAAGCCTTTTATTCCGGCAAATGCGATGTCTACGCCTCCGACGTCACCGCGCTGAATTCCGACCGGCTTCTGGCGGAAAATCCCAGCGACTACATGATCCTGCCCGAGATCATCTCGGCCGAACCGCTGACACTGGCGACGCGGCCGGATCCCAATCTGGAAGCGGCCGTCTTCTGGGCGTTTCAATTGATGCTGAATGCCGACAGTCTTGGCGTGAGCTCCCAGAATATCGATACGGTGATCGCCAATCTTGAAGATCAGCCGCAGGCCGTCCAGCGCCTTTTCGCCGACGATGGCGCGACCGCCGATATGGCCGCCAAACTCGGTCTGCCCTCTGACTGGGCCTATCAGGTTGTCAGCCAGGTTGGCGCCTATTCGGAGGTCTTCGATCGCAATCTCGGCCCTGAAACGCCCTTAGGCATCAACCGTTTGGAAACCGCCAATGCCGCCTTTTCCGATGGCGGCCTGATGTACGCCTATCCGATCCGATAGTGCATGAAATGCCGGGCGGCCGTACCCGCCTGGCACCCCACAACTGCTTGAAAAAGGACAACAACAGTGCGCATTGTGGAAACTGAAAAATACACGCCGGAACAGCAAGCCCGACTTATGGAAAGCGAGACGAGTATCAGAACCTGTCTTGCGCTGCCGCTGGGCGGCAAGGTTGTCACGCTCGGCTTTCCGGGCTTTGCCTTTGATGCGCAGGGAGAGGCTTTCATTTGCCCGGAACGGCTGGCGGCGACACTCGACCACGCTGCGCTTGAGAACTGCGCGCTTCTCATCGTTCTCGTCGAGGAAGAAGAGGTGCCCGAGGACGCCTTCGGCCTGCTCACTGCAGCCTGCGCCAAACGCAACATGCAGCTGATCCATCTTCCGATCCGGGACTACCAGGCACCTGATGCCGGCTTCATCGACGCATGGCAGCAACACGATGGTCAGCGTCGTGCGATGTCTGCCAGAAGCGAAACGCTGGCGCTCTCATGCCATTATGGTGCGGGCCGGTCCGGCATGATGGCTGCGCAGCTTCTGATCGACCAGGGTGTCGCCGCGCAAGAAGCAGTTGCCAGGGTGAGAGCCCAGTTCCCGGATTCCATTGAAAGCGACGCGCAGTTGCAATGGCTGCTTCAGGCCACCCAGCAAAACGTATAGGCTATCGCAAGAAGGCACCTTTTTTCCGCCACTCGAACGCGGCACCAATCGGGAGCGCGCAACCACACCTTGAGAGGATTGCCGATATGTCCCGAACCTGCGCCCTCCTTGGCGTTCCCATCGAAACCGGTGCTTCCCAGCGCGGCTGCGTGATGGGCCCGGCGAGCCTGCGGACTGCAGGACTTGCCGAGGACCTGCCAACCCTCGGCTGGCAAGTGACCGATCTCGGCGATCTGACCGTTGGCCCGCAGGCTCCCAAGGCGCACAGAAACCCCGCTCTGCACCATCTTGCCGAAACCTCGGCCTGGATTGCGGCCCTGCACAGGGCCGCCTATGACGCCGGCAAGGCGAGCGCCGTTCCGGTTTTCATGGGCGGTGATCACGCGATGGCCGCTGGCACGGTTCCGGCCATGGCGCGTCGGGCGGCGGAGGCCGGACGACCACTCTTTCTCCTCTGGCTCGATGCCCATCCGGACCTGCATACGCTCGACAGCACCGAAAGCGGCAACCTTCATGGCACACCCGTCGCCTATTTCACCGGTCAGCCCGGTTTCGACGGCTTTCCCGCGCTGCCTCAGAAGGTCGCCCTCGAAAACGTCTGCATGATGGGTATCCGCTCCGTGGATGCAGCAGAGAAATCGCGTATCCGCGAACTTGGCATCACGGTCAAGGACATGCGCGCCATCGACGAGACCGGGGTTCTGGCGCCGCTCAGAGCCTTCCTGGAGAAGGTCGAGCGGAACAAAGGTATGCTGCACGTCTCCTTTGACGTGGACTTCCTTGACCCGTCGATAGCGCCGGCGGTCGGCACCACCGTACCCGGCGGCGCAACCTTTCGCGAGGCGCATCTGATCATGGAGACGTTGTGCGACAGCGGGCTCGTTTCCTCGCTCGACCTTGTCGAACTGAACCCTTTTCTTGACGAGCGCGGCAAGACCGCCAAGCTGCTCTGCGACCTCACCGCCAGCCTCTTCGGGCGTCGCGTGCTGGACCGAATGACTAGGAGCGCCTACTGATGACCGTCCCGCCTTCCGAACTGGCCTATGTGCCCTTCGTCTCGGTCGAGAACATGATGCGGCTCACCCACCATGTCGGCATCGAGACCTTTCTGAAGGAGCTTGCCGCCTTCATCGAGGCCGATTTCAAGCGCTGGCCCGACTTCGACAAGACCCCGCGTGTTGCTGCACACGTGCCTGGCGGCGTCATCGAATTGATGCCGACCGCAGACAAGACGCTCTACAGCTTCAAATATGTAAACGGCCATCCGAAGAACACCAAGACAGGTCACCAGACAGTGACGGCCTTTGGCGTATTGTCCGAGGTATTGAACGGATACCCGGTTCTCTTAAGTGAAATGACCGTTTTGACCGCCCTTCGGACCGCCGCGACTTCGGCACTGGCGGCGACCTATCTGGCACCGCGCGATGCGGCCACGATGGCGATGATCGGCAACGGTGCGCAATGTGAATTTCAGGCTATGGCGTTTCGGGCGCTTTGCGGCATCAACACGCTGCGGCTTTACGATATCGACGCCAGGGCAACCGAAAAGGCCAGCCGAAACCTCACCGCGCAGGGCTTCGAGGTCGTCGCCTGCACATCCGCCGAGCGGGCGGTCGAAGGGGCGGATGTGATCACCACCTGCACAGCCGACAAGCAATATGCGACCATACTCACCGACAACATGGTTGGCGCAGGTCAGCATATCAACGCGATCGGCGGCGACTGCCCAGGCAAGACGGAGCTACACCGCGACATCCTGCTTCGTTCCGACATCTTCGTCGAATATCCGGAGCAGACCCGGATTGAAGGCGAAATCCAGTCGCTCGACAAGGATCACCCCGTAACCGAGCTCTGGCAGGTCATGCGCGGCGAGGCCGCCGGTCGCCGCGATCAGCGTCAGGTCACACTGTTCGACAGCGTCGGCTTCGCGATCGAGGACTTTTCGGCCCTGCGCTACGTCCGGGAAAAGGTCAACGGCACCGCGTTTTCGCAACCGCTCGACCTGCTGGCCGATCCCGACGACCCACGCGACCTGTTCGGCATGCTTGTCCGATCCGTCGCTTGAGCCATGCGCGGCACAACGCGCACTGCGATGCGGAGGCAGCCTCTTGTTTACTGGCAACCTCCGGCAATCGCCAAAGATTTGTCAGCGGACGCCCCGAAAACGCAGCGGCCCTTTCGTCAACCGCGATTACTGGACCCCGTAGATCCGGGCGATATCATCGAGCATCAGCCGAGCTGCGATGATGCCGCCGGCCGTGTTCCAGACAGCGTCCGAAACGGCGTGGACCCTGCCCGCCTGGACCGCGGACAGCGACTGCCAGAGCGGGTCGTTCAGCACCTCCCCTTCCATTGCCTCGCCCTCGCCGTTTCCGGTTTCCCAGGTGAAGTAGAAGATACGGTCTCCATCCATATCGGGAATGCTTTCCTTGCCGGTACGGATCGCGAAGGCGTCGACATTCTGGTTGTCGGGCCGATCGAAGCCGATATCCTTCAACAGCACGCCTGAGAAACTGTCGAGCTGGTAAATGCGGATCTGTCCCGGCAGGAAACGGATGACGGAGACCTTTTCATCGACGGCATCACCGAGTTTCGCGCGCAGGTCGGCAACGGCCGTGTCATAGCCGGCGATCACCTCCCGGCCCTTTTCGTCCTGTCCGAGCGCTGCGGCGTAGAGTTCGAAGTTCACTTTCCAATCACCGCGCAGTTCCTCCGACATGACTGTCGGTGCGATGGCAGATAGCTGCGGATAGACTTCCTCGTGACGCTGACGATTGGCAAGAATGAGATCCGGTTCAAGAGCCGCAACCATTTCGAGATTGACCGCGCTCTCCGTGCCAACGGGCACGGCGTCGCCCATCGCCCCATCGATATGATCCCACCACGGGTCACCATGCCAGGAGTTGACTGCGCCGACGGGCTGCACGCCAAGAGCAAGCACGGCTTCTGTCCCCTCATTGGTGAGGACCACCACACGCTGAGGCTGGTCGGGCACGTCCACCGTCCCCATCGCGCTCGTGATGCTGCGCGCTGAAAGAGAGGTGGAAAAGAGGGTCAGGGCCAGTGCCGCAAGCCCGGCAAGTCGTATCAGGGATGACATCAGATCTCTCAACTTGATTATTATACTCATATTTTGTTTTAAAGTTGACCGTCACACTCCGCAATGTCAAATCGTCCCCAAAAGGATGGAACGCCGTGAAACGCTCCTTGTTGCTGCTGCTTCTGACATTGTTGGTTGCCGTGATCGCCAGCCTGCATCTCGGTGTGCACGTCTATGGCCCGGCCACGGTATGGTCGACATTTGCCAGCGGCGGTGACAGCATGCATGACATCATCATCCGCACATTGCGGCTGCCGCGCACGCTCAACGCCGTCCTGACCGGAGCCGCGCTTTCGCTTTCGGGCCTCTTCATGCAGGCCGTTACCCGCAATCCGCTGGCCGAGCCCGGCCTGCTGGGCGTCAATGCCGGGGCCGCTTTCGCGGTCGCGGGTGGCCTTGCGCTCTTTGGCGCCCTCTCGATTACCAGTATCGGCGTGCTTGCCATAGCCGGTGCGCTGGCGGCGGCAGCGCTGGTGTTCGGCCTTTCAGGCGCGCTCGGTCCTGAGACCGGACCAACCGGGATTCTGCTTGTCGGCGTGACCGTGGCGGCCATGCTTGCCGCACTCACCCAGCTCATCCTGCTTCTCGACGAGACAGCGCTTGAAACCCTGCTTTTCTGGCTTTCCGGCGGATTTGCCGACCGCCCGCTCCCGCTGCTTTGGATCGGCGGCGGCGCGCTCTTGATCGCAGTCGCCGGCGCGGCCTTTCTTGCACCCTCGATCGACGCGCTGCGACTTGACGATCACAGCGCCAGCGGCATCGGCGTCAATGTAGTCCGCACGCGCCTTGTGGCGCTGACGCTGGCGGCGGTGCTTTCAGCGGGCGCAGTCGCCATGTCGGGACCGGTGACCTTTATCGGCCTGATCGCCCCGCATATCGCCCGACGACTGACGGCAAAGCGGCCGGGTTTTGCCGCACTGGCCGTGCTGACCATGCTGACAGGTGCAATCATTGCCGTTTTCGCCGACATTCTCGCGCGGCTGATCGTGGCGCCCGGCGAAGCACCTATCGGCGCCGTGCTGGCCTTTGTCGGCGTGCCCTTCCTGATCCATCTTCTGCGGGCAAAGCGGCTGCGCGAGGTCGGTGTGTGAGGAATACTGCGCTCCGCATAGCCGTCTTGCTGCTGCTGCTCGCCGGCTGTCTGATCCTGGCTACCGGGCTCGGCTCGAGCTTCATCAGCCCCTCGCGGGTCGCGGCCGCACTTTTCGGCCATGGCAGCCGGACCGACGACATCATCATCTGGACGCTGAGGCTGCCCCGCGTTGCGCTGGCTACCCTTGCCGGCATGGCGCTCGGCCTTTCCGGCGCGATCCTGCAACGCGCGCTGCGCAATCCCATGGCCGCCCCCTCGATTCTCGGCATCACCGATGGCGCGGCGCTCGGTGTGGTCACCTTCCTGTGGCTTTTTTCCGACGAGGCCAATGTGCTGACGGTTTCGGTTCACTGGCAGCCGCTCGCAGCCATTCTCGGTGCCTGCGTCTTCGCGCTTCTGGTCGGAATGCTGACGCTCGCCGACCGGAGCCGCCGCGACCCGTTGCGCCTGATTCTTTACGGCATCGCTCTTGCGGCGCTGGCCAAGGCCTGCGTCACCCTGATGATGATCGTCGGGCCGGTCTATCGCGCCAGCCAGGCGCTGCAATGGATCACCGGATCCGTCAGCGCCGCCCACTGGATGGATGTCGGCGTGGTGGCCGCGGGGCTCGCGCTCAGCCTCCCCGTCCTCATTCTCATGCGCCTGCCGATGCGCCAGATCGTGCTCGATCAGCAGACGGCGGTGACGACCGGACTGGCCGTCGACCGCAGCCGGATCGGGCTTCTGGTGCTTTCGGTGCTGCTGACCGCGCTTGCAATATCTCAGGTCGGCGCGATCGGGTTCGTCGGGTTGATCGCACCGCATGCAGCACGTCTGTTTCTCGGACAGTTCCGGCCCGGATACCTGCTCGCCACCGCTCTCATCGGCGGCATTCTGGTGCTCGCCGCCGATACGCTGGCTCGCACGATTGCGAGCCCGCTGGAGCTGCCTGCAGGCGCGGTGACAGCGCTTATCGGCGCGCCGCTTTTCCTCTCGCTTATCCTCAGGAGGCACCGACGCAATGGCTGACACCCTCGCCACCCTCACCGCGCTTTCGGCAGGTTACGAGAGCTTCAGGGCGCTCGATGAGATCGATCTCGTTCTCCCAGAAGAAAAGGTGATCGCCTTTTGCGGGCCGAACGGCAGCGGCAAATCCACCGCGCTGAAAGTGCTGCGGGCGCTCCACATGCCGCAGTCCGGGACGGTGGACGTTGCCGGACGGCCGCTTGCCGACTGGACCGCCCGGGAGCTTGCGCGCGAGATCGCCATGCTCAGCCAGTCACCTGACGCACCTTCCGACATGACGGTCGCCGACCTCGTCATGCTTGGCCGTTACGCCCGGCGCAGCCGCTTTTCCGCTCCCTCCGCCGCAGATGCACAGGCGGTAGACCGCGCGCTGGAAACGACGGGGCTGCACGCCCTTCGCGAACGCAGCCTCGGACAGCTTTCGGGCGGACAGGTTCAGCGCGCCTGGATCGCAATGACGCTGGCCCAGGAATCTCCGCGCATCTTCCTCGACGAACCGACCAACCATCTCGACATCTGCCACGCGCTGGAAATCCTCGATCTGCTGCGCGTACTGAACCTGCGGGAAAAACGCAGTTTCGTCATCGTTCTGCACGATCTCAACCACGCCCTGCGCTATTCCGATCACGTGGTCCTGTTCGACGATGGGAAAATTGCCGCCGAGGGACCGACATCCGAGGTGCTGACGGCGGAACGGATCAGCAGCGTGTTCAACATCAATTGCCGCATGCTTGCGCTGCCGGGCGAGGACAAGCCTGTCATCGTGCCCTTTGCCCGCGCGACGATCTGACTGTTCTTCTACCGCCCGGCGCCTCGCGCCAGCGGCAGGGTCACGCCGTAGACAGCAGCAAGGTCATCCAGCATGGCCTGCGCGGCAAACCAGCCGCCCGCCGTCGCCCAGATGCCGTCATCCACCGCATGGACGCGTCCGGCCTCGACTGCGCCGAGGCGGACCCACAGCGGATCCGACAGAAACGCATCCGCCATCTGCTTTCCCTTGCCGTCGCCGCTGTCATAGGTCAGCCAGAAAATCCGGTCGCCATCCATGTCCGGAATGCTCTCGCGCCCGACCGCAAGCGAGAGACCGTCACCCTGCTGCTGGACGGGCCTGGAAAATCCGACATCGGACAGCAAATGGCCCAGAAAGCTGCCTTCCAGATAGAGATAGGTCTGGCCCGGCACGAAACGCACGACGGAGACGCGCTCGGCAAGACGATCGCCAAGCCCAGCCCGTAGCGCTTCGACGCGGGTTTCATAGGAGGCCAGCGCCGCGGTCCCTTCCGCGCTGCGGTTCAGCGCTTTCGCCACAAACGCCAGGTTCTCCTGCCATGCACCAAGCCCTTCCACGAAAACGGTCGGCGCGATTGCCGAGAGCTGGCCATAGATTTCCTCATCCCGCTTGCGGCTGCCGATGATGAGATCGGGCTGAAGGGCTGCGAGCAGTTCAAGGTTTACCGCAAGCTCTGTGCCAAGAACCTCGGCACCGGACAGCCTGTCGTCAAGATGCGGATACCACGGATCTCCATACCAGGAGCGGGTCGCGCCGACCGGCACCACACCGACGGCAAGGGCTGCCTCCGTGGTCTCGTTCGTCAGCGTAACGACACGCCGAGGCATATCAGGCACAGCGGCCGACCCCATCGCGTGATCGATCGTGATTTCTGCGCGAGCAACGCCCCCCGACAAAAGCCCCAGGGAGATGAGTGCGACAGCAAGACATTTGAATGGCACTAGCAAAGCCCCCGAAACAACCAAATTGCAATGATAATACATGAGTAAAATAATCATATTTGTCAATGTCACGCTGTTATCTGCAGGTCGCAGCAAGCGAGTTCAACGACTGTTTGAAATCAGGACAGAGGTGAATTTCGAATCCTGATCTGTGGTGAAGTTATCGGCGTGCCATAATGGGCAAGTGCTTCCTAGGCCGCTCCGATGCAGAAATAGGCGGAGCCGCGCGATGCGGATTTAGGCTGGCCCATAGCCCAGACCTGATTGGACCGGGTATCCGCCAGCTTTCGCAGGAAGTAGCGATGGATTTTGCGGCTTGACGCCGGTTTTGAGGTGTTCGGGTGGAGATATATCGCCTTAGATATCCGTCCCTTTAGACCATGGGCGATGCCGACCGACGGTTCGTCGACAATAGGCGGATCTCGCTCCGAGAATGCGCGGCATCATTACCTGACACACGCCTGTCGATTTGATCGTTTTTGTCTCCGCGGCCGGTGCCCGCACGCCTGCACGGCACCCCTGCGGCTCCAACGCTATGCGTTGCTCTTTTCCGTTTCCCGTGACAGGTCCTCGGTGATCCGGAGTTCCGTCTCGGGGTCAAAGAAATGCACCGCATCCGAGGCAAAGGACAGCCTTATTGACTGGCCCGGATTGTGGTCCACACGCTTTCGGAAAACGCACACCACGCTCTTGCCGTCGAGGCTGGCATTGAGATGGGTTTCCGATCCTGTCGGCTCGATCAACTCCACTTCTGCGCCGACAGCTTCGGGGCCACCAACCGCGACCGCCGCCAAGGTCGATCTTACCCCGCAGGAAGTTCATAGCCGGCGAGCCAAGAAAACCTGCGACAAACATGTTGCGCGGGCTGTCATAGAGCTCCAGCGGCGCGCCGACCTGTTCGATATTGCCGCCCTGCAATACCACGATCTTGTCAGCCATCGTCATCGCCTCGATCTGATCATGCGTGACGTAAACGATGGTGGAGCCAAGGCGCTGATGCAGCGCCTTGATCTCCGAGCGCATCTGCACCCTGAGCTTGGCGTCGAGATTGGAAAGCGGTTCGTCGAACAGAAAGACCTTCGGGTCGCGCACGATTGCGCGCCCCATCGCGACACGCTGGCGCTGGCCCCCGGAAAGCTGGGCCGGCTTGCGTTCGAGCAAGGGCTCAAGCCCGAGAATGGCGGCCGCTTCAGCGACCTTGGCCTTGACCTCGTCCTTCTTGGCACCCTGAAGTTCAAGCGAGAACCCCATGTTCTGCGCCACTGTCATCTGCGGATAGAGCGCGTAGTTCTGGAACACCATCGCGATATCGCGCGCCTTGGGCTGGAGATTGTTCACGACCCGACCATCGATCGAGATGTGACCGCCGGTGATGGTCTCCAGACCGGCGATCATCCGCAGAAGCGTCGACTTGCCGCAGCCGGACGGCCCGACGAGGATGACGAATTCTCCATCGGCGATATCCACGGAAACGCCGTGTATGACGTTGACGACGCCATAGGATTTCCGCACGTTTTTTATCTCAACAGAAGCCATGACCGTTCTCCCTGTCAGTTCGACTTTTTGCCGCGCGGCCGCACGCGCACTGCCAGATAGGGCTTGCCGGGCAGTTCCACGCCAAACGCCGCGTCCGCCTTGCCGCCCCGCACCACCGCGCCATGGCGGATGGGATGCGGGACCGGAGCGGCGTGACGGTCATGTTCCAGGTGTCGATGATGTCGATGTCATAGTCGCCATCTTCCTGCGGGAAGCCGGAAGACCAGATCACCGGCTGGTGCTCGCCGAAATAGACATAGCGTACATCACCGTCGGCAGCGCCTGAAACCCGCGTCCAGGGAAAGGGGTGTCCGGTGAGGCCAAACGGCGTTAGCCCATTGCTGACATCCTCCTTCAGGATCTCGAGCAGGAAGCCGATCCGCTCGTAGCTTTCACCGTGCAGTTCGCCACCCTTTGCCCACCAGAGCAGGTCATCGGGCTGGGAATAGGTCTCGCCATGACCCGCATAGCCGCCGCGCATCACGGTGATCCAGAAGCGATGCACCAGTTCCTGCGCCGTGATGCTGCCCCAGCATTGAACGACATTGCCTTCATATTCGGACTCGTCGTTGACAACGGCTTGCCGAAGTCCTTCAGCCATTCCCGCGTGAGCTTGGCGTGCATCGGCTGCAGTTTTCGGTGCGGACGATGTGCCGGCCTCTCCGGGTTCACCCAAGTGGATTTTACGCCTGGCTCAAAGCACCGCTGAGCAACCGGGCCATCGAGGACAAGCGACAGACAGAGCTGTTGAGGTCTTCGTGGGAAGACAGCGGCAAGGTTTCCGGCTACCGCAAACTGCATGATGACCTGCTGGATCAGGGGGAGACGTGCTGCCCGAACCGGGTTGCGCGCCTGACCCGTCTTGCCGGCATCAAGGCCCAGATTGGCTTAAAGCGACGGCCCGGAAGCCACGGTGGAAAACCTTCTGTTGCCGTCGACAACACGCTCGACAGACAGTTTGACGTGGAGGTGCCGGATAAGGCCTCGGTGACTGATATCACCTACATCCGGACCTTGGAGGGCTTCGCCTATCTGGCGGTTGTCATCGACCTATATTCCCGCCGCGTCATCGGCTGGGCACTTCAAAGCCGTCAGGCGACAGATGTCGTTCTACAGGCGCTGCTTTCCGCTTTATGGCGACGCAAGCCAAAACAGCCAGTGCTGGTCCATTCGGATCAGGGATCGCAGTTTGACCTTCATGGACTGGGCTGCCTTTCTAAAGCAGCACAATCTGGTTCATTCAATGAGCAGCCGGGGAAACTGCCGCGACAACGCGGTCGTCGAGAGCTTCTTCAATCTTCTCAAGCGAGAACGGATACGCCGAAGGGTCTATCGCTCACGCGAAGACGCCAGAAGGGATGTGTTCGATTACATCGAGATGTTCTACAACCCTAAACGTAAACATGCCCGCAATGGCATGCTGTCGCCCGTCGACTTCGAACGACAGCAGAAAATCTAAACCGAGGGTGTCTACAAAACGCGGGGCTATTCACCGCCAAACACAGGCAGTGGGGCCTGAGGCGGTCGCGCTACAGGCCGTAGCGCTCCAGTATTCTCTCAATCTCTCGGTCCTGCGCAGGGTCCGGCAGAAGGGCGGGCTGGCGGGAGAGACCGACGGACGGATCACGCAGGAAAAGCGCGCGCTTCACCAGTGCCGGTGGATAGCCGAGCTTGTAGAGATCGGTCCTGAAGGCCGTGAAGATTTCCTGTGCCTGCTTCGCCTGCGCCTCATTGCCGGCATTAACGCCTGAAACAATCTTCGCAAGCACCTCAGGCATGACGTTTCCGAGACCGGAAATGCAGCCTTTGGCGCCGTTCGTCAGGGCCCAGTGCACGAGCTGGTCCGGGCCGGAATAGACGTCAAATCCTTCGACAGTGCGACCGACCTCCATATAGGCTTCAAGCGTTTCCTGCGCGCCGCCGGAATCCTTGATGCCCGCGATGTTGCCGTGAGCGGCGAGCCGGCGGGCGGTCTCGGGCTCGATATGGTTCTGGGTCCGCGCCGGGATGTCATAGAGATAGATCGGCGTCTTCACCGCATCTGCAACCGTGGTGAAATGGCGCTCAAGACCATCCTGCGTGCAGGCGATGAAGAACGGCGTGATCACAGCGATGCCATCGACACCGATCCTGTCGAATGCTCGAGCGAGCTTTACCGTCTCAAAGGTCGCAGGCATGCCGGCATTGACGATGACGCGGGCCTTGCCGCCGACCTCATCGACCACCTCGCCGCACAGCCTTACCTTCTCGTCGAAGGTCAGGGCGGAAAAATCGCCGTTTGTCCCGGCGCACATGATGTTGTTGCCCGCTGCCACCTGGCGGCGCACCTGCGCCCGCGTGGCGGCGTAATTGATCGTTTCGTCATCATTGAAACAGGTGACGAGCGCGACGAACGCTTCCTTCTTCTCCGACATCATTCCTCCTCAACCGCGCGCGGCGGCTCCCATTCGCGCGGCATAATCGAGCGCCGCGAGCATATTGACGTGATTGGCCTTGCCCGTTCCGGCAATGTCAAAGGCCGTGCCGTGATCGACCGAGCAGCGATCGATCGGCAGGCCGAGCGAGACGTTGACGGCGGTATCGAAGGCAACAAGCTTGATCGGGATATGCCCCTGATCGTGATACTGGGCGATGACCAGATCGAAGGCGCCATTATAGGCGCGGTGATAGACCGTATCGGCCGAAATCGGCCCCTCCACGTTGATACCCTCCGCCTTTGCCGCCGCCACCGCCGGCGCAATCGCATCGTCATCCTCCCGTCCGAACAGGCCATTTTCACCGCAATGCGGATTAATCCCCGCCACCGCTATGCGCGGCGATGCAAGCCCCATGCGTTTGAGATGACGATGGCCGGTGCGGATGGTTTCAAGAACCCGTTCCGTCGTCGCCCGTCCGATTGCATCCTTGAGCGAAACATGAGTCGAGACATGCACCACGTTCAACCGCTCGGAAGCGAGCAGCATCCATGACGACTTCGACCCCGTCAGATGCGCCAGCATGCCGGTGTGGCCGTCATAATGATGACCTGCTGCGTTGAGCGCGGCCTTGTTGATCGGCGCCGTGACGATGCACGCGGCCTCGCCGGCCATGGTAAGCTCCACCGCTCGGGCGATATAGCGATAGGATGCCTCTCCGCAGGCCGGGCTCAGCACGCCGAAAGTCTCCGGCAGGCCATCGACGGCGATGTGCTCGACGCGGATACCATCGCCTTCATCGTCGGGGGCCAGAACTGGCAGATCGAGGCCGCAGACCGCCGCCGCGCGGGCCATAGTGGGCCGGTCACCGACCACACGGACCTGACGGCGCAGATCAGGATCCCGCGCCGCGAGCGCCCTCACGCTGACTTCAGCGCCCACCCCGGATGGATCCCCCATGGTGATGACGATTGGCTGGTTCATGAAGGCCTCCCGTTAGCGACATGCTACAAAGTTATTAACTTATAGGTAAACAGGTTTCAATATCCACTGCATACTTTCGTTAAGAATGCAGTTTTCCCTTGAAAATTATTCCCTTTTTTACAAAAAATCGATACGTAATAATAATTACAACATGGGAGAGAATGATTGCCTCCAGAGGTTCTGATCATTGCCGATGACCTGACAGGTGCGCTCGATTCGAGCGTGGCCTTTGCGGGACCGGAGCGATCTGTGCTCGTCGCGCGTCATGCCGACGCCATTCCCGACCTTCTGGACCGCCGACCGAATGTCCTCGCCGTCAATACCGCGAGTCGGGAGTGCGCCCCTGAGACGGCCGCGAAACGCATGACGGCCGCCCTCGCCGCGCTGCCGCTGAACGACGTTCCCGTGATCATGAAAAAGGTCGACTCGCGACTGAAGGGCAATATCGCTGCCGAAATGGCCATTCTCCAGAATGCGCTCGGCAGCCGCCGCGTCATTGCGGCACCTGCAATCCCCACCATGGGCCGCTGTGTCCGAGGCGGCCTACTGAGCGGCAACGGCATTGCGCAGCCAATCGCGGTGGCAGAGCGCCTTGGCGTTTCCGCCGAAATCCCCGATGTGGCGAACGACCGCGACATGGCGGCGATCGTCGCGCAGGCCGGAAACGACACACTGTGGGTCGGTGCCCGAGGCCTTGCCTTTGCGCTGGCGGGCGAGGCTGGAACCGTGCAGACACACCGTTCCCGCCTTGCGCCACCACTGATGATCGTCAACGGGTCGCGCGATCCGATCACGCTTGCGCAGATCGAACGCCTCGGCGCACTGACACCGCTCATCGAAGCGCCCGACGGCGCGGTCCCGCTTGTCCGCGAGCGCTCCTTCGCCATCACGATCAGCGATGGCGGCGGCGGTGAAGCCGGCGATGTCGCTGGTGCGCGCTTTTGTGCAAGTATTGACAAGCTGCTTCACACATACAAGCCCCAATCCCTGCTGATCTCCGGCGGGGAGAGCTGCAATGGCATACTGGATCGTCTCGCGATCAGAAGTTTACAAGTGGAAGCGGAGCTGCGACCCGGCCTGCCGGTCAGCAGAGCGATCACGCCGTGGGGTAATTTACAACTCGTGACAAAATCCGGTGGCTTTGGTACGCCATCCCTTCTCGCCGAGATCCTTACCGAGACGATGGCGGACGTCAGCCAATGACGAAGAGGACATTCGATGACCGACAATCTGGACAATGAAGCAGATGGCGGCACCTCGCCCCGGCGCACCTCTCTTTCGGACAAGGTCTATGAGGCGCTGCGCGGCCGGATCATGCGTGGCGATTACGGCGCCAATGAAAAGCTTCCGGCGGAAAAGGATCTCTCCCTCAAATTCGGCGTGTCGCGTCCTGTATTGCGCGTGGCGCTTGAACGGTTGCGCGACGAGCGGCTGATCTATTCGCGCCAGGGCGCCGGCAATTTCGTGCGGATAAAACGCGAGACAGCGCTCGGCTACACCCCCGTCGAAACGATCGCCGATATCCAGCGCTGCTATGAGTTCCGCCTGACCGTGGAGACCGATGCCGCCGCCCTTGCCGCGCTGCGATGCAATGATGCCGTCCTCGCCGAGATGGAGCGCGCGCTGCACCTTCTGTCAGATGCGACCGGCCAGCAGCTTCACCGCGAGGATGCGGACTTCGCCTTCCACCAGTCTGTCGCCCAGGCCACCAACAACCAGTACTACGAGGAAACGCTGAAGGCGCTGCGGGCCCACATCTATGTCGGCATGAAGCTGCATGGCGAAACGCTGATGTCCGATGGCGCCTGGGCGCTTGAGGAGGTTCTAGCCGAGCACAGGGCGATCTACACCGCCATCAGGGAGCGTGCGCCGGATGCCGCGCGAGCCGCGATGCGCGTCCATATAGAGCACTCGCGCGAGCGGCTGTTCGGTGGCGGCCTGTTCGATCTTTCGTTGTGAATGCCGACCGGCGGCCCGCCTTCCCCCCAGAGTGCTCGCCCCTAGAACGCGCTTCGGTAGATCGCGTACACGTCATCGACCGACATGTCGCGCGGATTGTTGTCCATGAGCCTGCGGATGGCATACGCTTCCTCCGCCCATTGCCTCAGCTCCGCCTCGCCCGCGCCATGGGCGCGAAGCTTCATCTCGACACCCAGTTTCGCGCAGAAGCCGTGGGCTGCCTGATGCACGGCATCCGGGTTTTCAGCCGCGGCAAGGCCGAGCGCTCGCATGATCTCGCCGGTCTTTTCTGCGGCCACCGGCTGGTTAAAGGCCAGCACATGCGGAAAGATGATAGCATTGGCGAGCCCGTGGGGCAGGCTGAGCCTGGTGCCGAGCGGATAGGCCAGCGCATGGCCCGCGGCCGTATTGACCGGCCCGAGACAGATGCCGCCGTAATAGGACGCAAGCATCATGCCGGCACGGGCCTCGGCGTCGTTTCCGTTGGCAACCGCGCGGCCAAGATAACGCCCGATGAGACCGATGCCGAGCCTTGCATAACCATCGACCAGATCGTGCGCCCGAATATTGGTAAACGCCTCAACGCAGTGGGCGAGTGCATCGATGCCTGTCGCAGCCGTCACCGCCGGCGGCACCGAATAGGTCAATTCGGGATCCAGAATGGCGATATCGGCCAGAAGAAACGGGCTTTCGACCGCAAGTTTCGATTTGGTTTCAGGGTCGGTCAGCAGCGCCCGGATGCCGGCTTCAGAGCCGGTACCGGCCGTGGTCGCGACTTGCGCAAGCGCTGTTCGCCGGCCGGAAACCTTGTTCGGACCGACGACATCGCGCACCGACTGGCCTGCATCCCAGAGCGCGGCCGTCAGCTTGGCAACGTCGAGAACAGAGCCGCCGCCAAGCCCTACGATGAGGTCCGGCTTGTGCGTGCGGGCCGCCTCCAGAACCGTCTCGAATGCAGGAAGGTCAGGCTCCGGCGGCGCTTCCGCATAGACCCGAACGTCGCCCGCAAGGCGAAGCCGGTCTACATATTGCGCAGTCGGGCCACCGGCGATGACGAAAGGCCTTTTAGCTGATGCCGCCCAATCACCGAGCTTTGCCGCCGTACCGACACCGATTTCAAGCCGCTTCGGCTGATGGAGCGTGATCGGGCGATCCATGCTGCTCATTGTCTTTCCTTTCACGATCTGCGGCCCGGCACCTGTGCGAGGAGCGCGGCAACCGTTTCGGCATTGAGCTCAACATGCCGGATGGCACGGCGGTAAAGCGTATAGGCGATATCGAGCCCACCATCGTCGCGCAGCAGAAGCACCGGATAGGAAAGCTCCTTGTTCCTGCCATCAAGCGAGTTGTTGGTAAGGCAGGTGCCGGGGCTTTCCTCGACCGTGTAGCGCACCGGGAAGGTTCGCCCGCCATCGCCGGAAAGACACAGCGCAAGCGGCGCACGCTCCACCCCCCACACCGGTCTGCAGCCCGCACTGGCCTCCGGCCGCGTGTCGTTACCCTCAAGCTCGTCATAAAGCGAGGCGCGGCGCGCGGCCGACTGGGCAGCAGAAACCGGATTGCAGACCATGGCGACCACGTCACCGGCAATCCGCACCGCATTGATGGAACTGTTGTTGTTCGGCACATCCGTCGGCGATGGCGCGCTCCAGCTGCGTCCACCGTCGTGGCTTTCGGAGCGATGTACGAAGTCGGCCTGACGGCGGCGATAAAGCGCGATCATGTCTCCATCGCCCATGGCGACGGGCGTCATGTGAACCGCTCCGGGCGAATTCGCTACATCGGCAACAGCCCAGCTTTCACCCTCATCAGTGCTGACGGCAACGGCTGCGGTATCAAACGCACCCGTCCAGCGGATACCCGGGCGCGGATTGCAGCGAAACAGCGGCAGACACCATGCGCCGTCATTCCGGACGAATGGCATTGCGCGAATGAATGTGCCGGCCGGAAGGCCGGTATCGCGCCCGGCATCTGCCACCAGCCGCCCTTCTTCAAGCACAAGCTTGCGAACAAAAACCCGCGCCTCATCTTGATTCCCGGCGGGCTGGGCGGTGTTGAACAGAAGCATATCGCCGGCCGGCGTGACGAAAATGACCGGGTTCTGCTCCGAGCGTCCGGGATCATCCGTCAGCTTTTCGGCCTCGCCCCATGCCTTGCCTTCGGTGTCGAGAACCGAAGCATAGATGGAGATATCCGACTTACCCTCAAGCGTGCCGCCAAACCAGCAGCAGGCAAGGCGTCCGCCGGGAAGCCGCGACAAAAAGGCGGCATGGTTCTGCACCGTCGGCGCCGGCAGAATAGCCTGCCTGCCGCCAGGTCGCACCTCCAGCTTTCCCGTCATCTTTCGGGCAATATCCTCCGGCGACATGCGCATGCTCCTCCACTCCATTCCGGCATCAAAAAGCAGCCCAACGAACAAGTTGTCAAGTTGAAGTTTTGAACCAAAACCCGCCGACGTTTCATCGGATGACAATTTTATCAATAAAATACAAATATTTAATATCTATAAAAATTTCATCGAGATGATTGTTATCAGAAGTCGTTTGACAAACTTTATCAACTTTACCAATATTGCGAAAGCTTGATCCGGCGAGGAGGCCGGGCTTGTGCCGTTGATGGGCTTCGTCAGTCCTGTTTTTTCGCGCGGGCAGCAGCGCGAAGGTCCGAACGACGTTATGCTGCGAAGTTCCTGGAGGAGGAAAACAATGAAACACAAGACATTGCTTGCCGGGTGTCAATCAGCGTTGTAATGGGACCCCATTTAGGCGTCCAAAAGGAACCCCTCCCTTGGGTTGCACTCGGCGATCAGCGCGCGCAGGCCCGGAGCCATCAATTTAGCGTAGAGGCTTGCGGGCGCGGGTTGTTTGGCTTCTTCGGCTTTAGCTTTGAGAACGGTTTCTGAAGCGCCAGGATTCGTTTCCGGTTTCGATGATCTCGCAGTGGTGCGTGAGCCGGTCGAGGAGCGCAGCGGTCATCTTTGCGTCGCCAAACACGGCCGAAGCAGCGCTCATGCTGACCGATCTCGACGCCATCCTGGCGAATGACGATGTGCTCAGCGTATGCGTGGATCTCGGCCGGACGGCCCACAGCGGTCGACAGTACGGAATACTTGTTGTTGTCGAAGCGGACGAGGCAAGTCTTGCCGATCGCGGCCTGAACAGCATGGAAGCCATCGAACTTGCCCGGGTATCCGATCAGATTGGATCGCTCTTCCTCGAAGACGTCCCAGACCGTGCGCTGTGGCTGATCGACATGTTTGTGGGCACGGGCGTAATTGATGCATTTGTCCAGCAGCCACCCGTTCAGCTCCCCATAGGACTTGAAGCGTAGTCTTGGTGTGAAGAAGCGCTCCCTGACCAGGTTAACCTGGTTCTCGACCTGTCCCTTCTCCCAGCCGGACGCCGGCGTACAGGCCACTGGCTCGACAAGGAAATGACTGCACATCTGTGAGACAAACGGCGGTTGTATTGCCTTTCCTTGCCGACAAAGACCGTCTCCACCGCGGTCTTCATGTTGTCATAGATCCCGCGCGTACAAGCCCCGCCGAAGAAGGCGAATGCCCGGTCATGGGCGTCGAAGACCATCTCCTGTGTCTCTCGCGGATAGGCCCTTACATACATCATCCGGCTGTGGCAGAGCCGGACATGCGCCACCTTGATGGTTGTCGTCACGCCGTTCAGCACGACAATCTCGTGGCTCCAGTCGAACTGGTAGGCCTCACCGGGTGCGTAATAGAGCGGCACATAGGCTTCTGTCGAAACAGAACCGCGCTCCTTAGACCATTTGCGGGCATAACGCCGGACGGCATCGTAGCCGCCTTCGTAACCTTGATCGCGCAGATCTTCATATATCCGGATGAGCGTCAGCCGTTCGCGCGACGGCTTGGCATCATTGGCGAGCAGTATTCCATCGAGCTGGTCCTGCCACGGTCCAAGCTTCGGGCGAGGCTGCGTCGTGCGCTCATAGGAGAACGCTGTCTCACCACCGCGCAGAACCTTCCGTACCACTTTACGCGAAATGCCCAATTCCCGGCAGATCGCTTTGATCGGCATGCCTTGCGTCAGGGCAAGCCGGCGTATCTTCGCAATTGTTTCCACAACAAGCATCCAAATAAAAAGCCTCCGAGATAAACCGGAGGCTGTTGTAACCCCTGTGCCAGAAGGGGTCCCTTTTGGAAGCCGATCACCCCTCTAACGGGGTCCTTATTCCACGCCTAATCACACGGGTTGAAACGGTTTCCCTCAAGAACGACGGACAATAATGGACTACAACATACTGGCGAAACCCGCCCACTTTCTCTAGACCTTCGGGCTTGTCCCGAAGGTCGCCAGACTCGCCAGCTCAACCCTCTGCGCCAGCGCCCTCAGCGCCCAGGACCGATGCGACGACCGCTCTCATGCGTTGGCCGGTTTCGTCGAGACGTGTCATATCGTCATCATGTTCGGGTGAAGTAATACCGTTGTTTTCAGACAAGGATCGCCTCGCGACCACATGCAGCTCATGGTGAATTTCCTCCAGTTGCCGCGCTTCCGGATACGCCTTGCAGAGCTCTTGGCCGGCATCCGAATGCAGCCAGACGCCAAACCGGCACAAGGTATGATCAAGCTCCGGGGGCTCAAGCGAGCGATCCCTGACCGCGGCCTTGAGGCGGCGCATCCATACGCGATGATAGGTGCAGGCGACCAGAAGCTGCACCATCTCTCGCGATATCGCTCCCTGCGCCTGCCACGCATCAGGCGACGACCAATTCTTCACCCAATCGGTGACGAGATGCGCCGGCATCGGGCGCGCCACAAAATACCCCTGGAAGGTTTCGCAGCCCAGTTGCCTGAGAACGATCCCCTGCTCCAGCGTCTCGACGCCCTCGGCGACCACCTTGCACTGCATGGCCTCCGCCAGGCTCATGATAGCAATCAGGATCGAGAGGATGTCGGGATCGTCCGTCACCTCGGCGATCAGGCTTCGATCGATCTTCAGCGTCGAGATCGACAATCGCTTGAGCTGGGCAAGGGATGAGTAGCCGGTGCCAAAGTCATCAATGGCGAATCCGACCCCAAGCTTCGTCGCGCGGAAAATCGTCTCCACCACGTCCGGGTTTTCAACGAAGTCGCTGGTCTCGAGCAGTTCCAGTTCGACCTGTCCGGCCGAGACATGCGGGTTTTCCGCAAGGGCCGCCTCCAGGTTCGAGACGAAACGCTCATCGAGCAGCACCTGCAACGACACATTGATCGATATCGAAAGCGTCCTGCCGTTTCGAGTCCACTCATCGAGTTGTCCGATCGCCGTCCGAATGACCCATTTCGCCAGATCAAGGGACACCGGATGCTGCTCGATCTGCGGCAGAAAAACGCCTGGCAGAAGAAGCCCGTTGGTCGGGTGGTTCCAGCGCAGCAGCGCCTCGAAGCCTTCGACCGTGCCGGTATTGGCGTTGACCTTCGGCTGATAGTAGAGTTCGAATTGCTCCTGCTCCAGAGCATGCCAGATCGCTCCGGCGTCATACTCGTCTCCTTCCGGAACCTGACCATCGGTCTCGCCGGCGACATGGTAGCGGTTCTTCCCCTGGATTTTTGCTTGGTACATGGCGTGGTCGGCCCGCCTGAGCAGCGTTTCGCCATCCGCATACTCGTCCTGTCTGAGCAGCGCTATGCCGATGCTTGCCGAAACGCCATGACTGCCCTGCGGGGTCTCAACCGGTTTGCTTGCAGCCTTGAGGAGGCGTTGAGCGGCAGACGCGCAGTCTTCGATACTTGTAATGTTCACCAAAAGGGCTGCAAACTCGTCCCCGCCGATGCGCGCCACGGTATCCTGCGGCCGGACGCATTCGGCAAACCGTTCCGCGATCGTGATCAGCAGGTGATCGCCCGCCGCATGGCCAAACTGATCGTTGATCTGCTTGAAGCCGTCGAGGTCGATGAACAGCAGGGCGATCATCGTCCCGCTGACTGCGGCCTTCTCGATCGCCTCATTGAGGCGCTCGTTCAGCAGCATGCGGTTGGGTATGTTTGTCAGGACGTCGTAATAGGCCGAACGCTGCAACTCGCCGAGATGGATTTTTTCGTCCGTTATGTTACGCATGAACGCGAAAACATTGTCGGTCTGGTAGAGATAAACAAGGTTCATCTCCACGAACAGTTCCTGGCCGCCGGTAATCTTCAGGCCGGCCTCGACCTTGTTCTGTCCGCGATAGTTGATCTTCGCGAGGAGGCTGCGCAGGTCGGCATCGACCTCGTCAAAACCCAGCTCTGAAATGTTGCGGCCGACGATCTGCTGGGCGCGCCGGCCGATCAACGAACAGAACGCCTCGTTTGCCTCCTTGATCCGCCCCTGGCGATCCAGCAGGATGAAGCTCTCGACGGAATTTCTCAGGATTGCGCGATATAGCTCCACGGATGACTGCAGTTCCTTCTCCGCCCCCTTTCGCAGCTCCACCTCTTGCTGCAATGCTTCGGTCTTTTCGCTCAGGCTGTCATTTCTCTGCGCCAGCGCCGCAGCAATTTGCTCCTCGCGAATGTGAGCGCGCGCCAGTCTCCAGCTGACGATAGCCAGAAGGCCGAGAACAAGCGCGGTGGCCATTCCGCCCCGGCGCCAGGATGCACGCGCGATTTCGGCGTAATCCGCTCTTGGCAGAAAATGGACGAGATACCATTGCTGCCCCTCATTCAGTTCCAGTCGGCCCAAGCGACCCGCGCCGCCAGGCTCCGCGCTTGCATCCGAGGGTTCGAACGGATCGACGGACTTGAATGTCCATATCCCGTCCGCTCTTTCAATCTGTCCCTCCGCGTCTCGCTGGATCGTGGCCCACATATCCGGGTACTGCGTACCGAGGCTCATGTCGGGCAGACCGTACATAAATCCCCATTCTACGGCAAGGTTCGGTCCCTGTAGCCAGTAGCCGTCCTGATTGACCAGCCAAAGGTTGCGCTCTCCTAAGGCTTGGAGCTCCGTCAATAAAGGCCGCGCGAGGTAATTAAGCACTATCACGCCGCGGCGAGCGCCTGTGCTATCGAAAACCGGCGTGGCAAAACGGATGACAGGCTTTTCGGGTGCCTCAACGATTCCAATCTCGACATTGAGATCGAGCGGCGAAACATAAATCTCGCCACGCGTCAGTTGCTCCGAATTCTGGAAGTAGTACCGTTCGGATTTATCCTGCAGGAGCTGAGGGTCAAGAGCCGCAATCTCGCCTCTTACATGCTCTATCCGGACCTGCTCCATGCCGGTCTCGTCAATCCACCTGATCTGGTCATACCGGCCTTCCTCGCGCGCGAACGTGATCCAATCCAGCTCCAGCTCGCGCCTCGTAGAGACATTGTCATTTTCGAGCAGTCGGTTCAAAACGCCATTATTGGCCAGATAGGAAATATCCCTGACCGGCGCTTCCATATTGTTGTCAATGACCACTTCGCCGCGCGACACCGTTTCGTTGTTCTGGACGAAAAGGATTTCGATCTTGCTTGCTATGCTGGCATTGATGGCCAAGAGAAGTGCCACGACCACGATTGCCGCCGGGGGCGCGAAGAAGACCACAAAACGAAAAGCGAAACCCTTGCGCCGGAACACGATGCCATCCTCCCGTGTGGTAGCCTTTCGATCCGCACGCCGATCTAAGACTCAGGTGTGAGCCTCCGGATCGCTACCTTGCGCCGAGCCTAACATGTTGCGAACCCGGCAGGAATCCGAATCATTATTGCGTTTTCTCGTCAGACTGCAGGGGAGCCTGCGGTTTGGCAAATTTCACCGGGAAGGAAGCGACAATCGCGACCGGACCGGTAGACGCTTTTTTTAGGGGAAATGCGCAACGACACGAGAGCAAGATGCGCGCGTTAACGCGCTTTGAATTTCAGATCATGGGCCGCGTCCTCGGTTGACCTTCAACGCCGTGCAAAGGACGC
Organism: Martelella endophytica; assembly: GCF_000960975.1. Lineage (NCBI taxonomy): Bacteria > Pseudomonadati > Pseudomonadota > Alphaproteobacteria > Hyphomicrobiales > Aurantimonadaceae > Martelella > Martelella endophytica. The sequence goes on along the minus strand of NZ_CP010803.1, from coordinate 2,111,152 downwards.
GCACTCCATCAGATTTCTCACCCTGACTGGCGTGAAGGTCATAGCTGGGTTTTAGCTCGGGGAATAGTGAGCACAATCTCGAGACCAAGGTCGCTGAAGTTCCGCTCAAAACGACTGTCCAGGGCCGCGACGGTCGCGCGAGCCAGACGGCTGCCGAAACCATCGCCGGATGAGCCCTCGCGTTGCTGGCTCACTCCAGCCTCGCGCCATATGATACGCACTTCGTTGCCGACGGAGGATATCTCGACCAGCACCTCGCCATCCGGATTCCCCAACGCGCCATATTTGATGGCATTGGTTGCGAATTCGTGCAACAGAAGTGCGATGCTTGTCACGGCTGTGCGTCCAAGCGGGAAATCCTCCCCATACACTCTGACGCGGGAGACGCCGTCTTCCCCGCGATAGGGCTCGGTTATTTCGGCGATAAGATTGTGCAGCGTCGCGGTACGGTCGGAATCGTTCCCTGTCGTCGAAAGCGTCAGCGCATGCGCCCGTGCGAGTGCCCTGAACTTGCTCTGCAGGTCGGACACCAGGTCGCCTACGGATGCCGCACCGCCCGCGCTGACATTCACCAAGCCGCTCGCGAGCGCGAAGAGATTCTTCACACGGTGGTCCATCTCGCGCAGGAACAAGTCCTTCTGTTCTTCAGCGCGCCGCCGCTCGGAGATATCCCTTGCGATCTTCGAGGCCCCGATGACCTTGCCGGCCCCATCAAAAATCGGCGACACGGACAGCGAAACATCGACCAGGCTACCGTCCTTTTTCTGCCGCACGGTCTCGTAATGCTCGATACGTTCGCCGCTTCGGATACGAGCAAGAATCCGCGGTTCCTCATCCTGTCTGTCGAGCGGGATGAGAAGAGTGACCGACCGTCCGAGCACCTCGTCTTCTCGGTAGCCATAAAGCCGTTCGGCGCCACGGTTCCAACTCGTGATGATGCCGTTCACATCCTTGGACAGGATCGCGTCGTGCGACGATTCGACGATTGCAGCCAAGCGCTGGCTGGCCACTTCCGCGGACTTTCGGCCGCTGATGTCGACAAGCATGCTCACTGCACCGACAAGCGTGTCGGATTCATCAAACAACGGCGTAGGGTAAGCCAGAAAAGGAACGCGCGTGCCGTCGGGTCGCTCAGCCTCAGCTTCTTCACCGCTGATCGCCCTTTGTTCTCTCAGTGCGACCGCCATGGGGCACTGATCATGCGGCAATGGCGTGCCGTCCGGACGAAAAAGCTTCCATGAACCGCAGAATTCGCTGCGGCCAATTTCGGGGCGCACTCCCCACATTTCGGCCGCCGCTTGGTTGTAAATCGTGATCTTACCGTCGGCGTCGGTGAAGTAGATTGCCGCTGGCAGAGCCTGCAGCGTCTGAACGAGCGATACATTGCCGGGAAGTTCAGGCTCGGGAACTTGTGCTGGAGGCTCGGACTGCCGGAATATGTTGACAGCGCCGGCGACGGCGCCGCTGTCGTCCCTGAGCGGCTGGATATCCACCAGCGCGGTTATCCGGGTGCCATCCGGGCGTTCGATCTTGATCGGCTGGTCGCGAAAGTCTCGTCCTGTGGCCAGCGCGACCGCCATCGGGCAATCTGCGTGCGGGATGTGACGATCACTCAGGTCGAACAGGCGATGAGAGCCACAAAAACGCTCGTCCGCTCCTGGAATTGGCGTGCGACCCCATAAATCCGCCGCCGCCATGTTGTAGCGAATGATCCGACCGTCTGGAGCGTACACATAAGCGCCGACCGGCAGGTGTTCCAGAACCGAGGTCGCGCTCAAATGCGCCGATATGGCGGTTTCGACATCTTCAAGCAATCCACTTTCAAGCGATGGCATGTTTTACTCCGACAAGTTGAAAAGCCGAGTGCCGCAGCCGACCGGAAGCGTAAAGTCCTTTCGACAGTATCGAATAGTTATTCCTATTAGTGCAGGTATTGCAACACTATCCGAATCGCTTGACCACCGATCTTCATAAAGGCTGAGATCTCGTTCTCCTCAAAGACACTCGCAAGCTGGTACCAATAACGGTGGCAGTATAATCAAGGCGGAAGTCCACTTAGCAAGACGCTCGAGACTTCCAACTCTACACTGGGTGAGAATTTCGATTTCGCACGCCTCCCCGAGAAATATGCTCTGCAACCCGAACAACGTGATAACAATAGACTTTGTGGAAGAGCCGTCGAAGGGCAAGACGACAATGGCCGCTTAGAACCGACTAACGAAGCTGAGGTTGAAGCGGTTTGCCTCTCCATCGGCGTTGCTGGCGCCATGGGCGTATTCGAGCGTCAGGCTGCCGCCATAGGGGCTGTCGATCTCGGCGGCGGCGAAGCGGATGCCGATGCCGAAGGCGCCAGCGCGGGTGATCTCGTCTTCGAGCACGGTCGGTTGCTCAAGTTTGGCGATGCCGCCGGCGGCAAACACGTAAGGCGCGGCCGAGACCGCAAAGCCGGTATGGCTTTCAAATGGACGGAACGTGGTCGGGTAGGCAAGCTCGGCGCGCATCGCCGCGCCGGTATCCGCCTCGATCTCGCTCACCATATAGGCCGAAACCCAGTTGAGACCGCCAAGGCCCATCTGTTCCGACGAAGCCAGCGGCTTGCCGAACGAGGTCTGGGCCTTGGCCGTCAGCGACAGATTGAACAGTTCGCCGAGCGGCTGAAGATAGCTGCCCTCGGCCTTCAGGTTCTGAAAGTCCGGCTCCGCGCCGTCGCGCGACATCGGCAGCGAAGCCGTCGGCTCGTAGGCGCCGAGCCCGTCGAGACCAAGCGACAGGGTCGCTGCACCCGAAACCCTTGCGCCGGAGGTAAAGAAATAGTCGCCGGACTGGGTCAGGCGGATCACTCGCAACCGGTCCAGCGTGAACGGCGTGGTAAGCCCAGGCGACCTGAATGTCTGCTCCTCGTCGACAATATCGAAGCTTATGGTGGTCGACGCATTCGCGGCGCGGCTTCTCAGCCAGTCATAGCCGAGATTGGCGGAAAGCCGCTGGTAATGATCGGGCAGGTCATAGCCGAGACCGGTATCCGAGCGCGTCCGGCTGTCGACGCCCTCGACATTGAGCCAGACGCCATCCGTGCCGAGCGGCACGGTGAAACCGGCCACGATCTGGCGGTTGCGCGGATCGTCGGAGAAGAAATTACCCTCCGAGAAGCCCGGCCAGCCGCCGATCTGCAGGTAGCCGACCTCACCGAGGCCCAAGAGATTGTTGAAATTGACGCCGGCGCTGATCGAATAATCGCCGAGCTCTTCCGTCAGGTCGTTTGCCACGCCGATAAAGCCTGTCACCGGATCGTAACGGCCGGCAAGCTCCAGCAGTGTACCGCCGGGCGTATCGCCGCGCTTGAGGGTCGACTTCATGTCATAGCCGGGCGTATCGCCCGCGAGCAGCAGACGGCGTTCAATTTCCGCCTCGCTCGGGTTCTCGGCATCGACCAGCGGCGCCATGACCGCATCCACCCGGCGCCTTACGGTCTCGGGCAAAGCCGCGGTGTCGACGCCCTCGACATAGCCGGAACTGACCACCAGTTTCAGGTCCTGCCCGTCCTCGATCGTCTGTGGCGGCAGCGACACGCGCACCAGCGGATAGCCGGCGCGGATATAGGCAAGCTCCAGATCGTTGGCCGCCCTGAACAGATCAGCGGCGCTGACCCGCTTGTCGGTGAACTCCGCCTCAATGCGCGCGGTTTCAGCGGCAAGGGCCGGAAGCCCGCCTTCGATATCGAGACCCGAGGGCATGACCAACAGCTGATCCGCCCCTTCCGGCGCTTCCTGGCCGACGACTTGCGGCAGCGTGAGCGCGCCGCCTTGCTGGCGGATCACCGGCGGCGCATAGGACGGCTCAACCACCTGACCGGCGGTTTGGGCATACACGGCTCCCGCCTGGAGCGCGCCGAGTACAAGCGCGCCCGCCAGCGCTACGGCGGTCCTGGAAATTAGCATTGGAAGTCACTCCAGCGTTCTTGGCTTGCCCGCAGATCAGGGCCGTTGATATTCATGCTCCGCGAGGTCTATGGGCATATGAACAGGATTTGAGGCCCTGCATCGCAGGCGGCATTGGAAACGGGGGATTGACTGGTGACGGTCAGCGTTCCCGGCGGATTGATGTTGTCGGCAAGGAGCGCCTCCTGAAGCGACCCGCCGGCAACCGTAAACGGATCGAATTGCTGGCCGGGAAGCGGAACGCCACCAGCCGGAGCCGACGGCGCCAGAACCGGCATCACCTGCAGCTTGCCCGGCAGAAATGTGATGGCATAGTTGGGATTTTCGGCGTCGGTTAGACTGCCTGCGGTAATAGCATAGGTGCCGACCGTCGCAGAAGTCGGTGCGCCGCGGCTTGCGGGACTGCCGTTCAGCGACGCGCCGCCATCGACGAGATTGCCTGCCGTGACCTGCCAGCCCATCACGCCTGCTTGCGTGCCAAGCTGCTTGACGGCATCGTCGGCAATCAGGGTGATCGGCCGCGGCATGACGGCGAGCGTATTTGCACGATAGCTGATTGCATAATTGCGGTTGAAGGCGTCTGTCACCGAACCCTGGGTGACGGCATAAGAACCGACATTCGCCAGCATGGCCTGGCCGTCGCTCTCCAGCTTGCCTGAAAGCCTGTCGCCATTGGCAAGCCCCATCCCGCCGACCGTGTAGGTCAACAGGCCGAGATCGCCATAGATCTTGGCACCAGCATCGGCTACAACCGTGATCGCACGGCGCTGGATCGCCATCGACCCGGCCACATAGCTGATGTCGTAATTGCCCGCCGCAGCACCCGAAAGCGCGCCCCCAAAAGCGGCGGTGCTATAGCCGCTCCCGACATCGGAAGACGATGTCGCATCCGTCGTCACGAAAACCCCGGAAAGCAGCGGTCCATTCTGGCCGTTCTTCCAGCCCGAAACCGCGTAGCCGATCATGGGCACGGCATCGCCATAGATCATCGAGCCGCTATCGGCCGTGACCGTCAGCGCCGCCTTGTCGACCGTCAGCGTGCCTTTCTCGTAATTGATGTCGTAGTTCGAAAGACCCGTGCCCTTCGCGGCGCTGGCAATGATGTCGTAGACGCCGGAGTCAGCCTCTGCGTCCGCGCCAAGGCTCTTTTCGGAAACGGCGGCGACGCTGTCGCCATTAACGAGCCCGGTGGTGGTGAAACCGGTCAGGCTGGCTGTATCGCCATAGGTCTTGACCGCATCCGATGCCGTCACTGTCAGGGCCCGCGGGGTCACAGCGAACTTACCATCGACATGGTCGAGAGTGTAATTGCCGAAGGCCGCGCCGCCCAATTGCCCGCCGGCCGCCATCGTTGAATAGTAGGTACCGACATTAGAGGTCGGGTTCGCATTCGTGGTGACGATCACCCCGACCAGAAACGCATCGCTCTGTCCGTTTTTCCAGCCACTGACAGCGTAGCCGATCATCGGCACGGCATCGCCGTAGATCATCGAGCCGTTATCAGCCGTGACCGTCAGCTTGGCCTTTGCAACCGTCAGCGCGCCATCGACATAGTCGATCGCGTAGTTGGAAAGGCCCGAGCCGGTCGCGTTGGAGGCAATGATATCATAAGTGGCGGCATTTGCGGACGCGGCGCTGCCCGCGCTCGTCAACGTGACCGTGCTTACCGTGTCGCCGTTGACAAGGCCGTTGACCGAATAGGCGGTCAGGCTGGCGACTTCGCCGTAGGTCTTCGATGCGCCCTTGGCCCTGATCTTCAAGGCACGTGGGGTAACCGAGAAGCTGCCAGGCGCATAGGAAAGAACGTAATTGCCCGCGGCCGTGCTTGTGATCATCCCGCCGGACGCGGTGGTGACGTAGCCGCTGCCAACGTTCGAGGTCGACATCGCATCGGTAACGACGCTTGCGCCAGTCACGCTGCCGATGTCGGAATTCTTCCAGCCGGAAACCGTGTAGCCGAGATCGGTCGGCGGCGTTGAGCCATAGCTCATCGTGCCACTATTGGCAGTGACCGTCAGTTCTGCCTTGTTGACCGCGAAACCGCCACCGACATAGCTGATCGCGTAATTGCCGGCCGCAGCGCCCGACAGCGTGCCGCCAGAGGCTATGGTGGCGTAGCCGGTTCCCACATTCGAGGTCTTGGTCGCATTGGTGCCGACACTGACACCCGTCAGAAGTGCGCTCGTCTGACCGTTCTTCCACCCGGTTGCGGTGTAGCCGATATCGCCAGGAACATCGTCGCCATAGATCATCGAGCCACTATCGGCAGTGACCCTCAGCGGCGCCTTGTTGACCTCGAAACCGCTACCGACATAGCTGATCGCGTAATTGCCGGCCGCAGCGCCCGACAGCGTGCCGCCAGAGGCTGTGGTGGCGTAGCCGGTTCCGGCATTCGAGGTCTTGGTCGCATTGGTATCGACGCTGACACCCGTCAGAAGTGCGCTCGTCTGACCGTTCTTCCACCCGGTTGCGGTGTAGCCGATATCGCCAGGAACATCGTCGCCATAGATCATCGAGCCACTATTGGCAGTGACCCTCAGCGGCGCCCTGTTTATCGTCACCGCGCCGGGCCCGTAGACGGTGCGGTATGTGATCCCGTCATCGCCGACAAGGCTCGATTGGCCGGTGATGGCGTAGCTGCCGACATTGGATGTCGCCGTGGCATCCGTTGTCAGCGTCGGCGCGAAAACGCCCGCGCCGCTGTGACCACCGTAAACGCTATAGGTGAGTGTGCCCGGCGCATCGCCATAGGTGATCGTCTGGCCGTCGGTCTTGACGAAGACCACATCGGAAAGTGCGTAGAGCTCCGGATAATAGCCTTCGCTCGGCGGCGCCCAGACCGTCTCGAAATTCCAGCCGGCCAAAGCCCGTGCGTAGAACTCGGCCGTATCCTGAAACTCTTCGGTGGTCAGCCCGGTCACTTCGCCGTCGCCTGAGCCGACGCCGTTCGACTGGTTCGTGGTGTCCGTATCGAAATAGGATGCTGTGATCTTGGCACCGGAATTGGACCCGACCAGCCCGCCGACATAGGAGCCGCCCGTGACGCTGCCGGTCGCATAGGCATAGCTGATCGTGCCAGAAAGAGTGCCGCCGACCAGTCCGCCGACATGGTCTGGGGACGAAACACTGCCGGTCGCATAGGCATTGCTGATCGTGCCCCTATCATTATACCCGACCAGCCCGCCGGCATAGTAGCCGCTGCCCGTAACTCTACCGGTCGCATAGGCATTGCTGATCGTGCCAGCATCATTGTACCCGACCAGCCCGCCGACATCGTAGCCGCCCGTAACGATGCCGGTCGCATAGGCATTGTTGATCGTGCCCCCTTCATTGTACCCGACCAGCCCGCCGGCATGGGAGCCGCCCGCAACGCTGCCGGTCGCATAGGCATTGCTGATCGTACCCCGATTGAACCCGACCAGCCCGCCGACAAAGTCGCCGCTGCCCATAACGCTGCCGGTCGCATAGGCATTGCTGATCGTGCCAGCATTGACCCCGACCAGCCCGCCGAAATATAAGTTGCCCGTGACGATGCCACCATCAAGGCCGACATTGCGCAGGATCGACCTGGAATCTGCAAGCCCGAACAGGCCGACGTAATCCGTGCCGGGACGATTGATCGCCAGCCCGCGGATCACATGCCCGTCACCATCAAACGTGCCGGCGAAAGCCGAACTGAAACTCGTGCCGATCGGCACGAAGCCGCCAGCACCCCAGATGCCGCTCGCATCGTAATCGTCGGCTGCGGCGTCCGTGGCGCTGGCATCAATATCGCCGGAAAGCCGGTAGCTTGCGGAAAGATCGGCGCCCATCAGCGCCAACTGGTGCAGGTTGGACACCGTGATCACCCCATCCACGGGCGCTGCCGCTTCGGAGCGAAGGATCGGGCGCATATCGCCGGCCTGATACCAGGTGTTGTCGAAATCGAAGCCTGTGTAGCCGGCTTGCGTGCGTGCCTCGGCGGTCGTCAAGCCGGTCACGCCGGCAGCGGAGCCTCCGCCGACGCCATTCGACTGTTTCGTCGTGTCCGTATCGAAATAGGATGCTGTGATCGTGCCATCATTATTGAACCCGACCAGCCCGCCGACATCGCCGCCGCCCGAAACGCTGCCGGTCGCATAGGCATTGCTGATCGTGCCATCATCATTGAACCCGACCAGCCCGCCTACATAGTAGCTGCCGCCCGAAACGCTGCCGGTCGCATAGGCATTGCTGATCTTGCCATAATTGTACCCGGCCAGCCCACCAACATAGCCGCTGCCCGAAACGCTGCCACCCACAAGGCCGACATTGCGCAGGATCGAACCGGAACCGGCAGATCCGAACAGGCCGACATAATCCGTATCGGAGCGATTGATCGTCAGCCCGGTGATCACATGCCCCTCCCCGTCAAATGTGCCTGTGAACTGCGAACTTCCATTTCCGATCGGCTCGAAACCTGCGCCGCCATTCCAGCCGGCGGTCGCGCTGGCGTCGATATCCGTTCCGAGCGCATAGGTGCCGGCGAGACTGCTGGTGGTGGCGTTGATCGCCTGGAGATTGCCGAGCGTGTTGACCAGCATGTAAGCCGTCAGCATCGTGCCGCTGCCTGCATTTGTCGAATAATCGACCGGCGCGCTGTAAGACGCCGGATTGTAGTAGAGCGAAACGCCACCGTCCGCAGTGGCAGTGATCCCGGAACCGAAACTGACCGTGCCGCTGCCGGTGGCGCTGCTGTCGGCGCGCAGCACGATCTTCGACCCCGCGCCGCCTGCAAGATTGGCATTGACGGCGATGTTGCGATAGGCCGACAGCGTCAGCGTGGAGCCCGAGGTCCAGGTGACGGCGTCGGCAACGGTAATATCGCCGTCCTGGCTGCCGCCCGCGCCGGTCGAAACCGTGACATTGGCGCCGGCAAGCGCGTTTTGCAGCGTGGCGACATTGATGACACTGTCATTGCCCGAAGCGGTGAAGCCGGAAGACGTCTGGTCCGCGGCGTTCGAGATGGTCACATTATAGGGATCGAGCAACAGCGAGCCGAAGCCTGCAGCGCCCGTCAGATCGGCAAAACCGGTATAGGAAAGCAGCGCCTTGCCGGAGACCTCGACATCGCCGCCGGTTCCGGTGGCGCCGGTGGCGCTGATCTGGCCGGCAAAGTCGGTGCGGGTGTCGGACCACAGCACAACCGAGCCGCCAGTGCCCTGGCTCACCGCATCCGCGCTGATCATCGTGCCAGCGCTGACCGTCAGGATATCGGCATGCGGAATATCGCCGGCGCCCTGCCAGTCGCCGCCGATGCGCACCTTGCCGCCCGCGGCATAGCCGGAGGCATCGATCACGGCGTCGTCAAGCCGGATCTCGAGCCCGGTGATTTCGATCGCGCCGCCCTCGGTGGTCTTCGGCTGGGCGGCCTTGGCGCGGGTCGAGACCGTGCCGGAAACCCTGACCTTGCCGCCCGCCCCGCCGCCGAGCGTGATCTTGCCGTTGCGCCCCGAGACCGAGCGCGCCTCGGCGACGCCTGAAAGGTTGACGGCATTGCGCGCCGCTGCCCGCGCGGTCGCCGCCTTCATCACGATCACGCCGCCCTCGGCCGTCACCGTGCCGGAGTTCTCGACCAGCGCCTCGCCGTCATCGATGAGAGAGGATGGAACGGCCACCTGCATGAAGCCGTCACCGGACAGATCGAGCGTAACCTCCTCGCCCGCGCCGAGCCCCGCCTTGCCATAGGGCACGGCGATCAAACCGCTGTTCTTCACCTTTCCGCCCATCAGCGCGACATAGCCGCCGCGCCCGATCGTCACCACGCCTTTATTGGAAACCGTGCTCGATGCACCATTGCCGCGATACACCATATTGCCGGACATGAAGTCGTCATCGGTGATATCGAGTGTGGAAGCAACGAAACCGCCGCCGGCCTTGACCGTTCCGGTCGGCGTGATCGCAATGCCATTGGGGTTGACGAGGAAAACCTGACCGTTGCCGCTGATCGCGCCGGCAATCGAGGACCGGGTGTTGCCGGTGACGCGGTTGAGGATCGCCGCGTTGATGCCCGGCTGAACGAAATTGACGCTGTTGCCCTGGCCGACATTGAAGCTCTGCCAGTTGACGATGGCGCGATCAGAGCCCTGCGTGACGGTCATGGCCGAACCCGTCGATGCGATATTGGCCGTACCGGAGACCACGCTGGGGCCACCCGGCAACCCGCCTTCGGCAAAGGCCGGACTCGCGCCAAGCGCCGAAACTGCGGCAGTCGCGAGAAGAACGGCTTGCAACCACCTGGGCCGAAAGGCATGCCGCTCGCCCCCGGCAAAAGGCGCAAGCGCAAGATGGCGATCGGCAATGGATGGCATTGGCATATCGAAATTCCCCGAATCCAGAATGGCGCCCTTCCGAAGGCAAGACTGGCAGACATTGCGGGTACAGTCGAAAAGCTCCGCCAAACACGCGCCAGAGATCACACACAATCCTCCCGCTTCAGGCTTTCCCGCCCGAAAAGCGGAACCTTGACCGCCGCACCCGCATTCAGGTCTATTAGAATCAAAAAGTATTAGCCTGCCATTTCACGACAGAGTTCCGTTATGCCTCGATTGGAAACTTCAATCGCCATGACCTCGGTTCGGGGCATCGGCCCGCTTCCCGCGCTGATCGACAGCCGCGAAGGCCGTTATGCCGCCGATCATGTTTTTTCCGAAGTCGGCCTGCCGGTCGATGTGGCGCGGGAAGCCGACCGGATGTTGCCGCTCAATAGCCTGATCGCGCTTTACGAGGCCGCCGCCGCCATGACCGGCGATCCGCTGTTCGGACTGAAGGCGGGACAGGAAATGATCGACGACTATGGCACCTGGGTGGACTATTCACGCACGGCCCCCACACTGCGCGCATGTCTGGCGCGTGCTTCCAAGGCAATAGAATATCATCAGACCGGCACTGAACTAGCGCTGGCGACCAACGGAGGGCGGGCGCTTTATTCCTATCGCATCTTTGGAAAGCGTCCTACCCAACGCCTGCAGCATCTGCAACACACGATCCCCGCCTTGCTGAACACGTTTCAGGTTTACGCCGGAGATGACTGGAGGCCGGATTGGATCGAACTGGATGTCGGCTATGATCAGCGCATCGAGGAAATGGCCAAACGGCTCGGGGTCCCGATCCACCATGGCAATGCGGCCATGGCGTTCGCCTTCTCCTCGGCCCTTCTTGACCGGCCGCGGCGGAGCCAGACGGGAGCAATGTCTCAAATCAGTCGCCACCATCTGAAATACATGGTGAAGAAAGGTCCTCCCAGAACGTTTTCGTCGCTCGTGCGTGAAACGATCCATATCGATCTTTTGGTGGGTACGGCGCATATCGATACCACCGCAGATCGTCTCGGTCTTGGACCAAGAACCCTACAACGCAGGTTACGGGCTGAATCCAACACCTATCGGCAGCTTGTTACCGAAGTGCGGATGGAGCGGGCCAAAGCGCTGCTAATCAACGCTGACATGCCGGTGACCGAGATCGCCCATCTCCTTGGCTACAGCGATTCTACGCATCTGACGCGCGCCTTTTCCCAACACATGGGATTGCCCCCCAGCACCTTCCGAAAAAGATCCGCCATCGAATGAAGGTTTGAGGACACATTGACGATGACCAGCTTGTGACTTACGCCAATTTTTGGCTGCGGCATAAGCTCAACTGCGGCGCCAAACTTAATGCCGTTTACGATCTTGACCATGATCGACAAATCAGTGGGCGTGAGCAGAGGGTCTCGAAGGGTTCGAACCATCGACACCCTGTCGCTCTGAGCCTTGGCAGCCCTGGAAATTCCAACACTCAAGCGTAAGCATGGCTTTCGGTAACATATCCTACCCGATGTAGCACAATGCGGAGAGTGTCAACGGCTGCCAGTGGAGCGGCTCTCCACGCGTTCCCGGCTCATCCAACTTGGCCAGAAACCCTCTCCGCGCGAAGGGGTTCGCTCTCAATCAGCGGAGCCACACCGATTGGCATGCCGTTCCGGTGCCCTGTCTGCACAACCCTGCCGTCCCGCCCTGCGCGCAGAAAGTCTCAGAATCTGTACCCGAGGCGGAGCGATCCGGTGTGGGAGCGATAGTCCTCGGCGAAGGAGCCGTCACATTGCAGTTTCAGCTCCATGCCCTGCCGTTTGGCAAGGTCGAGGCCGAGGGTAACATGTCCCACCGTATCGGCGATCGGCGTAAAGGTCGAGAAGCTGTCCATCGATGACAGGCCGGCAAACCGCGACGTCGTCTCCCATTCGTCCGCCGAGATTGCCGTAAAATCTGGCCGGCCAGTCTTCGAGGAAGGGTATCCGGGCCCCGAACTCGATCCCTGGCGTCACGCCGAAAGCCGTGTCGGAATTGCCATCGACCATCAGATTGAGCGCGCCTGCGCCGCTTTCGGTATAGCCATACTGATGCATGTTGATGACATCGAGATCGACCTTGGGGCGCATGTAGTATTCGTCGCCGAGCGCGATTTCGTAGGATGCCCGGAAACGGCCGAAGACCATTGCCGAATCCGGACTTCCGGTTGCTGTCGCCGAAAGCGTGTCGAGGTTGATATAACGCTTGGAATAGTCCCAATTGTAACCACCACCGCCGCCGATGCCGATGCCGATGCCGATGCCGAGCAGCCAGAGACCGACTTCCTTCTTCAACGCAACCGCGGCCACGAAGGAATCATGATCCAGCTTTTGGGAGCCGCTGTCATTGCGGAACCAGCTGCTTTCATAGGTCAAGCCGGAGCCCAGGAACCAGCCGTCGCCGAGTTCCTTCTGGCCGCCGATCTGTAGACTGCCGGTCGATTGGGTAAAGCCGGCGGCGTCGCCTTGACTGTCCTGCGTCGATTCTCCGCCCAGGGCACGGCTCCAGACACAGGAGCCCTCATCCAGCATCACGCCTGACGTCTCGAAGGCCGGGCATGACAGCACGCTGTTGGCAGCGCTGATCGCAGCGGAGGGCGAAGACGAAAACGGCACGGCGACCGTTTGCGAGGTCGTTTCCAGAAGCATGTCGAAGAAGGTCTCCGGCGTCGACTGGTGGAGGGCGCCAAAGACCTGACCGAGCGAGATCTCGTCGGCGCCGAACTTCACCTCCGTTGCCGAACCGTCCTCAATTCTATTCCAGGCTTGCTGCATCGCCGAGGAAACCTGGCTTCCATTGCGGCCAAGCGAAACGCCGTTATCCGCGAAATGGGCACTTGCGACCGAGAACCCGGTCCAGCCGGCCGACGAGGTCGTGACATCGGTAAAGTCAAAGACCAGCGACGGCAGGATCGATAGATCCGAACTGTCGGCGCCTTCGACCTTCAGGAACTCCGTGCGCGTATTCGGCAAAAGCGCATTGCCGTTGACATCAACACCCCAGCGACCTGCAAAGTCGCCCTGGATCAACAGCTTGTCCGCGAGCACGCGCTCCATGTCGACGTCCAGGCCGGCGATGAGACCACCCCTACTGGCGGTCGAAGTCCGCCAGTCCAGCTTTTCGCTGCAGTGAGAATAGCTGAACGGCGAGAACGTGGCCGGAAGGCCGAGGTCTGCCGCGTCATAGGGGCTGCCCGCATCCGCTGTGCCGACACCGACGAGGTCGCCGGTGACCGTGGTTTCGATCGTGTTCCACTCGCCGCCGATATCCATCGTCCCAGCGTTGACGATCCCGTCGACATCGGCGATCGCGCCGGTGACAAAGGTGCCGGTGCCCTGGTTCAGGAAAAGACTGAGGCCGGGCGCGGCGGCGAGGGTAACCGTCCCGTCCGCCGGGTTTGGCGCGGTGACGTTGCCGCCGCGGGATGAGACGACATTGCCCGACACTGTGCCCGCAATATCGATGATCTATCCAAAAAATGTATCTTACTACGGTGCGGTCAAGCCACCACACTGGAGGCTTCCCGGATTTATGAAACAATATCTGACATCCGCCAGTGCATCGACGTTCAGAACCGCTTAAGACGCCCACTGTCCGATCGAACCCCGAGATCAGTCCTTCGGCTGCAAAAGTCTCCACACCTCAGTTTCCAGTACCACCGCAAGCCGATCCGCGACATCAATGCTCACGGCGTAACGGCATCGTTCAAGGGCGCCGACATAGGTCCTGTCGATGCCCGCCCGATGCGCAAGCTCCTCTTGGGAGATACCTTTGGCCTTACGGGCTGCTTTGAGATTTTGCGCGAAGATTTCCCGGATTTCCATGATCCGGATCATCGATGGGTTGATGAGTATATAGCCACGGAGTATACTCATCTTTATGTAATTTGATCCCATATAGCAGAGCATCCTGACATGACCCATTCCATGCGACTTCCATCCCTCATTATCGCTGGCATGCTGGCGTTTCTGTCTTTGCCGGCGCAGGCAGAAACCATCGAATTCCCCGAAGATGACTTCTGGCGGGCGCTGACGCAGTCGCTGGCCGGTGACGGGCCGGATTTCGAGGCGCTGGCGAAGCGGACGTCGGAATACAGGGCTGCGAATGAATTCGCCCGGGATGCGGTTCTGGCCGAGCAGATGGCGCGGCTTGAGGCGCGGCACTCGCGGATCGGAACCGATACGGACGTGGTGATCCGGGCGTCCGTCAGGCTTGGTGATTATGACGCGGCACGCGGCGGATTTCCGGTAAGCCTGTTTGCACCGGGCACCTATCTGCGGGTCGGGGGCGGACTGCGGTTCTCCAACGGCAGCGATTACGCGATCCTGCCGGCAACGCCGGAAGAAGGACGCGCTATCAGGGAACGGGAGGCGTCATCTTCCCTGAACTCGGCCATCCTGCGCGCGGGCGACTTCCGTCGCGATCCTGGACATGCCAACGGGCTGCTCGCCACGCTCTACCAGTTCGACTATGTCGACGGCGATGGCGGCATTATTGCCAGCATGGCCCATGCCCCGCAGACGCAGGCGCTCGATGACGAGGCGGTCGAGGCGCTGGTCCAGAGGACACAGGCAGACATTATTGCCGCGGCATCCCTCCCGCCGATCGGATCGGACTGGAGCGCTGTCCGGGATGCATTGTCCGCCGGCTACGGTTTCGCGGTGAGTGATAACGGTGCCTATGACGATGGCCGGTTCCGGATGATCGGTGGCCGGATCGAAGAGGAAGAACTGGGCGAGGCTGCGCAATTCCGGGTCGGCTTCGGCAATGATGGCGATATGGTCGCCGGGACTTTCGCCAATCAGGATTTCATGGCGCGGACGCGTCTTCCTCTCGGCGAGATCGATACCAATCCGACAGGAAGGGGGCTTGACTGCGGCACACCGCATCTCGCGGATGCCTGCGGCGTTCTCATCTTCGACAGGATCGAGGATGAATGGAAACTGACGCGCGCCGAAGGCGTTGTCGACCTGCCCGGAGCAGATCATGTCGCGGCGATCGAGGCGATGCTCGGCGACAATGTCGATGCCTTTCTGCGCTCGGATGTCGAGATTGCCTATCATCCGGAATGGCTGCGGGGCGATACGGGCGGGCAGCATTTCTCGTCCGGACACGCAGTCGCGGCGCGCTACATCCTCGGCGATGACATGGGAGGATCGCCGGAATATATCCGCCCGACCGATCCCTGGCAGGGCGGCACCATCAACCATGAGATCACGCTTTACGCCGTCGATGGCGCCGAGGACCGTACGCCGCTGATCTTCACGCTTGCGCCGCGGGACGTGACGGTCCCGGCTCCGGCTTCCGCCGACCTTGCCGGCCACCGCATCCTGCCCGGCGATATGGAAAGTCTGACGGCCTACGAGATCTTTGAGGATGACCGGTTCCTCCCGGCAATCAAGGCTGTCATCGGCAATGCCGATATCGAAGCGCTGCAGCGGTCATCGGCAGTCAGCGCAGGCGGTTTCGAAGAGAAGGACGGCTGGTATGTCCATGGCGGATGCCGGGCGCATGTCTGCAGCAGCGAATTCACATCCGTCGCGGTGCAGGCATCCGACGGATCGGTGGTGATCGTTCATTCGGTGGACGGCACGCCGCATGTCTATGGCGCCGATGCCGACAGCCTGCCTCCGGTCTTTGCCCGACACGAGCTTTGAGCTCTCACTTCATTCCGGTTTCCATACTCGGTCGGCCCGCTGCCGGCATCTGCAAGGAGTCTCTCATGACAAACGCGGCAACGTTCGATCGCGGTTTCCAGGTCGAGGAGCAAGGCGATGGCCTTCTCATCACCGGCAAGGGCGCCGGGCTTTCGATCGGGAGAATGATCTTGATGTTCGTCCCGCTGATGTTCCTGGCAATGCCCTCCGCCTTCTATCTGGTGAACGGCCCGCTTGGCTTCCTGCCGGAGAGTGCTGGCTATCCGTTGGGTGTGCTCATCAATGTGGCGGTCCTGTGGGGGATCAACAGACTGAAAAGTGCGAGATTCGCATTCCGGCTGCTGCCATCCGGATTGCAGCGGGAGGGCAAACTCCAGGAGATCGGCGAGATCTTCATCGACAATCCGCACATGAAGGGGCAGACATTCGCATCGGGCGGCATTGTGCCGGGCTTCGTCGTGGCGGGCAGCGGGCCTGCCGGCATGACCGCCGCACTGTCGATGGTCACGGCCGCCGACACGACCTCCCGGATCATCGGGCTTGGCGCGCGCATGGGGCGTCGATCAACTACCGGATCAACATGCGACACGGAAACCGGATCGTCCGGCTCGCGACGTCGCTCGACGAGAATACCGCCCTGTCGTTGTTCGGGTTTCTGACGCAGGATGCGTGAGCATCAACCCGCTGGAACAACCCGAACGACATATCAGAGCCGATAAATGTGGTCGCGGACGTTACCGGCCCCTGTCAAAATAGTCCTGTAATATCCGGCGGACCATTTCCGGCCTGGTCGGTATGTCCTCTTCCTCGCGACGTCGATCGTCAATCGCTTTCAGCAGTTCCTGAGAAACACGAAGCGTGAGGGGGATATTGTCTTTTCTGGGTGGAGCCATCACTTTTTCACCTTTTGATGTTGACATCAGAGTCTCGTAATGGCATAAAAAACGAGCGCTGGCAAGGCTGCAACCTCGACCAGCGCTCTGACCACTCAAACCTGTACAAGAGGTTATCATGGCTATTCACGCTCCTATCACGCCGCATGCGGCGGATGAAGACTTATACTCTCCATCAACACTCACCAGCTCTCCGATTTCACTGCTTTTTGCGGCCATGCTGTTGCGTCTCGAG
The DNA here is from genome assembly GCF_000960975.1 of Martelella endophytica. Taxonomy (NCBI): domain Bacteria; kingdom Pseudomonadati; phylum Pseudomonadota; class Alphaproteobacteria; order Hyphomicrobiales; family Aurantimonadaceae; genus Martelella; species Martelella endophytica. Next base: position 2,094,085 of record NZ_CP010803.1, on the reverse strand, counting down.
GTTTTCATTGAAACCGAGCACGAGATCGACGGCGTCGCCCGAGTCTTTGATCCTGCCTGTGCTGCCTGGCTGCATGATGCGGAAAACGCACTGGACCGGCTGACCGATACGGTTGCCGCCCTGCAGCTTCTGCCGAAGTGCTGCGAGGGTGATGGCGTGTTGCTGCATTTCACGGGGATCCTGTCCGGGCTCATCAGTGCGCAAACCGCGAATGAAGCGGCAATTGCGCGCGTCAAGGCGGCCTGCCTGCCCGATCTGCTGCAGTTCCCCACAAAGACATCCGAGGGACACCGGGCATTCCGGCTCGTGCAGCAAGGCACGTGCCTGATCGAGGCGTTGCAGAAACTGGAGCTGTTCCGGGAAGCCCATGATGCCGGAAACGAGCCTTCCCTGAATACGGAACCAACGTTTTCCGGATAGCCGCGCTTCGGAGTTGGCAAAGGCCTTTCGGTTTTCCCAGATCCTGACACCGCTTCCTTTGCGGCACGCATTCCGGCTTTCGCCATGCGTGTCAGCCCTGTCCTGCCGCGCCCTTCCGGCCACCATCATTGCCGGTTGGAAGTGGTGACCGCGACTATTCCATCAAGAGATCAGCATCGCACCAGGTCGGCCCGGTGTGCACCCCCTTTCATCCTGCGTTCAGGAGGAACAATCATGTCAAAAAGACAAGGTCGCCAGTCATCTGGCAAACGCAATTCAGCGTCCAGCCAATCCCGGCGACGCCTGCACATCCCGCATCGATCACGGCATGTGCCGGACAGCGAGTGGCGGCGCAATTATCCCGGTCCGGTTCCGCCGCAATGGCAGGAAGTCGCCGAAGCCAAAGGTTTTTCAATTGTCGGCCGCGTCCGTGATCGTAGCCACGTTGTCCTTCGATGCCAGGCATGTGGCGCCGATACGGTCCAGAAAGCTTATGTGCTGCGCACAGCCCAGCCCATTTGCGGCGGTTGCCTTGAGACCCGCCGGTTGCAGGATGCCGCCAAATGCGGTTTCGAACTGCTCGAGCGCGACGAGATGCACCACAAATATGGACATTACCGACTTCCATGCGGCCATGCCGCGCGCTTGCAATTCGGCCGGGTCGAGCGACTTGCGCGCGAGGGAAAGGCCGCCGGCAGAGCGGGCTTCCACTGCCCGACCTGCTATACGGCCAGACTGAGTTCGGATGCTGCCGCTCGGGGATGGACACTGCTCGGCCCCGATCCGGAAGCAAACCCGAACTACCGCTCATATAGACATGATGGCTGCGGTCACACCCAGAGGATCGCGATCGCCAACATCATCACTGGTCGCGTCGGATGCGAGCAATGCGGCACATGCTGGTCCGCAGCACCGAGCGAGATCTATGTTCTCGCGTTTGAAGTTCCACACAAGGGCAGCTTCATCAAGCTTGGCTATTCGCGCGATCCGGAAAGCCGCTTGCGTTATCAGTTGGGCATTCCGGGTTCCGTTGAGGCCCGGGTCCTGTATCGGTTTCCCATGCCGACCGGCCATATCGCCCAGAAAACGGAAAAGGCCCTGCACGGCAAACTACGGCAGCGTTTTCCGGATTGGGTCATCCCCTGTAACGAACTCGCAGACTGGATCAACGTCAAAACGGAAATCTATCGGGCAGACATACTCCCGCATGTGCTCACGCATCTCAAAGCGGCAACCGCAAACCAGCAAACTTCGCCACGGTCAGGAAAGCCGAGATCTTCCGGATAGACATGCCATTCTGGAACAGTTTTCCAGGAATTGTTTCAAAACGTCCGTATTCCGGTTCCGATAACCGGATACGGGGCATTTTCTGGAATGCTATTCCAGAACAGCATTGTGTTGGGTCGCCGTCAGCCGTCGTTCCGGATGCCGCCCGGCGTTTCGGAACGAGGCCTTTGCGGGACCCGATGCTGAACATCCGGAATGAGAACCGGCAAGCGCCGAGGTAACCGCAGTCCCGCTCCGAATGGACTGCCGGAGAGCGCATCGCCGTCCTCAGCTTTCATCTTGCTTCGGTCAACGAGCAACCATCACAAGGAGGATCCGCCATGACGGATCACGCACCACGCCCCGCATGGGCCGCATATGGCGAAGAGCTCATCCGCCGACTTCGCCTAAACCCGCAGCTGGATCGCCACCCTGGCCGCTCGGTCAACAAGTGGAACAGCGTTGGCCCGCATAGAACACAAGAGCATGCGCAGCCAGGTTTGCTGGATTTTCTCAACAAGCGCGCCCCATCCTATGTGGACGAGGAAAGCGATGAAGGCGACTTCACCGGTCACCCTGATTTCGACGGCGATGCGCTTGATATTTCCATGTCTGAGGAGGACAGCCCATCACCAATGCAGCCGATTCCGCACCCGACGCTCTCGCTGGCACTGAAACTTGCAGCCACTTTTGGCAGCGAGGATGCGTTCATCGCCTGCTTTGGCGCGGCCAGTTCGGTCTTCGTGTTAGGGAATATCGAGCCGCAGGAAGTGGCCCTCGCGCAGGATCTCCTGACACTGATCGTCATGCCACCCGGATGGATTGTAGCCTCCGAGGCGAGGATGCTCAAAGGCGAGCCGAACGCACTTTGCCTGCTGGCTCCCGAGATCACCAATGGCCGGGTTGCTGAACGTGTACTCACTATTTTCGGATCCGACATCCGCACGGCTTTATCGCTTCCTGATCGTCTGTTCGTCCTGGTTCCCAGAGGGTGCGAGTTCCCGCCAGATCTGAAACGCGCCCTGCCTGCGCCAGTGCCGATTGCGCCACTGAGCCGGGCGATCTGTGGCGAACATCTGCGCTACAGTCACGGGCTTAGCGATGGAAAAGACCACGCCGCCTTACTTGAGCGGCTTCCGGATAAAAAGGCGCTCACGGAACTGCCTGGCTCGGTCCTGTCCGCTGCACTGCGTGCGCCAACGGCGCGCGGGGTCGTGGACCGGCTGTCATCGGCAGCGGAGAAATCATCGAAGAGGCAAAAACCAGACGGTCCTCGGCTGGAGGATATGGACGGCAACAGTCCGGCCCTGCAGGCGGCGCGGCACATGGTCGCCGACCTCGCCGCATGGAAGGAGGGCACGTGCGAATGGTCGGAACTGACGCGGTCAATGATTCTCCACGGTCCTCCGGGAACCGGAAAAAGCTGGCTGGCCCGCGCCATGGGGGCAAGCGCCGGGATTTCTTTCGTTCAGGGTTCCTTTGCCGAGTGGCAGAGCGCCGGGCATCTCGGGGACATGCTGGCGGCCATGCGCCGGGCGTTCGCGGGGGCGATTGCAAAGAAACCCTCGATCCTGTTCATCGATGAGGTCGACGCCGCCGGCAGCCGCTACGACACGGATAATCATAACAGTTCATACAGGCGACAGGTCATCAACGCCGTTCTTGAGCAGATCGATCTGCTGATGCGCGAGGAGGGTGTTCTCCTGATCGGCGCCTGCAATGACATCGCGGGCCTTGATCCCGCCATCCTGCGTCCCGGACGTTTCGACCGCAAGGTTCAGGTACCGCTGCCTGGAAAGGTGGAGATTGCGGGCATTCTCAGATCCCGGCTTCCGGCGGAATTCTCACTGTCAGATATCGATGACCTGGCGCGAGCCGCAATCGGCATGACCGCTGCCGATGTGGATGCCGCCGTCAGGCAGGCAAAGTCGATCGCACGCAGCCAGAACAGGGCGCTTGAGTTCCAAGACCTCCGCACGCTTATCGGCTATTCCCACTCCGAGGCCGACCAGGCGCTCGATTGGCGCATCGCATTGCATGAGTGCGGCCATGCCATCGTCGCCACCGCGCTCGCGCTCGGTCCGGTCACGCGCATCATGCTGGAACCGCTGGGCGGCGAAACCGTGACGCAGAACCGTCGCAATCAATCCCTACTGCGTGATGTCCACGCTGAGATCGCGTGCCTGATGGCCGGGCGGGCGGCGGAGCGTCTCGTCCTCGGCGAGATTTCGGCAGGTGCGGGTGGCAGCCGACAGTCGGATCTTGCCCGAGCCACGAACATGGCCCTGCAGATCGACCATCAGCTGGGGCTTGGCGCCTATGGTCCGGTCTGGCGCGGTGATGCCGACGGACTTGCACTTCATGACCCCGCCCAGAGACAGCGTGTCCAGCAGCGTCTCCTGAACGCGGAGACGCTGGCAACCGGAATCCTCCAGCGCCATCATTTCGAGCTGGAAGCGATGGCAAAAGCACTGATGGAGGACCGCGAACTGGTCGGTGCTCGCCTCGAGAAAATGCTCGAGAGCATCACACCGGATACCGGCATCCTGGAAGAGAACATGAGAGAGCCTCAGGCCAAACGGAACGCAACAAGGAAAACTGCCGAAACAGGACCGGCAAAAACTCAGGATTCTCCATAAAGAGCATCAGGTCAGAGGACGGACACATGACGCGCCATTTGGCACCGGCGCGTTCAGCATCGACAACGAGCACCGGGATCACAATTCCGGCAAGTCAGGCGCTGCATCGGGGTCACCATCCTCGAAGGGTGATGCCGTCTCTACTGCCCCAACCCTCAACTCACGCACAAGGCCGTCGCGATTGAAGTCCAATGCACGGCTTCCGTCATAAAGGAAATGTCCGTCGGGGGTCTGTCCACGAAGCATCTCCTGGCCCTGATAGACAACGAAACTGACACGCGGCATGGTTTGACCGCGCTGTGCCGCTGCCTCCGCCACTCTCCGGATCAGCTCTGCCCTTGTCGGCGGTGCTATTACGTTCCCAGCGGCTGGCCCAGCGCCGCCAAGACCTTTGAAAGATCGTTTCTCATTGCCGATATATCTTGTGTCTGCGCCAGGATCTGCGTCTCGATATGCTTCACTTTCCGCCGCGTTTCCTGATCGGCCTCCAGCGCCGTCACCGCGCGATCCATCTGGTCCGCCACGCGCTGGATCTGGTCTATGAACCGCTCGATCCGGGCCGAGATATCCGGATTTTTCTCCTGCATCAAAAGCATTTCCAACGGGTCGATCAGCGCTGTCAGGCGCTTGATGTCCCGACCGAGCTCCTCCCAGTTCACCTGCGCTTCCTTCCTCTTTTCCATTCATTGACTCCAATCGTTTTTCAAGGGATCTCCACCGTGCCTGATCAAGGCGCAAAAGCGACTTCGCCAAAAGGTGAGACGCCTGCCGTTCAATCAGGCGGCCGAGCAGACGCCTGAACAGTTCTCCAATCCGACGCGTGATCTTATTCGTTCCCGCTGATCTGGCGTCTGCGGACAACGGTGATCGATGAATATCGAGGTCGCTCGATATCCGAACCTTTTCCGACCATGGTGCTGTCTCGCCGTCCCGTTCTGTCCAGATACGGTTTGCAGCTCTTTTGAACCTCTGCCTGAACAAGGTGCCGGAAAGCGCCAGGTGGTCCTGATGGCAGGCCGGCAGTGAAAGTCCCGGTCCGCTCAGAATATCACCGGGCCGTTCCAGCACCGTATCCGGATAGTGGTACCGCAACCGGGACCGATTGAGCGCCGCACGCCTTTCCATTCCCTCGGCCAAAAGTGATGGCGCCCGCCGGAGCTCGTCCGCTCTTTCGATCAGACGCTCGCCCATCGACAGGCTATGTCGCGGGTCTTCCTCGCGAAAGAAATCTGAAAAGGCATAGCCGGACAGCCGGATATCACGTTCCAGACCGGGGCCTGTGAACGTTGTCGTACGAAGGTTCTTGCGTTTGACGCGAATGCCGAGCTCAGACAGCTCCGGCGCAATAGCATCAAGAAGCATTTCCCGCGAAAATATGCGGGTGTAATCAAGGTGGGCTGCGGCAATCTCGATGATCCTGTCACGCAGATCGGCGCCAGGATCATTGCCATTCCGCTCGGCCTCGCGTCTTTGCTTTAGCTGCCTGTCGGGCATTGCAAAATCGCGCTTTCGCAGCGGTGAAAGAGGGTCTGCCCACCCGAAACGGCCATTGACCGTATCACGAAAGGAATCCCAAAGGCTGCGGCTGCCCCGCCCGGGTGGATTGGCGTTATAGGCGCGCGGGCTACCATCTGCTTTCAAAACCGTGCGTGGCAGCATGATGTTCACCTCCAGTCGACCGGTATGCGTGTGCGTGCCGACAAGCGGATGAAGGCAGGCTCTCTGCGGCAGCCCGGCATAGGCCACATGGAAGAAGAGGTCCAATGTCTGGCCAACCTTCATTCGCGAGGCGGCATGGCCGGCATTGAATGCGGCGACATCAATATCGCTGCGATCAAAGGACAGGGTCGCGACCGAATAGCGATGCTTGGACTCCAGAAGCTGCATCGCAGCCAGCACGAGCCGCGGGTCACTGATCAGGACTTCCGGCGCAGGGTCGCGGAGAACAGCAAGGCGCTGCCCGTTCATGTCCTTGGTTACGCGCTGCGCGATCAGATACCGGATCGCTGCCATCAGATTACTCCGCAGATCCGCTCCGCTATGCGGCGACCATCCCAGAATCATCGGAACACCAAGCCGTCAACGACACGATCATAGGCACGCTCAAGTCGGAGAAGCGCCTGAAGCACTTGAGCATTCCCGCCGTTCCTGTCAATCACATCGACCAGATGGTCCTGCCGATCCCGGATAGCTTGCAAGGTCTCGATGATCAGCAATCCCTGCCTGGCGCTGATCGGGCGGTCAGTACGCCTCTGGCAGAGATAGGCTGAAATCGTCATTCCCGCAGCCTTTGCCTCGTGACGGATCTCCGCCCAACGACAATCTGTCGTCCACACTTCCCTCTGTTTGCTCTTTTCCGCTTCGGCTTTTCTTGGGCGTCCAGCCATTTCTTTGCATCCACTTTCCGGTTCAAAGGGAATTTTACCCCCGGCGTGCGAGGAGCCTTGATGAATCAAAAGTGCTCGATTTTTGTGAAAAAACAAAACGGAAAGAAAAGCAGAAGTAGCATAAAGACTTGCATAGTTCTGCTTCCGGAACCCACCAATTTGACGATCAAAGGGCGTTCAGCGATGAAGGACGGCGTTGCACCTATGTATCATCAGAGATGGATCAATAACTGCTTCCAAAGAACGATGCCGCCAATGTGTGATCAAAGACCCGCGCCCCTGGCGCATTGTTGAAGTCGTTTTTTATTGCCTCCGTGCGCGACGTTAAATCAATCCTCAATGGGGTGGCAGAACCGGCATTCAAAGCACACTTGCGCGCCTGTGCTCAGGTTGCCTAAGCGCGACCAATGACATCAGCCCGGCTTCTGCCCGGCCGTCACGAGGACTGTGCCAGCGAGCGTTAAAGACGGTTTGAACGCAAAAGCCATAACACTGACGCCAATCTCGGACGTTCTTTTACGGCAGCGCCAAAAGCAGATACGGTGGCCGGTCCAAATGCATCGGGCATCAATGCGATCACTCCCCAGGCCGCCATTGATGACCGCCGGTGAATTAGATTTGGTGTGACACGTAAGATCCGCGCAGAACCGGCGCTGTCATGACGCCACCGAAAACGGCAATGCCAAGTGCCCCGCTCGTCCACCGCAATGGGAAGAGAAGCAGCACTCGCGAGCCCGCCCAGTTCCATCGCGATACTGCCAGCCATGAACAGTTTCGGACAGCTGAGAGCGACCGGAACCTTACCGCCGATGATTGGGCGGTTTAGCAGCGCCCAATCTGTGGCAGCAACACCCCACCAGACGGGAATCCGCGATACAGTCATCTTCATGACCTCTTACCACGACCTATCCCTAGGAACAGCTATGCAACCTCCTCCGCAGCGCTAAAATCTACCGTTGTCTTCCAGCAACACAGGAGCTGGGAGCCGACTGCGCAAGCGGGATTGCCGGAACAGAAAGTCTGGTGTTACCTCCGTTTAGGAAGGTTGGTCCAAATCGTCCGCCGGAACGATTTGGATCGGAAATCAGGCAGATATCGGAAACACGCGCTGTCATCACCGGTGAAGGCAGATGACGTAACCAGGAATGCGATGAAGATATGCAGACGGGTCAGGCGATAGTGCGCATCATAGACGACGATCCGGAGGTGCGAGATTCACTGAGCAATCTTCTGAAGTCGGCTGGTTTCACGGCAACAACCTTTGCCTCGCCCAGCGAGCTTCTCCAGTGCGAGGATCTCAGCCGGCCGGGCTGCATTATACTAGACGTAAGGCTTGCCGGTGCTAGCGGACTCGACTTTCAGCAGCAGTTGCAGGCCCGAAATATTCCCCGCCCGGTGATCATTATGACCGGATATGGCGACATCCCGATGACCGTTAAGGCTATGAAGGCCGGCGCAGTCGATTTCCTGACGAAGCCGTTCAGAGAACAGGCTTTGCTCGATTCTGTCGCAAGTGCACTCCGAAAGGACGCGGCCGAACAAGATCTTCGTCAGCGCAATGCCCGCCTGCACGAACGTTATGGGACACTCACGACACGCGAAAGAGAGGTCTGCGACCTTGTGATCACAGGCCGGATGAACAAGCAGATCGCTGCCGACCTTGGAATCAGCGAGGTCACGGTGAAACTTCACAGAGGCAACGCTATGCGCAAGATGGAGGCGCGGTCCTTGGCTGATCTGGTGCGAAAGATGGAAAAGCTGGACCGTCGGGACCTCGCACAATAAGCTCGCAACGGTCCATAGGCAGGTTCCGAAATTGTCACATGTGCTGAATATAGCGATCGTCGAAGACGATGACTGGGTCAGACTTGCCTATGAGGATCTCCTCAGATCCCACGGTTGCAACACCTGGTCCTTCTCCTCTGCCGAAGACTATCTGGCAAGCGCCGGTGCGGAGTACGATTGCCTCATCCTGGACATTCAGTTGCCCGGAATGGACGGCCTGGAACTCCTAGCGCGGCTCCGTGGCGCCGGAGAGACCATGCCGGTCGTCGTCATCAGCTCTCACAACGAAGAACAGATAACTAACAGGGCAATGCAGAAAGGGGCGACGCTGTTCCTCGGAAAGCCATTTCGCCCCGAAGCATTGATCCCGGCGCTCGAAACCGCCACGGGGCGCTCAATCGGTGGTTAGCATTTCATCGGTTGCTGCGAGGGGCAGTTCAATCCGGAAGATGGCTCCGCCCTGCGGCCCGTTTTCCGCCTTCAGTGCCCCATTGAAACCGTCGACAATGTTTCTGCATATCTGCAGTCCCATTCCCATTCCGCCCGCCTTCGTGGTGAAGAAGGGCTCAAAGATATGGGAAAGATGTTCTTTGGCGATGCCAGGGCCATTGTCTGCAATCACGATCGCAACGGTACTTCCTTGCGGCTCGATGCTGATCCGAATAATCCGATTGTCTCGGACATGCTGCATCGCTTCTGCCGCATTGAGGACAATATTGGTCAGGACCTGCTGCAGTTCAATGCGAACCGCCTTGACGTAGAAGGTCCGGGGAGAGGGCGCCACAATCAGCCGCACCCGCTTTGTCTCTACGTCGTGTTCGAGAAGCATGGCCGTTTCCGCCAAGACGTCCGTCAGCTCTATCGACACCAGCGGACTTGCCCCACGGACAAGTTTCAGGCGCGTGTTCCGGATTATGGCATCCATTCGCTCCGCATTGTAGGTGACCTTCTCCAGGGTCGCCTCGGCCTGCGCGATATCTGGTGGCGTTCGTGCAAGCCACCGTTTGGCGGCCTGAGCCGACATGCCCAGCGCAAGAAGCGGCTGATTCAACTCATGCGCCAGCGAACTGGAAAGGGCACCGATCGTCAGGGCACGGTTGACGCGGGCAAGCTCTCCACGGGCTTCCATCACCATCTCGTCGGCCTGAAGCCGCTCGGTGATATCGATATGAGTGGAGAGCGAGACCGCCCAGTCGGCAGAAGCGTTGACGCCGACCGCGACGGTAACCCGACGGTTATCCTTTCCCAAGAGCGTTGCAGTCGTCATGAAATGATGGCGCTCGTCGAACATTGCCTCAAGCTGCTGGGTCATCACCCTTCTCGAATCGACGGCATTCTCGGTTGGGGGTTTTGCCACGAGTTCTTCATGATCGCGATAGCCCATCATGTTCAAGAGAGCACCGTTGACGCGGTTGACACGAATGCTGGCGAGGCATTTGTCGACGAAATGTGGATTGGCCACAATATAAGCCCTGAAATTCGTGATCCCTGCGGCCCTCAGCCCGTCGATCATTCGCTTGGCCTCACCAATATACTGCTCGGCGTAGGCAATATTCATGTCATCGAAAAGCGTACGGAAACGCTCCTCGCTCTGCAGCAGTTCGCGTGTCCGTGTGCGCACAGCATCATCAAGGTGAGCGATCAGTGCTTCTGCCTTCTGCTTGGCGAGAATCTCCTCGTGGACGTCGTGGAGACCGCCATACCAGCCCAAGACCGCTCCTGTTTGCGGATCGTACGAAGGTCGGCCATACCCCCTCATCCATCTGTATTCGCCGCCGGTGTGTAAAATCCTAAACAGGGTCCGCACGTCGCTTTTTCGGGCAACAGCCTCTGACCAGCGCCCCTCGAAGTCTGCGAGATCGTCTGGATGTATATGGCGTCGCCAGTCGTTACGGGTGACGGCCTGCCCCGGATCTTCGCCAGTGAGCTCACGGAACTCACTGTTGAAGAAATCCACCTGGCCCGTAGCATTTGCGCGCCAGACAAATTGCGGGACTCGATCGAGCAGTCCGATTTCTTCTGGGGTCTCCGAGATACGATCGCGCGCTGCAAACAGTCGCTCAGCGAGAACGGTTCCGATTGCGGTCAGACCGAGACACGCGCCCAGCAGTGTCACAGCGCCGCCGGTCACTCTCGTCTCCGAACCGAGCGCGTGCCAAACGAAAAGCTCGCAGCCGGCCAGCAAGGCGGCGCAAGCCGCCAGTATCCAGCGACAAATAGTTACCAATTCAGCGTCCGTGATCAAAACAGATATTGGTGCCCAGGGCTTCCCCTTGCATCCTAGTAAGTCTCTCGGGTGAGCGCTCGTCAAGGTATCTTTGACGATACTGCTCGCTCACAGGTTTGCGCATGACTTCTCAGTTGGATGAATGGCATGCGTGGATCAGCCAAAACCGCTCGCAAGCTACAATAGATAAATGGCCGTTTCGACGATGATCTCCTTGCAACCGGGGAATGGTTCTCCGGTGCTTCCAACATAAAGGACCCTAAAATGAAGACGATCATCGCAACAATCGCCCTACTCGGCACGATCTCCGCTCCGGCCTTCGCGCTCCAGCCTATCCCCGGTAGCATCACCTATGGCGGCTCGCAGTACGGTCAGCTCGCCAAGTCGCCAGTTGGCTCCGCCATGACCAACGACTTCTACAGCAATGGTCAGCATTACGTGGAAACCTACGTTGTCGGCCCGGACCACAAGCTCAAGCTCATCGAGCGCTCCCAAAAGAACAGCAACTAATGCTGCTCCCTCGGCATCGGCGTGGCATGACTGCGCTGATGCCCGAGCATTTGTGACCTGTCTCGATCCGCCGCCGGTTGAACTCGGCTTGCGGATCGAGTGACGTTTTGGGTGACGGAAATTTCAGGTACCGAGGCACCAGTCTTAAGGAACAAACGTTTGAAGTCCGGCATCAGAGATACCGGACCGTTTCAGAGCGATTATGGATCAGCCCGCCGAGTGCAGCCGTATGCCACCGGGACCTTTGGCCGGCCCGGCCTTCCGGCTACCTGCTCAGCGTTCAAGCCCAATTGCTCTAGTGTAGTGTCATCTGGGGTCCCGGCATATTCGGTCGGCGCCAGCGATTGGGACTGGTCCCCACCGCGCGTTTAAAGACTTTGCAGAAATGCGCCTGGTCGAACATTCCGCAGTCGAGTGCGATCTCGCTCAGAGGCGCCTCGGATGCCACCATTAGCTCCTTGGCCCGGGCAACACGTCGGGAAATTACATAATTGTAAGGGGAGTCCCCGAAGCTTTCACGAAAAGCCCTTGAGAAATGACTTTTGCTGAGGCGCGCAAGCGCGGCCATTACTTCGATGCGAATTGCGTGGCTCAGGTTCTCCTCGACATAGGCGATGATCTTGCGCTTTTGCCAAGTGGTGAGACCGCCGCGATAGACCGCAGCGCCATCTGCATCGGGGAAAAAGGAGGGCCGAGCCTCACCCTGGGAGGCTGCGTTCGGAAGGTCCTGCAGAAAACCGCGATCCATGGTAGAAGGAGCGAGAGAAGTGGTCGAATTGGCATTCATGGGAGGTGTCCTTGGTCAATCTTTCGATGCCTCCGATGATGCAGATCGCCGCGACCTCTGACGATTGAGCAGGGGAAGGTCTTACCCGAAACAAAGGTTTAGAAACCCCAGCCGAACTATTCGAATGACCGCTCCTATAGCTGCCTCGCGACATGCTTGCGGTCAGGTATCTGAAATGGTCTTCCTTGTTATGCCAGCGGCCAGCATTGGTCATCGGTGGTCTTTCCATCAGGTTGAGCTTCAACAACCCGACCTTACCGGAAAAACACTGGTGACCACCCGTCAACTACTCCACGCTGCGGGACACGGTCTCGGCGAATGATACAATCCGCGCAGCGACATCCCGACTATCTCCTGATTACGCCAGGAAAAGCGTACCGACACCTCAACAGGGCTTTTCCGGCGCTCATTCTCGCTTCGCACAAATGCGACGGCGTGCCCCTATCATCCGAATCGGGAGAAACACATTGAAGCTGACATCCTCCGCATTTCTTATCGCCACTACGTTCCTTACCGCCTGGACACCGGCAGACGCACAACAGGAAAACCGCCAGCTCGAACTCGTCGCAACCTTTTTCGATGCAATGCCGACCGGCGTTACTGTGACCAGCGACAGCCGCATTTTCGTGAACTATCCGCGTTGGGGAGATGATGTCCCCTTCACCGTCGCCGAGCTCATCGATGGAAAGGCGGTTGCCTATCCCGATGCTGCGTTCAACCGACCCGACGAGGATCACCCTGCATCGAGCCTGCTCAGCGTACAAAGCGTTGTCGTAGGCCCCGAAGGCCGCCTATGGATCCTTGATACCGGCGCACCGGCATTTAGCGCACCCGTGAAGGGCGCCCCAAAGCTGGTGGCAGTCGACTTGGAAACAAACCGCATCGTCAAGACTGTGGTTTTCCCAGACGAGGTGATCCTGCCCACGACCTATGTCAACGATATGCGTTTTGACATGACGAAGGGCGCGGAAGGCGTAGCCTATGTAACTGACAGCTCACTCAGCGGGCCTGGTGCCATAATCGTGATCGACTTGGCGACGGGCAAAGCGACGCGCAGATTGAATGGAGACGCATCGACCGCACCGGAACCTGGCTTCGTGGCGAAGATCGACGGTATACCGCTTGAAAACACGCCACCCGATGGCCCGTCGGCGCCTGTCCATATCGCCAGCGATGGCATTGCTATATCTCCCGATGGCAAGACACTCTATTTCAGCCCACTCACCAGCCGGCACCTTTTTTCGGTTCCCACCGCAGCACTTAATGACGAAAATGTCGCCGAAGAGACGCTGTCTGGTAAGGTTCGAGACCTAGGTCTCAAGGGCGCTTCCGATGGGCTGGAATCTGATGATGATGGGAGGGTTTACGGTGGCGACTACGAAAATCATTCCATCCGCGTGTTGGAAGACGGGTCATGGTCGACGATCAGCCAATCGGATGAAATCCAGTGGCCGGACACGCTCTCCGTCGCCGCCGACGGCTATCTCTACTTTACTGCAAATCAGCTGAACCGCCAGGCCGGCTTCAACAATGGCGAAGACCTTCGAGTCAAACCCTACAAGCTCTTCCGCATCGCCATAGACGGCGGCCCGGTTATCTTGAATAAGACGGAAGAGTGAAATGCCGATACCACTGAAAGTCGGGCACATCGATCTTTCCTTTCACGACGCCAGTGCCCACGAAGTTGAACGCATCCTAAAGGAAAATGGTCACGTCATCGAAAGCGACACGGGTCCGCACGAAGAGATGTTCAAGAGGCTTGGCCGCGCGGAAATCGATATTCTGGTTTCTGCCTGGCTTCCCGCCAGCCACGACGTCTATCTCTCACCGATCGAAGCCGATGTGACGAAAATCACGGTGCTATATGAGCCTTATTGCATTTGGGGCGTGCCCGACTACGTGCCGCGGGAGATTGCCGGCGTTGCTGATCTCTTGAGACCGCTCGCGCTTTCGCGGATGGACAGACTGATTCAGGGGATAAACCCAGGCGCCGGCATCAGCCGCTTTTCAAAAGCGATTGTCGAGGCCTACGGTCTCGGGCAGGCAGGCTATCACTTCGAAACAGGAACAGAAGCAGATTGCTTCGATCGTTTCGAGGACGCCTATGCCCGTCGTGAGTGGCTGATCATTCCTCTGTGGCATCCACAATATCTGCATCATCGCTACGATATCCGCGCGCTGGAAGAGCCGCGTGGCCTGCTCGGCGGACGCGACAAGGCGACGCTCGTGATCCGTAATGACGCGCTGGGTCGAATAGCGCCTACCGCGTTGGAAAGGCTCTCCGGACTTTACCTCGGCAACGCCCGCGTCAGCGCGCTTGACGACGAACTCCACCTAGCTAGTTAGTCAGCAGGGCTGAAACTGGTCAACCTATAGAAGGCGCAGGTAAAACACCTGCGCCTTTTCCCTTGTGCGCCAACGCAAATTGGGACGTCGCGGTTGGACTCAATCCTGACTTGCGCCGCCCCGGTTTAGGACGTCCAGCGCAAGGAACTCCTCCTGCGTGAGGATGATCGCCGCAGCGGCTGCATTCTCCCGCGCATGGGCTATGCTTGACGTCCCGGGTACAGGGAGCATCACGGGGCTGCGCATCAGAAGCCAGGCTAGCGCAATTTGAGCCGGTGTCGCAGCATGAGCCTCAGCGATCGCCGAAAGCGGCGATCCAAGGGCGGCGAGTTCACCTGCCAGCGGAAACCAGGGAATGAAACCAATACCATTCTCCTCGCAGTAGCAAAGAACATCTTCGCTGCTACGATCGGCAAGGCTGTAGCGGTTCTGTACCGTCGCGACGGGGAAAAATTCCCGAGCAGTCTCGATGTCGAGGATTGAAACCTGACACAGCCCGGCGTGACGCACGATGCCAGCGCTGATCAACTGCCGGATCGTATCGAACTGTTCATCGCTTGGCACCATGGTGTCAATGCGGTGCAACTGCCATAAATCGATCTGCTCGACACCGAGCTTGGCTGCGCTGCGATAGGCCGACTGGATAAGATACTCGGGCCGACCAACCGGGTGCCACTGACCAGGACCAGTTCGCACGAGACCCGCCTTGGTAGCAACCGTTAGCGGTCGAAGTTCGTTGTCGGATCGGTAGAGGTGAAGCGCCTCACGAATGAGAAGCTCGGAGACATCCGGCCCATAGGCATCGGCGGTGTCGATGAAATTAATACCCAAATTAGGCAGGTTCTCCAGCAGAGCAAGCGCTGCTGAACGATCAGCCGGCTCGCCCCAGACACCTCGCCCGGTGAGGCGCATCGCGCCAAAGCCGAGACGGACAACCTCTCGCTCACCGCCAATGTGGAATGTCCGGGAGGGGGGTAGGGACTGCGGTCTCATGAGTTTGTCTCTTCGAATGATATTGGGCGCGGACGCTCCCGAGGGCGTGCCCGGGGTGTCAAAATCGCAGAAGACTGACCACGCAGATTGTTCGATCGGCCCATTCATTTTGGCATGTAGCTGATTGCAAACGCCGGATATTACAAGGCAGCATTGAGGTAGAGAGCTAGGTTTGAAGTGTTACAATCAAGGAGCACTCCGATGACCTTCAACAATATCGCTGTATATGCCGATCCCGCCGAGCCGGCATTGCCGAAGATCGATGTCGACCTCGATCTTTCGCGCGCCGCACTTTTGATCACTGATCCTCAGATCGATTTCCTCTCCCCTAATGGAGCCGCCTGGGGACCATTCGGCGAGAGCATTCGCGAGCACAACACTGTGCAGAACATCGGCAGGTTGATGGAAGCGGCAAAGAGCGCAGGCATTCCAGTTGTCATCTCGCCCCACTACTACTATCCCTTCGACCACCGCTGGGACTTTGCAGCCACTGGTGAATCCCTGATGCACAAACTCAGGATGTTCGACCGCAAGGATCCGCTTTCGCTGGAGGGCTTCGATGGATCGGGCGCCGACTGGATGCCAGAATACAAGTCGCTGATCGAGGACCAGAGGACCATCGTCTGCTCGCCCCACAAAATCGCCGGTCCGCAGACCAATGATGTCGTATTCCAGCTTCGCAAGAAGAAGGTCGATCAGGTTATCCTGGCGGGCATGGCGGCCAATTTCTGCGTCGAATCCCATCTGCGTGACCTCGTCGAGAAGGGCTTCGAAGTGGCAGTGGTGCGGGACGCCACCGCGGGCAGCAAACTGCCAGAGGGTGACGCTTACTTGGCCGCGCTGATCAATTTCCGATGGTTCGCCAACGCGATCTGGACTACGGATGACGCCGTTGACCGCCTCGCTTCAGCCGCCGCCGTTAGGCGCTGAGGACAAGGACAAGCCGCAAAGAAGCAAAAGCTTCCTCGTGCATAAAAGGGAGCCTTTCCGCTCGTTCAGGAGGGAGGCTCCCTTTTATATGGCGCGGCGGGATGGCATCGACGCCAATGCGTAGCTCACGCCTTCTCGATTGAATTTACCAGGTCGTCGGCGAGGATCGGTTTCTGCAGCAGATCACGAGCACCGTTGGCCAGAGCCTTCTCTTTGAGAGCCTCATCTCGAAGCGCTGTCATCATGATGACTTTGATCTTGGGAAAACGGTGCCTGACGATATCCTGGAGCTCGAGCCCAGACATGCCCGGCATGTTGATGTCACTAAGCAGCAGTTCGACGCGATGGGCGCCGCCTGCAGCGAGAAACGCCTCGCCGGATGCGAAGGAAACCACGTCATAGCCCATCGATTCTAGGAAGAATGCCGTCGCCTCCAGCAGGTCGTCGTCATCATCCACTATAGCGACTGTTTTCCTATCAACCGACAGCAAGCAAGGCTCCTCTCTCTTCAGACGGTTCCAAAAAGAAAATAGCGTCGCTCACGTCGAGCGGTAGTCATACGATGGTATGCAGTGGGCTAATGCTTCTAGATCTGGCGTAGCGGCTCGGTCTTGAGAACAAGCTCGGCCACCGAGTTGCACTTCATTTTCCTCATCAGATTGCCGCGATGAATCTTCACGGTGATTTCGCTCAATCCGAGCTCAAACGCGATCTGCTTGTTCAGAAGACCCGCAATGACATGTCCCATCACTTCACTCTCTCGCGGCGTCAACGTCGCGACAAGCATCTCTAGGTTACGCCGTTGGGCGAGCTGCTGACGCCGTTCGGTATCTCGCTCGATCGCAAGCGAGACGGCATCGATGATCTCCTGATCGCGGAACGGCTTGGTCAAGAAGTCCAGCGCCCCTGCCTTCATCGCGCGCACACTCATCGGAACATCGCCGAATCCGGTCATAAAGATGATGGGGAGGTGGATGCCGCTCGCCTGCAGCTTGTCCTGAAAATCAAGCCCGCTTATCCCTGGCAGCCGGATATCCAGGATGATACAGGCCGCTTGCGCCGGCAAGGAACCGTCAAGCAGGGGAGCAGTTGAGCCGTATCCCACTGCTTCGACGCCTACGGAGCGCAATACATCAATAAGGCTTGTGCGCAAGCCCTCGTCGTCGTCGACAACAACAACCATCGGCTTGCTGTCGGTCTTGCCTGAGAGCGCATGTGTGCTGCCGCTTGGGCTACCGCCTGCCAGAGGTGACATGAAAGTTTCTCTTTGCTCACTGGTGCCGGCGATCGCGCGGGCATGTCATACGATTCGATGAAAGCTTCGCATGACCGCTTCCACGCGTGTACCTATCCATGAGTTCAGATGACATGGGCCATCGGGGCGGGCAAACTGTCGTCTCATGTCGCCCGACCTATAAGGTCGTGTCTGGATCCTCTGCTGCACGGCCGATGCATTGCCCAATCTGAACCAAGCCAAGACCTTCACCAAAGACCGGATGACCAGACGCATCCTGCTCTCGAGCCTGATCGGGACCTCGGTCGAGTTCTACGATTTCTACATCTACGCAACGGCCGCAAGCCTGATCTTCGGACCGATCTTCTTTCCCTCAGGCGTCTCCTCGGCAGAACTTCTCGGCGCCTACGCAAGCTTCGGCATTGCCTTCATCGCCCGCCCCCTTGGCGGCACGCTGTTCGGGCATTTCGGCGATCGTGTCGGCCGCAAGACCACACTGGTCATCTCACTGCTGCTCATGGGCATTTGTAGCGCCGCAATCGGCTTCCTCCCCACCTATGCCGTGGCTGGATGGCTCGCTCCACTGCTGCTGTGCCTGTTGCGGTTCGGTCAGGGCCTGGCGCTCGGCGGCGAATGGACCGGCGCGGCGCTCATCGCTTTTGAAAACGCCCCGCCAGGCTGGAAAACGCGCTATGCGATGTTCGCGCCGCTTGGCGCGCCTGTTGGGTTTGTGCTGGCCAATGGACTGTTCTTAATCCTAACGCTTTGCCTGACACCCGAAGATTTTGCCGATTGGGGATGGCGTATTCCATTCATTGCAAGCGCTCCACTAGTCTGGCTCGGGCTTTGGGTTCGCTTTAATCTGGTAGAAACACGCGAATACTCCGAGGCCATGGCGGATGAAAGTCCGGCATCGGTTCCCCTTCTCGAGGTGTTCAAGAACCAGTGGCGTGAAGTCATCATCGGTGCCCTTGGGGTGATTGCCTGCTTTTCGCTCTACTATACGGTCACTGCATTCATGCTCGGCTACGGCACGGGCGTACTCGGCTACGAACGCTCAACCTTCCTGATGATTGAGCTGGCCGCGATCGGCTTCATGGCAGTGGCGATCATCCTGGCAAGCTGGTGGTCCGACCGGCAGGATGCCGAACGCGTACTGATGTTCGGCTGCTACGGCACGATCGTCACCGGAATAGTGCTTGCGCCCATGCTTGGCAGCGGCTCTCTGGTGACGATATTCATGCTGCTCGCCTTTTCTCTTACCGTCATGGGCGTCGTCAATGGTCCACTCGGCGCTTGGCTGCCAGGCCTCTTTCCTGCCCGTGTGCGCTACACCGGAACGTCTGTTGCTTTCAACATCGGCGGCATTCTTGGTGGCGCTTTCTCGCCGATCATCTCTCAAACGCTCGCCAATATGAGCGGGCTTGTGGCCGTAGGCTTCTATGTAACGCTCATGGGTGGGATTAGTCTCGTCGCCTTCGACGCCAGCGCCAGACGACGTGCGCTTTCCGACCTATCAAAGAGCGAGGCACGGTACCGCTCCATCTTCGAACAGAATCACATCGCCTTGTGCGAAATTGACCTCTCACAGCTCGCCGATTTGGTGATCAACGAGGCAAAGGAACCGAGCCAACACCGCGGCGCGACCTCACCTAAATGCGGACCGCAAAATCCAGAAAGCTTCGGCGATCTCATCCTTCTCGCCGATGCGAACCGCGCAACGCTTCAGCTGCTCGGATGTGAACGAGCGAGCGAGGTTTTGGGACCGATCAGCGTATTTCTTCCGCCCGAAAGCGAATTGCCGGTTAAGATGCTTGCCGCACTTTCGGCTGGTGCATCGCAACTCGAAACCGAGACGGCGCTCATCGACCGAAATGGAGGAGAGCGGCTGGTCCATATCGTACTGGCGCTGCCGTCGAATGCGCTCGAGCGAGTTGCTTGCGCTATTGTTGACATCACGGAGCGCGAACATGCCCGCGAAGCGATGCTTCTGGCGCAAGGGGAGCTGGCTCGCGCCGGACGGATTGCAACAGTCGGGGCCATATCTGCTTCCATTGCCCATGAGGTGAACCAACCTATCGGGGCAGCCGTGATGAGCGCACAGGCCTGCATGCGCTGGCTTGCTGCAAGCCCGCCCGATATACAGTCGGCGACGAAAGCCGCCGAGCGTGCGGTTCAGCACAGCCTCAGGGCCAGCAAGATCATTCAGAAGACGCGTGAATTGCTGCGTGGCGAAAAGCGAAGCGTAGGAGCTCTTGAGGTCAAGACGCTGATTTCAGAAGTGCTTGATCTTATGGAACGTGAGTTGCTGACCGCACGCGTGCGAGTCGCATTCCGGCTTGCTGAGCCCTCGATCTTCATCCAGGCCGACCGTCTGGAGATGCAGCAGCTACTGACGAACCTGATAACGAACGCCATCCAGGCCATGCGTGAGCGCCCCGCCACGGAACGACAGATGGAAATTGCCGTTCGCGCGCACGAGACCTCTGACCGACTTGCCATCATCACGATCTCGGACAATGGCCCCGGCATTTCAGACGATAATCTCGCCAAGCTGTTCAACCCATTCTTCACCACCAAGAAGGATGGCATGGGCGTCGGTCTGGCAATCTGCAAAACGATCGCCGAAGCGCACGGTGGTTCGCTGTCTGCACGCAACAGCGACACCGGCGGGGCGATCTTCGATATCGCCATTCCGCTTGCTGGAAAAGTACAGGCCACCTCTGCGGCCTAGCGCGGAACCGACAGCTCCTGGCATCGACGCCTCTTCGCGGATATCCGGCACCGCAACATCATACAATATTTGCGGGTCTCAAAACGCTTGAATATCTGCATGTTAGCAGGCCTGAAGCGGTCGAGGTCACGATGGGCCGGTGGGTTACTTCGCCCTGAAAAAGGATATCAGCAATGAAGGTTGTCTACCATGTCGGGTTCCACGATGGCGGTTACGCCTATCATCTGGATGATGTGTGGTCGGAACCATTTCCAAGCCATGCCCTGGCCCTCGATGCCGCGCGGCACGCGGCAGAACGTCAGCGTTCCAGCGGAAGCAACGCGCATATATTATACCAGACGGCGGATGGCCGCTGGCGGGCGGAAGATGTCCAGGGTGCAGACCGGCCGGAGACCGAGGTTGTTGATGACGTTCTTCCTCATTTGCCGGTCGGCCATCTATAGTTGCTCACCCTAGTTCAATCGGCTGACTGTCTGCGACCTCACCAGGGTCGCGGCACCGCTCCGTCTGATTGTGCCGCATCGTTCCTCAGACTTCACAAAACGCCGCCAACGCTGCGGGGATGTGCCGACATATCTCTTGAAAAGCCGGGAAAGATGGGCCTGATCATAGAGCCCACAGCCGTAGGCGATCTGGCTGAGGGGCTCGTCGGAGCAGCAAAGCAGATCCTTGGCAGCCTCGATGCGTATCCTGAGAACATAGTCGTAAGGCGAGATGCCGAAACTCACGCGGAATGATTTAGAAAATTGGCTGGCGCTCAGTCGCGCAACGCTGGCGAGATCGGAGACCCGCAGGGAACGCTCGTAATTGCCGGCGACGAAGCGTATGACTTTCTTGCACTGCCAGTCGGCGAGTCCGGTCGGGGGCGCAAATCGGCTGGCACAACCGGGAACGACGTGATCGTCGTTGCTGTACAAAGATGCGATCATCGAAAACTCCTTTTGCATCTGGATGCAGAAAGAGTGACCGCAAGCCACCTATCGGACGAGTTCAGTGTTGTTAAGAGTTATTGGGCAGAGCGTTAACTGTAAACGCCCCCAATGAAAGTCACAAAAAGTTGGGTTTTGGTTCCGATGTGAAGCATCGGCTTCGCCGGACGGGTGGCATGTGTAGAGGATTGTTGACCTGAGGCCCGATTTTCTTCCATTTTCCGGAGATTATCGGGTTTCCAATCTGGCCTCAAGCGGCCTGTTTCTCCAGTGCCATTTTCATTGCGAGCTCGTTGGTGATGATATTGCCCAGCGATGAAAGCGGCCTGTTTGCGTTGTAATCCTCCTTCCAAATTGAGATGGCAGCGCGCGCTTTGGCGAGCGACGAGAACAGCGTCTCGCTGATCGGCGCACACCATCAGGGCCCGCAGTCATGCAAGGGCTGCATGAACAGGCCGAATACATAAACTCACCACCGATGGACATCACAATTAAAGCACTTGCGCCCGCGGGGCCGTCTACACATGAAGCTTTCGATAAAGCCGTTCTGCATCGACCTGCCGGGAGCGATATAGTGCCATTCAATATGGGTCTCCTGGCATCATTTGAGGATCGCCATACTGGTCATCTCCGTGCCGTTATCGGAAACAGTAGTCCTTGGCTTGCCTCGCCTGTCGATGAAGGTGTCCAGCTCCCGGGCAAGGCGAACGCCAGACAGCGATGTGTCCGCGACGAGACACAAGCATTCGCGGGTGAAGCCATTTACGACACCTGGAAGCGGCGGCCATCTATGAAGGCATCACTGATGAAATCCGGGCTCCAGCGCTCGATGGGGCGTGAGGGCAAGCCCAATGGTCGCCTTGTTCTCAATGCCCTCTCGCGGCTGCCGCGCTTGCGCACGGTCAGCTTCTCTTCCCGGTAAAGCCGCCGGAGTTTCTTCAGGTTCATGACGATCCTTTGCCGATCCAGCATGAAATGGATCCGGCGGTAGCCGAAGCGCCGGCGCTCGGGGCAAGTTCGCATCTGCCAGCCAAACTCCACCGCACGATCGTTCAAACCGCCTGATGTTTTGACAATCGGCATGTCTCCCTCATCGCTAGTTTCGTCTCCGTCAGAACAACCGCAAGGGCTTGTCGATATCTGAAGGAGACGAACGTGAACGACCTGATTTCCCTCACACGCCGGCAAGCGCTGATTGGCGGGGCATCCGCATCTTTCTTTGCTGTGCTTCCGTCAATCGCGATGGCGGATGAGCCCGAAAATCAACCTGAAGGAGCGAGCCAGATGGCCGAGAACTTTATCACCACCGAGGATGGCGTCGAGATTTTCTACAAGGACTGGGGTCCGAAAGATGCCCAGCCGATCATGTTCCACCATGGCTGGCCGCTTTCCAGCGATGACTGGGACGCCCAGATGATGTTCTTCGTCAACAAGGGCTTTCGCGTTGTCGCCCATGACCGCCGTGGCCACGGCCGTTCGGCGCAGGTGAGCGACGGGCACGACATGGCGCATTATGCCGCCGATGCCGCAGCTGTCACTGCCGCGCTTGACCTCAAGAATGCAGTCCATATCGGCCATTCCACCGGTGGCGGCGAGGCGCTTGCATACGTTGCCCGTTTCGGCCAGCCTCAGGGGCGCGTTGCCGGCCTCGTCATGGTTGCCGCAGTGCCGCCGATCATGGTCAAGTCCGACAGCAATCCCGGCGGCACGCCGATTGCTGTCTTCGATGACTTCCGTGCGCAGCTTGCGGCGAACCGGGCGCAGTTCTTCCTTGATGTCGCCTCCGGCCCATTCTACGGTTTCAACCGTCCCGATGCGAAGGTCTATCAAGGCGTGATCACCAACTGGTGGCGGCAGGGCATGAACGGCAGCGCCAAGGCCCATTACGACGGTATCAAGGCGTTTTCGGAAACCGACCAGACGGACGATCTCAAGGCGATCACCGTGCCGACGTTGATCCTGCAGGGCGATGACGATCAGATCGTGCCCTACAAGGACGCTTCCGAGCTGCAGGCGAAACTGGTGTCCGGCTCGCAGCTGAAGATCTATCCGGGCTTCCCGCACGGCATGCTGACCACCCATGCCGAGGTGATCAATCCCGATATTCTGGCCTTTATCCAGGGCTGAAACGGTTTGTGCCATGGCGGGGCGCCCGCCGTGGCCTTATCCCGGACGGAGTACCGACATGTCGCGGGCAGCGCTTGCATCGATACTGAGTTTTAACGGCGGCTATGTCGATACGATGGGGTTCATCGCGCTGGGCGGCCTGTTTACCGCGCATGTGACAGGCAACTTCGTGACCCTCGGCGCCACGATCGCAACCGGAACAGGCGGTGTGGTCGCCAAGCTTCTGGCACTACCGGTCTTCTGCCTCACCGTCATGGTCGTGCGGCGGGCAGGTCGGTGGCTGCAGCTGAGCCGCTATCCGGTGATCCCGGTTTTCCTTGTCCTTCAATTGGTGCTGTTCGTTATTGCCGCGGCGCTGGCCTTTGATCTTCCGGCGCACTATTCCGGCAGCATTGGCGAGATCCTGCTCGGCATGGTGCTTGTCGTGGCGATGGCGATCCAGAATGCGCTTCATCGTGTGCACATGACCGATCTGCCACCGACGACGCTGCTGACCGGGACCACAACCCAGATCATGATCGACCTTTCCGACCTGCTCTGGGGAGGCGAGGCTTCCGCCAGGGCGGTTCTGCCGAAGCTTGCGCCCTTGATGCGGGCACTCTTGTGCTTTGCCATCGGCTGCGTCGGGGCGGCGCTCGCCTACCATTTCCTGCATCGTTTCTGCTTTCTGTTCCCACCCCTGCTCATGGTCGCGGCGCTGCTGACGGGGCATGAGGGCGAGGGGATACCAAATTCCAGCCTCAATCGGAGCCTTCACATGATCCCGTCAGGTCCGAAGCCGGACCATCTCACCGGCGAACGTCAGCAGAGTGCCGGCAAGGTCGAACGCGATGAACGCAACGCTTCAGCCGATGACATCCTCGACGAAACGTTGCGGGAGAGCTTTCCGGCCAGCGATCCACCGGCGAGCGGACGATTTGAGTAACCGTCTTCAACAAGGAAAACGACAATGACCCATACCCATGCAAGCCGCGGTGCCTCGCTCCACACGCCATCCGGCCTCGGTGCAGACGCAACGAGGGATATCAGCGGCGGCGCCAATGCGCTTCTTGCCGATATCTTCGCGCTCTTCATGAAGACCAAGAATTTTCACTGGCACATGTCCGGCGCAAGCTTTCGCGATTGGCATCTGATGCTTGACGACCAGTCCGACGAGCTGCTGGCGATGACCGATCCGCTGGCAGAACGCGTCCGCAAGCTCGGCGGGCTGACGCTGACATCGATCGGGGCCATCGCCGCCCGACAGCGCATTGCCGACAACGACGCCGAATTCGTCCATCCGCATGAAATGCTGGCGGAGCTGCGCTCCGACAATGCCGATCTCGCGGCCCGCATGCGCGCCCTTCATGGCGTGTGCGACGAGCACAATGACGTGGCAACCGCAAGCCTTCTGGAGAACTGGATCGACGAGACAGAAAAGCGCGTCTGGTTCCTGTTCGAGATCCTTCGCTCCACCAACGCCTGATGGAGCCCTTGCCGGGCGGGCGTGTCCACCTCCGCGTCCGTCCGGCCTTTTTTCATGACATTGTCAGCCGCCTGCCACACCCGATGGCACGGCGGCTTTGATGTTTTGGGGCACTGCGATCCCGATACCTATACGCAGGTATGGCGTCGTCACACCCATGTCTTGCTTTTCGACATTAGAGTGTGATTCCGACGGTACTGGCTTCAGTCAACAATGACGGCATCGAACATCCCGATGGATTGCTTCCAAGGAGCCGAGAATGACCGAAGCCACATTGCCAATGCCCGCCAACCATGTAACGACCTCCGGCAAAGAGGCGCCCGCCGACGTCTCGCATATCGTCATGCAGGCGCTCCTGCTGATCGGCAGCGACAGTGGCAAGGCGCTCGCCTGCCTCAGCCAGGCACAGCAGATGATGGCTGGCAGCGGCGCGCCGCCAGCTCCGGCATCCGCGAACCGGGCCATCGCCAAGGGTGGGCTTGCGCCATGGCAGGTTTCCAAGATCAAGCGCTATATCGAGGAGAATATCGACGGTTCGATCGCCTTGCTTGATCTTGCCGGACAGCTTCGGCTGAGCGTGAGCTATTTCTCGGCCGCCTTCAAGGTCAGCTTTGGCGTTTCGCCGCATGCCTATGTCATCGCCCGACGCGTGGAGCTGGCGAAGCGGCGGATCGCGCTGACGGATGCCCCGCTTTCGGAAATTGCGCTTGATTGTGGACTTGCCGACCAGGCGCATCTTTCGCGCATCTTCCGCCGGCACACCGGCTATACGCCGTCCGGCTGGCGGCGGGCCTGCGCCACCCAGAACCGCCTTTCCTGAGGCTGCGAGCAACCATCTCAAGAGGAGTAAAATCCATGGCCAAGGATGAAACCGCCATTGCTGTCCGTGATGGGATCGCAACGCTACCGGAGCCCCTGGACCTCGAGCCCTTCCTGCCCGACCCGATGCTGTCGCCAAGGCGCCGCATAAAACTCAGTGTTCCAGATGTCCTAGGCACAATCACATTTGCTGAACTCGTTCCGCCGAAAACCCGATGATGGTTCCACGAAAGCAAAAGCCGCCGGTTCCAGTCTCCGGCGGCTTTTGAGGTGCATGCGAGGCCTAAGGCTCATCGCTTGTCCCGTTTCTCGTCATCCACGACAATCGTCTCCGGCCTGTCGACGCCTTCGGCATATTCCCGATGCCATTCGCCATCTTCCGTTTCATAGAGAATATAAGAGTCCTTGCCGGCAGAGCACGGCGATACTGTCTTCGCCGCGCTGGCCTTCCAGCACGATGCTGATCTTCTCCTCAGCGGAATAGAATTTGCGGATGGCCCAGCGGATATCCTTTATCACCTTGTCTTTGCGTACGCTATGATGGCCAAAACCCTCCCTTATCCGTTGAGCCTGATCTGTCTCAAAGGCGTTGAGACGGGACAAGATCGAGCGCTGGCACCAGACACTGAAAAACCGGATCCTGCTCGAAAATTCCTTCTTCCCCGAAGACCTGGAAGCTCAGATCAGTGCAATCATCGACCATTGCAACAACCGCCGATACCACGGGGCCTCGGCAACCTCACCCCAACTGATGTCTATTTCGGCAGAGGTGGCCAAATCCTGAAACAGCGAAAGAGGACGGTGCCACAGACAATCCAGAACTGACGCTTGCAACACCACGCAAACGCAGCTTAGATCAACAAGTCAGACGAGCCAGAGCCTCCTGAAATCCAAACCCCATTCTGTCCATAATCATTCGATGACGGACAATCGGCAGACTGTTTGGCATCTTACACGTCGAGGTCAAAAACTGATGGCGGATTCGGGAATTCCTCCGATTGCTGATCCTGTTTGGATGGGTGTGGCTTTACGAGCGACAGGACCTATCGCGCGCCATCGTCAATCTGGATGAAACCGCTTTTCCTATCTCGGAGCTGAAGAGCGTTGTACGCGAGTGGCCAAATCGGTGATCGCTCTACCAGAAAGCTGCGAAGAGCCGAACTTGGTGAATCAGATGCTTTCATTCAGTGAATCGGATAATGTCTAAAAAATAAGCCGTACTGGAATCCAATAAAAACAATCATATAGCGCGCATAAATGTGCTATTTATGGTGCAGCTAACATTAACATCTACATCGCTTGTCCGCCGGAGACCACCAGCACCTCACCGGTGATGAAGTCTGCCTCGTAGGAGGTCAGGAATGCAGCAGCGGCAGCAATGTCCTCCGGACGTCCTGCACGGGCCAGCGGCGTGGCTGCCACGATCTGCTGTTCGAATTCCGTTCCGATCATGCCGGCTAACGCCACACCCTCGGTACGAACGAAACCTGGGCTTACACCATTGACACGGATACCGGACGGCGCCAGCTCCTTTGCCAGTGATTTGATTACGCTGGTTACGGCTCCTTTTGTGGCAGAGTAAACCGAACCGAGCGCGGGCGCCTGGGTACTGGCGGTAGAGCTTATGAAGAGGATGGCAGACCCAGCATTCAGCAGTGGCATCGCCGCCTGCACCGCCATCATGCCGCCGAGTACATTAGTGTGGAAATGACGATCGAATTCGGCCGCATCCAGCTCTTCGATAGGCCTAGAACGGTATATGCCGGCATTGTTGACTAGAACATCAAGCCGCCCCAACTTTTCTGCTATGACCGTAAACATGGCTTCGATGTCACCCGGCGCACCAACATCAGCTTGAACGGGAAATGCATTCCCGCCACACGCAATTATCTGTTCGACAACCCGACCTGCGCCGTCTTCATCTTCGTTGAAGTTGACAGCAACATGCGCACCTTCGGATGCCAGACGTATGGCTATGGCCCGTCCGATGCCCTTTGAAGCACCGGTAACCAGCGCGGTGCGGTCGTGAAAGCGATCCATGGAAATTCTCCGTTCTAAAACTGGCTGCAGCTGCAGGCCACTTGGGTGTCCTGTTCCAAAGCATATATCCGGGGGTTCAGCTTTACTGGCTATTCCACACCGGAAAAACTATCCTAAGGGATAGTGTAAATAGCAATACTGCCGCATACCCGCGTATATCTGCCCTATACGTATATATATCTTTCCCGCCCCCATCATTTTGTTAAGTTTATTCGAGCGACCGGAACCAACGACATCGCCGGCAGGTTCCTCCGCCTTCCATCTTTCATAGGCTCTATCTGGGACGGGGCGAACATGACGCTGCACATGGAGAAGATCCGCTTCGCCAATTTCGAGCTCAATATTCCTGCGCGGCAGCTTTCGCGCGACGACCAGCCCATCAAGATTGGTTCACGCGCCTTCGACATCCTCTCGACGCTCGCCGCGCGACCCGGAGAGTTAATCGGCAAGGCTGACCTGATTGCCACCGTCTGGCCGGACACCATCGTGTCTGAAGGGGTACTCAGGGTTCATATGGTGGCGCTTAGAAAAGCACTCGGAGCTACTGCAACCTGCCCTTTTGTACGGGCCATCCCCGGGCGGGGCTATGCCTTCGTTGCCGAAACGGAGACGCAGCCCAGCCCCCTTGCGCATGATGCTGCCGATCTGAAATCTGTCCCCATCCTGCACGGACGCGATGACACGCTGGCCGATTTGGAGGTGCTCTCCGGTCACGGCCTGATCAGTCTTGTTGGCCCGGGCGGCGTTGGCAAAACGGTTGTTGCTCAGGCCTTCGCTCGGCGTTACTCGGCTGCTGGTGCGGACGCTGTCATGATCGATCTTGCAGAGCCCGACGATACACATCATGTTGCAGAGCGCGTTCACGCCGTTCTCGAACAACACCCTCTCACTCGGGGATCTCGCCTGCTGCTGGTGCTCGACAATTGCGAACAGGTGATCGACCAAGTCGCGCGTCTTGCCGAGACGATGCTTGCGGAAAACCCGCCCACCACACTCCTCGTAACTAGCCGCGAACCCTTGCGCATCGCCGGCGAAATCGTTCTGAGGCTTCGTCCGTTGCCATTGCCCGGACGTTCCGCCAATGCCGAGGAGATTGCCGCAAGTCCGGCCGTGCAGCTGTTTCTCAACCGCGCAGGCTGTAGCCTACCCAATCGTCCTACGCCGGGCAGCTCCTGTCTCAGACAGGTGACCGAAATCGTCAGAAGCCTGGACGGATTGCCACTAGCGCTTGAGCTGGCGGCCGGCCGGGCTGCGGAACTCGGCTTGGACGACCTGTTGCAACGGATTGAGCGGCCGCTTGCGATCCTGCGGCACGGGCGGCGCACCGCTCCAGCCTATCAGCAGAGCATGAGAGCCTCGCTGCAGCGCAGCTTCGCCCGGCTCACGGCGGATGAACACGCGTTGTTGTCGGCAATCTCAAGCCTGCCGGAGACGTTTTCTCTTGCGGATATGCGCCGGGCCGCACCAACACTCGGAGAAGATCATTTCGACGAAGCTGTACGCGGCCTCGTGTCGAAGTCGGTCATAGAGCGCTCCGCATGCGGGGAAAGCTATCATCTTCTGGCGCTCACCCGAGACTATGTCAGGGAGCTTCATCCTCCGGAAGGATCGCCGTTGAAGGACGTCGCTGGCCGCAGCCAGGTCGGAAACAGACCAGTGAAACATCCCTCGGCAATGCAATACCTGGGTCTACCGATCTCCCGTTCAGCCGCACCAACTTACCGGCCGGGTGGCCTTTCATTGCCAGACAAACCTTTGTCTACTTTATCGCCAGCACAAGGCGGGGACAACGTCACCAGAGCGCCACCCAAACCCCAATGAGCCAGGCAATGGCGATATTGTCCAATATGGCGTGCGCCGGCGCTGCGATAACTGGCACTGCCGGTCAGATGCCGCGCTGAAGGCGGCCGGCAATACATTCGATCGCGCAAGATGTACCGATTGCCCGCTTTGCGACCGTGGTCTTTTGCCCGGGCGGGACCGTTTCAAGGAAGGAAACCGACATGCCCTCGACCGTCACGACGACATCGGCGCCGCCGGCCATCGCCCCGGGCGGATGGTTCGCCCGGCTGGCAGCTGCAACGCCGGCCTCATTCTTCGGCATGGTTCTGGGCCTTGGCGGGCTCGCCAATGCCTGGCGGGTCGCCGAGCGGATCTTTCCGCTTCCCGGCTTCATATCCGAGGCCATCTTCGCGCTCGGCGCTGCCGTGTGGGCCGCCCTGATGCTGCTTTACGGCACCAAGATCCTGACCAGCCTGACGGCCTTCCGGCAGGAAGCCTCCCATCCGATCATGTGCTGCTATATCGGCCTGACCGGGGTGGCGACCATGCTGATTGCCGGCGGCCTCCTGCCCTATTCCTATGCTGCGGCAGCCGTCGTCTATCTTTGCGGATTTGCCATGACCGCGATCTTCGGCGTCTGGCGGACCGGCGAATTGTGGAAGGGCGAGCGCGACCCGGCACAGAATACGGCCGTGCTCTATCTTCCCACTGTGGCCGGCAGTTTTGTCACCGCAACCGTTGCCTCCGCGCTTGGCTATCCGGACTGGGGCCAGTTTGCCTTCGGATCGGGTTTCTTTGCCTGGCTGGCGATGGAATCGGTTATCCTGCACCGGCTTCTGACCGCGCCGACGACGGCAAAGGCGATCCGCCCGACACTCGGCATCCATCTCGCACCTGCGCCCGTTGGCGCGGTGGCCTATATCGCGGTCTCCGGTGGCGCGCCCGACATTCTCGTTCACGCGATGATCGGTTATGGCATCCTGCAGCTGGCGATCCTGGCGCGCCTTGCCGGATGGTTTCGCGAAAGTGGTCCGGTCGCGGGCTTCTGGGGCTTTACCTTCGGTGCAACCTCGATTGCCGTCGCGCCGCTGGAGCTGATGGCCCATGGCGACAACGGCGCCGTCTCTGTCATCGCCATCGCCATGTTCATCATGGCCAATATCCTTGTCGGCGGCCTGACGCTGATGACGCTGTGGCTTCTGTTCTCCGGGCGCCTTTACCCGAACCTCAGGCCCGCAATCCCCGGCGCCGGGGCATGACAGGCGGCTCGTTCAGGAACACGATGACGGTCCGCAACAGCGGACCGTCATCGCCGCTCTCAGGCATCAAGCGCCGCAAGCCGGGCTTTCAGGGCCTTTTCGATAAAGCCACGGGCATCGTCGCCCAGGACAAGACGCAGCGGCGCGGGGTTCTGATCCGCCGAAGCGATGATCGCTGCCGACATGGCGTCGGGATCGCCCGCAGGTTCGTGACCGGGATTTTCAAGCACCTTGCGGACCATGCCGGCCGGCGATTTCGCATAGTCGGCGATATCATCGGGAAGCCCCGCTCCGGCGGCACTGCGGAAGCCAGTGCGCGCGCCACCGGGCTCGACAATCGTCACACCGATATCGAACGCCGCCACCTCCTGCGCCAGCGCGTCGAAGAAGCCTTCCAGCCCCCATTTGCTGGCATGATAAAGCGATGCGCCGGGATGGGTCGCCTGACCGCCATAGCTTGACACCGCGATGATCCGTCCGCCGCCCTGCGCCCGCAGATACGGCAATGCCGCCTTCGTGATCAAAATGGGCGCGACGAGGTTGGTATCGATCTGGTGGCGGATCTGGGCGTCGCTGAGCGCTTCGGCCGCGCCGAAAAGACCATAGCCGGCATTGTTGACCACGACATCGATGCGGCCGAAGGCCTCAAAGGCATCGGCCACGACGCCTTCAAGCGTATCGCCATCGACCATGTCGACGACCGCATGGCGGAAACGGTCCGGGTAGCGCTTCTGCAGATCGGCGATTGCCGAGGCTTCGCGCACCGTGCCGAACACGCGCCCGCCGGATGCCAGCACCTGTTCGCTCATGGCGCGGCCAAAGCCGCTGCTCACACCGGTTATGAACCATGTATCACGCATTTTCTGCTCCTTGGCTTTCGTGTGTGTGCTTGAAATAGGCCCGGCACTCTTGTTTGATAACCGCATCAATCCGGCATGAACTGATGGTGAAATGGCCATGAATGAACGTCCAACGCTTGCCGAGCTGAGTGCCTTTGCTGCCGTCGCGCGTCATCTGAGCTTCAGAGCGGCCGCCGAGGCACTGGATATCGGTCCCTCGACGCTCAGCCACATGATCCGCGATCTCGAGGCAAGGCTTGGCGTGCGCCTTTTCAACCGCACGACGCGCAGCGTCGCGCTGACGGAGGCCGGTCAGCGGTTTGCCGGACGCGTGCATCCGTTGCTCGAAGGCCTTGACGATGCTCTGGACGAGGTTGGCAGTGCCGGCGATACGGCGCGCGGCAGGCTCAGGATCAGCGCCTCGGAGACGGTGGCCGCGCTGCTGCTTCGGCGCACCGTGCCGGCCTTTCTGCAACGCTTTCCCGACGTCACGCTCGACCTTGTTGCCGAACCGCAATTCACCGACATCGTCGCCGGGGGCTATGACGCGGCCTTTCGCCTGGGAGAAGCCGTGCCGCTGGATATGGTCGCCGTGAAGATCGGCGGTCCCTCGCGCATGGTTACGGTCGCAGCCCCCGCCTATCTTGCGGGGCACGCCGCGCCGCAGACACCGTCTGAGCTGACCGGGCACGCCCTGATCGCAAGCCGTACACCGGCTGGAAGACCCCAGCAGTGGGAGTTTGGCCGAAATGGCGAGGTCATCCGGATCGAGGCGGAAGGCAGGCTGGTTCTGAACCGCACCGAACTGATGACGCGGGCCGCGCTTGCGGGCCTTGGTATTGCCTATGTGCCCGAACGCATTGCCGCAGCGCACCTTGAAACCGGTGCGCTGCGGCTGTTGCTTGACGACTGGTGCCCGTCCTATCCCGGGCTCAGCCTCTACTATCCCGGCCACCGGCTGGTTCCGGCGCGGCTGAGAGCCTTCATCGCGGTGCTGCGCGCGGTCCCGCCCTGAATTATCGGGCGACTAATCCGCATCGCCCGATGGTCTGGCTTCCCTGTTTTGCCGCATCGGGTTATCGAAAACGGGTCACCACGTCTTCGCCAGACGCTCCAGGCGGCCAAAACCGGGGCGTCAGCCGATCGCACCGCCGCCGTCGACACGGACATTGGATCCCGTGGCGAACGGCGTCGTCATCAGGAATAAAACCGCGTTGGCAATATGCTCCGGCTTGCCGACCGTCTTTGCCGGAAGCGACTTCGAAACCTTGTCGAACATGGCGGTCCGGCCGTCGTCGCCAAGACCGTTCCACAGCGGCGTATCGATCAGCCCCGGCGAGACGGTATTGACACGCACCGGCGACAGTTCCAGCGCCAGACCACGGGCCAGCGCCTCCAGCGCCGCATTGATGGCGCCCTGCAGGACCGAGCTTGCCGACGGCCGCTCGCTGAGGAAACCGGAGACCAGCGTCAGCGTTCCCCGCTCGGAGAAGCGGGCGGC
Organism: Martelella endophytica; assembly: GCF_000960975.1. Lineage (NCBI taxonomy): Bacteria > Pseudomonadati > Pseudomonadota > Alphaproteobacteria > Hyphomicrobiales > Aurantimonadaceae > Martelella > Martelella endophytica. The sequence goes on along the minus strand of NZ_CP010803.1, from coordinate 2,061,066 downwards.
GCGGGCGACCTGATAGGCGCCCCAGAACTTGCTGTCGACGGCCTTGCGGGCGTCGTCCAGTGCGAGTTTGCGCACCGGACCGGTCGGCGTCTGCGCGGCAGAAACCACGATATGGTCGAACGAGGCGGCGGCGCCGAACCAGGCTTCAAGCGCCTCGGCATCGGTGATGTCGAGCACGGCTGTCGTAACATTGACGCCCATATCCTGTTTTGCGGCTTCGAGCTTTTTCGCCGAGCGCGAGGCGATGACGACTTCGGCGCCGGCAGCAGCCGCAGCACGGGCCGTGGCAAGACCGATGCCGGAACTGCCACCGATGACGAGTACGCGGGCATTTTCAAGAGATGTCATGATCTGTCCTTTCGGGTGTGGACGACCGGCCATGCCCTGTCAGACATGGCCGGTACCGTTTCACATGCGGTGCTGAAGTTTCAGCAGGGCGACCGGCTCTGCCAGCAGTTCATCGAAGCAGGCGGCGAGCGAGACAAACGGGGCGGCGGTCTCATGCCGGCCGAGCGCGGCTTCATCGCGCCAGACTTCCAGCATGACGGCGCGATCCGCATCTGCGCGGTCAACGGTCAGCTCATAGCGGATGCAGCCATCTTCCCTGCGGACCGCCGGAATGATCGCCTCAAGCGCCTCCAGCAGTGCCGCGCCCTTGCCCGGCCTGGCCTTCAGCACTGCCACGACATGCACTTCGGCCTTTGAACCTGTGGTCATCATTGTGCTCCCGCTCAAAAGTCCTGCAGCACGATCTTGCCGCGTGCCTTGCCGCTTTCGATGATCGCATGGGCCTTCTTCAGATTGGCGGCGCTGATCGGCGACAGGATGTCGGTGACCGTGGTACGGATCCGGCCGCTGTCGATCAGTTCGGCAACATGATCGAGCAGCTTCTGCTGGGCGTCCATATCGGCGGTCTCGAACATCGAGCGGGTAAACATGAATTCCCAGTGCGTGGAAACGGCCTTGCGCTTGAACGCCATGACATCGAGCCCATCGGGATCGTCGATCAGACCGAAACGGCCCTGCGGCGCGATCGCCTCGACGATCTCCTTCAAGTGACGGTGGGTTTCCGTGGTCGAAAAGACAAAGGCGGGCCCGCCGATGCCCAGTGCTGCGACCTGTTCGGCGATCGGCTTTGAGTGATCGACGACATGGTGGGCGCCGAGTTCCTTGACCCAGGATACGGTTTCCGGCCGCGATGCGGTGGCAATGACCGTCAGGTCGGTCAGCGCCCTGGCAAGCTGAATGGCAATCGAGCCAACGCCGCCGGCGCCACCGACAATCAGGATCGCATTGGCCGCGCCGGGAACCGGGCGGGCGATGTCGAGCCGGTCGAACAGCATTTCATATGCGGTGATCGCCGTCAGCGGCAGGGCCGCGGCCTCGGCATTGGTCAGGCTTGTCGGCTTGTGTCCGACAATGCGCTCGTCAACCAGATGGAACTGACTGTTGGCGCCGGGACGGATCAGCGAACCGGCATAATAGACAGCGTCACCGACCTTGAAACTCTTCACATCTGGACCGGTTTCGACCACACGGCCGACGGCATCCCAGCCGAGCACCTTGTATTCGCCTTCCGGCGGCGTGGCGCCAGCGCGGATCTTGGTATCGACCGGGTTCACCGAAATGGCCGCAACCTCGACCAGAAGATCGCGCCCGGTCGCTTTCGGGCGGGGCAGTTCAATGTCAATGAGTGCATCGTCACGATCGATCGCACCGGGCTTTTTGTATCCAATGGCTTTCATAGCTTGTCTCCTTGCTGTTGACCAAAAACTTGCGGTGCTTTCAAAATGCTATTAACTTCTTATCGAGCCAATACGCACAACGAACGCACATAGTATCGTTTTGGATACTGTTAAGGAGCAAGACATGGCCAAGGCCCGCCACTCCCGTTTTGACTGCAGCCCCGGCTGTTCAGTCGAAGCCGCGATCGGTCTGATCGACGGCAAATGGAAATCCGTGATCCTGTTTCACCTTCTGTCCGGCACTCTGCGCTTCAATGAGATCCGCCGACATATCGTCAACGTCACGCCGCGCATGCTGACCAACCAGCTGCGCGAGCTCGAGGAAGACGGGCTGATCGTGCGCACCGTCTATGCGCAGGTGCCGCCGAAGGTGGAGTATTCGCTGTCCGAGCTGGGCCGAACCATGGAGCCCATCCTGCTGTCGCTTAAAGGTTGGGGGGACGCCAATATCAGCCTGTTCGGAAAGCCGAAGGGACACGATCCGCGCGAACGAGCAAACGAAACACAGCGGGTAAACGCCTGAGACCATGTCCCCCCACCGCGATCAGGCCTCGATCTGCTGGCGATAGCGCTCGGCAACCACAGCGCTCGAAAGATGCGGCATCATGGTGGCGCGGGCCGCTTCCCATGCATCCCATTGTCCCGCCTCAAGCAGCGAGGGAATGGTGGCATATTCGCCGCGGTCCAGCCCCATTAGCGCGGCATCGACCAGATCATCGGCGGTCATCACCCATTCTTCGGGAAGGTTTCGGACCGGAAGGCCTGCAATGTCCCAGAACTCTGTGCCGGTGGCGCCGGGAAGGACAACCTGCACACGGACACCGGTATCTTCAAGTTCCTTGCGCAGCGAATGGCTGAAAGCCAGAATGAAGGCCTTGGTTCCTCCATAAACGCCGTTGAGGACTTCCGGTCCGATGGCAACGATCGAGGAAATGTTGATGATTGTTCCCGTGCCCCTGGCGCGGAAGGCCGGCACGGCGGCATAGGCAAGGCGCATTGGGGCCGTCACGTTAATCGCCACCATATTCTGCATTTCATCGACGTCGGCCGATACCAGCGGGGCGGCACTGCCAAAACCGGCATTGTTGACCAGGGTGGCGATGGTTTCATCGGTCTTCAGCACAGACTCGACCGCAGAGAGACCGCCGGCGCTGGCCAGATCGGCAGCGATCGTGCTGACCCTGACGCCATAACGGGTCTTCAGCTTGTCGGCGATTGCTTCGAGGCGGGTCGCGTTGCGGGCAACGAGAATGAGGTCTTCGCCGCGGGCGGCAAGACGATCGGCATAGATGGCGCCGATGCCGGACGATGCGCCGGTGATGAGTGCTGTGGTCATGGGTCTTTCCTTCGGGTTGGTTGACGATGATAGGCTACTGATCTAAGGCAATGTCTCAAATGTCATATAAGCGTTAATTAGAGACATAACGGAGCACGTTGTGCAGCATGTTGGTTTCATTCTGGAAGATGGCTTCCAGATCATGGGAATGGCGGCCCTTTCCGCCTTCGAGTTTGCAAATCAAACGTTGGGCGAGAACGGCTACCGCTTGACCGTGATGTCAGAAAAAGGCGGGACAATTCGCTCCTCCCTCGGCATCAAAATTGAAACCGAGCCGCTCTCGGACTTTCCGGACACTCTTATGGTGGTGGGGGAATTGGTACCGCGCAGCATCTCGAAGGGATTGGAAAATTATCTCATCGCTGCGGCGGCGCAGTCGCGCCGCGTCGCGGGCCTTTGTACCGGCGCTTTTGTGCTGGCAGAGGCGGGACTACTTGACGGTCGGATCGCCACCACCCACTGGTATCATGCCCGCAGCTTGCAGGAACGCTTCCCTCATATACAAGTGGATGACGACCGCATCTTCGTCAGCGACGGCAACATCTGGACATCGGCAGGCATGAGTGCGGCGATTGATCTGACGCTGGCGCTAATCGAAGATGATCACGGGGCAAGCCTCGCCCGCGCCGTCGCGCGCAATCTGGTGGTCTATCACCGCCGTCCGGGCGGGCAGTCGCAGTTTTCCGCCCTGCTCGATCTCGAACCCCGCTCCGACCGGATACGCCGCGCTCTGGTCTATGCCCGCGAAAACCTGAAGAACCCGCTGACGGTGGAGGAACTGGCAGACGCCGCCTCGCTCAGCCCGCGCCAGTTCAGCCGCATCTTCCGTGAGGAAACCGGTCAGTCACCGGCCAAGGCGGTCGAGCGGCTGCGTCTTGAAGCCGCAAAAATCATGCTGGAGGATGGCCGCCATCCCCTCGACACTGTCGCCCGTGATACCGGCTTTGCCGATCGCGATCGCATGCGCCGCGCCTTTCTCCGCTTCTTCGGCCAGCCGCCACAGGCCCTCAGGCGCAGCCTGAAGATGGTGGAGGGCGAGGCTGGCACCGGAACGGCCGCCCCCCGAAACCAACCCGCGACACCGGTATGACGGCGCCAATGTCCTGAAATGACGCTTATACGTCTTTTGAGACAAAAGCCTTCGCGCCTATCTCTCTGTCATCGCAGCCATCCCCAAGGGGCGGCCCTCAGGAGACAGACAGATGACGACAACCCCGATGATACGCCATGCCGAAACCCGCCACGGCCGGATCGCCTGGCAGGCCAGCGGTCCCGAAGGCGGCCTGCCGCTGGTGTTGTTCCAGCGCTTCCGCGGCACGATGGACGACTGGGACCCAGCCTTCATAACCGGACTTTCGGCCAATCGCCGGGTTATCCGTTTCGACAGCGCCGGTATTGGCCGTTCCGGTGGCCAGGTCCCGGAAACGGTGGCCGGCATGGCGGCGGTGGCGGCTGATTTTCTCGTCACGATCAACCTCGCGCAGATCGACCTTCTCGGCTGGTCGCTCGGCGGCGCCATCGCGCAGCAGTTCGCACTTGATTTTCCGCACATGGTCCGCCGGCTGATCGTTGCCGGCTCCAGCCCGGGCCCGATCGCCGACGGACCGCAACCGCATCCGCGCGTGGCGTCGGTCATGACCCGGCCGGAAAACGGGGAAGATGACTTCCTCTTCCTGTTCTATCCCGAGACGGACTGCGCCGTCTCTGCCGGCCGGGCGTCGCTTTCCCGTGTCCTCGGTCAGAGGGCGCGCGGTCCGAGGGTCACCGCCGAATCCTTCGTCAGACAGGTGAAGGCAATTTCGGCCTGGCCCGGCATCCTGCACCGGGCGCGTGAACTGAAACTGCCGGTTCTGGTGGCCAATGGCGCGCATGACGTGATGATCCCCGCCTATCGCTCATATGTGCTGTCCCAGACAGCCCCCGACGCCAAGCTGCTGCTCTATCCCGATGCCGGCCACGCCTTCCTGTTTCAGGAGATCGATGACTTCGTCGCTGAAATTGAGCGCTTCCTACAAGGCTGAAACGCTCTTTTGCCGCACTTTTAACCCGACGGCGGCGCTCTTATTCCTTTCCGGGAAGATCGCGAACCGCCCTATGACAAGGAGAATGACATGTCTGCAATCGAACCGCTTACCGACGAGCAGATCACACCGCATGTGGCCGAGATCTTCGCCAGGACGAAGGCGTCCATGGGCATGGTGCCCAATCTTTATCGCGTGCTGGCCAACGCACCGGCGGCGCTTGATGTCTATACCGGTTCCGGCGCCACCCTGCGCAAGGGCGTTCTGCCCGCCGCGACGCGCGAACTGATCGCCATCGCCGTGGCCGCCGCCAATGGCTGCGATTACTGTCTCGCCGCCCATACGGGCGCTGCCCGCGCCGCTGGCGTCAGCGCCGAAGACCGCGCCGCCGCACAGGCCGGGCGTTCATCCGACGGCCATGCGCAGGCAGTGCTCGAGCTTGCGCTCGCGATCAATGCCACCCATGGCCAGGACGCCACGCCGGCGCTTGAAGCCGCCCGCGCCTACGGCGTCTCCGACGCCGAAATTCTCGAGACCATTGCGCATGTCGCTGTCAGCATCCTGACAAACAGCGTCAACAACATCGTCGGCACGACGCTCGATTTTCCGAAGGTCGAGCGCATGGCTGCCTGAGCCCCGCACGACGCGATGAAGGACGGAGCCCGAGGCTCCGTCCACCCCTACCCCGATTTCACAACCACAATGCCTTGATGCCCTTCCGGCTGGTCCGGTCGCGGCACGGGACGGGCTGACCTTAAAAAAGGAGAACTACCATGAACATGAACGACAACACCATCTTCATCACCGGCGGCACATCGGGCATTGGCCGGGCGGTGGCCGAAGCCTTCCACGCCCTCGGCAACAAGGTCATTATCGCCGGACGCAGAAAAGCGCTGATTGACGAGGTGACCGCCGCCAATCCTGGCATGGATGGTATCACACTCGACATCACGGATCCGGCCGACATTCATGACACGGCTGCGGAGCTTGTCGCCGCCTATCCGCGTCTCAATGTTCTGATCAACAATGCCGGGATCATGCCGTTTGACGACCCTGCGGTCAAAATCGACGACACCGTTTCGCGCCGGATCATCGACACCAATCTTCTCGGCCCGATCCGCCTGACTTCGGCGCTAATCGAGCACCTGAAGCGCCAGCCGCGCGCCACCATCATCCACAACACCTCGGTTCTGGCCTATGTGCCGCTCGCCGTCACCGCCGTCTATTCGGCATCCAAGGCAGCGCTGCACTCCTACGCGATGTCGCAGCGGTTCATGCTGCGCGACACCAATGTCGGTGTTCAGGAAATCGCACCGCCATGGGTGGATACCGACCTGATCAAGAAGAGCGGCGATCCGCGCGCCATGCCGCTCGAAGTGTTCATCGAAAAGACGATGGCCGGACTGGCCAGCGATGACGAGGAGATTTTCGTCGAGGAAATCCGCGCCATCCGTGACAATCCGGGCATTGGCGAGCACGCCATGGTCAACGGCTTCAACGCCGAAATGATCGCCAATCCCATTCCCGTCTGATGATCGTGCCGAGCACCATGCGCCCGTCCGGGGGCGTGGCGCTCAGGACCGTTTAACCCGTGTAGCGCGCTTGTTTGACCGAAGGTTGCAGGCCCCGGACCAGATAAGCCAGCCCGCTTGCGCATCGCGCGCACTGCCGGGTATTGCGCGCGATGAAGGAACTCCTCATGCTGCAGCAAACCAAACCGGCCGAGGCGCCATCGTCGCTCATTCCGGCCTATTTCCTCGCGCTCGGCACGTTCGCGATCGGGACCGAAGGGTTCATGATCGCACCGTTGCTACCGCGCATTGCCGCCGATTTCGGCAAGAGCGTACCGGCCACCGCGCTTCTGATCGTGGTCTTCACGCTGGTCATGGCCCTGAGCTCGCCGATCTCCACCGTACTGACGGCACGGCTCAGACGCAGGGAAACCCTGATCGTCGCCATGCTGATCTTTACCGCCGGCAATTTCATTGCCGCCTTTTCCTCCGGCTTCGCCATGCTGATGCTTGCCCGTATTCTGATGGCCATTGCCTCCGGGCTCTACGTTCCGGGCGCCAACGGGCTGGCCGGGGTCATTGTCAGACCCGAAATGCGCGGCCGGGCGCTGGCGGTTGTCAGCGGCGGCATGACGATTGCCATCGCGCTTGGCCTGCCGCTCGGCGCCATTGTCGGCCATGCCTTCGGCTGGCGCGCCACGTTTCTGGCGGTGGCCGTGATGGGCTGTGTCGCGATCATCGGCATTTTCAGCGGCATTGCCGGCAATGCCGGCATGCATATTGCCGTTGCCAGCCTGTCCGAGCGGCTCGGCGTTTTCCGCAAACCGGCAATTCTGAGACTGCTTTCGGTCTCGCTGTTCTGGTCGATCGGCGCCTATACCGCCTATCCCTATATCGCGCCCTATCTGACGGATATCCTCGGCCTTTCCGCCAATGGCATCAGCGCCACCGTGTCGATGTGGGGCATTGCCGCCGCCATCGGCGTGACGGTGGGCGGCACGCTCAACGACCGCTTCGGCTCAAACCACGTCGTCGCCGGCTCGCTCGTGGCGCTGGCTGTCGCCTTCGCGGTCATGGCGGTTTCGGCGCTGCTGCCGGCGCAATTCGCCCTGGTGCCGGTTCTGGCGGCCATCGCGCTGTGGGGGTTCAGCGTCTGGTCCTTTTTCCCCGCCCAGATGGCGCGGCTGATTGCTGCCGGCCCGCCGCAGCAGGCTTCGGTCTCGCTAGCGCTCAATACGTCGACCATGTATCTCGGCTTCTCGATCGGCAGTGCTGCCGGTGCCGAAATACTCTCCTGGCAGATCGTCTGGGGCATCGCCATTGCCGCAGCCCTCGCCGAGGTCATTGCCCTTGCGATCGAATATTCTCTCGCCCGCAGGGCCTGACGCCCGACCGGCGTGCCCGGCACGGTCAGCCGTTCCGGGCACGCCGTCTCATTTCAAAAGGGTCAGACCGCCGGCTTGAAGACGAAGCCCGTGCCATGTCTGCTGATTGTTCCGAAACCGGGAAACGCGACATGCATTCCGGCAACCAGAAGTCCGTCATCGGCGGCCATGGAAAAGGCCTTCCGGCGCGCCGCCTCGGCCATTGCGGCATCCATATCCATGGCAAAACCGATCTCCGGCCGTGCCGCCTGCAGACCGATGTCGTGCACGCAGTCCCCCCAGATCAGCAGCTGCCGGTCGCCGCCATCGATGACGAAGCCACTGTGAAACGGCGTATGCCCGAACAGCGATATGGCGCGGATGCCGGGAAGAACCGGGCCCTCTGTGAAGACGTCGATCCGTCCGTCATACGGTGCAAAGGCCTCCACCGCCCACTGAAACTGAAACGCCTGCCCGTCAGGCGCACGGGACGCATTCTCGCTGCTGCGCCAGAAGGCCAGTTCATCGCGGTGCACCCTGACGCGGGCCCGCGGGAAGATCGCTTCCCCCGCCCTTCCGACAAGCCCGCTGGTGTGATCGGGATGAATATGGGTGATGAGCACGGTGTCGATATCGCCCGGCGCAAGCCCTGCCGCCGCCAGCGCCGGCAACAACCGGTTGGCGTCTTTCTCCAGCCGGTAGCCGCCGCCGGTGTCAACCAGAAGGTTCTCGCTCTTTGTGCGGATGAGAAAGGCGTTGACATCAAGATGCATCATCCGGCCATCCCCGGCGTCCGGCACCTCGTCCGGCACGACGTCCGGCGCCCGCATATAACTTGCCGGCAGCTCGAAGCAGCCATCCCTGAGGGCTTGAACCTCCATTTCGCCAAGCTGCATCGCGGCGGAACCGGCATCGGGGCGCGTATCGGCAACACTATCCATTCTTCAGTCTCCATCATGCGAAAAATTCAGATCGCATCTATAGTATCTAACGGAAACCTGATGTAAATTACGCACCTTCATGCCATCAGGTGCAGTGGAGGTAACCATTGTGAGCAACGCCATCGAACTCGACCGCACCCGGGTATTACTCGACATCCTGTCGGACAGATGGACCGTTCCGGCACTTGGAGCGCTGTGCGACAGTGGCGGTGCGGCACGTTTCAATGCCCTGCGAAGAGCCTTGCCCGCAGTTTCGCAGAAAAGCCTTGCGGCCTGCCTCAGACGGCTTGAAATGAACGGCCTTGTGGAGCGCCACGTCTTCACCAAAGGGCGGCTTGCCGTTGAATACAGGGTTACGCAGCTCGGCCATTCGATCGAGGCGCCGGTCCTCGCGCTTGTCGCCTGGTCAGAGCAGTTCGGCGATCAGGTGGACGCCGCGCGCAGCCGCTATCGCGAAGACGCGCTGACGGCGTGACCCCGCCCGCTCTCAGCGCAGATGCCCTGTCGGCAGGGCGGTGGTATATTTGACCTGATCAAGGGCGAAGCTCGAGCGGATATTGGCCACACCGGGGATCTGCGTCAGGCATTCCAGCACGAAGGCCTGATATTTGATCAGATCCTCGATGACGACGCGCAGCAGGAAATCCGCCTCGCCGGTCATCAGATAGCATTCCATCACCTCGGGGCGTCCGCTTACCGCGCTGGTGAAAACCTCCAGCGTTTCCCTGTCCTGTCTGGCCAGCGTCACATGCACGAAGACATTGACGGCAAGGCCAAGTTTCAAAGGATCAACCAGTGTCACCGCCCCACGGATGATGCCGGCTGCGCGCATTTCCGAAACACGCCGCCAGCATGGCGACGCGGAAAGCCCCACCTTTTCCGCAAGCTCGGCATTGCTGATTTCCGAATTGCGCTGGAGCTCGTCAAGGATGCGCAGACTTGCCGCATCGAGCGCCGGAAAGACGGTCGGCATGATTACCCTCATTTTCATACAATATCGAAACAGATAACCGATTCTCCTTCAAAATTGAAAAACTGAGAAGAGAAATTCCTTCCATTCCGGAATAATTTCTGCTTCCTGAAACCGGAGTGATCTGCATGAGCCTGTGCCAGGACTGCACGCTGCAAAAGCCGCCTGTCAGAAAGCGTGACACGAAAACAGAGACGTTTCTCTGGCTCGCTGCCATGGTGCTTCTGTGGGGGCTGAGCTGGCCGGCGACGAAGCTTGCGCTTGGCGTTGTGCCGCCGCTCTGGCTCGCTGCATTGCGGTTTGGCAGTGCCGCGCTTTGCCTGTTTGTCTTCGTGGCGCTGCGCGGCAAACTGCGGTTTCCGCCAAAGCCGGACTGGCCGATCGTCGCCAGCATGGGCCTGCTGCAGATGATGGCCTTTACCGGGCTCGGCATGGTCGCAATGACCCACACAGATACCAGCCGCGCCGTTTTGCTGGCCTACACAACGCCGCTCTGGGCCGTTGTCATGGGCTGGCTGATGTTCCGTCAGGCCCCGTCCGGCCGGCAACTGGGCGCGCTTGGCGTCGGGCTTGTCGGCGTTGCCATCATCTGTTCGCCCCTCGAACTGGACTGGTCGGATCCACAGACCCTCATCGGCTGCGCCTTTCTGCTGATCGGCGCGATCTGCTGGTCGGTCGTTATTCTGCATATCCGACGCCACAAATGGACTGCCTCGCCCCTGTCTCTGGCTCCCTGGCAGATGTTGATCGCAACAATTCCCCTGAGCGGCTTTGCCTATGCGCTGGAAGGCGCGCCGACCGGTATCAGCTTTGATCGCTCACTGCTTGAGCTGTTGTTTTTCATCGGCCCGGTTGCGACATCGGCATGCTTCGTCATTTCCGCCGAATATGGTCGTCGGATCACGGCCTTCGCCATGTCGAACTTCACGCTGGGCGTGCCGCTGATCGGTATAGTCTCTTCGGTGATCATACTGGGCAATGCCATTACGCCGTCCTTTGCCATAGGGCTTGTTCTGGTGGTTGGCGGCATGCTGCTGGCCGTGCGCGCGGCCGGCGGCGCCGGGAAAGCCTAGCCTTCCCCACTTGGTTGCCGCAGCGGCACCGCCGTCGCGGAGATGCAGGTCGAGCAGGATTTACGTCGGAAAATACAATTCGCAGACTTTAGCGCGTTTTATTGCATGAGGACCGAAGGCTCAAAGGTTCAGCCATGCTTCATCAGAAATCGCTTGCCCATATCAACACCGGTCGCCGTAAACTGCTCCAGAGCGCGGCGACCCTCGGCGCCATTGCGCTACTCCCCTTCTCCGCTTGGCCCAAGGCCCCGCAAGCAAGCCCAAACGAGGAGTTCATTTCGGTCTCGAAGTTCCTGACTGGCAGAACCGACCTGTCACCGGAGTTTGCCCAGGCGTTGTCGGTAGCCTTCACCAAGACCGATCCGGCTTTCCAGAGCAAGATTTCGAAGCTTGCCGATTTCATCTCTGCAAGAAATCCGTTGGCAGCCGATCTGGCACACCAACTCGCGATAGACCCAGCATACGTGGAGATCGACGATCTCCCAGGTACAATACTGACTGGCTGGTATCTAGGCATCGCAGGCATTGGTGCCGACGCGATTTGCGTCACCTATACGCAGGCGCTTGCCAACCGGCTTGTCGCCGACGTGCTGAGCCCCCCGAGTTACGCCTACGGCGTCTATGGAAGCTGGGCTGACAAACCTGCCTGAAAACTGAACCGAAGTTTGAAAGTCTCTCCAATGACGAAGACAAATTCTACGGACGTGGTCGTAGTTGGTTCCGGTATTGTGGGCGCACTTCTCGCGCGCAAGCTCGCGCTGGCAGGCCGCGAGGTATTGATGCTGGAGGCCGGCCCGCGGATTCAGCGCGACCAAATCGTGGCTAACTTCCGCCGCTCCCCGCGTAAGGGCGATTTTATAGCGCCGTACCCAAACTCGGAATTTGCGCCCTTCCCGGACTATCAGCCTGCAGACAACGGTTATCTCGAACAGATCGGCCCGAAGCCCTACAAGCCCGAGTATATTCGCGTCGTCGGCGGAACGACCTGGCACTGGGCAGCCCAGGCCTGGCGCTTGCTGCCGAATGATTTTCATATCAAAACCACCTATGGCATCGGCCGCGACTGGCCGATCTCCTACAATGACCTTGAGTCTTATTATCTGGAAGCTGAGATCCTCTGGGGCGTTTCTGGGCCGGAAGAGATGGCGAAATACTCGCCGCGCAGCGCACCGTTCCCAATGCCGGGCGTAGCAAAGTCCTACCTCGAAGAACGCGTCACCTCCCGCCTCGCGCCCAAATACGAGGTGCTGACGAATACGACCGGCCGGAACAGCCTGCCTTATGCCGGGCGCCCACAGTGCTGCGGCAACAACAATTGCATGCCGATCTGCCCGATTGATGCCCAGTATCACGGCGGCCTTTCCGCAGACGCCGCCGAAGCCGCCGGCGTGAAACTCGTTGCCAAAGCCGTGGTCTACAAGCTTGAACATGACAGCAAAGGTCGGATCACTGCGCTTCACTACTACGACTGGGATAAGACTTCTCACCGGGTCGAAGCCAATGTCTTCGTGCTTGCCGCCAATGCAATCGAAATCCCGAAAATCCTGTTCATGTCGGCCGATGACGCCTTCCCCAATGGCCTATGTAACAACAATGATCAGCTCGGCCGAAACTTGATGGATCACCCGTCAAACTCGGCGACCTTCTACGTCGATGAGCCGATATGGCCGGGGCGCGGGCCAATGAGCCCTTCTTCGATTCAGCTGATGCGCGACGGTCTTTTCCGATCAGAACACGCAGCCTTCCGCATCGACCTGTCCAACTCCTCACGTGTTGCCTCCGTGACGGCAGCAGCAATCAAAGAGGGCCTCACCGGCCAGGCACTTGCCGATGCTATCCGTTATCGCGCTTCGCATGAGTTCAGCATCAAAAACGTGCTGGAGCAGCTTCCAGACCCGAACAACCGCGTCATGCTCAGCAAGACGAAGAAGGACGCTCTGGGTCTGCCCGTGCCAGCCTTTTCCTACTCTTTCGACGACTACGTCGAGCGCGGGATGCAGGTCTCGTTGGCTGCCTACGCGGATATCGCTTCCATGCTGGGCGCCACTGATGTGCGCTATTCGAAGCCAGGCTCCTACAGCAACAATCAACATATCACCGGAACGCTGGCGATGGGCGATGATCCCGGCACCTCGGTGACAGACCACGTGGGGCGTGCATGGGACTTCGAAAATCTCTACATGGCCTCCACCGGGGTGATGCCGACGGTCGCAACTGCCAATTCCACGCTGACGGCGAGTGCGCTCAGCCTGAGAATCGCTGACGCCATCCTCGGCAGGATATGAGGGAGGAACCGATGACAATCTCCAAGGCACTCCCCCGTCTGTTCATTGCGGCTTTGGCGTTTGGCGCGGGCCCGGCCCTCGCCCAAACCGTTGAAGATCCGGCCCTGATGGCCAGGGGCCAGTACCTGTCCATCGCTGGAGACTGCGGAGCCTGTCACACCGCGACGAAGGATAAACCGTTTGGCGGCGGACTACCGCTTTCCACGCCGCTGGGAGAAATCTTCAGCACCAACATCACGCCCTCTACTACCGCCGGGATCGGCAACTATTCACTTGAGGAGTTCGATCGAGCCGTGCGTCATGGCGAGCGTAAGGACGGCCGGAACCTCTATCCAGCTATGCCCTATACCTCCTACGCCACTATCACCGACTATGACCTGAAGGCGCTCTACACCTATTTCATGCATGGCGTTGACCCTGTTGACGAAGAGCCCAGTAGGACCCGGCTTCCCTTCCCCTTTAACCTCCGGTTCACGATGAAGGCATGGAACCTTATCTTTGCGCGCGGCGCGCCATTCCAGAATGACCCGACGCGATCGGAAGAGTGGAACCGTGGCGCCTATTTATCCCAAAGCCTCGCTCATTGCTCTACCTGCCACACGCCACGCAATTTTCTGATGGCGGAGGAAGAGGGTAAGGCGCTTGCTGGAGCGTCTCTCGGAACGTGGTTCGCGCCCAACATCACCTCGGACCCGATCGACGGCATAGGCGTCTGGTCCATTAGCGACATCACGGCCTATCTTTCGACCGGTCGCTCGCCGACCGGGTCACAAGCTGGAGGGCCAATGCTTGAAGCAATCAACAACAGCCTTAGCCAACTCCACGATAGGGACATTACGGCCATCGCAACCTACATTCATGATGTGGCGCCACAGCCGATGAACGCTTCCCCCCCCCCAAACGAATGCCGCAGTAACGGCATCAGTGATCACGGACTTTGCTCTGGTCGCGGGTACAGCATCTGTCGGCGCGACGCTCTATGGAGATCACTGCGCGACATGCCATCAGTTGAATGGCGAGGGCCGCAACGGTCTACCGGCAATGTCTGGCAACGCGGCTCTGAACCATCGCCCGACAGCCGATAATGTCGCCATGGCCGTCCTGGCCGGTCTCTTTCCAAAAACTGGTCAGGAAATGCCTCCTTTCGCCGATGCGCTGAAGGATGGGGAGATCGCCGAGTTGACCAACTATGTATTTGCGACCTTCGGCAACCCAGAGATACGCATCACGCAACATCGGGTCACAGAACTGAGAAATGGAGGTGTCACATCGCCCCTGCTCAAGCTGGTAAGACTCGCCGCAGGCGCCGCTGCCATCATAGTCTGCCTGCTTCTTGTTATCGTGATTCGTCGACTGACGAAGCGGGCGCGTGACAATGAAAGCCTCTCAAAACAGTCGCAGGGCTGAACTGCCTCAGCCGTCCGGAGGTCACGTCACAGCCTTTCGCGGTGTGCTCTTCCATCAAGACTGCTAGCGCAACCGGAGAGGACCGATCAAATCAAGCAACGCTAGAGCCGGCCAGGCGCGCCTCATTGTAAGGTGTGGTCTCTGTTCGAAAGTACACGACAGCGGACCAACGCGCTCACCGTTAGAATCTCTTTTTCAGATGGAAAACAACAGTCAGCGCTGGTTACTGTCCCGCTGGCGACTCGGAAGCTAAGCGAGAAAAGCCCTGCAATGGGCCGGAGCGATTGTCGCGGATGACGAAAAGCACAATGATATTAAAAAGCCTTCGCTCATGACTTCATCAATAAATCAAATAAGTCGCCGGATCCCGCAGCTTTTTCTGTAATGCCCCCCTGAGCTCGACACCGACCTTCCCCTGTGATCGCGCGAGGGCGGAAAGTCCATGATCGCAGTTGACGCCCGCCATCAATTGACAAGAGCGGTGGCAGGTCGATGGCTTCTCGGAAAGCTATGGGAGAGCCGTCCAAGATGGAGTTTGGAAGACCTGCGATTCATGCAGATCAGACAACACGTCCGCTCCGCAGAAAACGGTGCTGCAACGGCGGCAAGCAGAATGCTCGCTCGACGACGAATCATTCATAACAATTTGGGAAACTTTCCACATTTTCAGTTAGTTGGCGTGAATTTTGGAATGGATAAAATTTTCCCGTCCCGTCAGACTCGGCTCATCAGAAAACACGAAAGTCATGCCGCAGGAAGGCATGGGCGTGGAGTCTATGGCGCAGGGACAGGAAGAGCAGACCCGATTGCAGGGGACGGAAGGTCGGCAGTATCGCCGACCGTCATCCTGCTCGCCTGCGGGGCAGGATGAGCTTGCCCGGCTGGAGGACGCCCTGATGATTGTGGCAAGGTTGATCGACACGGACCCGGTCTACGTACCGATTTTCGAGCGTCTCGAGCGGGAAATCGAGCTTGAGAAAGAAAAGACGTCGAACAGTGCCGTAAGCCGTGCACGGTTGTTACTCGCTCAAAATGAGATCGGCTGAAGCAGTTGGCTCATCTGCTCCAGACTCGCGCCAGCACCATACTTCTCGCGATTGGGTGCATGTCCCATCAGATCACACCGGATGCGCTCGTCAATGCCGGCCGCCAGCATGCGGTCCTCGAATGAATGCCTCAGACAATAGAGCGTGTGCACGGGCGTTTCACGCAAACCGTTTTCCCTGAGAAGCTTGTTGATGGTTCCGCTCAACCCTGCCGACCGCATGCGGTATCCGTCAAATCCATCTGGAAAATCACGCATTGCCTCAAGTGAAACGCCTAGCACAGGAATGCGGCGGCGGGCATTCTTGCTTTTGAGCTGCCGATCAATCGGTTCGATCGAGATGTAGGGAATTTTGGCATCGAGATGGATTTCGCTAGTTGTCAGAGCAGCGATCTCACTCGGCCTGGCGCCCGTATTGATCATCACCAGCATGATAGCACGTGCCTCGGGGTTAAGGCCATCCAGAGCACCTGGTCGCAACAGCTCATTGCGTATCCATGCATTGGAAAACGGCGGTCTGGTTTTGGCTTCACCTTCCTTCAGCTTAAGGTCTGTCAGAGGAAGCACGAGGCCTAGTCGCTTCATCTTGTTGACAGTTTTCAGGATGTCTCCAAAATGCCCGATATCTTTATTGGCGGAATTTGCCGTCAGCCCCTCCACATCTACGCGTTCCACCCACCAGGCGCGAAAATCTAGCATGATGTCGCCGGTGATCTCTTTAATGGGCAGATTTCCGCAAACGGCGATGAAATTCCGGATGGCCTTGATCCGAGGATTACGCCAGCGCCGCAGTTGTTCTTCGCTTTTGCCGATCGTCCTGTCGTGCGCAAGCGGCCAGTAAAGCTCCAGCGCACGTTTGACTGTGATAGGTGGCTCGGCAACACCGCCAAGCAGCGCCGCAGCCTCCTGCGGCTCGCTTCTCTGCGCATCGACCGTTTCGATACGCGAAAGAAGTTCAGCCCTGGGGAGTGCGGCCACTTTCTCTACCGTCAGGTAGCGATAGCCACGGCGTTGGGCCAGCTCCGTGGCAGCCTGAAAACGCAGCTCAGCATCCTCAGTGTCACCGGCAAGCCGGGCCTCCCAGGCTTCGATCTGTTCGGCCCAGATCAAAGCTTCCTTGGCCTTGGCCTGTGTCTCGGAATCGGTGTGGAGGCTCAGCCAGATCTCATTGCGGGTGTCGACCGCAGCAAACCGCGCCGGAACACGCCGCCGGATATAGAATATTGATCCCCTTCGCATGAGCGACATCGCACGCTCCCGTAGTCAATGTGGAGCATATTGTGTAGCATATTGTGTAGCGGAAACGAAGTAAATAAGGCTACGCGTTCGCGTAATATCAGCCAACACGCTGTTTTAAAAGGATAAAACTAAGAGATTTAGAAAATTGCATGGCGGACAGAGAGGGATTCGAACCCTCGATACGGTTACCCGTATACACGCGTTCCAGGCGTGCGCCTTCAACCACTCGGCCACCTGTCCATCAAGAGCCGTCATCGGAGAAACCGAGCGGCGGGAACGGCGCGATATATACCGATGATGCGGCGTTGATCAACCCGAAACTGTCAGATTTCTGAAATGATTGACAGCCCATTCCAAACGCCTGCAAGCCGCCGCTCGGCAGGCGGCAAAGAGCGTGGCGGCTTGTCGCAGGGCGCGCGGATACTTATGTTAGCGTCAATTGCGGCGAGGCAGCTGGCTTCGCGCCCACGCGCCGCGCTCGTTTCAAGGAGAACAGCATGTTTTTCTCTACCCTGAAAAAGGAAAAGTCGGTTATGCCGACGAGCGAGACCGCCCTTCCCGGCCGCTCGGAGCCGATCCCGACAGCTACCCATCACTTCGTTTCGGGCCGCAAGCTCGCCCCGCCCTACCCCGAGAACATGAAGGAAGTGCTGCTCGGCATGGGCTGCTTCTGGGGCGCTGAACGGCTGTTGTGGAACACGCCGGGCGTCTATGTCACGGCCGCAGGCTATTCCGGCGGCATCACGCCGAACCCGACCTATGAAGAGACATGCACGGGGCTTACCGGCCACGCCGAAGTTGTCCGCGTCATCTACGATCCGGCCGAGATCGAGCTCGAGGAGCTGCTCAGGATTTTCTTCGAGGCTCATGATCCGACGCAGGGCATGCGCCAGGGCAACGACATCGGCACGACCTACCGCTCGGCCATCTATCTCGACGACGATGCCGAGATTGCGCTGGCCGAAGACGTGCGCGACCGCTTCCAGGAGGCGCTGAAGGCCAGTGGCCGCTCTGACGCGATTACCACCGAAATCGCCAAGGCGGGAGCCTTCTACTTCGCCGAAGACTATCACCAGCAGTATCTGGCCAAGAATCCGGCCGGCTATTGCGGCCTGAAGGGCACCGGGGTTTCCTGCCCCATCGGCTAGCCGCCGCGGCGCGATCAACGACGGACAGAGGGGAGCAACGCGCTCCCCTTTTTCGTGGAAAGCCGAATGAAAACAAAGAATCGGTGAATTTTGCCCAAGAAGTAAATTTTGTGATGAAATTTTGTCGGAGCCGTGCAACCATGAAGGAAGGTCGGCGGGATGACGCCGGCAGAGCGCCCTCGCGTCGGTCAACGGGAGGGCGCTGAGCTTCACTCTAAGGGAACAGAGCAGCGATATGAAAAGAACCATTCTGGGCCTTCTGGCCGTTGCCGCCATGTCGACTTCGGCGCTTGCCGCCGATTTCAAGCCGGCACTCGTCTATGGCACCGGCGGCAAGTTCGACAAGTCCTTCAACGAATCCGGCTACAACGGTGCCGAGAAGTTCAAGGCCGATACCGGCGTCGAATACCGCGATTTCGAACCGACCGGCGACACGCAGGGCGAACAGGCCATCCTGAACTTCGCCTCGATGGGCTTCAGCCCGATCGTTTCGCTGTCCTTCGCCTGGAAATCGGCAGTCGAGAAGATCGCGCCGCAGTTCCCCGACACCGAGTTCTACATCGTCGACGACGTCGTCGAAGCGCCGAACGTCCAGTCGATCGTGTTCAAGGAGGAGCAGGGCTCCTACCTCGTCGGCCTGCTGGCGGCCATGAAGTCCGAGAGCGGCACGGTCGGTTTCGTCGGCGGCATGGACATTCCGCTGATCCACAAGTTCGGCTGCGGCTATGCCCAGGGCGCTCATGCGGCGGATGAAAACGTCAAGATCCTGCGCAACTTCGTCGGCACCACGGGTGCTGCCTGGAACGACCCGGTCAAGGCCGGCGAGCTCACCAAGAACCAGATGGACCAGGGCGCCGACGTGATCTACGCGGCTGCCGGTGCCTCCGGCCTCGGCGTGCTGCAGTCGGCTGCCGATGCCGAGAAGTACTCGATCGGCGTCGACTCGAACCAGAACTATGTTCACCCCGGTTCGGTCCTGACCTCGATGGTCAAGCGCGTCGATAACGCCGTCTACAATGCCTTCAAGGAAAGCCAGGACGGCGCCTTCAAGGCCGGCGTCAACAGCCTCGGCATTGCCGAAGACGGTGTGGGCTGGGCCTATGACGAATACAACAAGCCGCTGATCACCGAAGACATGATGGCCGCGGTCGACAAGGCCAAGGCCGAGATCGTCGCCGGCGATATCGAAGTTCACGATTACTCGACCGATTCGAGCTGCCCCTACTGATGGCGGCATAGGCGGCGGGGCGCCCAGCGCGCCCCTCCACCCGGCCACATCCCTGTGGCTAGCGGCAAGACCGGCGTATCGTCTTGGAAATCGGCTTCGGCCGGGCGGTGCGTCGTATAGCCGACGGAAGACGGCCCCGCAGGTGGGCAGGCTTCCGGCGGCTCTCCGGCAGCGCCGTCACCCACAGGACGGCGCTTTCCTCTTTCCAGGAGTTACCAGGCCCTTGAGCACAACGCCCGCCCCCAAACTCCCCGCCATCGAACTCATCGGCATCGACAAGAGTTTCGGGTCCGTTCACGCCAACAAGAACATCAATCTGAAGGTGGAAAAGGGCACGATCCACGGCATTATCGGCGAAAACGGCGCCGGCAAGTCGACCTTGATGTCCATTCTCTATGGCTTCTACCAGGCGGATAACGGCGAAATCAAAATCAACGGCGAGACGCTTTCGATCGCCGACAGCGATACCGCGATTGCCGCCGGCATCGGCATGGTGCACCAGCACTTCATGCTGGTCGAGGATTTCACCGTGCTTGAGAATATCATGCTCGGCGCCGAGGGCGGCATGCTGCTCGGCCGCGGCGTGAGTTCGGCCCGCAAGGAGTTGAAGCGGCTTGAGGAAGAATATGGCCTCGAGGTCGATCCCGATGCCGTCATCGAGGAGCTGCCCGTCGGCCTGCAGCAGCGCGTCGAAATCCTGAAGGCGCTCTTCCGTGGCGCCGAAATCCTGATCCTCGACGAGCCCACCGGCGTGCTGACGCCGGCTGAGGCCGATCACCTGTTCCGCATCCTCGGCATGCTGCGCGACCAAGGCAAGACCATCGTCCTCATCACCCACAAGCTGCGCGAGATCATGGCGATTACCGACCACGTCTCCGTCATGCGCCGCGGCGAGATGGTAGCGACGCGCGACACCGCGGAGACGACCGTGGAGGAGCTGGCCGAACTGATGGTCGGGCGCCGCGTTCTGCTGAGGGTCGAAAAGGGCGAGGCCAAGCCTGGCGAGATCGCGCTTTCGGTGCGCAACCTCACGGTCCACGACCACCGCGGCGTGCCGATGGTGAAAAACGTTTCCTTCGATGTGCGCGAGGGCGAGATCGTCGGCATTGCCGGCGTTGCGGGCAATGGCCAGTCGGAACTGCTGGAGGCGCTTTCGGGCATCCGCAAGCCGCATTCGGGCGAAATCTGGATTGACGGCAAGAAGATCGAACATGCCGACCCTGCGACTTTCCGCAAGATCGGCGTTGCCCATATCCCGGAAGACCGCCACCACATGGGCCTGATCCTGCCCTTCGAGGAGCGCGAAAACTCCATTCTCGGCTATCACAACCTGCCGAAATACGGAAAGGCCGGCGTGCTCGACCGACAGGCAATCCTCGATGATGCCAGGGAAAAGATCGAGAAATACGACATCCGCCCGCCAAACCCGACGCTGAAGACCGCCAATTTTTCCGGCGGCAACCAGCAGAAGATCGTGGTCGCCCGCGAAATCGAGCGCGACCCGGAAATCCTGCTCGTCGGTCAGCCGACCCGCGGCGTCGATATCGGCGCGATCGAGTTCATCCACCGCCGGATCATCGACATGCGCGACAGCGGCAAGGCGGTACTGCTGGTGTCGGTGGAACTTGATGAGATCCGTGCGCTTGCCGACCGCATCCTGGTGATGTTTGCAGGCGAGAATGTCGGCGAGGCCTCGCCGGAGACGGAAGAACAGAAACTCGGCCTGATGATGGCCGGCATAGCGTCCTGAGGTCGAAATGAGCGCAGCCAACACGCCCCTGCCCGGCTGGGTCACCTTTTTCCTGATGCCGCTGCTCAACCTGGTCACGGCGCTGCTCATATCCGGCCTGGTGATCCTGATGATCGGCCAGAACCCGCTGGAAGCCTTCGGCATCCTCATCAATGGTGCGCTCGGCAGCGGGATGGGCATCGGCTTCACCCTGTTCTACGCGACCAACTTCATCTTCACCGGGCTTTCGGTGGCGATGGCCTATCACGCCGGTCTGTTCAACATCGGCTCGGAAGGCCAGGCCTATGTCGGCGGGCTCGGCTGTGCGCTGGTGGCGCTCGCGCTCGACAACTACGTGCCGTGGTATGTGACGATGCCGTTTGCGGTGCTGGGCGCTGCGCTCTTCGGCGCCGCCTGGGCCTTCATTCCGGCCTGGCTGCAGGCCAAGCGCGGCAGCCACATCGTCATCACCACGATCATGTTCAACTTCATCGGCGCGGCGCTGATGGTCTACCTGCTGGTGCATGTGCTGAAGCCGGCCGGCGCCATGTCGCCGGAAACCCGTGGGTTCCTGCCCGGCGGCCAGTTGCCGAGCCTCAACTGGCTGATGGCGATGTTCGGCTCCAGGCTCGGCCCGGCGCCGCTCAACGTCTCCTTCATCATCGCACTGGTGATGTGTGTCGGCGTCTGGTTCCTGATCTGGCGCACCAAGTTCGGCTATTCGGTGAGGGCGTTGGGGCTCAGCCCGTCGGCCGCCACCTATGCCGGCATTCCCTATGCGCGCACCGTCATCCTCACCATGCTGCTTTCCGGCGGGCTTGCCGGCATGATGGCGCTCAATGTGGTGATGGGCTCGGCGGACCGGCTGCAGGTGGAATTCGTCGCCGGCGCCGGCTTCGTCGGCATCGCCGTTTCGCTGATGGGGCGCAATCACCCGCTCGGCATCGTGCTCGCCGCCATCCTGTTCGGCATCCTCTACCAGGGTGGCGCTCAGGTGTCGTTCATGATGCCGCAGATCACCCGCGACATGATCGTGATGATCCAGGGTCTCGTCATCCTGTTTGCCGGCGCGCTTGAATTCCTATACCGCCCCGCCCTTGTCCGGGTGTTCGGGCGGCGACAGATGGCGAGGGCCTGACCATGATTGACATCATCATCGGCATGCTCGGCTCGACCGTCCGGCTCTCCATTCCCCTGATCTTCACCGCCCTTGCCGGCCTGTTCTCGGAACGCTCCGGCATCTTTGACATCGGGCTCGAGGGCAAGATGCTGGCCTCGGCCTTCGCGGCGGCGGTCGTCGCCTATTACACCGGATCTCCCTGGCTCGGTCTTCTCGGCGGCATCGGCATCTCGATCGTATTTTCGATCGTCCACGGCTATGCCTCGATCACCGCGCGCGGCAACCAGATCGTTTCCGGCGTGGCGCTAAACTTCGTCGCGGCGGGTCTTACCGTCGTGCTCGGCAATGCCTGGTTCCGCCAGGGCGGGCGCACCCCTCAGCTCGAAAACACGGCCCGCTTCACCGGCATCCAGCTTCCCGGCGCCGATGCCGCGCGCGACATGGGTTTCCTCGGCAAGTTCTATTCGGATGTGATCTCCGGCAACAACATCCTCGTCTATCTCGCCTTCCTCACCGTCCCGATCGTCTGGTGGGTGGTCTACAAGACCCGCTTCGGCCTACGTCTTCGTGCCGTTGGCGAGAACCCGGGCGCCGTCGACACCGCTGGCATTTCGGTGACGTGGCTACGCTACCGCGCCGTCATCATCGCCGGCTTTCTCTGCGGTTTTGCCGGAACCTATCTCTCGATCGCCCAATCGGCCTCGTTCATCAACAACATGTCGGCCGGCAAGGGCTATATCGCGCTCGCCGCGCTGATCTTCGCCAAATGGAAGCCCGTTCCGGTGATGCTCGCCTGCCTGCTGTTCGGCTTCCTCGATGCGCTCTCGAACTTCATGCAGGGCAAGTCGATGCCGTTCATCGGCGAGGTGCCTGTGCAGATCTTCCAGGCCATGCCCTATATCCTGACCTGCGTCCTGCTCGCCGGCTTCATCGGCACGGCTCGCCCACCGAAGGCCGGCGGCGTGCCCTATACCAAGGAGCGCTGATATGGCGAGCCCTTCAGATCTCTTTTCCGCTGCCCGCGCGGCCAGCGAAAAGGCCTATGCGCCCTATTCGAAATTTCCCGTTGGCGCAGCCATCCTCGCCGACGACGGCACCGTCTATGCCGGCGCCAATGTTGAAAACCTCGCCTATCCGGAGGGTATCTGTGCCGAAGGCGTGGCGATCGGCCATATGATCATGGGGGGCGCGAAGGCAATCAAGGCGGTTGCCGTCTATGCGCCGCGTCTCGCGCTCTGCTCGCCCTGCGGCGGCTGCCGGCAGAAGCTTGCGGAATTTTCCGACAAGGCGACGGAAGTCTATCTCTGCGACGATGGCGGGGTGCGCGAGACGGTGACGGTCGCCGCACTGCTGCCGCATGCCTTCGATACCGAGGACATCGGATGACCGAAGCGGCGCTGATCCTGAAGGACGCCCTCGGCGCATTCCGGCCGCGCTATGCCCTGGTGCTCGGCTCCGGCCTTGGCGGGCTGACCGACGCTTTGGTGGACACGAAAAGCTTCGCCTTTGCCGAACTGCCGGGCTTTCCCGCCGGCGGCGTCAGCGGCCATGAGGGGCGGCTTGTCGCGGGCATGCTCGCCGGAACGCCGGTGATCATGCTGTCCGGCCGGGTCCATTACTATGAACAGGGCGATGCGGCCGCAATGCGCCTGCCGCTCGAAACGCTCGCCGCCCTCGGCATCGAGGGGCTGATCCTGACCAACGCCGCAGGTTCGCTGCGCGAGGACATGCCGCCCGGTTCGGTGATGCTCATTTCCGACCACATCAACTATTCCGGCATGAACCCGTTGATCGGCGAACCCAGCGACCGACGCTTCACCGGCATGAGCCAAGCCTACGACATCGAACTCGCGGACCGGATGCGCCAGGCAGCCGCAGATTTAGATATTGACCTTGCCGAAGGCGTCTATATGTGGTTTTCAGGTCCGAGTTTCGAAACACCGGCGGAAATCCGCATGGCCCGGATCCTGGGCGCCGACGCGGTCGGCATGTCCACGGTTCCGGAAGTCATTCTGGCGCGCTTTCTGGGTCTGAAGGTCGCGGCCGCCTCGGTGATCACCAATTTCGGAGCCGGCATGAGCGACGGCGAACTCGGCCACGACGAGACCAAGAACATGGCACCCGTCGGTGGCCGCAAGCTGGCCGCGATCGTAAAACGCATGATTGGCGGGGGTAAGCCATGAAACATCACAGTCTCCAGGAGGCAGCCGCCGTTTCGCTGTCGCTCCTCGACCTGACCAATCTCTCGGATGACTGCACCGAGAAGGATATCGAAATCCTGCTCGAGCGCGCCCACACGCCCTACGGCACGCCGGCGGCGATCTGCATCTGGCCGCGTTTCGTCAGCCTTGCCCGGCAGATGCTTGGGCAGGACCATCTCATCAAGATCGCCACCGTGGTGAACTTTCCCTCCGGAGATCTCTCGATCAGCGCGGTCGAGGAAGAGACCGAGCAGGCGATCCGTGACGGCGCCGACGAGATCGATCTCGTCATTCCATACAAGAAGCTGAAGGCCGGCAATGAGTGGGCCGTCAGTGAAATGATCCGCGCCGTGCGCTTTCATTGCCGCGAACCCGTGCGCCTGAAGGTCATCCTCGAAACCGGCGAACTGGGCGATGCGGGCCTGATCCGCAAGGCCTCCGAACTGGCGATTGCCGAAGGTGCCGATTTCATCAAGACCTCGACCGGCAAGGTTTCGGTCAACGCCACACTGGAAGCCGCCGACATCATGCTCGGCGTCATCCGCCAGGCCGACCGCACCGTCGGTTTCAAGCCCGCCGGCGGCATTTCCTCCGTCCGCGATGCCCAGCTTTATCTCAGCCTCGCCGAAACGGTGATGGGCGAAGGCTGGGTGATGCCGACCACCTTCCGCTTCGGAGCCTCCAGCCTGCTCAACGACATTCTCGGCGTGCTCGACGGCAAGGCTTCGTCGTCGGGCGGCAGCGGCTACTAGTCCGTGCTGGCGCAGGAGATCATCCGCAAGAAGCGCGACGGGCAATTGCTCTCGCGTGCGGAGATCTCCGATTTCGTGACCGCGCTTTCCGATGGCAGCCTGACCGAATCCCAGGCCGCCGCCTTTGCCATGGCGGTTTTCTTCCGCGGCATGGATGAGGACGAGACGGTGGCGCTGACGCTGGCGATGCGCGATTCCGGCCGCGTTCTTTCATGGAACGATCTCGGCCGTCCGGTTGCCGACAAGCATTCGACCGGCGGCATCGGCGACAATGTCTCGCTAATGCTCGCTCCGATCGCGGCCGCCTGCGGCCTTGCCGTGCCGATGATTTCCGGCCGGGGCCTCGGCCCGACGGGCGGCACGCTCGACAAGCTCGAATCGATCCCCGGCTACACGGTCAATCCGGATGAAGAGACGCTCGCCCGCACCATGCGCGAGGCTGGCACGGCGATCATCGGCCAGAGCGGCGCGTTGGCACCCGCGGACAAGCGGCTTTATGCCATCCGCGACGTGACCGCGACGGTCGAATCCATGCCGCTGATCGTCTCGTCCATTCTCTCGAAAAAGCTCGCAGCCGGCCTTCAGACCCTGGTGCTCGACGTGAAGTACGGCAGCGGTGCCTTCATGCGCGACCCCGATGACGCGCAGGCGCTTGCCCGCCTTCTGGTGAAGGTCGCCAATGATGCCGGCCTGCCGACCACTGCGCTGGTCACCGACATGAACGAGCCGCTGGCCGATGCGGTCGGAAATGCGCTCGAGGTCGATAACGCGCTCGCCTTCCTGCGCGGCGAAAAGGCGGGCACACGGCTTGAGGCCATCGTGCTCGCCACCGCCGCCGAAATGATCGGCAATGCCGAAGGCAGCAGCCACGGGCAAGCATTTTCAAGAGCACGCGAAGTGCTCTCGAGCGGCAAGGCGCTGGAGACCTTCGGCCGGATGGTCGCAGGCCTCGGCGGCCCTGCCGATTTCACCGACAGGTCTGAGAAATACCGTGTAGCGGCCCCGGTTATCCGCCCTGTCGAGGCACCGTGCGCCGGTTATATCGCCGCCATGGACGCCCGCGCCATCGGCGTCAGCGTCGTTTCGCTCGGCGGCGGGCGCCGGAAGCCGGATGATACGATCGATCACCGCGTCGGCTATTCGGGCCTGAAGCCGATCGGCAGCAAGGTCGATGCCGGCGAGCCGCTCGGCTTCGTCCATGCCGCCAATGAGGACGACGCCCGCGCCGCCATATCGGCCATGGTCGCGGCCACAGCGTTTGCCGATACCGCGCCGCCGGACCGCCCGCTGATACTGGAAAGGATCACAGGTTGAACACCCTGCCCGCCAAGGCCGCATTCGCCGCCACTCTTGCCTGTCTTCTCGCGACGAGCGTCGCCGCAGCGCCGGAAGACCCGGTGCGCGAGGTCATGTCCGTTACCGTTTCGAACTGGGCCGGTGACGCGCCTTTTCAGGACCTCTTCTCGCAAGAGAGACTCGACCGGCTTTTCAGCGACGATTTCAAGGCGGCCTATGCGCGTGCGATGACGACGCCGGATGCCGAGGAAATGGGAACGCCATTCGACTACGACGTCGTCGTCAATGCCCAGGATGGTTGCCCGCTGCGCGACGTCACGATCGCACCGGCGGTAAGCGAAGGCGATGCGACGGTGGTCGACGTTCGCTTCCGCTTCCTCACCTGCTCCGGCGAGCCCCCGGCCAATCAGGCCTGGTCGGAGACACAGTTCGTGATCGTCGATGAGGCCGGCAAGGACCGGATCGACGACATCATCGCCACAAATCCCGAGGGCATGACGCTTTCCGCCAGGGACCAGCTCGACGCCGTCACCGACACGTCGGCCGACTGAGACAACGATCCGTCAGTGGATCGCGAACTCGCCCGTGACCTGCCGCCATTCATTGGGGCCGATCAGGTGCTTGTGGGCATAGCGCACCGAATGCAGCGGCCCTTCGAGATTGTCCTTCCAGAACGCGAGAAACTTGTTCATCTCTGGAAAATCCGGCGCAAGGTCGTAGTGCTGCCAGACATAGGTTTGCAGCAGGCTGTCGAAATCGGGCAGCCGATAAAGGATATGCGCCGTCGTCAGCCCGTAACCGGCCAGTTGCATCTCGAATTCCGAAGCAAATCGCATGTTCCACCTCATTGTCGTTGACAATGAGAAAGGCTGCCGTATTTTTGTGAGCGCTTCAATCGCAAATTTTATTTTTAGTCAATAATTTCAATATACTAGCAGCACCCAAATTTGAGTGCTGCCAATAATCTCAATCCCAGTCGGGCGCCCATTCCGGGCTGATCAGCCGCATGTTTCGGTCGAGGTCGCGCAGGCGATCGATTTCCTCCGCCGTCAGCGTGATCTCGGCGGCAGCGAGATTTGACTTCACCCGTTCCGGCTTGCTGGAGGTCGGGATGACCACATGCCCCTCCGCCAGAAGAAAGGCGAGCGCGATTTCACCTTCCGAGACGCCGTGCGCAGCGCCGATCTCCTTCAGCACCGGTTCGCCGGCGATCTTGCCTTGCGCCAGCGGCGAATAGGCCGTCATCGCAATGCCGTGCTCCTTGCAGTAATCGGCGATGACCCGGTTCTGATGGAAGACGTGGCATTCGACCTGGTTGGCTGAAATCGGCCGGTCGCCGAGAAGCTTCGCCGCCTCATCCATGAGCGCTGTGGTGAAATTCGAAACGCCGATCCGCGCCGCAAGCCCGTCGTCGTAGACCGCCGCCAGCCGTCCGACGTAATCCTCCATGGCAGGTCCGCCCTTGCGGCCCGGCCAGTGCAGCAGCAGCAGGTCAACCTTGTTGCGGCCAAGTTTCTTCAGGCTTTCCTCGACGCTCGGCCGAAACGCATCGTCGCCGTAGTTGTCGATCCAGACCTTGGTGGTGACGAACACGTCGTCGTCGCCGAGACCGGAATCGGCCAGCGCCCGGCCGACGCTTTCCTCGTTTCCATAGGCCTGCGCGGTGTCGATATGGCGGTAACCGGCCTCAAGGGCCGCAAGCACGGTGCGATAGCATTCGTCATCGCGCCGCTTCCAGGTTCCAAATCCCATCTGCGGGATGCCGTTGATCGATTTCATCGGTGTGTCCTCCGAGGGCATTGGGTGCGTTCCGCCCATCGCTGTGATCGCGGAACGCAGTCTATCGGTGATATTGGATTCCCGTCCGGCAAACCGGTCGAAAGGAATTGTGTCAGGGCCGGACGGGTCCACTGCCTGCTCCGGTGCCCTCGATCGCGGCGGCAATCTCCGAAATATCATCTTCCGTCAGCTCGAGGCTAGCGGCCGCGATCCAGCCTTCGATCTGCTGCGGATTGCGCGCACCGACAATGGCGCCGGTCAGCCCCGGAAAGGCGAGAACCCAGGCAATGGCGACGGCCGCCTGCGAGACACCGTGGCGTTCGGCAACCGGCTTCAGCGCATCAGCCAGCGCCAGATTGGCCTCAAGCTTCTCGCCATTGAACTGTGCATTGTTCTTGCGCCAGTCGTCATCGGGCAGCGCCGCCGCGCGCTCTGCGGAAAAGCGGCCGGTCAAAAGCCCCGCCTGCATCGGGCTGTAGCAGATAACGCCGGTCCCGTGCTCCTTCGCCCAGGGCAGAAGCTCGGCCGCCGTATCGCGGCGGATGGCGGAAAATGGCGGCTGCAACGTGTCGACATGGGCTATGGCTTCGGCCTCTTCCAGCTGTGCCACCGAGTGGTTGGAAAGGCCGATCGCCCGCACCTTGCCGGCCTTCTTCAGATTGGCCATGGCGCCCCAGTAGTCGGCAAGCGGCACATCGTCAGATGGCCAGTGAACCTGCAGGAGATCGATGACCTCGACGCCGAGACGCTTGAGGGAGGCTTCCGTCTGGACCACGAGACTGTCCGGGTGGCCGACGCGGCGAGGTGACGCCATCCGGTCGGTCTCATCCCAGACAAGGCCGCATTTAGTGAAGACATAGGGCCGCTCGGAGGCCGGAATATCCGCGATCGCCCTGCCCACAACGTCTTCCGAGTGGCCAAGCCCGTAAACGGCTGCAGTATCGATCCAGTTGAGGCCTTGCCCGACGGCGGCACGGATTGCGGCGACGGAGTCGTCGTCGTCCTGCGCACCCCAGCCTGCCGCCCAGTCGCCGCCGCCGATGGCCCAGGCGCCGAAACCGGCACGGGTGATGGACATGTCCGTGGTGCCGAGCCTGCGCGTCGGCAGGGAAGAAGTTGCCAATGAAACCTCCCAAAATATCTCTTGAATGAAAACGAAAACATCCGGACGCCGTCTCCGGCACCCGGCAGGTCGATCGAATCCGACCCGGATCAGAACGTCAAGCTATGACCGACGCTTCATCGATGCCCGAGCAAGAACATAGGCGAAGGCCGCAATGGCCCCCATGCCGGTAATCGGCTTTTCCTGCAGCATCATCGGAACGAGACCGAAGACGCCCTGAAGCATTTCCTCGGTCGCGTACTTCGCCGCCCTGTAGCGCCGCTTTTCCATCCGGTTCATCATCATGGCCCAGATCAGAAGCAGGATCGCGAGCGTCAGCGAGGCGATCGCGATCACCAGCGTGGCACCGAGCGCGCCATAAATCGACGACAGCCATATGGCCAGCGCGGCGACGCCGCTCACATAAGCGGCCAACAACAGGAAGAGCAAGATGACGGCGACAATGGCATTGCGCCGGGCCGATCGCGCCAGCATGCGGCCGTCAAGACTCATGACGGCCGCTGCCAGAGATACGAATCGTTCCATCATCAGCGCCGTGTGAACAGGGCCGCGAGGAAACCGACGCCGGCGGCAATCAGAATAGACTGAAGCGGCTTCATGCGGATGCGATCCTCGAGGTCTTCCTCCATCGAGAGAGCCTCGTCACGGGCGCGGTCATAAGCTTCCTGGCCCGCCTTGGTGGCGTCGTCCCGAAGCTTTTCGGCGCGGGCGCGGGCCTGGCTGGCCTTCTCGCTGCCCAGATCGCCAATCAGCTTGGTGAGGTTAGCGATGTCACCGCGCAGCTGATCGATCTGCGCCTGGATGTCGGCTTCTGTCTTGCTGCTTGCCGCGCTTGCGGCGCGCGCGCTGGTGGATTTGTTTTCTGCCATCGTGAACTCCCGAATTTCTTACAAAAAGGCTGCCGTTCGGACAACGCGCCAGCCTTCCGCTTGTTCCAGCGCTTCTTCCGGAAACAGGCGCAAATTCGGCAGCGTCACCCGGCCGCCGCCGCGCGCTCGCCACCGCCCTCGTAAAAAGCGGCAACCTGCGCCCGAATGGCGTTCCTCAACTCATCCATTGTATCATAAAGCTCGCCGTCAAGCGCGTGAACGTGAAACTTGACCGCAACGAATTTAAGGCGCCCGTTTTCCGGGACGACGATGCCGACCGGCTGACCGCCGAATTCAATCATCTGCTTTTTCATGAACCTGATTCCAGTCCGCTTATGCGCGGCTGCCCGCAATTTCAATCTATAAGTGCAACAGCCTGATGCTGTTCATGATCCCGTTCGGGATCGACAGACCAATTTGCCGTTCGGGCGCAGGACGATCGTTTTTCGCATCATAAAGGGCATTTGGAGCTCCCTCTCCTCATGCGGCTTCCGCCACGTCATCAAACAGGTTTCTAAACGAACTACAGCTCGACAACCAGCCTTATATTTTATCTATATGTAGGATATTCTTCAGAAAGATGTCAAAAGGAAGGGAGTTTGAGAAATCGGATTCCACGCGCGGCGAAACGCGCGGTACGGCATCCCAAACTCTGCCAAGACAGATAGGAGCAGGCTGCCGCCAGACAAGGGCGCCGGAAATTAAATTTTGCCGTCCCTAGAAGTCGCAACTATCGGTAAAATGTCCAGACCCGTTGGGTCAGCCCATGCGCTCGGAAGCGTAGGAGCCGGCGGAAGGCGGGAACACCACCGTGCGGTTGCCGTTGACGAAAACCCGATGGTGGATATGGGCGTGGATCGCCCGGGCCAGCACCAGCGCCTCGACATCGCGGCCAAGTGCGACATAGTCCTCAGGGCTCTGCGCATGGGTGATGCGCACCGTCTCCTGTTCGATGATCGGGCCCTCGTCGAGATCCGGCGTGACATAATGCGCCGTGGCACCAATCAGCTTCACCCCGCGCTGATAGGCCTGCTTGTAGGGGTTTGCCCCCTTGAACGACGGCAGAAAGGAGTGATGGATGTTGATGATCTGGCCTTCCATCCGCCGGCACAGCGTATCGGACAGGACCTGCATGTAGCGTGCCAGCACGACCAGTTCCGCCCCGGTCTCGTCGATCAGCCCGATCAGCCGCTCTTCGGCCGTGGCCTTGGTGTCGCGGGTCACGGCGATGTGGTAGAACGGGATGTCGTGATTGACGACGAGCTTCTGGTAGTCGAGATGGTTCGAGACCACGCCGACGATATCGATCGGCAGAGCGCCGATACGCCAGCGATAGAGCAGATCGTTCAGGCAGTGGCCGAAACGGGAGACCATGATGAGCGTCTTCAGCCGGTAGGCACCGTCGTGGAAGCGGTAGTCCATCTCGAAGGGTGCCGCGATCGCGCCAAACCCCTGTTCGAGTTCGGCAAGCCCGGCGCCGGTCTCCGAAATGAAGGAGACGCGGATGAAGAAGCGGCCGGTCTCAAGATCGTCGAACTGCGAGCTGTCGATGATGTTGCAGCCTTCATTGGCAAGATAGCCTGAAATCGCCGCGACGATGCCGCGTCGTGAGGGGCACGTTACCGTCAGCACGTAATCGTTCTTCGCCATCTTCCTGTCCTTCTCGCGCCACCCTTTGCGGCCGGTTGGTCATAATCGCTTGCAGGCCTGCTTTCAACAGCGCAGCCGCCTAGGCATCTGACTATCTCGGCCGTCATCGCGCTGTAGCAGCTACGACGCAAAGATGCGCTTTGCCGTCAAAATGGCGGCGGCCGGCAATGCATCCGTCTGCCTTTTTGCCGGTGTCGCCCTGTTGATACATGCGCGCGCCGCCCTATAGGTCTACTTGAACACCTTTTGAAACCTTGCTTAAATTCGCTGCCGGTGCGCCCGCGTCGCAGAAACCAGCCCTCCCGAGAAGGAGGCGACAGTGGAGTTCGTGAATGCCATTGCAAGGAAACGGATCATGCCGTCTCTTCCCGTCCATGCCGCGCATGCTTGCCGCATCCGCAGCCATCATAGCGACCACCCTCGCCCCGCTCTCGGCGCAGGCGGCGGGCTGTGAGATGACACTCCACGGCATCAACCTCTCCGGCGCGGAATTCGGCCAGCCCGGCGATCCCTATGGCCAGGGCTACATCTACCCCTCCGAGAGCACCATAAAGGCCTTCGCCGACGACGGCTTCAACGCTGTCCGTCTTCCGTTTCTCTGGGAACGGCTGCAGCCGACACTAAACGGCACGCTTGATGCCACCGAGCTTTCCCGCATCAAGGACACGGTCGAGACCCTCCGCGACAATGGCATGGTCGTGATCCTCGACGTGCACAACTACGCCCGCTACCACGGCGAAATGATCGGCACCCCGAATGTGCCCGTCGCCGCTTTCGCCGACTTCTGGAAGCGGCTCAGCGCGGTCTTCGCCAATGACGACGACGTCATCTTCGGGCTGATGAACGAGCCGCACGACATTTCCGCGCCGGCCTGGCTTGCTGCGGCCAATGCCGCGATCGACGCGATCCGCACCATCGGCGCCGGCAATCTCGTGCTCGTTCCGGGCACCGCCTGGACCGGTGCGCACAGCTGGAGCCAGACCTTCTACGGCCCTTCGAACGCCTCCGTCATGGCACAGGTCGTCGACTCGTCGAACAACTTCGCCTACGAGGTCCACCAGTACACGGACGACGATTTCTCCGGCAAGAATGCCGATTGCTCCAAGATCGACGATGCCGTCTCGGCGCTGAACGACTTCACCTCCTGGCTGAATGCCAATGATGTTCAGGGCTTTCTCGGCGAATTCGGCACAACCGAACAGATCCAGTGCCTGCGCGGCCTGAAGCAGATGGTCGACGTGGTCCAGCAGAACCCGCGCGCCTGGCTCGGCTGGGCCTATTGGGCGGGCGGCGACTGGTGGCCGAAAGACTCGCCGATGATCATCCATTCCAATCCACGCGATGGCGGCACGCAGCAACTGCGCACTCTCCAGCCGGTGCTCGGCAGCAACACGACCCGCGCCAGCTGCAATACCAAGAGCTGAGCTGAGCTGAGAAGCGACAACCTCACAGCGGCGCAAGCGCCTCAGCCGGCGACGGGCGCCCAGAGCACATCCTCGATCCGCCTTGCGCCGGTTGCGATCATCACTAGGCGATCAAAGCCCAGAGCGATGCCGCTCGCCGGCGGCATTTCGGCAAGGGCCGCCAGAAAGTCCTCATCCAGCGGATAGCGCTCGCCATAGAGCCGCTCCTTCTCAGCCATGTCGGCCAGGAAGCGCGTGCGCTGCTCATCCGCGTCGGTCAGTTCCCCGAAACCGTTCGCGAGCTCGACGCCGCAGGCATAGAGCTCGAACCGCTCGCTGACGCGCGGATCGCGCGGGCTCTTGCGCGCCAGCGCCGCCTCGGGCGCGGGATAGGCATCGAGAATGGTCGCCCGGCCGTGGCCGAGATGCGGTTCGATCCTTTCGACAAGGACGCGCGAGAACAGATCCGACCAGGTGTCGTCGTCACCGTGGCGGATGCCCGCGGCCCGCATCTGCGCCGAAAGGCCCGCGCGGTCGGTCTCGCCGGAAGGCGCAATGGTCGCCAGCAGGTCGATACCGGCATGGCGGTCGAAGGCCTCGGCAACGCTCAGTCTCTCGGGTTCGGCGAAGGGATCGCAGTGGACGTCGCGCCAGGTGAACCGCGAGACTCCAGCCTCTTCGGTGGCGAGCGCCATCAGCCGCCGGCAGTCATCGAACAGGACGCTGTAGTCCTCGCCCGCCCGATACCATTCGACCATGGTGAATTCCGGGTGGTGCAGCGGCCCGCGCTCGCGATTGCGATAGACATGGGCGAAGGTGACGATCCTCTCCTCGCCGGCGGCGAGCAGCTTCTTCGCGGTGAATTCCGGCGAAGTATGGAGATAGAGCGGCTGCGCTTCGCCGTCATTGCCGATCATCGCCGTCGAAAAGGCGTGTAGATGGGTCTCGTTGCCGGGAGAAACCTGCAGGGCCGGCACGTCGACCTCTATGAAGCCTTCGCCGGCGAACCAGCGGCCGGCAGCTGCCCGGATCCGGTTGCGTGCCAGCAATATCGGCCTGCGGTCGGCATGACGGTCGCGCTGCCACCAGGGCGAGGTTTTCGGGGTTTCAAGCGGCATATTGGCGGGCTTTCTCAGGCTTTCGGCGTTTGGGTCTGGCCATTGATACGTTTTTAAGATAGTCCCGCTCTCAACATTGAAGCAGGTTTGCGGCCGACCGCCGCTGTTACAGGGAAGTCTCATGGTCAAGGTCATTGCCTCGTCGCTGCGCAAGGGCAATGTCGTCGATGTCGACGGCAGGCTCTACGTCGTTCTCACCGCCCAGAATTTCCACCCCGGCAAGGGCACGCCCGTGACCCAGGTGGACATGCGCCGGATCTCGGATGGCGTCAAGGTTTCGGAGCGGTGGAAGACGACGGAGCAGGTCGAGCGCGCCTTCGTCGAAGACAACAACCACACCTTCCTCTACAACGATGCCGAAGGGTTCCACTTCATGAACCCGGAGAGCTACGATCAGCTCACCATGAGCGCGGATGATGTCGGCGATGCCGCCGCCTATCTTTCCGAGGGCATGACCGTGGTCCTGTCGATCCACGAGGGCGTTGCCATTGCGCTCGAACTGCCGCGCCAGGTGACCCTGGAGATCACCGAGACCGAACCCGTCGTCAAGGGCCAGACGGCCTCGTCGTCCTACAAGCCGGCCATGCTGTCGAACGGGGTGCGCACCATGGTGCCGCCGCATATCGACGCCGGCACCCGCGTCGTCATCCTCACCGAGGACGGCTCCTACGTCGAGCGCGCCAAGGACTGAGCGCTTCAGCGCATGAAAAAGGCGGGCTGTCGCGCCCGCCTGTCGAAAAACCCGCCGCCTCCGGCGGGTTTATTTTTGCCGATCTCACGCGATGTGCTGGATATCTTCCGGCAGCAGCGCTTCCGGAATGTTCTGGTAGCAGACCGGGCGCAGGAAACGGCGGATTGCGAGCGTGCCGACCGACGTCGCGCCGAAATTGGTCGAGGCCGGATATGGGCCGCTATGGACCATCGCATCCGACACCTCGACGCCGGTCGCAAATCCATTGGCTAGCAGGCGCCCGGCCTTGCGCTCCAGCACCGGCAGCAGCGTCCGGGCAAACTCGGTATCGTCGCGTTCCATGTGCAGGGTGCAGGTCAGCTGCCCCTCGAGCCGCTCGGCGACTGCGCGCATTTCCTGCGCGTCCGCGGCCATGACGATGATGCCCAGCGGACCGAAAACCTCATGGGCAAGATCGGGGTTGTCGAGAAACACCTTGCCGGTGGTGCGGTAGAGCGCCGGCGCACCCTCGCGGGCCTCGCATTTGCCCTTCACCAGCGTCTCGACGCCCTTCGCGCCCGCAACAGCCTCGGCCCCGCCGCGATAGGCCCGGGCGATGCCCTCCGTCAGCATCACCGCCGGTCCGACCTCGCCCAGCGCCTCCGCCGCGGCCTTGGCGAAGCCATCGGCCTCTGGACCGGCAAGGGTGACCATGATGCCCGGATTGGTGCAGAACTGACCGACGCCCATGGTCAGCGAAGCCGCCCAGCCCTTGGCGATGTCCTTGCCACGATGCCCGAGCGCTTCCGGCAGCAGGAAGTTCGGATTGACCGAGCCGAGTTCGCCGAAGAACGGGATCGGCTCGTCGCGTGCCGCGCAGAGATCGAACAGCGCCTTGCCGCCCTTCAGCGAGCCGGTGAAGCCGACGGCCTTGATCAGCGGATGGGTGACGAGCGCACCGCCTGCCTCGTAGGAGGCTCCCTGAACCAGCGAGAACACGCCCGGGTGGACGCCGCAGGCCTCGATCGCCGCAAGGATCGCCTCGGCGACGATTTCCGCCGTGCCGGGATGGGCGGGATGGCCCTTGACCACGACCGGGCAGCCGGCCGCAAGCGCCGATGCGGTATCGCCGCCGGCGGTGGAAAAGGCGAGCGGGAAGTTCGAGGCGCCGAACACCGCCACCGGGCCGATCGGCCGCTCGATCATCCTCAGGTCCGGGCGCGGCGGGGTCTTGTCGGGAATGGCCACATCGTGGCGGCGGTCGAGATAGGCACCCTTCAGGATATGTTGGGCGAACATGCGGAGCTGGCCGGTGGTGCGGCCGCGCTCGCCCTGAAGGCGCCCGGCCGGCAGACCGGTCTCGGCCGTGCCGATCGCGGTGATGTCATCCGCCCGCGCCTCGATCTCGTCGGCAATCCGCTCCAGAAATGCCGCCCGTTCCTTGCGGCTGGAATAGCCATAAGACCAGAACGCCGCCTCGGCCGCCTTGACCGCCTCATCAATCAGCTCTTCGCTCGCCTCGGAAAATTCGTGCGGCGTGCCGCTGGCCGGCGCGGAGGAAAAGGTGATATCGGCGGCGGTCCATTCGCCACCGATGAGGTGCTTGCCGTGCGGGGTGTAGGTCATGGGATTTCTCCTTGTGTTTGATCGTTCAGACGAGGCCGCGCGCAGCGAGATTACTCATCAGGGCGCGGACGCCAAAGGTCCAGGGCGGGCACTCGGTCGAAAGCCGCACCGTGTTCTCAAGCCGGCCGAAGCCGGGCGCCGAGATCACCACGCGGTCGCCGGGCTTGTGGGTGAAGCCTTCGCCCGGCACGTCGCGATCCTCGGTCGGTGCGAACAGCGTGCCGAGATAGAGCATGAAGCCATCCGGATACTGGTGATGCCGGCCGATGGTCTGGCTGACAAGTACCGCCGGATCGCGGCTGATTTCGGACATCGAGGAATGGCCGGTCATAGTGTAGCCGTCCTCGCCGGTCACTGTCAGCGTCAGCTCGGCACGGCGGACGTCATCAAGCGAAAAGCCATCAGCGAAAAGCCGGATCATCGGGCCGATGGCGGCGGAGGCATTGTTGTCCTTGGCCTTGCCAAGCAGCAACGCCGAGCGGCCTTCGACGTCGCGCAGATTGACGTCGTTGCCAAGCGTCGCGCCGACGATGCGCCCTGCCGAAGAAACGGCGAGCACCACTTCGGGTTCCGGGTTGTTCCAGCTTGAAACCGGGTGCAGGCCGACCTCCGCGCCGGGTCCGACGGAAGACAGGACCTGCGCCTTGGAGAAGACTTCGGCGTCCGGGCCGATGCCGACCTCGAGATACTGGCTCCACAGCCCCTCGCCGATCAGCGCCTGCTTGACGGCAGCCGCCGCCTCGGAGCCTGCCTCGATATTCTTCAGGCTGTCGCCGATCGCCGTCCCGATGCGGGCGCGGATCGCTTCCGCCTGCTTCGGATCACCCGCCGCCTTTTCCTCGATGACGCGCTCCACCATGGAACGGGCAAAAGTGACGCCGCAGGCCTTGATCGCCTGAAGGTCGCAGGGGCTGAGGAAGTGGATGGATTCCATATCGCCCGGCGTCGCGGCCGCGACCTCCTCCAGCGTTCCGAGCCGGAAGCCCGGAGCATCGCGCACATAATCGGCCGGCGCTTCCATCTCGCAGATATCACGGACAAGCGGAGCAACCGGAGAGGTGATGTCATAAACCGCTCCACCGCGCAGCGTCACGACCGCCGGCCCCTCGGCCTCCGGCAGCCACACGCGTCCGAGCCACACGCCATTCTGATCGTCGATCATCGTCATCTCTTGCAAAATCCTTGTGCCGGCGCCGAAGGCGCTCCTCCTCCACGGCAGCGAAAGCGTCTCGACTGTCAACGGCCGGAACGCGGTTTCGATCCCGAACACTCCGGCAAAGCCAGGACGGCTTGCGGAATGTCAGACTATGTAGACCGTCCACAGTTCGTCGACAACCGCAACACCATCCGGAAATGGCGCAGCGGCGGTGTTTCTGAGCAAGAAGGATGGGGCAGCGGGTGGGCTGAGAGGAGGAACCGGCTGCGGCGCAAACGTCCGCAGCCGGTTTGGCATCAGTTGCCGGTATTGCCGCTGTCACCGATATCGCCGAGGGCCTGCCACTCCTGGATGGCGCGATCGAAGATCGCCATTCCGGTCGTGCCCTTTTCCAGCGTCAGCAATGCCCGGCGGCCATTGCGGTAGGTGATCGGGATGTCGATCCAGTTGCGATCGCCGAGAAGCGCAAGGTTCTGGGCGCGGGCCTGGTCGAAATCGTTCAACGCCAGCATGTAGAGGTCATCGGTGATCTTGGCCGAGACGGCGATCAGCGGATCGCCGCGGGCGGCCTCGGTGCTCTTCATCGAAATACGCTGCACATTCTCGACCGCGCCACCGGCGAAATTGTCCGACAGCGTGAAGGCGATGTCGACGAGGTGGCTTGCCGGAAGCGAGGGATCATCGTTGCGGCGGAAGGTGACGGTCCCGGCAATGCCGGCCTCCGGCACGCTCATCGTGCCTTCGATGACCGGTTCGGGCACATCCGTGCCGTTCTTCTCCTGCTTCAGCTCCCATTCCACCGTTCCCTGGAAGGCCGAGGGCACCGACTGGCCGAGCTGTTCCTCATAGACATACATCTTCTGCGCCGCACCGACGGGCGGGGCCGGATCGGCAGCATTCTGGCCGGCGGCCGGCGGTGCCTCGCTGCTCGCCGTCGTCTGGCTGGCAACAGTGCGGGCCGGGCCGGTCTCGGTTCCGGCAGCGGGAAGCCCTTCCTCGACCTCGTTGCCGTCGGGGAGCAGGCGCTGGGTGAATTGCTTTTCGATGCCCGCAGTCTCGCCCTGCGCCGGCGCGGCAGCCTGGTCGCTCGACGTGGAACCATCCTGACCGGAGGTGGCGGTTTCCGGCGGCGTCGTCTGGACGGCGGCCGGCTCGTCGGCGGGCGAAACCAGCGCCATCAGCGTATCGCGGTTCGACCAGCCAAGATAACCACCGACGGCGACGACCAGAAGCACGACGACGCCGACAACAGCCATGACGATCCGCCGGCGGCGACCGTCACCAGGGTCCTGGTGGGCTGCTTCCTCGCCCTCATTTTCGAATTCGTCGAAACCGCTACCCGGCTCTTCGGGCTCCAGTCCGAGCAGGCTGTCGACATGCGCCCAGTCCTTTTCCGGCACGGGGCGGCGCGGCGGCGGCGGTGCAGGCTCGAACGCGCTCTCAGCCGGGCTTGCGGCTGCAAAGGCCCAGTCAGACTGGCCGGTGTGGCGGTCGAGCTCGTCGTCCTCGTCTTCATCGTCGTCGGAAAGAACCACGCCGGCACTATCATCGAGCGGCTCATCCGGCGCTTCGAAACTGTAGTCGGGCTCCGGCTCCTCGTCCTCGATTCGATCGACGGGTTCGAAGGTCGCGCCGTGGAAGCCACCATAGGGTGCCGTATCGCCGTAACGATAGGCGGGCGCCTCCGGCTCGTCCTCGTAAGCCTCTTCGGGTTCGGTATCCTCGACCGGCTCCTCGTGATGCGGCGGTTCGGGCTCGGGGCTTTGCTGCCAGGACAGAGGCTCGGGCTCGTCCTCCTCCTCGCGATCGTCATCGGCAGCCGGTTCCTCATAGGGCGCGGCGACAGGCTCGGCCGGAGTCTCGTCTTCGCTTTCCGGCGCGTCATAGGCCTCCGGATTGTCGGTGCCCGGAAGATCGGGGGCGACGAATGGCGGTTCCTCGACGGCCTCGTCTTCCGGCAGGGCTTCGGCGAACTCGGCCTCGACCTCGGCAATCGCCGCATCGATCTTGTCGATCTGGCGCTTGATCAGCGCTTCCGGCGGGCGCGGATTCATGTTTTCCATCTGCCGGACAACCGCAGACCGCGCCTTCTCATAGACGCGGGCGCGCAGTTCTGGAGTGTTATCCGGTAAGCCCTCGACTGCGCGTCGAATGACTGCTGTGAAATCCGCCATATATTACCCCTATTGTGCGGGCCGACGCGGGGCCGCTCCCGCTACAATACTCGCATTTCCTGTTAGTCTTCAAATGGATCGGTGACGAGAATGGTGTCGTCGCGCTCAGGACTTGTGGATAAAAGCGCAACGGGAGCACCGATGAGCTCTTCAACCTGACGTACATACTTGATCGCCTGGGCGGGAA
Organism: Martelella endophytica; assembly: GCF_000960975.1. Taxonomy (NCBI): domain Bacteria; kingdom Pseudomonadati; phylum Pseudomonadota; class Alphaproteobacteria; order Hyphomicrobiales; family Aurantimonadaceae; genus Martelella; species Martelella endophytica. The sequence continues at coordinate 2,020,900 of NZ_CP010803.1, read as the reverse complement.
GGTCTGCCCACTTGCGGGCGCCGACAGTCGATTCCTTCCAGCCTTCAAGCGTTATGTAGATCGGCTTGACACGGGCCTGGGCACCCTGGCTTGCCGGAAGCGCCTCGATCTCTTCGCCGTCGAGCTCGTAGCCGACGCAGATCTTCAGCTCGTCGAGACCATCGAGCACGTCGAGCTTGGTGAGCGCAATGCCGGTGATGCCGTTGGTGGCGACCGCCTGGCGCACCAGCGCCGCATCGAACCAGCCGCAGCGACGCTTGCGCCCGGTGACCGTGCCGAATTCATGGCCACGCTCGCCGAGGAAGTTGCCGATCTCGTCGTGAAGCTCGGTCGGGAACGGTCCCTCGCCGACGCGGGTCGTATAGGCCTTGGTGATGCCGAGTACATATTGCAGCGCGCCCGGCCCCATGCCGGAACCCGCCGCAGCCTGCCCGGCCACCGTGTTCGACGATGTCACGAACGGATAGGTGCCGTGGTCGATGTCGAGCAGCGAACCCTGCGCGCCTTCGAACAGGATGCGCGCACCGGCGCGGCGCTTCTTGTCCAGCATAAGCCACACCGTCTCGCGGAAAGGCAGGACCTTGTCGGCGACCGAGGTCAGCTCGTCCATGATCGCCGCATGCGAGATCTCCGGCGCGCCGAAGCCGCGGCGCAGGGCGTTATGATGGGTAAGAAGGCGATCGATCTTCGCCGGCAGGGTCTCGAGATTGGCGAGGTCCATCAGGCGGATGGCGCGACGGCCGACCTTGTCCTCATAGGCCGGGCCGATGCCGCGGCGGGTGGTGCCGATCTTCGTGCCGGAATTGGAGGCAGCATCCTCACGCATCCCGTCGAGCTCGCGGTGAAGCGACAGGATGAGCGTGGCGTTGTCGGCAATGCGCAGGTTATCCGTGTTGACGGTAACGCCCTGCGCTTCCAGCCGGCCGATCTCGGCGATCAGCGCATGCGGGTCAACAACCACGCCGTTGCCGATGACGGCAAGTTTGCCTGGACGGACGACGCCGGAGGGCAGAAGCGACAGCTTGTAGCTGGTGCCGTCGATGACCAGCGTGTGGCCGGCATTGTGGCCGCCCTGATAACGCACGACGATGTCGGCGCGCTCCGAAAGCCAGTCAACGATCTTGCCCTTGCCCTCGTCGCCCCACTGGGAACCGACCACTACAACATTCGTCATCTTACCTACCTAAAGAATTCCGATACCACGCCCCAAAGGGCCGCAGCATCTATAGCGATCCCATCTGGATAATGCGATCCCCCACGCGCTGTCGCCCCAAATTTTCTCGTGACAAACGCGGTTCGAACGGATTATGCGGTCTGCATTCGCATTTTCATCATCCCTGCGTTACCGAATATGCGGGTGAAACAGAACAGGGACGAATCGCCATGCGATGGCAGGCCTATCTGCTTTTGACCATCACCACATTCCTTTGGGGCGGAAATCTGACGGCGGGCAAACTTGCTGTGGGTCATGTGTCGCCAATGGTGCTGAATTCGCTTCGCTGGGGTATCGCGGCGCTCGTCATCGGGCTTTTGTCGTTGCCACAGGTCCGCCGCGATTGGTCCACGATCCGCAGCAACTGGCTGCTTGTCTTCGCCTTCGGCGCCGTCGGCTATTGCGCCTACAACGCCTTCCTCTACTCGGCGCTGAAGCTCACCTCCGCCGTCAACGTCTCTATCGTGCAGGCAATCCTGCCGCTGTTCATCGTCGTCATCAATTTCGCGCTGTTCCGGGTGCGCTCGACGATGCTGCAGCTCGTGGGCTTTCTGGTGACGCTTGTCGGCGTCGCCGTCGTCGTCTCGCAAGGCAATCTCGCAAAGCTGCTGCAGCTCGACATTCACACCGGCGACGTGCTGAGCCTGCTCGCAGCACTCTGCTATGCCGGCTACACCGTCGCCCTGCGCTGGAAGCCGCCGCTCAACTGGCGGGTCATGGTGATGTCGTTCTGTGCAGGCTCGTTCGTTGCCTCGATCCCGCTGACCATCGGCGAGGCGGTCGCGGGGAACTCGATCCTGCCGCATGACCCGGTCGGCATCGGCGTCGTGCTTTATACCGCCCTGTTCCCATCGCTGATCTCGCAGGCCTTCTTCATCCGCGGCGTCGAGATCATCGGCCCGAACCGCGCGGGCCTGTTCATCAACCTGATCCCGGTCTTTGGCACAGTGCTTGCGGTCTTGCTGCTCGACGAGCACTTCGGCGGCTTCCATGCGGTCGCCCTGGCGCTTGCCGTCGGCGGTATTGCGATCGCCGAGTTCGGCAAGCCGCACAAAGCCTGATAGGGGCCTGATAGGGACCTGACGGGGGCCTGATCAGAGCCCGTTTTCCGCCCGAAAGCGCGCAATCCACTCGCCGCTCGTGGCATCGGCAAGCTTGGCGATATCCGGCTTCATCCCCTCGGCGTGACTGCGCGACAGGCCGAGCGCCGCCAGGAGATCGGCGAGCGCTTCGGCAGGCGCGGCCGAAAGCGCCTCATAGGTGATGCGGTAGGGAACGATACCCTCCGCCGCAAACCAGGCCTCCCAGGCCCGGTCAAAAGCAACAAACTCGTCATACTGCGCGCGCAGCACGTCACCGTCATAGCCGGCGACAGAAACGGGCTCCAGCCGCTCGATGTCGCTGCCGTCCTGCGCCCGGTGCCACAGTCCGGTCTGCCGGGCACGCTCGCAGGATACGGCCTGCTCCACCTTGTCGAGGCGCGTCAGGTGGATGAACAGCGTCGGTCCGAAGGCGGCCTCAATGCGCGCCCGTTCGCTCGCCGCATCCGGAAACATCACGCCAAGCCGGCTGATGAAGAATGGAAAGCTTCCGCGCTGCATCCGAAGGCCGAACATGCCGGTATCGAGACGGCCCTTTGCCTTCGCCGCTTCCAAGATGCGGAACTCTCGCCATAGATCCGCTCCAGCCCGAATGAACGCAGCCACGCTTCAATGTCCGGTCGGTGGAAATGCGAGCCGGGATTGCCGGACACGCCGGTCGCTGCCAGGAGCCGACACAAGAGCGTGCTGCCGCTGCGCGGCGAGGTGCAGATGACATAGGACTGGAATTGGGACATTGGTGCATCTCCCGTGGGCTCCGCAGCAGCGCAGAGAGCCGCAATTCGTTACCCCGGACAAAAGCCCGGATCAAGCTTCACCCTTCGCGGCGGCGGCGCATCCTTCACCATGCGCGCCAAAAAGACAGCCAAGAGCCGCCCGCGCCCTTTACATCCTCGTCTGTCGCATTAGGTCTAGGAGCACCTTTGGGCGGGAGCGGCCGCCAAACAGAGCACTGATGAAATCCTTTGCGGGAAGGAACGAAAACGCATGTCCGAACAGAAAACCGCCGACGAAACCCGCCTTCGCAAGCTGCGCAGCCACGTGCCCGTCAACGCCGTGCTCCATGTCTGGCTGAAGGCAATTCATCCGCACGCGCCGGCGGAAATGCGTTTGTCGCTGAACGAACAGGTGTTCGGCAACATCTTCGTCCAGAATTCCGAGGAATACGAATTCCGCATGTTCTTCGTGCCCCATGGCGGCGAACTGGAATGCGCCTACGATCCGGAGACCACGACGGTATCCGTCGCCTACTGGTTTACCGATGCCAAGGTGCTGGAGGAAGGCATCACCGTTCTGCGCACCCACGCGGCCAATGCGCCGGCGCCGGCGCCCGGCAGTTACCACTTCCGCCCGCCCTTCGGCTGGATGAACGATCCGAACGGCTTCGGCCGGTTCAACGGCTCCGCTCACCTGTTCTACCAGCATTATTCGCACGGCCTCACCTGGAACACGATGCACTGGGGCCATGCGATTTCCGAGGACTTCCTGCACTGGCGGCACATGCCGATCTTCCTGTTTCCCTCCGAGGACCTCAGCCACCGGCCGGCCAAGCGCGGCGGCGCGTTCTCCGGCTCGGCGATTCCGCTCGACAATTCCGCCGGCATCCGCGTGTTCTTCACCGAATCCGTCACGGACCGTGCGCCGGAGCGCGAAATCCAGATGATGGCGACGTCGCAATCGCTGATTTTCGCCGGCGAGGCGCATCCGCTGATCGACAATCGCCCGGAGCTTGAGGGCCTGACGCTCGATTTCCGCGACCCGTATGTCTTCCGCGGTCCCGACGGCTACTGGAAGATGCTGCTCGGCAGCCGCCGAAACGAGGAAGGCGTCGTGCTGCTCTACCAGACCGCCGACGTGACGGCCGCGGGCGGCTGGGAATTCGTCGATGTGCTGCATTCGGAAGGCCGGCACAACACACAGGTCATCGAATGTCCCTGCCTGCTGCCGCTCGACGGCCCGGCGGGAGACCCCAACACTCACTGGGTGCTGATGTGCGGCCTGATGCACAGCCACGACGAGGCCACAGGCCGCCGCAACCTGACATCGGCAACCGTCGGCCATTTCGACGGCACGACCTTCACGCCGGAATTCGAGCAGGAGCTAGATTTCGTTACCGACAACTATGCCTTCCAGGCCTTCCTCGATCAGGGCACGCCCGTCGGCATCGGCTGGCTCGCCAACTGGGCCGACGCCGCCCCCGAAATCGATTTTCCGACGGCGATGACCCTACCGAGAAATCTTGTCTACGATCCGACCGACAACGTTTTGCTGACGCCGCCGATCGAGGGCGTGGAAAAGCTGCGCGATCACCTGATCGACGAGACCCAGCTTGCAGCCGGCGAACTGATTACGCTGGAAACGGGGCAGGCGGAAATCGTGATCGAGCTCGACGGCTCGAACGAATCCTTCGAGCTCGATCTCTACCACAACAATATCGAGATCGTGATCAAGGTCGATGCAGAAGGCATGCGCCTCATCTACCTCGACGACATCGAACGCGCGACCCCGGACTACGTCGCCCCTGGTGCGAAGCCGAGCCACATCCGCGTCTTCCTCGACATCGGCTCGGTCGAGGTCTTCGCCGACAACGGCCGCTGGACCGGCACCAAGCGCATCGCCGGCTTCGATCCCATCCACTCGCTGCGCATTCGCAGCGGCGGGATCAAGACGGCAAAGGTCTGGGGGCTGTCGCTTTAGGAATTTCGCAGTCAGGTGGAAACATCTGACGTCCGCGAGGATGCGGTCGCTTTATGGCTGGAAGTCGATGCCTGCTGCGCGGATACCGGCGATGGCGGCGGCTTCGTCATTGTCAGGCGTATCGCCCGAAACGCCGACGGCGCCGATGATTGCGCCCTGACCATCGCGCAGCAGAACGCCGCCCGGCGCCGGAAACAGCTTGCCGCCGAAGGCGTTGCCGGCGGCGGTTACGACACCGGGATTGGAAGCGTTGAGTGCTGCAAGCGCCCGGCCGCCGACACCCAGCATGACGCAGCCATTGGCCTTGGCGAGCGCCAGTTCGAACCGGCCCGGCGAGGCGCCATCCCCCCGCATGAAGGCAACGAGGCGGCCACCATCGTCAACGACGACCACGGCCATGGGCTTGAAACCGGATTTTTCAGCGTGGGAAAGCCCGGCCTCTGCAATCGAGAGCGCGGTCTTCAGTGCAATGCTTTTCATGCTCAGTGTCCTTGTCGTCGTCCGGATCATTCAGCCGGCCCTCAGGCCGCCTTTGCCGCCGTCACCTCGACCTCGACCAGGAATTCGGCGCGGGTGAAGCCGCTGACGATGAGCTGGGTCGAGACCGGCATCGGGTCCCCGACATAGCGGTCGCGCACCTCGAGATAGGCGGGGATATCCTCGCGCATGGTGACGTAGCCGTTGACGCGGATGATGTCCTCGAAGCCCATTCCGGCTTCGGCGAGGATCTTGCCGATCGTCTCGAAACAGAGTTCCGCCTGCGCCTTGACCGAGCGCGGGATGACATCGTCCGGGCCGATGCCGACCTGACCGGAGATGACCAGAAGCCCGGCACCCGGCGGCACGTAGACGCCGTGGCTGCTGTTGCTGAAGGGACGGCGCAGGCCCGCCGGATTGATGATCTTCTTCATGGTGTAGCCTCCGCAAGGTTGGGGACGCATGGCTTCTCTTCGGCCCGGCTGTCAAGCCTGACCCGGCAGCCTTGCGGCGCCGGGCGCGGCCACTGTAGCGGATCGGACACGGTTTTTAAGCCGTGTAGCCGCGTATCCCCTTGATTTCCAGAAAATCGTGCATGCCCCAGTCGGCAAATTCGCGTCCGTTGCCGGATTGCTTGTAGCCGCCGAAGGGAATGGCCGTGTCCCATGTCGGTCCGTTGATCGAGACATTGCCGGCGCGGATCCGCTTCGCGACGGCGCGGGCGTGATCGAGCGAACCGGACTGGACATAGGCGCCGAGGCCATATTCGGTGTCGTTGGCGATCGCGATCGCCTGCTCCTCGTTGGCGTAGGGCAGGATCGACAGCACCGGACCGAAGACCTCCTGTCGTGCGATGGTCATTTCGTTGTCGACATTGCCGAACACGGTCGGACGAATGTAGTAGCCCCGACTGAGCCCCTCCGGCAGGCCGGGACCGCCGGTGACGAGCGTCGCGCCTTCCGCGATCGCAGCCTCGATAAGGCCCTGAATCTTGTCGTACTGGACCTTGCTGACGACCGGGCCGAGATCGGTACCCTCGGCGCGGGGATCGCCGGTCTTCAGGCTCTCGGCCGTGACCCTGGCGATTTCAAGGGCTGCATCATGCTTGCCCTCCGGCACCAGCATGCGGGTCGGCGCATCGCAGGACTGGCCCGAATTGTCGAAGCAGTTGCGCACGCCGTGGGCGACAGCCTTTTCGAGGTCGGCATCATCGAGGATGATGTTCGGCGACTTGCCACCGAGTTCCTGGCAGACGCGCTTGACCGTGTCGGCCGCAGTCTTCGCCACGATGATGCCGGCGCGCGTCGAGCCGGTGAACGACACCATGTCGACCTCGGGGTGGCCCGCCATGACCTGGCCAACATCCGGCCCGGTACCATTGACGAGGTTGAAGACACCGGCGGGGACGCCGGCTTCCTCCATGATCTCGGCGAAGATGATGCCGGAGACAGGCGCGATCTCGGAGGGTTTCAGCACCATGGTGCATCCCGTCGCGATCGCCGGCGCGACCTTGGCGCAGATCTGGTTCAGCGGCCAGTTCCACGGCGTGATCAGCGCGCAGACACCGATCGGCTCGCGCACGATCAGTCCCTTGTTGCGCACTTCCTCGAATTCGAATGTGGCAAGCGCTTCCAGGGTGGATTTCAGATGCGAGGCGCCGACAGGCACCTGGTTCTCACGGGCAAAGGCGAGCGGTGCGCCCATTTCGTTGCTGACCGCTTCGACAAGATCGTCCTCGCGCGCCAGATAGCATTCGATGATGCGCTGAAGCAGCGCCATCCGCTCCTCGCGCGTGGTGCGCGAGAAGCTGTCGAAGGCCCCCCGCGCCGCCATCACCGCCTTTTCGACGTCGGTCGCATTGCCAAGCGCGATCGCGGTAAAGGCTTCCTCCGTTGCCGGATTGATGACATCGAGCGTCTTGTCCCCGGTCGGCGCGACCCACTTGCCGTCGATGAAGAATTTCTGATGGTTGCTCATGGCGTCCTCGCAGTGTTTTAGCTCAAATGGGGCATCGGCGCTGAAAGGGCAATGACTTCAGCTATCTTCAGGATCCTGCGGAAGCTGCCAGTCGATCGGCTCCATGCCCTGCTCCAGCAGAAACTGGTTGGCCTTGGAAAACGGCCGGCTGCCGAAAAAGCCGTTATGCGCGGAGAGCGGCGAAGGATGCGGCGCCTTCAGCACCAGATGCCGGTTTCGATCGACAAAACTGGCCTTCTTCTGCGCATAGGCGCCCCAGAGGATGAAGACCACATGCGGGCATTCCTCGTTGACGGTGCGGATGACGGCATCGGTAAACTCTTCCCAGCCCTTGCCGCGATGCGATGCGGCGGCGGCCTGCCGGACGGTGAGCACCGAGTTCAGCAGCAGCACGCCCTGCTTCGCCCAATGCTCCAGAAAGCCGTGATTGACCTTCTGGAAGCCGACATCGGTGGCGAGTTCCTTGTAGATATTGACGAGCGACGGCGGTGTGCGCACGCCGGGCCGAACGGAAAAGCAGAGGCCATGCGCCTGCCCCGGTCCGTGATAGGGATCCTGACCGAGAATGACCACCCTGACCTGATCGAGCGGCGTCAGGTCGAGCGCGCGGAAATATTCGTTGCCCTTGGGAAAAACCGTCTGTCCGGCGCGCTTTTCGTCCACCAGAAACGACTTCAGGGAGGCCATATAGGCACTCTCGAATTCCGGCTTCAGCTTCTCGCGCCAGCCCTGTTCCAACCTGATTTCGCCCTCGCCCATCGTGCCTTGGCTCCATAGAAACTTGGTTATTGTCGTGTTACCGGCGCGCCGGCCATTTGGCAAACCCGAAAGCAGGGCGAAAATGTGTTCAACCCGCAACCCGCGGCGTTGACCGGGGCTTTACGGCGGTCCAAACTGCCGACGCGATTATTCCGCGTGAAGAACAATCCTGACAGGGGGTTTCGAAATGCTCAAGTTGAAGACAGCGGTGCTGGCCACCGCCGCCATGGCTGCGCTTGCCGGCTTTGCCGCGCCAGTCGTGGCGCAGGATACCAAGACCGTTGCCATCACCTATATCGTGGAACACCCCGCGCTTGACGCCGTACGCGAAGGCATCGTCGAAAGCCTCGCCGAAAAGGGCTACACGGAAGGCGAGAACCTGAAGGTCGTCGCCCGCTCCGCCCAGGGCAACATGACCACGCAGACGCAGATCGCCGATGAATTCGCCGGCATCAAGCCCGACGTTTCCGTCGGCATCTCGACCCCGTCGGCGCAGGCGCTGAAGAACGCCATGGGCGATGCCCCCGTCGTCTTCGCCGCCGTGACCGACCCGGTCGCCGCCGGCCTGATCGAGAGCCCCGAAGCGCCGGAAGCCAACATCACCGGCACCTCCGACAAGCAGCCGCCGAAGCCGGCACTGGAGCTGATCCAGAAGCTCGTTCCGGACGTCAAGACCATCGGCGTCATCTATAATCCAGGCGAAGCCAACTCGGTCGTCCAGGTGGATGAGATCAAGGCCGGCGCCGAGGAACTCGGCCTCACCGTCGTCGAAAGCCCCGCCGCCCAGTCGACCATGGTTCCGGATGCCGCCCGCAATCTCGTCGGCAAGGCTGACGCGATCCTGCTGCCGACCGACAATTCGGTGATCTCGGTCCTCGAAGCCATCGTCACCGTCGGCGAACGCGCCAAGCTGCCGGTCTTCACCACCGACACCGATTCCGTCGAACGTGGTGCCGTTGCGGCGCTCGGCTTCAACTATGCCGAAATGGGCAAGGTCACCGGCGACATGGTCGCCCAGATCCTCGACGGGACGGCGATCGCCGATATTCCGGTCGTCGTTCCCGGCAATCAGGATCTGTTCCTGAACATGAAGGCGGCCGAAGCCATGGGCGTCGAGGTGCCTGCGGACGTCAAAGACAGCGCCAAGAAGGTCATCGAATAAAAATGACGCTTTTCGCGCTCGCCGGAGCTTTTGAGACCGGCTTGCTCTTCGCCCTCGTGGCGTTGAGCATCTTCATGTCCTTCCGGGTCCTGGACTTTCCGGACCTGACGGTGGACGGGAGCTTTCCTCTCGGCGCGGCGGTTTCCGCCGCCGCCATCGTCCACGGCATCGACCCCTTCATTGCGACCGTCTTCGGCATGCTTGCCGGCGCCATCGCCGGTTTCGTCACCGGGCTGCTGAATGTCCGCTTCGGCATTATGAACCTGCTTGCCGGCATCCTCTCCATGGTGGCGCTGTTTTCGATCAACCTCCGGATCATGGGACGGCCGAACCTTCCGGTCTATGGCCACGACACCGTGTTTTCCCGTTTCGAAAGCCTTGTCGGCGCCGGGCTATGGAGCAACACGATCCTGCTCCTCATCATCGCCATCGGCGCCAAGCTGATCATTGACTGGTTCCTGAAGACCGAACTTGGCCTCGGCCTTCGCGCCTCCGGCGAAAACCCGGCCATGGCGGAAGCCCAGGGCATCCGCAACGGCGCGATGACGCTGCTCGGCATGGCGATCGCCAATGCGCTCTGTGCGCTGGCGGGTTCGCTGTTTGCCCAGATGCAGGGTGTGGCAGACGTCACCATGGGCGTCGGCACCATCGTCACCGGGCTTGCGGCGCTGATCATCGGCGAGGCCATTCTCGGCCGCCGCACGGTGTTTCTGGCGACGCTCGGCTGCGTCATCGGCGCGGTCGTCTACCGCCTGTTCATCGCCTTCGCGCTGTCGGCCGGCTTCATCGGCATCAAGCCGCAGGACCTGAACCTGATCACCGCCATCGTCGTGGCCGTCGCCGTCGTGCTTTCCCAGAGCCGCGGCAAGAAGGGGCGCAAGTCGCTGTTCAACTTCAAGCTCGTACGCGGCGCACAACAGGCTGACGAGGAGCAGAGCTGATGCTGAAACTCTCCGACATCCACATCACCTTCAATGCCGGCACGGCGACCGAAGTGCGGGCGCTGCGCGGCGTCTCGCTCGACATCGCCGAGGGTGAATTCGTCACCGTCATCGGCTCCAACGGCGCCGGCAAGTCGACGCTGCTTTCGACCGTCGTCGGTACCACCAAACCGGATACCGGCACTGTGCATCTTGCCGGCAATGACGTCACCGCCTGGCCCGCCGCCAAGCGCGCCGGGCTCGTCGGCCGGGTGTTTCAGGAACCGCGGCTCGGCACCTGCTCGTCGCTGTCGATCGAGGAAAACCTGGCCCTCGCTGCCGCCCGCGGCAAAAGGCGCGGGCTGAGCCTCGCCCTCGGCAAGCACGGTCAGAAGGCGATGTTCGCCGAGCATCTGGAAAAGCTCGGCCTCGGGCTCGAGCACCGCATGGCAACCCCGATCGGAGCGCTCTCCGGCGGCCAGCGCCAGGCCGTCAGCCTGCTGATGGCGACGCTTTTGCCGATGAAGATCCTCGTCCTCGACGAACACACCGCCGCTCTCGACCCGTCTGCCGCCCACAAGGTGCTGACACTCTCAGCCGAGATCGCCGGTGAAGGTCGCCTGACGACGCTGATGGTCACGCATTCGATGAAGGACGCGCTGGCTTACGGCTCGCGAACGCTGATGATGAATGCCGGCCGCATCGTGCTCGATATCAAGGGCGAGGAACGCTCGAAGCTCAAGGTCTCCGACCTGCTCGAACGTTTCGGCCGCGCGGCGGGAACCGAGATCGACGATGATCAGCTGATGCTGGGATGACAGTTTTCGCGACGCCTTTCCGACGTCGCGAAAGCTTTTCAAACTTGCCCTGAGGGCGCATCTGATGGCGGCAACGCATTCGTGTGAGGCCGCCACATCCAGTCTGGGGTGCCCGCTACAGCGTCTCCGCAAACCCCATCATGAACGGCCCGACGCCCTTGATGTCGTCGGGGTTGATTGCCTCGGTGAGGTAGTAGCCCGGCGTGCCGTCGCGATAGTTGCCGTTGAAGCCGCCGAGGCCGGCGACCCAGACGATGCGGCCAAGAACACGGCGGCCGGTGACATCGGTCTCGAAGGCATTCTTGATCAGCGATTCGAAAGCGGCAATACCGGGGTCGCGATCAGTGCCGAGACCGAGGCGGGAAGCCTTCATGTAGACATAGGCAAGCATGGCCGTTGCCGAGCTTTCGGCATAATTGCCGCCCATCTCCGGCATGTCGGGAACCTGCAGCCAGCGGCCATCGGCCGTTACAAGCTCTGTGAGACGCGCGGCCAGCGCCTGCCAGCGGGCGGTGATCGCATCGCGCTTTTCGCCCGCCGGGAGGTTCTCGACGACGTCGATCATGGCCATGGCCGCCCAGCCGATCGCCCGCGCCCAGTGCGCCGGCGAAAGTCCGGTCTCCGGGTCGGCCCAGGGCTGGGCCTTCGCGGAATCGTAAGCGTGGCGGTAGAGCCGGCTCGACGCGTCATAGGTGAGAGCGAGACCGGCCAGCAGCTCATCCGCCGCCTCTTCCACGAAATCGGGACGGCCAAAGGCGAGGCCGTATTCCAGCTTGAACGGCAGGCCCATATAGAGCCCGTCGAGCCAGACCTGCTCCGGATAGCGATGCTTGTGCCAGTGCGGGCCTTCCTTGACGCGCGGATGGCGGGAAAGCTGCTCGGCCAGCGTGTCTGCGGCCTTGCGGTAACGTGGATCATCGAAACGTTGGGCAAGCCACACCAGCGCGCGCCCGGAGAGCACGTTGTCGATGTTGAAATCCTCAAGCTCGTAGCCCGCCATCGTGCCGTCAGGAGCAACCTGAGCGTTGACCAGACGGACCATATGATCGACCCAGCGCTGCTCGCCGGTCACCTCATGCAGCGCGATCAGACCGCGATAAAGGCAGCCGTCCTCATAGCAGAGCGGCCCGCCCTTGTAGGCCCGGTAGTCGGCGGCGTATTCGTCGCAATAGCGCAGCAGCCACTGACGATAAAACGGTTCTTCCGTGCCCTGCCGCTCGAAGACGACATTCCGGGCGCTGACGAAGGCGTTTTCGGCAATGATCCCGCCATGACGCACGGGATCGATCTGGCAGGCCATCACCGGCGGCGCCGCGACAGCATCGGGCGCATAGGAGACCGTGTAGTCCTCGATGGTGACATTTTCGATCGGCATTTCCGGCAGGCCATAAAAGGCGGCGGCGGCCGTGTGGACATTACGTGCGACAATCCGGCGGAAGGTGATATCCGACATGCGCGGCGTCGTCTCGTCCACCGGCGAAAGTGCGCGCGACTGGACATAGTCGGACTTGCCGTCAGCGTCGCAGAAATAGAAGGCGTTCATGACGAAGGGGCTTGCGACGTTGTCCATCACGCAATCCTCAACGAGGATGCGGGAGACGTAAGCGCCACGTCCGCGCCGGGTCTTGACCCTGAGGCCGCGATCGGTGTCGCGCATCTCGCAGCGTGCAACGGTGACACCGGACACCGTACCGCTCATTTCCGAGCCGATGACCACGCCGCCATGGCCACGCTCCATGAAGCAGTTTTCGATGCGGATATCGCGTGTCGGACCATCGAGCCCGCCCTTCGGATCGCGCTTGCCTGCCTTGATGGCGATGCAGTCGTCGCCGACGGAGAAATGAATGCCGCGCATGGTGACATTCTCGCAGCACTCCGGATCGAAACCATCGGTGTTCGGTGAATGCGGATCGCTCTCGATCTTCACCCCGGCGACAAGCATGTCGCGCGTGAAGACCGGATGCAGCATCCAGGCCGGGGAATTGCAGATGGTGATGCCGGCAATGGTGACATCGCGGCAATAGCTGAAGAACAGGCTGCGCGGACGGCGGGCGCCATCGCGCGTTTCCTTGTGCCATGTCCACCAGTCGCCGCGGTCGCCGCCGGCATCGATCCGCCCATCGCCGACAATCGCGACGCCCGTCGCGTCGATGGCGGTGATCAGCGAGGCATAGCAGGCTTCTGCCACGCCTTCCCAGGTGCCGAGCACACGACCATCGTCGCGACGGGCGGGGAGGATCGGATATTGCGAACGGTCGGCAATGCCATAGAGCACGGCATCGCGATCGAGAACGAGGGTCAGACCGGACGTCAGGAACAGCGGCCCGCTCTTCCAGATACCGGGGCCGATGTGGAGGGTCGCCCCCTCCGGCATGGCGTCGATCGCCGACTGGATGGCTGCGGCGTTATTCTCGCTCTCCGGCGAGGCACCGAATTCGGTGATATCGGCGTAGCGGCTTTCGGCAGCCGTGCTGAAATCGAGGCTCTCGCCCCCGATCTCGAGGCGGTAGCCGGCTTCCGGTGTCAGGTCGCTCACGGAAAAGACGGTCCGATCGATCTCGCCGGCCTGCACCTCGGTGCCATCGGCCACGAGACGCCATGCCTGCGGCGACTTCAGGAAATAGTTATTCCGTCCGGAAAAAACGGCAAACGTCGCCGTCCTCGCCGTCACGGCGAGAAGCTCGATGGCGGTCATCATCATCGTCCAGTCAATGTATGGGCTGAGGGACGGCGGTCAGCCGCCGCCCCGGATTTCAACAGCGGCTCTTAGTTCTGAAGCCCCTGCAGAACGTCGGTCGAACCCTCGACGATTTCCTCTGCGGCCGTTTCGGAATCGATCTGACCGTAGGCAAACTCCTCGAGAATATCGCCGAAGACCTGCACGAACTGCGGATGCTCGTTGAGCGGCGAGATCGTGGGGCCGGTGGCTTCCAGGATGATGTCGTGGGCAGCGGCGAGCTGCGGCTCGATCGCGCCGGCGGCCTTCAGCTGCTCATAGGCACCCTTGGCAGCCGGAATGCCACGCTGGGTCCCGAGGATCTCGATCGCACCGGAATCGTTCAGCAGGCAATTGACGACTTCGGCAGCGGCCTTCGGATCCTTCGAGTTCTTCGAAATCGAGAACAGCATCGAAGGCTTGCGATAGACGCCGTCATTGGTGGCGCCTTCGGCGAGCAGGATCTTGGTCGGGACGAGAACTTCACCTTCCTGAAGCGGGTCATTGATCTTGGAGTAGACCGTGTCCCACTGGAACGTGCCGGCGATGTGGCCATCGGCCCATGCCGGGTTTTCATGCAGCGGGCGGTTGCCGCCGGCGGCCACTTCCGGCCACGGAATGATCGCGCCTTCGTCCTGGAACCGCTTGTAGAGATCGAGCCCTTCCTTGATTTCCTCAACGGAATAGAGGAATTCGCCGGTTTCCGGGTCGATCATGGTCTTGCCGGTCTTCTGGGTCAGGTAGGCCATCATCAGAAGGCGGGCGTCAAGTCCGTCGGCGCCGGTCGCTTCGTAGGGGTAGTAGCCGTCGCCGAGCTTTTCCTTGAAGGCGGCGGCGGCGGTGTCGAGGTCATCCCAGGTCGTCGGGATCGGCACGCCGGCCTTTTCGAAGGTGGTCTGGTTGAACCACGGCAGGCGGCCGGTGGTCGACAGCGGCAGGCCCTGAAGATGGCCGTTGACCGAACCCGATGCCAGATCGTCCTTGGTCCACTGCGTCAGGTCGATGATGTCGGCGTAGTCGTTGAGATCGGCGAAGCCCTCGCCACGCGGCGTGAACAGCGGCAGCCATGGCCAGTTGATCTGCATGATGTCGGCTTCGGTACCGCCGGCAAGCTGCGTGGTGATCTTTTCCTGGTGGCCGTCCCAGCCGGTGAATTCCGGGCTGATGGTGTGGCCGAGCTTTTCGCCGCAATATTTCAGCGCGTCCTGCGTTGCCACGTGACGGCTGTCGCCGCCCCACCATGACATGCGCAGATCCGCCGCCTGGGCTGCGGTGAGACTGGTTGCGGCCATCAGCGTGGCCAGTATAGTCGTCTTCAGTTTCATGTTGTCCTCCCTGAAAAAGATGAGACGATCAAGCCGCGAGCGAGATGTTCTCGCCGGTGCGGCGGTGGAATATGTGCATTGCATCGTCCTGGGGAACGATGCGGATCTGGTCGTCGCGCATATAGCTATGTCCCAGACCGGCCGCCGGCACGACGACGGTGAAGCTGTGATCCTCGACGGTGATGTAGAGGTAGATTTCGTGGCCCATGAATTCGACATGGGACACCCGGCCGACCAGCCCGTCTGTTGCATCGGGACCGGCGATCGCGAAGTGCTGCGGGCGCAGCCCGTAGGTCACCTCGGTGGGCGCATCCTTGTCGAGACGGGCGAGCGTTCCGGCATCAAGCTTCAGCACCTGGGTACCGATGCGAATGGTGCCATCCGTTCCCAGCGTGCCATCGCCGATATTCATTTCCGGCGAACCGATGAAGCCGGCGACGAAGGCGTTGGCGGGCTTGCGATAGAGCGTGTAGGGGTCGGCCACCTGCATGATCCGGCCTTCCTTCATCACGCAGATGCGGTTGCCCATTGTCATCGCCTCCGTCTGGTCGTGGGTGACGTAGACGACGGTCGACTGCATGCCATCCGCAAGCAGCTGCTTATGCAGGTCGGTGATGCGCACCCGCATCGAGGCGCGCAGCTTGGCATCGAGGTTCGACAGCGGTTCGTCGAACAGGAACACCTGCGGCTTCTTGATCAGCGCGCGGCCGACGGCGACGCGCTGCGCCTGACCGCCCGAAAGCTGCTTCGGCAGACGCTCCAGGTAATCCTCGATCTCGAGGATATGGGAGACGTCCTCGGTGGCGGCGGCGATCTGGTCCTTCGGCGCGTGCTTCAGGCGCAGGCCGAAGGAGAGATTGTTCTTCACCTTCATGTGCGGGTAGAGCGCGTAGTTCTGGAACACCATCGCGATGCCGCGCTGGCCCGGTGCCTTGTCGTTGACAAGGTCGTCGCCGATGCGGATCTCGCCGCCGGAGATACGCTCCAGGCCTGCGATCATGCGAAGCGTCGTCGACTTGGCGCAGCCGGAGGGGCCGACCAGGACCATGAATTCGCCATCATGGATTTCGAGGTCGATGCCGTGGACGGCCTTGAACTTGCCGTAGATCTTTTCGAGGTTTTTCAGCTCAACTCTGGCCATGGTTCTTATCCTTTGACTCCGCCAGCGGAGATTCCTTCGATGAAATACTTCTGTGCCATGAAGAACACGATCAGCGCGGGGGCGATCGTCAGGACGGACATGGCGAGGATCTTGTTCCAGTCGAATGCTTCGGTGGTATCGATCGACAGTTTCAGCGCCAGCGATACCGGGTACTTGTCGACCGACGAGATGTAGATCAACGGGCCGAGGAAGTCGTTCATCGACCACATGAACTGGAACAGGCAGACAGAGATCAGCGCCGGCGTCAGCAGCGGCACGACGATGAAGATCAGCGTCTGCCAGCTATTGGCACCATCCACGCGGGCCGCCTCTTCCATGTCGCGCGGGATGGCGCGCAGGAACTGCACCAGCATGAAGACGAAGAACGCGTCGCCTGCAAAGGCCGAGGGAACCCACAGCGGCAGGAAGCTGTCCAGCCAGCCGAACTCACGGAACAGCAGGTACTGCGGGATGCGGGTGACGACGTTGGGCAGCAGCAGGATCGCGATCAGCGAGGCGAACAGGATCTTCTTGCCGGGGAACTCGAAGCGGGCGAAGCCATAGGCCACCGCCGTTGCCGAGATCGCCGTTCCGATCAGCTTCGGGATCAGGATCAGGAAGGTGTTGAGGAAGAACCGCCCGAACGTATAGGGCGTCGATGTCTTCCAGCCTTCGACATAACCGGAAAGCGTCGGGCTTCTCGGCCAGAAGCCGGCGCCCGAGAAGATCTCGGCGTTGGTCTTGAACGAGGCCCCAACCAGCCAGATCAGCGGATAGAGCATGATCAGGCCGACGGCGAACAGGATGATGTAGCGGAAGATCGAGGAAATCAGCACCTTGCGCTGTTCGCGCTTGCGGGCTTCGATCGCTTCCAGATCACGGGCACTCAGGGTGGATGACAAGGTTTGCTCGGTCATGATCAGCTCCTCTTGTCGCCGGCATAGTAGACCCAGTGGCGCGACGACCAGAAGGCGATCAGCGTCAGGACCATGATGATGGCGAACATCACCCAGGCGATGGCGGAGGCGTAGCCCATCTTGAAGTGCTTGAAGGCCTCGTCATAAATGTAGAGTGGCAACAGATAGGTCGCCTTCAGCGGTCCGCCCTTGGTGATGATGTAGGGACCGTTGAATTCCTGGAACGCCTGAACCGTCTGCATGATCAGATTGAAGAAGATGACAGGCGTGATCAGCGGCAGGGTGATGAAGAAGAAGGTGCGCCACTTGCCGGCGCCGTCAATGGCGGCCGCCTCGTAGAGCGAGTTGTCGACGCTCTGCAGCGCGGCCAGGAAGATCACCATCGCCGAGCCGAACTGCCACAGGCGCAGGAGCGTGATGGTGAACAATGCGTTGGTGGGATCGCCGAACCAGTTCACCGGCTCGAAACCGGCGGCCATCAGCGCCATGTTGACCAGGCCTTCATGGCCACCGCCCGACTGGAACAGATACCGCCACAGAACCGCGATCGCGATCGAACCGCCAAGGATGGACGGCACATAGAAGGCCGTGCGGAAGAAGTTGATGAACTTCAGCTTGTAGTTCAGGATCACCGCGATGAAGAGCGCGAAGGCAAGCTTCAGAGGCACCGTGGAGAACACGTAGATCAACGTCACCGACAGCGACTTGTTGAAGGTGCGGTCGCCGGTGAACAGCTTGATATAGTTTTTCAGGCCGACGAAATGCGGCGCGCTCATCAACGAGTAGTCGGTAAACGACAGCACGAATGAGGCGACGAAAGGCACTGCGGTAAAAAGCAGCAGGCCGATGATGTAAGGGGACAGATAGGCGAGCCCCATGAACCGATTTTCACCGCCCATGATCGCATTCCTTGTTGATTTTCCGGCTGAGCCGGAAAGTCGCCGACGCCTTGGCCGGACGGAACGCGGCGCAGATGCGCGCGTGCCCAACCGGCGGGGCGGCAAAGACGTTATTGTATGCTGAATTGTACATGGCGCTTAAGCGCAGCGCGAGGGATTAGCCGATGAAGCTCTTGTCTCTTCCCATGCGTGCTACAACCTCCCAGTCGTTTCGTGACGCAACACGCCTTTATTTCGGCGTTTCGAGTGTTCATAATCCTCCTCGGGCGAAAATTTGGAATAGAGGGTTTCGGACAAAAAGATGGAGAAAATCGAAGGTGGGGTTCTCGATGGACTTGCGGCGAACGCGCTGAACCTGACTTTGACCCGTTCGGTCATCAGAATGCTGCACACTTCGACATGGAGCACGGACAAGATCAACAAGGTCCATGACCTCGTCATCTGCCTGACCGGGTGCGGGGAATACGAGATCGCAGGCGAGCATTTCGAGATGAAACCGGGCCGGGCGATGATGATACCCGCCGGCGAACGCTTCGTCGGACGGTCGGTCTCCAAGGAGCTCTATACCGGCGTCGCCCAGCACTTCCGCGCCGAGATTTTCGGCCGCATGGACCTGTTCAAGCAGATGGACTGCCGGCTCTGGGTCGATTTGCCGCGGTGGGAGATGATCCAGCCGCTGGCCCGTCACTACCGGGAGAATTCGCCGCTGTCGTCGACCACCTTCGCCCAGCACCACATGTTCATGGTGCTCCTGACCGAATTCATCGAGGCGGCCTTCATTCGCTGGCGGCCGCAGCAGGAGGTTTCCGTCAACAACCCGGACAGCCTGTCGCTGTCGGTCATGGTCGCGGCGTCGCAGATCGCCGCCGACCCGCTCAGCTCCGACACCGTGCCGCGCGTGCTCGATTCGATCCCCTATAACCAGGATTATTTCCGTCGGGAGTTCAAGAAACAGGTCGGCCTGACGCCGCCGAAATATCAGGAATTCAAACGCATGGAGCGCGCCATGGCGCTGCTTGCCAGCGGCCAGACGGTGAAGCAGGCCGCCGATTTCGTCGGCTATACCGACAGCTACTATTTCTCGCGCATGTTCAAGCGCTACATCGGCGTCAGCCCGGCCGGCTACAAGGTTCTGACCAAACGCCATCAGGAAGGCGGGTTTCCCCGTGGGGAGGAAGACGGCATGGCCGTCTTCCCGTTGCTGCGGCCCATCGAGGACACCATTCAACATAGCGACGCCGACTGAGGGGCGGCGCAGCGAGGCACGGCGTTACAGCGCCTCCGGCACCAGCGCGCCGCGCGCGCCGATGACGCGGGAAGAAAGCGTGGCACCGCGTTCGATGGCATCTGCAAGTCCTGCACCGGTCATCAGTGCGGTAATCAGGCCGGCATTGAAGCTGTCGCCGGCAGCCGTCGTATCAACGACGCTCTCGGCGGGGACCGGCTGATAGGTCAGCGGGCCGGCAACCTCGTCCTCGGCGTAAATCGTATCGACGCCGTTCTTGACGATGACGGTCTTTACGCCCTTTGCGCGGTAGCGGGCAATCGTCGCTTCCGGGGTCTTGTCACCGAAAATCGAGCCATCCTCATCGAAGGAGGGCAGCACGATGTCGCTGACTTCGGCCGCCTGCATGATCGTCTCGGCCATCACCTCGCGCGAGGGCCAAAGCCGCAGCCGCATGTTGGGGTCGAAGGCGATCGTGGTTCCGGCGGCACGGGCCTCGGCCAGCACCTCGAACAGGGTCTGCCGGTCTTCCGCATTCACCACGGCCATGGTGATGCCGGAAAACAGGATCAACCCCTTGTCCTTGACGGCCGCAGAAAGCGCCGCGCGGTCGGCGGCGAGCAGCTTGGCGGCGGACTGGCCGCGCCAGTAGGAGAAGGAGCGCTCGCCATTCTTCAGGGCGATCATGTAGAGGCCGACCGTGCGGTCGGAAATGCGGCGGATCGTGGATGTGCCGACGCCCGCATTCTCCATGAAGGCCAGCATTTCGTCCGATACCGCATCCGTGCCGGCGCCGGTGAAATAATCGACGGTGAAGGATTTCGGCAGCAGCTTTGCCAGATACCAGGCAGAATTAAAGGTGTCGCCGGCGAAGCCGCGCATATAGGCGCCGTCCTCGCGCGGGGCCATCTCGACCATGCATTCGCCGATGCACAGGATATTTTCGGATTTCATGTCTCGTCCATTTCGAAAAAGGCGGGGTGGGATACGTGAATGCGGTCGACGATCTTCGCGATCTGGGACAGGTGTCCGCGCATCGCAGCAACCGCGCCATCGACGTCATGAGCGGCGATCGCATCGGCGATGCGGGTATGCTCCTCAAGCGCTTCCCTAGCGCCAAAGGCCAGACTCAAAAACCGTACCCGGTCCATATGCGCCTTGTGATCGCGAATCAATGACCAGACACTGCCATGGCCGGACAATTCGCAGATGACACGATGGAACTCATCGTCGAGCGTGTGGAAGCCGATCCGATCGTCGTTGCCGATCGCCGTCGCCTGCTCGGCGATAAGACTGCGCAAAGCCTCGCAATCGGCTTTGGAGAAATGCTCGGCCGCGGCCGCGACCGTTGCGACCTCCAGGGCGGAGCGGATGAAGTGGGCCTGCTGCACGTCTTCCTCGGAAATATGCGTGACCAGGGTCGCGCGCTGCGGGCGTATGCTGAGGAAGCCCTGCTGCGAAAGCCGGTAGAAGGCGTCGCGCACCGGCTGGCGGGAAACACCGAGCTGGCGGGCGACATCGATCTCGGAAAGTTTCGAGCCCGGCGGCAGCTTGTTCTCGACAACCTGCTGATAAAGGTGTTCGTAGACAAGATCCGTGACTGATGGCGTGCGCTTCTGCGCGAGCGCTGCAATTTTGATTTCCCCAGCCATCCGCATCTCCATTGACTTCCGACGCATACTAACATATTAGTTTTTCCACAAAATGCAATCTTGCATTTCCGCAGGTCACAGAGAAGCAATTTTGGGAGGTCATCAATGCTGAACGAAGACAGGCTCTTTCCGATCGAACCGAAGGCACGCGAGTTCGCGCGCGCGCTTTATAGCGAGATCAAGGATCTTCCCATTGTCAGCCCCCATGGCCACACCGATCCGCGCTGGTATGCCGAAAACGAGGCTTTCCCTGATCCGGCCAAGCTCTTCGTCGTTCCCGACCACTATGTCTTCCGCATGCTCTGCTCCCAGGGCGTGCCGCTGACCGATCTCGGCGTTCCGCGCGTCGACGGCGGCGAGACCGAGACCGACAGCCGCAAGATCTGGCGCCTGTTTGCCGAAAACTTCTACCTGCTGCGTGGCACGCCGAGCCGCGGCTGGCTCGAACATTCCTTCCAGCATGTCTTCGGCCTCACCAAACGTTTCGGCCCGGACACGGCCGACGAGTTCTACGACCACATCAATGACTGCCTGCAGAAGCCGGAATTCCGGCCGCGGGCGCTGTTCGAGCGTTTCAACATCGAGGTCATCGCGACCACCGAAAGCCCGCTCGACGACCTCAAATGGCACAAGATGATCCGTGAGAGCGGCTGGACGGGCGGACGTGTCGTCACCGCCTATCGTCCCGATCCGGTGGTCGATCCCGAATTCGAGGGCTTTACCGAAAACGTCGAGAAGTTCGGTGAAATCACCGGCCTCAACACCACCGACTATGACCAGTATCTGGATGCTCACCGGCAGCGCCGCGCCTTCTTCAAGGCGTTCGGCGCGACGTCGAGCGACCATGGCCATGCCACAGCGCGCACCGAAGACCTGCCGAAGGCCGAGGCAGCCGCCCTGTTCCAGAAGGCACTGATGGGCAAGTGCACGCCGGAAGAGGCCGATGCCTTCCGCGGCCAGATGCTGACCGAAATGGCGCGCATGAGCATTGATGACGACCTGGTGCTGCAGATCCATCCCGGCTCCATGCGCAACCATTCCGACGAGGTCATGGCCCGTCATGGCCGCGACAAGGGCTTCGACATCCCGACGCAGACCAACTACGTCAAGGCACTGCGTCCGTTGCTGAACGCCGTCGGCATGAACCCCAAGCTCACCATCATCCTGTTCACGCTGGACGAGACCGCCTTTGCCCGTGAGCTCGCGCCGCTGGCGGGCGTCTATCCCGCCCTCAAGCTCGGCCCGGCATGGTGGTTCCACGACAGCCCCGAAGGCATGCGCCGCTACCGTGAAACCGTCACGGAAACGGCAGGCTTCTATAATACAGTCGGCTTCAACGACGACACGCGCGCATTCTGCTCGATCCCCGCGCGCCACGATGTCGCCCGCCGCGTCGACTGTGCATTTCTGGCGACCCTTGTCGCCACCGGACGTCTCGATGAAGACGAGGCCCCGGACGTCGCGCGCGACTTGACCTACAATTTGGTCAAGCGCGCATACAGGCTGTAGCAACAGCCATTTTCAAGCAGGGAGAGGACCTTATGAAAAGCTTGAAAGAACTGGGAATGGGAATTGCGACTGTCGCGATCATCGCGGCAGGTTCGGTCAGCGCCAATGCTGCCGACATGATGCTGCGCTCTTCGGATACGCACCCCGCGGGCTATCCGACCGTGACAGCCGTCCAGCACATGGGAGAACTGCTGGAAGAATGCACCGGCGGTGCAATCGGCATCGAAGTCTACGATTCCGCGCAGCTTGGCGAGGAAAAGGACACGATCGAACAGACCCGCTTCGGCGTGATCGACATGCTGCGCGTGAGCCTCGGGCCGTTCAACGGCCTGATCGAGGAAACGCAGATCCCGTCGCTGCCCTATATCTTCCGCTCCACCGACCACATGCACAAGGTCATGGACGGCGAGATCGGCGACGAGATCCTGGCCGCCTTCGAACCCTATGATCTTGTCGGCCTCGCCTTCTACGACGGCGGCTCGCGTTCGTTCTACAATCGCGAGCGTCCGGTCCGGTCGATGGAAGACCTGCAGGGCATGAAGTTCCGCGTCATGCAGTCGGACATCTTCGTCGACATGGTCAACGCCCTTGGCGCCAACGCCACGCCGATGCCCTATGGCGAGGTTTATTCCTCGATCCAGACCGGCGTTATAGACGGCGCGGAAAACAACTGGCCGTCCTTCGAGAGCTCCAGCCACTACGACGTCGCGCCCTACTACACGCTCGACGAACACCTGATCGTGCCGGAAGTGCTGGTGATGTCGAAGATGAGCTACGACAAGCTGACGCCGGACCAGCAGGCTTGCGTGCGCAAGACCGCCAAGGAATCGGTCGTCTTCCAGCGTGAGGCCTGGGCTGCACGCGAAGCCGAATCCGAGAAGGTCGTCCGCGACGCCGGTGTCGAGATCATCACCGATATCGACAAGACGCCGTTCATTGAAGCCATGGGTCCGGTCTACGAGAAGCATGTCACGAGCGAAAAGCTCAAGGACATGGTCAAGCGGGTCCAGGCCGTCCAGTAAGCACCTGATGGGCGCGGCGGGCCAGCCCGCCGCCCCTCTCCTCGGGGGAGTGAGTAAAGTGCAAGATACAATGAAATCGGTAGCGCGCGGGCTTGGCGTCATCGCCACAATGGCGCTCTGGGGGGCGGCGATCGGCCTGGCGCTGATGACAGCCTTTATCGCCTGGCAGGTCTTTGGCCGCTATGTGCTCAATTCGACGCCTATCTGGACCGAGCAAACCTCGATCCTGCTGATGGGCTGGTTCATCTTCCTCGGCGCTGCCGTCGGCATCCGCGAGGGATATCACCTCAGTTTCGACATCCTGATCCATGTCATTCCGAGGAAGCTGAAGATGACCTTCTTCACCATTTCCGACATCTGCGTCGTCGGTTTTTCCATAGGCATGGTGATCTACGGCTGGCAGCTCACGGAGAAGACCTGGAACGCGACCATGCCCTCGCTCGGCATTCCCGACGGCGTCAGCTTCCTGTCGCTGGTCTGCGGCGGTGCTCTCATGATCATCTTCTCGCTCGAACGCATCGCACGGCGCGCCGCAGGCTTGCCGACCGCCCGCTTCGGCGAGACCGACCTGTTCGACGACGAGGAGTAGACCCATGGAACTTGTCGTCCTTTTCGGTTCATTCGCCGTCCTTCTTCTGATCGGAACCCCGGTCGCCTTCTGCCTCGGCATTTCGTCCTTTGCAACGATCCTCTATCTCGGCCTGCCGCCGGTGGTGGTGTTCCAGCGCCTGAATTCGGGCGTCTCGGTGTTCGCGCTGATGGCGATCCCATTCTTCATCTATGCCGGCGAGATCATGGTGCGTGGCGGTATCGCCCGCAGGCTGGTGGCACTTGCCGGCGCGACCGTCGGTCACTTCCGCGGTGGCCTCGGCCAGGTCAACATCGCCGCTTCCGTGCTGTTCGGCGGCATTTCCGGCTCGGCCGCGGCCGACGCCTCGGCCATCGGCGGCCTGATGGTGCCGCAAATGAAAGAGCGCGGCTATGATGCGGACTACGCGGTCAACATCACGGTTACCGCCGCGATGATCGCGCTGATGCTGCCGCCGTCCCACAACCTGATCATCTATTCGATCGCCGGTGGTGGACGCATCTCGATCGCCGATCTGTTCACGGCCGGCATCGTCCCCGGTATCGTGCTGGCGCTCTCGCTCATGGTGGCAGCCTATTTCGTCGCCAAGAAGCGCGGCTACCCCACCGAGAAGTTTCCCGGCATGAAGATTGCCGGCGAACTCTTCATCGACGCCATTCCCGGCCTGATCCTGATCGCGATCATCTTCGGCGGCGTGCGTTCGGGTATCTTCACCGCCTCGGAAAGCTCCGATATCGCGGTGGTCTATGCGCTTGCCTGCACGCTGTTCCTCTATCGCACGATGGACTTCAAGACCTTCGTCGAGGTGACCGTCGGTGCGGTCAAGACGACGGCCATGGTGCTGCTGGTCATCGGCTCTGCCGCCTGCTTCGGCTGGCTGCTCGCCTATCTGAGGGTGCCGGCCAACATCGTTGCCTTCATGCAGACGATCTCGGACAATCCGATCGTGATCATGCTGCTCATCAACGTTGCGTTGCTTATTCTCGGAACGTTCATGGACATGTCGCCGTTGATCGTCATAACGACTCCGATCTTCCTGCCCGTCGCCACCGCCTTCGGCGTTGATCCGGTGCAGTTCGGCGTCATCATGATCCTGAACCTCGGGATCGGGCTCTGCACGCCACCGGTCGGCTCGGTTCTCTTCGTCGGCTGCGCGGTCGGCAAGATACCGGTCACCCAGGCGATCAGAACCATATGGCCTTTCTACCTGGCCGCCGTCGTAACGCTTTTGCTGGTGACATACATTCCGTCACTCACCCTCTTCCTGCCATCCCTGTTCCACTAGGAGAACCTCAATGGCCGACGCGCCGATTGCTAAATTCCCGACAGTCGATGCCGGCAACGGCGTGAAGCGCACGGTTCTTGCCGATAGCGCCGAACTCATGGTCGTCGAGTTCCGTTTTCCTGAGGGCGGGGAAGGAAGCCCGCACAGCCATCCGCATGTGCAGTCGACCTATGTCCAGTCGGGACGTTTCCGGTTCACCATCGAAGGTGAGAGCTTCGATATCGGACCGGGCGACAGCTTCGTGATCCCCTCCGGTGCCACGCATGGATGCGTGGCGCTGGAGGCGGGCACGCTGCTCGACACTTTCACGCCCCGGCGGGACGATTTTCTTTAAACTGAAGGAGAACCAGATGCTTAATGTAGAAACGCGCCACGCCATCGACCCGGCGACGGCCGCCACGTTCGACACCACCGAACTGCGCGAACATTTTCACGTCAGCAATATTTTCGTTCCCGGCGAAATCAATCTCATCTACACCCATTACGACCGCATGATCGTCGGCGGCGCCACGCCTGCCGAAGGGCCGCTCGAGCTCGATCACGTTGCCGAATGCGGCACTGCCTCGATCCTCGACCGCCGCGAGATGACCATCGTCAAGCTCGGCGGACCGGGCAAGGTCACCGCCGATGCCGAATACGACATGGTCCACGGCGACATGCTCTATCTCGGCATGGGCGCCGGCAAGATCACCTTCTCCGGCGAAGGCCGCTTCTACATCATCTCCGCGCCGGCGCATCAGACCTATCCGTCGCGCCTGATCAAGATCGCGGAAGCCGCCAATGTCACGCTGGGCGCTGCCGAAAACTGCAACGAGCGCACGATCTACCAGTTCGTCCATCCCGACGTGATGAAATCCTGCCAGCTCGTGGTCGGCATGACCAAGCTGCAGAAGGGCTCGATCTGGAATACCATGCCGGCCCACGTTCATGACCGCCGCATGGAGGCCTACCTCTATATCGACCTCGACGAGAGCGCCCGCGTCATCCACCTGATGGGTGAGCCCGACGAGACCCGTCACCTGGTGCTGAAGAACGAGGAAGGCGCGATTTCGCCGCCCTGGTCGATCCACAGCGGCGCCGGCACATCGAACTATGCCTTCATCTGGGCCATGGCCGGCGACAACGTCGACTACAAGGACGTGGAAATGGTCTCGATGGAGACGCTGAAATAATGGCTATTTCCTTTTCCCTTGAAGGCAAGCGCGCCATGGTGACCGGGGCCAATACCGGTATCGGCCAGGGTATTGCGCTTGCGCTCGGCGAGGCAGGCGCGGAGGTCGTCTGCACAGGCCGCAGTCGTTCTGATGAAACCGTCGAAATGATCACCGAGGCTGGCGGCAGGGCCGTCAGCGAGATCGTAGACCTGTCCGATCCGATGGCCGGCAAGGCATTCATCGAGGCCTATGACAAGCCGATCAACATCCTGGTCAACAATGCCGGCGTCATTCGCCGCGCAGACGCCGTCGACTTCTCCGAAGAGGACTGGGACGGCGTGATGGATGTGAACATTAAGGCGGTGTTCTTCACCTGCCAGGCCTTCGGCAAGAAGGTGCTCGCGCGTGGCGGCACCGGCAAGATCGTCAATATCGCATCGATGCTGTCCTTTCAGGGCGGTATCCGCGTGTCGTCCTACACCGCTTCCAAGAGCGCTGTAGCCGGCATCACCAAAACCCTGGCGAACGAATGGGCCGCCAGGGGGATCAATGTCAACGCGATTGCTCCTGGCTACATCACGACTGGCAACACTGCAGCCCTTCGCGCCGACGAGGATCGTTCGGCGGAAATCCTCGGCCGTATTCCGGCCGGTCGCTGGGGCTCGGCAGCCGACATGGGCGGTACGGCCGTGTTCCTATCATCACCAGCCGCGGACTATATCCACGGCGCAATACTGAATGTAGATGGAGGTTGGCTTGCCCGCTGATGTGGAAAGCCTTCCCCGGTTAAAACGCCCGGACGCGCCGCGTCCGGGCACGGGGATTGTGCATCTGGGACTGGGGGCGTTCTATCGCGCTCATGGTGCCATTTATTTTTATGAGGCCATGCGAGAGGCCGGCGGTGACTGGGGCATCGTCGGCGTCAATCTGATGACCCCGCCGAAACAGCGCGAAATCTTCGAACCGCAGGGTTTCGCCTACACCGCCGTGTCGCTCGCACCGACCGGCATCGAGCCGCAGGTGATCCCCGTGATCAATGACGTGCTCGACGCACCGGACAATCCGGAAGCCGTCCTCGCGCTGATGGCCGATCCGAAGATCAAGATCGTCACCTCGACGGTCACGGAAAAGGGCTATTGCCATTTCCCGTCCACCGGCAAGCTCAACCGCGAGCACCCCTTCATCGTCGAGGACCTGAAGGACCCGAACAGACCGAAGTCCGCGATCGGCTACATCGTCCGCGCCCTTGACCGCCGCCGCAAGGCAGGCATCCGCCCGTTCACGATGATGAGTTCAGACAACCTGCCGAACAACGGCCATGTCGTCCATGCCGTCGTCGTCGAGCTCGCCGGCATGATCGATCCCGAACTGCAGGCCTGGATCGAGAAGGAAGTGACCTTCCCCTGCACCATGATCGACCGCATCGTTCCGGCGACCAAACCTGAAGACATCGAACATGTTGCCGAACTGACCGGCGTTTACGACCCGGCACCGGTGATGCACGAACCGTTCCGGCAGTGGGTCGTCGAAGACAAGTTCGTCGATGGCCAGCGCCCGGACATCGGCGCCGTCGGCGCCCAACTCGTCGAGGACGTGACCCCGTTCGAGCACATGAAGCTGCGCTGCCTCAACGGCACGCATTCCTCGATTTCCTATCTCGGCTATCTCGCCGGCAAGGAAACCATCTACGACACGGTTTCCGACACCGTGCTTGCAGCCTACTGCAAGTTCCTCTGGGAAAAGGAAATCATCCCGGCCGTCGACGCTCCTCCCGGTGTCAGCCTTGAGGAATACACCGCCGCGCTGTTCGAGCGCTATTCCAACCCGTCGATCCGCCACCTGACATGGCAGATCGCCATGGATGGCTCGCAGAAACTGCCGCAGCGCATTCTCGAGACGGTTACGGAAAACCTCGCGGCCGGCCGACCCGTGCCGGGTCTATCGCTCGCGATCGCGGCGTGGATGCGCTATGTCGGCGGCGTCGACGAGCGTGGCAACCCGATCGACGTGCGCGACCCGCTCGCCGAAAAGCTGAAGGCCCTTTCCGATTCCGGAGAGACGCCGCGCAAGAAGGTTGAGGCGCTGGTCGGCGTGTCCGAGGTCTTCCCGAAAGCACTGCAGGACAACAAGGCCTTCGTCGATGGCCTCGTCGCCGCCTATGAAGGGCTGCTCGCCAAGGGCGCCCGTGCGATGGCGGCCGAAATCGTTAAGTAACTCATGACGGAGGTGCCCGGCCCTGCCGGACGCCTCCCATCAGGCCGGAGGCTTAAATGGCTGAACTCTGTCTCAAACTTCATCCGAAGGACACGGTCTCTATCCTGACCGGCCGCGCCGGCGCGGACGATACGCCGCTTGGTACCGGCGTGCCCCTCGAAGGGCCCGTGACCCGCGGCCACAAGATCGCCAACACCGATATTCCCGAAGGCGGCGGCATCTTCAAATTCGGGCAGCTCATCGGCTACGCGACCCGCGATATCAAGACCGGCGAACACGTCCACACCCATAACTGCACCTTCGGCGACCACGGCCGCGACTATGAGGTCGGCGCCGATCTGGAAGCCGCGAAGGCAGCGATCCCCGATGTCGCGCCGAAGAGCTTCATGGGCTATCGCCGCGCCAATGGCGCAGCCGGCACACGCAACTACATCGCAATCTGCGGAACGGTGAACTGTTCGGCCACGGTGATCCGCCGGGCGGCAGAAATCATCAATCATTCCGGCGTGCTCGACGAATACCCGAACATCGACGGCATCGCCGCCTTCGCCCACGGCACCGGCTGCGGCATGGCCTCCTCCGGTCCCGGCTTCGACAATCTGCAGCGCGTTCTGTGGGGCTATGCGACACACCCGAATGTCGGCGCGGCGGTCTTCGTCGGCCTCGGCTGCGAACAGATGCAGCTTGCCCGCATGCGCGAAATCTATGGTGAACTGGACGAAAGCCGGTTCTTCATGATGACGATCCAGGAAAACGGCGGCACCCAGAAGTCGATCGACATGATCGTCGACCACATCAAGGCCTTCCTGCCGCAGGTGAATGCCGTCGAGCGCACCGAAATCCCGGCCTCGGAACTGAAGCTCGCGCTTCAATGCGGCGGCTCGGACGGCTTTTCCGGCATCACCGCCAACCCGGCGCTCGGCATTGCCAGCGATCTTCTCATCGGCATGGGTGGCTCGGTCATTCTATCCGAAACCCCTGAAATCTATGGCGCCGAGCAGCTTCTCCTGCGCCGTGCGGCAAGCGATGCCGTGGCCCAGAAACTGCTGGAACGCATCCGCTGGTGGGAGGATTATACCGCCGCCAGCCACGGCTCGATGGACAACAATCCAAGCCCCGGCAACAAGCAGGGCGGGCTGACGACCATTCTGGAAAAATCCCTCGGCGCCGTCGCCAAGGCAGGCAGCACGCCGCTAGCCGGCGTTCTCGAATATGCAGAGCAGATCCGCGACAAGGGCCTCCTGTTCATGGACACCCCCGGCTACGACCCGGTTTCGGCGACCGGCCAAATTGCCGGCGGCGCACAGATGCTCTGTTTCACCACCGGCCGCGGCTCGGCCTTCGGCTCCAAGCCGACGCCGACGATCAAGATCGCCACCAATTCGGCGCTCTTCGCCGCCATGCCGGACGACATGGACCTCAACTGCGGCGACATTCTTTCCGATGGCGCGGACCTTCACGCCAAGGGCGAGGAAATCCTCGACTTCGTGCTGGCTTCCGCCTCGGGCAAGAAGACCAAGTCGGAAAGCCTTGGGCTCGGCGACAATGAATTTGTGCCCTGGCAGGTCGGTGCGGTGATGTAAATCAAGCCTGACCGGGTTTTCCAAGGCCGGAAGCGCGATGCGCCTCCGGCCTTTTTTCGTCCGTTTTTGAGGAGGATAGCTTCGCGCCGCTCATCGTTGCGAGCCCGACATGGCTGACCGATGATCCAATTCAGCCGACGTTCAGAAAGTTGAGGGTAACGAATGGGCGAAGCTTTCGGAAGCAAAAACAGCCTCTTAATAAAAGCTTCCTATTTTAGTTAAGTATCTTGCGAACACGCATTCCGTGTGCCATAGATTGCATAATGACAGGGAAAGGACCCCAGATGACTGTAACGAACTCGGGAGCGCTTGCACCGCAGCTGAATGAACTCCTGAACGGCGAAATGGAGGGCGCGCGCTTCTATTTCCAGGCCGCCGCCTGGTGCAATCAGCGCAACATGGCCGGCTGCAGTTCCTTCCTTCTCGCCCAGGCCAATGAAGAACTCGACCACATGCGCCGGTTCCTCGCCTATCTCTTCGACCTCGACTTCGCTGTAAAGTTTGCCGAAATGCCGGCCCCCGAAATCAAGGCGGGAACGCCGCGTGAATTGTTCTCGGCCATCCTGCAGACCGAGCAGAAGGTGACCCGCAACATCTACGCCGCCACCACCCGCGCCGAAGAGGAAGGCGACCACGCCACCTTCGAATTCCTGCAGTGGTTTGTGCGCGAGCAGCGCGAGGAGGAGACCCAGTTCTCCGATATTCTCGCCAAGATCGACCTGATCGGCGACGGCCCGCACGCGCTCTATTTCATCGACCAGGAAATCTCCAAGATCGGCGGAGCCGAATAGTCATGAACGATCCGGTCATTGATACAGCCCTTGAGGGTCGCATCGTTTCACTGGAAAGCCTTCAGCCCGGCGAAAGCGGCATTGTCGAGATTGTCGAGGCCGGACAGTTCGAAAACGGCCTTTCCGTGCGCCTGAGGGCGCTCGGACTTTCCAGCACGCATCAGGTTTCCATGGTGCGGCGCGGCTGGTTCGGCGGCCCGCTGGTGGTGCGCGCCGGCAAGGCGACCGAAATCGCCATCCGCCGCACGGAAGCCGAGCTCGTCAAGGTCCGCAAGGTCTGACGCTGCAGAAAAGTCGATGCGCGCCCGTCGCGCATCGCATACGCGACAAGAATGCCGGCAAAGGCACGCGGGTCCAACACTGAACATCGCCGACACGCCGGCTGAAAGGCCGGCTCAACAGACCCATTCCGGAAGCCGCCATGAGCCACTGTTCGCCCGCCGAAGCCAATCTCGACCTCAACGACGTGCCGCGCATTGCCATGATTGGCCAGCCGAATACCGGCAAGTCGATGCTCTACAATCGCATCACCGGTGCCAGCGCCTATGTCGGCAACTGGCCGGGCATCACGGTGTCTCTCTCCAATGCCCGCATCAGGCTCAACGGCCGCGAGACCGAATTCGTCGATCTTCCCGGCATTTACGACCTCGAAGGCTTTTCCGAAGACGAGACCGTCGTCGCCGACTTCCTGAAATCCTATCCGGTCGACCTCGTCATCATCGTCGTCAATGCCAGCCAGATCGACCGGCAGATCCTGATGCCGCTGCAGGTCAAGCAGCTCGGCCTGCCGGCGGTCATCATGCTCAACATGGCGGACGAGGCCCGCAAGAACGGCATCACCATTGATACCGAAGCGCTTTCCGCCCGGCTTGGCGTGCCCGTCCATCTGATCAGCGCCAAATATGGCGAGGGCTATCCGGAAGCGATCGCAAGCGTCGACGCCATGCTGGAGAGGCGCGCGAGTGCACCCCCGGTCTATGCCGACTACGAGGCGCTGCGCGCAACGCTGATGACCGAGGAGACGCTTGCCAGCACGCTTTCCGGCGCTGTCGTCTATCCGGAAACGCCGCCGGTGACGATGACGCAGAAGCTCGACCGCTTCCTGCTGCATCCTGTCTTCGGCCTGCCGCTGTTCTTCGCGGTGATGCTGTTCGTCTTCTACATCGTCTGGACCATCGGCCTGCCTTCGCAGGATTGGGTCGGCGCCATCACCGACTGGATCCAGAACCGCA
Source organism: Martelella endophytica (assembly GCF_000960975.1). Classification (NCBI taxonomy): domain Bacteria; kingdom Pseudomonadati; phylum Pseudomonadota; class Alphaproteobacteria; order Hyphomicrobiales; family Aurantimonadaceae; genus Martelella; species Martelella endophytica. The sequence continues at coordinate 1,988,523 of NZ_CP010803.1, read as the reverse complement.
TCCTCGAGCCCGTGCTCAGCCTCGGCCCGAGCTGGCTGCAGAATTTCGTCATCAACGGCATCTGGCTCGGCGTCGCCACCGTCGCCTCCTTCGTGCCGCTGATCATGCTGTTCTTCTTCTGCATGGCAGCGGTGGAAGACAGCGGCTACCTTTCCCGCGCGGCCTATCTGATGGATACGTGGATGCGTCGCATCGGCCTCGACGGACGCTCCTTCGTGATGCAGATGATGGGCTTCGGCTGCAACGTGCCGGCGCTGATGGGAACACGAGTGATGCGCTCGCAGCCGCTCCGGCTGCTGACCATGCTGATTATCCCCTTCTCGCTCTGTTCCGCGCGACTGGCAGTGTTCGTCTTCATCATCGCCGCCGTATTCCCGCCGGCGCAGGGACCGCTGGTCCTGTTCTCCTTCTACGTCATTTCCTTCGTCGCCGCGTTTATCGCCGCCGCCATCTTCTCCCGCTCGAAGCAATTCAAGAATACCGAGCCCTTCGTTCTGGAGCTGCCGCCCTACCGCGTTCCGACGTTGCGGCAGGTCTGGCTGCGCGGCTTCGGCGAGCTGCGCGAATTCCTGCATCGCGCGACCAACTTCATCGTTATCGGAACCATCGCCGTCTGGTTCCTCACCAACTTCCCGACCGATGCTACCGGCCTCGATACCTGGGGCGGACAGCTCGGCGAGCTGCTGCAGCCGGTCATGGCGCCGATCGGCATCAATCCCTATCTGACGCTGGCGCTGATCTTCGGCTTCATCGCCAAGGAAGTGGTCATCGGCTCGCTGTCGACCATCTACGCCATGTCTTCCGGCCTCGTCGCCCATCAGATAGCGACAACCGTATCGCCGGCAGCGGCCTATTCCTTCTGCCTGTTCTGCCTGCTCTACACGCCCTGCCTGACAACGGTGGCCACCGTGCGCGCGGAAAGCCGCTCGACGATGTTCATGGTATTCTCGCTGGTCGTGTCGCTCGTCTACGCGTGGCTCGTTGCCTTCGCCTTCTATCAGGGCGCCCTCCTCCTCGGCTTCAAGTAAGGGGAATTCCGATGAAAAATCTCCTGAAGAACAAGACGTTTGCCCTGGCCGGTGGAGCATTCCTGATCGTTGTCATCTCGGCGCTGACCTTTCTGGATGGCCGCGGCGCCTACAATCCTGCGACACGCTATGGCAGGATGCGGGACGAACTTGCCGCCGGCGATTTCAAGGCCGCCAATACCGAGGCTTCGGAGATCGTGCTCCAGCTCGCAAACCGCACCAACGAGGGCTGGCTTGGCACGGACGACGTCGAGCGCCTGCCCTGCGCCGACCTTGTCTACATGGACGCGCTGTTCATGAACGCCTCCGGCGGTCGCTTCGGCCTCTCCGCCCAGGAGAAGGTGCTGGCGACGCTTGACGAGAAGGGCGAGACCACGCTTTCCCGCACACCCGACAGGCTCGATGCCTTCGGCTCCGCCGTCGGCTGGCGGCGGGACGGCCGGTGGCTCACTTATGACGAGATGAGCTTCGCGCCCGCCGATGCACCCGTGGGCCACCTGCCGGTGTTCAAGCCGGAAGACGGTATCCGCGCGCCGTTCAAATCCCGCGACGGCCACCCGCAGACAGGTGGTGCGCTGTTCGATCTCCTGGAACACCGTTTCACGGCCTGCAGACCGGAAATTCTGGCCGCAAACTGAGCTTCGAAAGGCCGTTTTGGCGATATTGCAGCCCCCTGAAGGCGGCCGCCACAAAACATTCTCTTTCGTTTTCGTCAAAATGTGTGTAAGAGCGCCCGCATGAGTACCGGGCGCTCCTCCCCAAGATTGACTGCGCCCCAGCCCCAGAGATTTAAAACATGGCACTTCGCAACATCGCGATCATCGCGCACGTTGACCATGGCAAGACGACCCTTGTCGACGAGCTTCTGAAACAGTCCGGCGCATTCCGCGAGAACCAGCGCGTTGATGAACGCGTGATGGATAGCAACGACCTCGAAAAAGAGCGCGGCATCACCATCCTCGCCAAGGCGACCTCGGTTGTCTGGAAGGACACCCGCATCAACATCGTCGACACCCCCGGCCACGCCGACTTCGGCGGTGAGGTCGAGCGCATTCTGTCGATGGTGGATGGCGCGATCGTTCTCGTCGACGCCGCCGAAGGCCCGATGCCGCAGACCAAGTTCGTGGTCGGCAAGGCACTGAAGGTTGGTCTTCGCCCGATCGTCGCAATCAACAAGATCGACCGTCCGGACGCCCGCGCCGATGAAGTCGTCAACGAGGTCTTCGACCTGTTTGCCGCTCTCGACGCCACCGACGAGCAGCTCGACTTCCATATCCTTTACGGCTCCGGCCGCGCCGGCTGGATGAACACCTCGCCGGAAGGCCCCAAGGACCAGGGCCTCGGCCCGCTCCTCGATCTCGTGGTCGATCATGTTCCGGCACCGCAGGTTGCCGAAGGCCCGTTCTCGATGATCGGCACGCTTCTGGAAGCCAACCCCTATCTCGGCCGCATCATCACCGGCCGCGTTCATTCCGGCACGATCAAGCCGAACCAGGCCGTCAAGGTTCTGAACCAGGATGGCAAGACCGTCGAAACCGGTCGCGTTTCCAAGATCCTCGCCTTCCGCGGCATCGAGCGTCAGCCAATCGAGGAAGCCCAGGCGGGCGACATCATCGCGATTGCCGGCCTTTCCAAGGGCACGGTTGCCGACACCTTCTGCGACCCGGCCATCACCACGCCGCTGACCGCCCAGCCGATCGACCCGCCGACGGTGACGATGTCCTTCATCGTCAACGACTCTCCGCTCGCCGGCACCGAAGGCGACAAGGTCACGAGCCGCGTCATCCGCGACCGCCTGTTCAAGGAAGCCGAAGGCAATGTCGCGCTGAAGATCGAGGAAGCCGAAGGCAAGGATTCATTCTACGTCTCCGGCCGTGGCGAACTCCAGCTTGCCGTGCTGATAGAGACCATGCGTCGCGAAGGCTTCGAGATCGCCGTATCGCGTCCGCGCGTAGTCATGCACAAGGACGAAGAGACCGGCGAACTGATGGAGCCGATCGAGGAAGTCGTCATCGACGTCGACGAGGAGCATTCCGGCGTCGTCGTGCAGAAGATGGCCGAGCGCAAGGGCGAGATGGTCGAACTGCGGCCTTCGGGCGGCGACCGCGTGCGCCTGCGCTTCTTCGCCCCGACCCGTGGCCTGATCGGCTATCAGTCGGAGCTTCTGACCGATACCCGCGGCACCGCGATCATGAACCGCCTGTTCCACGACTACCAGCCCTTCAAGGGCGAGATCGGTGGCCGTAACCAGGGCGTTCTTCTTTCGAACCAGGCCGGCGAAGCCGTTGCCTACGCCATGTTCAACCTCGAAGATCGCGGCCCGATGATCATCGAGCCGGGCGACAAGGTCTATGCCGGCATGATCGTCGGCATTCACACGCGCGACAACGACCTCGAGGTCAACGTCTTGAAGGGCAAGCAGCTCACCAACATCCGCTCCGCCGGCAAGGACGAAGCGGTCAAGCTGACCCCGCCGATCCGCATGACGCTCGACCGCGCGCTGTCGTGGATCCAGGACGACGAACTGATGGAAGTCACGCCGAAGTCGATCCGCCTTCGCAAGATGTATCTCGACTCCAACGAGCGCAAGCGCTTCGAAAAGACCCGCGCCGGCGCAGCCTGATACGGCGACGATACCGACCTGAAAGAACCCGGCCCAGGCGGCCGGGTTCTTTTTTGACGGCCTGTCAGACCTGCGCCGCGCCACCGTCGACGAAAACCTCGCTTCCGGTCATAAAGCTGCTGTCCTCGGAGGCCAGGAACAGGGCTGCGGCTGCCGTCTCGGATGCGTCGGCGATACGGCCGAGGGGGGTCATCGAAATCAGGCCGTCGTACATCGCATCCTTGTTGCCCGTCGATCGCGCCACCTCGCTGAGCGCCGGCGTTTCCGTCGGGCCAGGCGAGATGACGTTGACGCGGATGCCGGTGCCCTTCAGATCGAGCGCCCAGGAGCGGGCGAAATTGCGGATTGCGGCCTTGCCGGCGCTGTAAACGCTGAAGGCGGGCGTGCCCATGACGCCGGTGGTCGAACCGGTGAGGATGATCGCACCGCCCTTGCCCATCAGCGGCAGGCCCTTCTGCACGGTGAACACCATACCGCGGACGTTGATGTTGAAGAGCTCGTCGAAATGCTCCGGCGTAATCTCTCCGAGCGGGGCCAGAAGGCCGATGCCCGCATTGGCGAACAGGACATCGATATGCCCGACTTCATCGCGGATCGTTTCGAAGATACGGTCGAGGTCCTCGAGCTTTGCAACGTCGCCCTGAAGCCCGCGGGCGCCATTCCCGATCTCGGACACAGCTGCATCCAGCGCCGCCTGGCGGCGGCCAGTGATATAGACCTTGGCGCCTTCAGCGGCGAAACGCTTGGCACTCGCAAGCCCGATGCCGGTCGAGCCGCCGGTGATGACGGCAATCTTGTCTTTCAGTCTCATTTTCTGGTGTCTCCAGTTTCGTATGGGACACATCTGGGTGCGCACTTGTTTTTCCTCCAGTATGCACCATTTGGTAAGTACCCAAGTTTTTTTTTGACGGAGATGCGTCATGAGCAATGAAAGCCAGACCTTCACCTGCGGCCTGCATGCGACGCTGGCGCTGATCGGATCGAAGTGGAAGCCGCTGATCCTGACCTTTCTCGGCCAGAAGACCCGCCGCTACGGCGAGCTCAAGCGCGCGGTGCGCGATGCCAGCTACAAGGTGCTGATCCAGCATCTGAAGGAACTGGAAGCCGACGGGCTGATCGTGCGCAAGGATTTCGGCGAGGTGCCGCCACGGGTCGAATATTCGCTGACGCCGTTCGGCGAAAGCCTGGTTCAGGCGCTGAAGCCGCTCTGCGGCTGGGGCGAGGAGAACCGGGCGGATATCGAGGCTTCGATGGCAAATGGCCGGGCCACGCGCATCCCGATCAATCATCCCATCGCATGACGGCGAGCTCGGGCCACAAGGTCTGCCAGCGGCCGACCTTCGCCTCATAGACCTCGCGGGAAACCTGAGTCTTGTTCGGCCGCACGGTGGCACTCATCAGATCGGAAAGGCCGAACGGGGCCTCGACCTCGATCCCGCCGGGACCGGGCCGGATGCCGATCGACGTCGCCGTCGTCGGGAAGGTGGCGATGGCGCGGGCGGTATTGTCATAGGGCGCGATCGCATAGCCGAACCGCCCCGGATACCAGAGATGCACCCGCGCCTGGTTCTTGACGTCGAGCCAGGCGGGGATGTCGGAAAACAGCGCCCGGATACGCGCCGCCTCGTGCGCCTCCGCCCTTTCGGAAAGATCATCCGGATCGAAATAAACGATATCGATATCGGCAATACCGCGGTCCGGCGCGTAGCCGAACCGATCGTTCCACACCGTCTGCGCCAGCGCACCGGCGACCAGCCAGCAGTCGGGCAGCGCAATCCGTTCCCACGCCAGCAGGATCGGTGCCAGCAGCGGGCTTCGCTCGACAGCGCCGATCAGGCGGGAGACGTCATCCATTATCCCTAACCTTCACGCGGTGAGCATGCGTGTAGACCGAAAAGCCGTCGCCGCGGGCCGTCGCAATCAGTGTGATGCCGGCGGCCTCTGCGGTGTCGATGGCAAGTGCGGTCGGGTTCGATATCGCGATCAGGACCGTTGCGCCGGCGGTGGCCGTCTTCTGGATCATCTCCACCGAAAGCCGGCTGGTGACGACAACGGCGCCGGTTGCGCCTTCAATGCCCTGCCGCACCAACGCGCCAACGAGCTTGTCGAGCGCATTGTGCCGCCCGACATCCTCGCGCACGACCAGCATCCCCTCCCCCGGCCGGTAGAAGCCAGTGCCGTGAACCGCGCGGGTTTCGGCAAACAGCGGCTGCTGCGGAAACAGGGCCTCGACGGCGGCATTGACGTCTTGGGGGCGAAGGGTGAAGCCATCGCCAACGCGCAAAACGCTCCGCATCGCCGCATCGATGCTTTCCAGCCCGCAGAGCCCGCAGCCGACCGGCCCCGCCATTGATCGCCGGCGGGCCGCAAGCGCATCCGAACGGTCTCCCGCGAGGGTAATCTGCAGGTCGATACCCTTGTCGAACGGCACCACATCGACCTCGAGGATCTCCACGGCGCTGCCGACGATCCCCTCCGTCAGGCTGAAGCCATAGGCAAAATCGACAAGATCGGCCGGCGTCGCCATCATCACCGCATGCGACGAACCGCGATAGCTCATCGCGATGGCGACTTCCGCGGGAACGGCCCGTTCCGCCGACTTCGCGCTGCCATCGGCAAAGACCAACGCCGGCTTTCGTTCGGAGACCACCGTCACGCCAGAGCCGGTTTCGGCGGTTGCTTCGCGCCTTGAAGCATCGCGGTGATGAGGGCGAGCGAGGAGGCAAGCTCGATCTCGCTGCAGGCGGCAAGCGAGACCCGGATCGCCGGCGCGCCACTGCCGCGGCCGACGCGGAATGTCGAACAACCGGCAACCGAAACCCCGCGAAGGCGGGCGCGGTCGACAAAGGTCGCCTCGTTCATATGCTCCGGCAGGGGAAGCCAGAGATGCAGCGCACCGGGCGTCATCCGGTAGCTGAGGCCGGCGAGCTCCTTTTCCGCAATCGCGCGGCGGCGTTTCAGCGCCATGCGCTGCCAGTTTATGAGTTCGGTCGCTGTGCCGTCGAAGATCCAGCGGCTGGCGATCTCCGCCATCACCGGCGTCGCGACCCAGTTTGCAGCCAGATAGCGGTTGGAAACGGCGGCGGCAAAACGGTCTGGCGCCGCAACGAAGCCGCAGCGCAGCCCCGGTATCGTGTTCTTGGAAAGGTCGGTCATGTAAAGCGTGCGCTCGGGCGCGAACGAGGCCACCGGCGGCGGCCGATTGTCGACCAGGGGCCCGAGCACGTCGTTTTCGATGATCGCAAGGTCGAGGCGGCGGGCAATGGCTGCAATCGCCCGACGCCGCGGCGCACTCATGAGAATGCCCTGAGGCCCGGCGGCCGAGGGCTGCAGGAAGATCGCGCGCAGCCGCTTGCGGCCGGCCAGTGCCTCAAGTGCGGCCGGCACGATGCCCTCCGCATCCACCTCGACACCTTCGAGATCGATGCCGAGGTAGCCGGCGAGCGGGCGCACCATGGGATGAGTCAGTTCCTCGGTCGCGAGCGCCGATCCGGCGGGAACGACGCTCATGAAGGCCGCCGTCATCGCATCGCTCGAGCCGTTGGTAACGGTGATGCCATGCGGCGGCGCCTTGACCCCGCAGGCGGCCAGCCAGTTGACTCCCGCCATGCGGTAGCGCTTGAACAGCGCATTCGGCATCATCGAGAAGGCCAGTTCCGGCGGCATGGTGTTGCCGAGCTCGGCAAAGGCATTGCGGAATTTCGCCAGGCTGCGGCTTTCGCAGACCGGCTTCAGGATCGAGAGGTCGATGACGCCGGTCGCCCCTTCGGCCAGATAGGGCCGCTCCGGCCCCTTCGGCGCCGCCTTGACGTAGGAGCCGCGGCCAACCTCGCCGGTCACCATGCCGCGCCGGGCCAGTTCCTCATAGGCGCGGCTGACGGTCTGCACGGAGATCTTGAGGTCCGAGGCCATCTGCCGCTGCGGCGGCAGCCGCATGCCGTCGATCAGCAGGCCATCACGAATGGCACCCGCGATCTGTTCGGCAATGGAAAGATAGGCCGGCCGCTTGATCAGCCGGGGATTTGGTCGCCATTTGGTCATGGGCCGATGGTGCGGCAAATCATGTCAATTGACAATAGCCTTGCGACGCCTGGCGGAACCACAAGCGGCCGACAAGATCATGATTTTTCGCCGTCTTCACCGCCGGCCGCTGTGAGCAGCCTGCTGCAAATCAGTGCAATTGGTTAAGATTTGGCGACTGTGCCGAGGCTCTTGATCCGGGTGCAGAGCAGATCGGCGAGTTTCAGCGAGGCTGCGGCCGCGGCCACCATCTGCGGCAGCGTCAGCCACTCCAGCGTCCAGGCCGCGCCCGAACGCTCCTGCTCGTGCACCAGGGCGGAATGCATGCCCGAAAGCTGCACCGCGTTGAAGCGGGCGAGCGATACCAGCACCTCGGCGGCCACCGGGTTGCGCTTGCCCTCGATATCGGAGGATTCGCCGCCATCCACCAGCTCGATCTCGCCGCCCATTTCGGCCAGCAGCGCGATATCGAGGCCGAACTTGCCGAGATTGCCGGTGATCTGCGACATCGCGGAAGCGAACTCGGCAAGCACGTTGCGCTGGTTCTGCCACTGCGGCGCATCGATGAGGCCGAGAATATCGGCGAGCATCGCCCGGACCTCGACGCCGCTTTCCGGCAACTTGTCAAGCGTGCCGACCGCGCCGCCGAACTGGACGGCAAAAAGCTGGCTGTCGACCCGCACGAGGAATTGACGGAGGTAGAGCACCGGCTCGCGCCACGAGCGCAGACGGTCCGATACCGTGATCGGCAGCGCCGGCTGCATGCGCGTGCGACCCATGAGGGTGCGCTCACCGAAACGCGCATCCAGCGTGTCGATGCGCTGGAACAGATGATCGAGGCGATCCAGCAGAAGCGTCGAGACTGCGGAAAGCCGCATCATCAGCGAGGTGTCGATGACATCCTGGCTGGTTGCGCCGAAATGGAGGTACTGCCCGGCCTTGGGACCGACAGCGGCCCTGAGCTGGCGCACCAGATCAGGCACGACGATGCCATCGCGGCCCGTCGCCTTCTTCAGCGACGCGATATCCGGCTTGAACTTAGCGCAGGTCTCGCCGATCGCCTTTGCCGCCTCTTCCGGAATGACACCGGCCCGCGCCTCGGCCTCGGCAAGTGCGGCTTCGAAGGCCAGCATCGCTTCGATTTCCGCATCAAGCGAGAAAAAGGCGGCGATTTCCTCGTCGCCCACGAGCCCCGAGAGAACGGGGTGGTCAAACGCTGAATAGCTCATGAGTTACAATCACTTGCTTTTGTCGGGAGGCGACCGGCATCATTCCGCGGCACCTCCGAGGTTCCGTCCACATTGCGACAATGCGACCAAACAAGCAAGCCCGGGCGGGATTTTGCGGTTTGTTCAGGAGGCATTCCCGTCTGGCACAAAATACACCGCGAGGTATGGCAAGGGTGACCGCACTTAAGCGCTCACCTTCGCCTGCACTCCCCCGGAGATGTGGCCGGGGGAGATTAAAGTCTGCGACGCCTCAGGACGTTATTTCCAAGCGCGGATATCCACGAAGTGGCCCTCGATGGCGGCAGCGGCGGCCATGGCGGGGGAGACGAGATGGGTGCGGCCCTTGTAGCCCTGGCGGCCCTCGAAATTGCGGTTCGAGGTCGAGGCGCAGCGCTCCTCCGGCTTCAGCCGGTCGTCGTTCATGGCAAGGCACATGGAACAGCCCGGCTCGCGCCATTCGAAGCCGGCCTCGATGAAGATCTTGTCCAGACCTTCGGCTTCCGCCTGTTCCTTGACGAGGCCGGAGCCCGGAACCACCATGGCATTGACGTTCCCGGCGACCTTGCGGCCCCTGGCAACGGCGGCAGCCGCGCGAAGGTCCTCGATGCGGCCATTGGTGCACGAGCCTATGAAGACGCGATCGATCGTCACGTCGGTCATCTTCTTGCCGGGCGTGAGGCCCATATATTTCAGCGCCCGCCACTTGGAGGCGCGTTTGGTCTCGTCGGCGATATCGTCGGGGTTCGGCACTTCGCCGGTGACCGCGATGACATCTTCCGGAGACGAGCCCCAGGAGACGATCGGCGGCAGGTTGGCGGCATCGAGCGTGACGACGCGGTCATATTCCGCGCCCTCGTCGGTGGTCAGCGACTGCCAGTACTCGACGGCACGGTCCCAGGCTTCGCCCTCGGGCGCACGCGGACGGCCCTTGATGTATTCGAAGGTCTTCTCGTCCGGCGCGATCAGGCCGGCGCGGGCACCGCCCTCGATGGTCATGTTGCAGACCGTCATACGGCCTTCCATCGACAGGTCGCGGATCGCCTCGCCGGCGAACTCGATGACGTGACCGGTGCCACCGGCCGTGCCGATCTCGCCGATGATGGCGAGGATGATGTCCTTGGCGGTGACGCCTTCCGGCGCCTTGCCGTCGACACGCACCAGCATGTTCTTGGCCTTCTTCTGGATCAGCGTCTGAGTGGCGAGCACATGCTCGACCTCCGAGGTGCCGATGCCGTGGGCGAGCGCACCGAAGGCGCCATGCGTCGAGGTGTGGCTGTCGCCGCAGACGATGGTCATGCCCGGCAGAGTGAAGCCCTGCTCGGGGCCGACGATGTGGACGATGCCCTGACGCTTGTCCTTCTCGGAGTAATATTCGACGCCGAAATCGAGCGCGTTCTGGGCAAGGGCGGCCACCTGGATGCGGCTTTCCTCGTTCTTGATGCCGTTGACGCGGTCCGGTGTGGTCGGAACGTTGTGGTCGACCACAGCCAGCGTCTTCAGCGGCGCGTGAACCTTGCGGTGGGCGAGCCTCAGGCCTTCGAACGCCTGCGGGCTGGTGACTTCATGCACCAGATGGCGGTCGATGTAGAGGAGACAGGTCCCGTCATCCTGGCTGTCCACCAGATGGTCGTCCCAGATCTTGTCGTAGAGTGTGCGAGCTTTGCTCATGGTTTCATGACCCATATGTCGAAAAGGAAGAATATGGCGCAGACGCCGGTGTTCGTCGGAAGACCGGATCAGCTAAGTCGGGCGTTGAGCGCGCCGGAAAGCATCGCAAAGAACCGCCCCGGCAGACGCTTGCGGTCCTGCAGAACGAACGGCCTGAAACGGACGGCCTGGTTGCAATGTTCAATGATCCTCATGTGCCGCGTATTACCAGCTTTCCCGAGGTTCGGCAATCACTTCCGAGAATGGTTCAAAACTGGCTCAGCGCCTGAGATCATAGCCGGCCCGCCGGCGCATGCGGCGCTCGAAGCCGCGCAGCAGCAGCGACAGACCGATGGTCAGGATCAGGTAGACATAGGCGACGATCGAATAGGTCTCGAAGAAGCGGAACGAACTCGCGGCGTAGACCTTGCCCATCTGGGTGATGTCGGCGACGCCGAGCACGGAGACGAGCGAGGAATCCTTCACCATTGAGACGAAGTCGTTGGAGAGCGGCGGAAAGATCGTGCGGATCGCCTGCGGAAAGACGATCAGGCGGAAGCGCTGGAACCGGCTGAGCCCGAGCGCCTTCGCCGCCTCAAGCTGCCCCTCCTCCACGGCCTGGATGCCGGCGCGGAAGATCTCCGCGATGAAGGCGGCGTAGCCGATGGTGAGCGCGATGACGGCCCGCCACAGAAGCGAGAAGTCACGAACGACGATCTTCTGCATCACGCCCGCATCGATCAGCGGCGTCAGCACGAAATTGGCAAGCCAGACCATCGCCGGCGCGCCGACGAAGGCCACATAGAAGAGCAGCACCAGAATCGGGATGCCGCGGATGATCTCGACGTAGAACCGCGCGATCTGCCGAAGTGCCACGCTGCCGGAAAGCCCGAGCAGGGCGATCAACAGACCGAAAAGCACGGCAAGCGCAAAGGCGACCAGCGTGACAAAGACCGTCACGCCGATCCCCTTCGAAACGATGCCGAAGACTTCGGCATAACGCCCGTTAAGGGCGATGGAGACGGCAATTGCCGCGGCGAGCACCAGGACGGCATAGAGCCACCAGGGCCGCTCGCCCTTGTTGCCCGCGGGCAATGTCTGAAAATCCATGATTCTTCCGTGAGTCCGTTGGGCGCGAGGCTCCTTTTACTGACCCATCTTGTAATCGAAAAACCATTTCTTGTTCAGGGCATCAAGCGTGCCGTCGGCCTTCATCGAAGCGATGGCGTCATCGATCGCATCCTGCAGATAGGAATCCGGCGGGAAGATGAAGCCGAAGTCCTCAGCCCCAAGCGGCTCGCCAACAAGCTTCAGCGCGCCATCCGAAACATTTACATAACCGTTCGCGGCGGTGCTGTCGGTGAGCACAAGATCGACGTCGCCTATCCGAAGCGCCTGAACGGCCGCGCCGATGGTCTCATATAGCTTGATACGCGGGTTCTGCTCGTTGCCGTCGAGCACATCGTAGACAGCAGTGTAGAAGGGCGTGGTGCCGGCCTGCGTGCCGATCAGCCCACCATCCAGTGCTGCGAACCCCTCCGCATCGCTAAAACGATCCTCGTCGCCGCGGACCAGCATCAGCATTTCGGAATGCATGTAGGGAGCGGAGAAATCCACCATCTCCATCCTGTCCTCGCGGATGGTGATGCCGTCCATGCCCATGTCGTACTGGCCGTCGTGAATGGCCTGGATCATCGCATCCCAGCTCGTCGTCTCGTATTCGACCTGAAAGTTGAGCCGGCGCGCCATTTCATTGACAGCGTCATATTCCCAACCGATGGCATCACCGGTCTTGGGGTCAACGAACTGCAGCGGCGGATAGGTGTTTTCGGCAACAACGGTGACCGTGCGCCCCTTAAGGTCCGGCAGATCGTCGGCGATGGCGGAGGTGGCGGCGAGCGCGGCGAAAAGCGTGGCGGCAAGGGCGCAGCGTGCGAACATGAATGTCTCCCTTAAACAAGTTCCAGCAGAACGTGTCACATCAGGATACAGATAGGCAAGCCGCTCACGCCCGCAAAACGCCGCATGCACCGTGCCTCTTCACGGCCGGAAGATGCCGCCTTCGCTCAGCGGGCGCGCCAGCGCAACATCGCCCGACCGAAATCGGCCGTGCCGCCCAGGCGGCCAAGCCGGGCAAAGGCGCCCTGCGCCCCGGTCTTTTCAAGATCGGCAAGAAAATCGAATGCGTCGCGAGACCTGACCGTTTCGGCCAGAACCGGTGTGGCAATCGAGCCCAGGATCATCGGGCTTTCTACGCCAGCCACAATGGCGCGCTGTGTGTGCATTTCAGCTCCATTCGGCGCTTCGCCCCTTAAGGGCTATCGCACCTTTCATTCAACCGGAGATGCAGATAGGAGCCAATTCGGGCTTTTTCCAGTCGGGAACGGAGACTGCAATCCAGACATGCAAAAAGAGCCGCCCCAGGGGACGGCTCTTTCAAAATACGTGGCGCAGAAACGCTTATTCGGCGCTGGACGCTGCGTCCTTCTCGGCCTTCGCGGCGGCGCGGGCGGCAGCAGCCGCTTCGCGGGCATCGTCGTTCAGGCGACGCGAACGGACCGAGGTGTTTTCGGCGATACGAGCCGACTTGCCGCGACGATCGCGCAGGTAGTAGAGCTTGGCGCGGCGAACCTTACCGCGGCGGATGACTTCGACGCCTTCAACCTGCGGCGAGTATACCGGGAATACGCGCTCGACGCCTTCGCCGTAGGAAATCTTGCGAACGGTGAAATTCTCGTGGATGCCGCCGCCGGAGCGGGCGATGCAAACGCCTTCGAAGGCCTGTACACGGGTACGGGTACCTTCCGTCACGCGGACGTTGACGCGCACGGTGTCACCGGCTTCGAACGGGGGAAGTTCACGCTGACCGGCGATGCGCGCGGTCTCTTCAGCTTCGAGCTGCTCGATGATGTTCATCGGTCTAACCTCTTTCAAATCTTGCTTTAACGGCCAGAGCGCCCGACGATGATCCTTTGGTCAATGCCTCCGGATTTGCCTTCTTCGAAGGCGGGAGCGTTACGCGGTTTTTCATTTGGGTGACCGGATGTTCCAGTCAGGGCGGGCGTATAGACGATTTTCACCCGCCTGTCACCCCCTATTCGCCCGAAGCCTCAGGCGGTTTCGACTTCGACCGTCAGATGCGAGAGGCCCTGCACCGCGGCAAGCTTGTCGCGGTAGTAGGTGACAGGCTTCGGATGATCGGCGGCGAGCGAAATGATGGCGGCCCGGTGGCCGGGGCCGAGATACCACAGATGCAGGTCCTGAACACGGGCGCCTTCCGCCTCGACGATGCGGCGGATTTCCGGCGACAGGTCCTCCGCATCGCTGTTGTAGTCGACCAGCACCGCACCGGTATCGCGCATCAGTGTCCACGACCAGCGCGCAATCACAATGGCCCCGACAATGCCCATCAGCGGATCGAGGAACGACCAGCCGAACATCCGGCCGAACGCCAGTGCCACGATCGCCAGCACCGAGGTCAGCGCATCGGCCAGCACATGCAGATAAGCGGCGCGCAGATTGTGGTCGTGGGCATCATGGCCATGCGAATGCCCATGCGCATGACCGTGCGAATGACCATGATTTTCATGCAGCAGCACGGCGCAGACGAGGTTGACGACGAGACCGATCACCGCGACGAGTATGGCGTCGGTGAAGTTGATGCTGACCGGACTTCTGAGTCGCATCAGGCTTTCCCAGCCGATGAGCAGCGCGATCAGCGCCAGCACCACGGCGCTGCCGAAGGCGGCAAGATCCCCGATCTTGCCGGTTCCGAAGGAAAAGCGTGGATTGTTGGCGTTGCGCCGAGCGTAGAGATAGGCAAGGGCCGCAATCAGCATTGCCGCCGCATGGGTCGACATGTGCCAGCCGTCGGCCGTCAACGCCATTGAACCGAACAGCGAGCCGCAGACGATCTCGACCACCATCATCGTGGCGGTGATGGCGATCACCAGCCAGGTGCGCTTCTCGTTGCGGTCATGATTGTCGCCGAGAAACACATGGTCGTGCTCGCCCGCCAGAGCGGGACCATGGTGGTCGTGGTGTGCATGATCGTGGTGATCGCCGTGCGCATGATCATGTCCGTGCCCATGATCGTGATCGTGATCGTGATCGTGATCGTGATCGTGATCGTGAGGATGCGTGTGGTCGTGGGTCATTTCAAGTACCGCCTTATAACCGCGATCAGTTCCTCCGCGCCCGCGGCACTCGCCTCATTGCCAGGCGCCAGCGGTGCTACGACATGTTCGCGCATGTGATCCTCGATCAGCTCCAGCGTCAGCCCGTTGACTGCACCGCGCACCGAGGCGACGAGATTGAGAACATCGGCGCAGGGTGCACCGGCCTCGAGTTGCCGCTCCACGGCCTCGAGCTGCCCCTTCAGCCGACGGACCCGGGCGAGAAGCCTGTCCTTGTTTTGCTGTGTATGTGACATAGCATAGGAGGGTACCCTATATATTCATGCGATGCAACGGCCGCCGCCCAGCAAGCAGTCCGGGTGGAGCATGGGAAATTCCGGCAAGAAGCCGTGTCGCAAAGCCCGACAGAGACGGCGGGGACAGGGAGGTGGATCAGGCGGCGGTTCCCGCCGGGGCCGGCTCGCCCAGTTCGATTGCAAGACTCGCTTCGCGCAGAAGGCGGTCGAAGGGCGGATCGGGCATGCGTTCGCAGATCAGTTCGTCCATATCGGACAGGCTTGCAAGCCGCACCAGCGCGCGGCGGCCGAACTTGCTGGTGTCGACGGCCAGCAGCGTGCGTTCGGCCTGCTGCATCGCCGCCTGCACGGCCTCCACTTCGGCATGATCGTCATCGCAGATATCGCCGGCGACATCGATGCCGCTGACCGCGATCACGGCCAGCTCGAACTTGAAGCGGCGGATGAATTCGGCCGTCTCCTGATGAAAGACGCCGGCATCCACCTGGCGGACGAAGCCGCCCGGCACGGCGATGGTGAAATCGGTGCCCTCGGAGAGAATATTGGCGACGCGCAGCGAATAGGTGACCACCCGAAGCCCTTTGTGCCCAACGAGCGCGCGGGCGATTGCCTCGCAGGTGGTTCCGGTATCAAGGAAGATGGTCGCGCCGTCATAGATGCGGGCGGCGACGAGGCGGGCGATGATCTCCTTGGCCTCGGCATTCTCGACACGCCGGGCACGGTAGACCAGCGGATCGACCGACATCGACAAGGTCGCGCCGCCATGCAGCCGGCGCACCTTGCCGGCATGTTCAAGGTCCTGGATGTCGCGGCGCGCCGTCTGGGTCGTCACCGAAAAGCGCTGGGCGATCTCCTCCAGCGACATGTAGTGATATTGCTCCAGAAACCGTATCAATGCCTGCTGACGGCGCGTCTTCTTGTCCATGCTGCACATCGCCCCCGATTACCCTGCCACTCCCGCAACCAGCCCGACACGGCAAGCGCAGCCGAAACTATGACGCCGGCGCCCTAAAGGCAACTGAGGGGCATCGGCCAGCGATCGGCGTTCACTGCCCGTCTTCGGGCTTCTCCTCGCCGACCGGATCGATCGAGTGGCGCATGATCAGCGGCATCTGCGACAGCGTGAAGATGATGGTGATCGGCATGGTCGCCCAGACCTTGAAATTGACCCAGACATCGGCGGAGAAATTGCGCCAGACGACCTCGTTCAGGATGGCGAGGAAGACGAAGAACAGGCCCCAGCGCAGCGTCAGCTTGCGCCAGCCTTCGTCATCCAGCCTGAAGGCGGAGTGGAATACGTAGCCGAGCAGCGACTTGCCGAACAGAAGGCCGCCGAGCAGCACGACGGCGAACAGGCCGTTGACGATGGTCGGCTTCATCTTGATGAAGGTCTCGTCCTGCAGCCAGATCGACAGCGCCCCGAAGATCAGCACCACGACGCCGGATACGAGCGGCATGATCGGGATATTGCCCATGACGATGCGCGAGGCGATGAGCGAAATCACGGTTGCGGCCATGAACAGTGCGGTTGCCACCAGAAGCGGCGAGCCGAATGCGGCGAGCGCCGGAAACATCTTCATCAGCCATTCGCCGCGCAGGTTGGCGAAGAAGAAGATCAGAAGTGGCCCGAGCTCGAAGACGAGCTTCAAAACCGGATCTTCCTTCTGTTCCTTGGAAAGTTTTGTGGTCATGCCGTTTCCTGTTCGGGGCCGTAGTGGCGCCCTTGGCTCATATCATAGGGGGGCATGGCCCTTTCAACCCAAAAAGCGGCGATTTTGCGAGGAAAACCGCGCGAGGGACACAAACCTGCCTCAGGCCTCTTCCTCAAGCTCCGTGCCGGCGATCGCCTGGGCGAATTCGGCCGCCTCGAACGGCTCCAGATCGTCGATGCCCTCGCCGACGCCGATGAAATAGACCGGCAATTTGTGCTTGGCGGCGATCGCAACGAGGATACCGCCGCGCGCCGTGCCATCGAGCTTGGTCATCACCAGACCGGAGACGCCGGCGACGTTGCGGAAGATCTCCACCTGGTTCATCGCATTCTGCCCGGTCGTCGCATCCAGCGTCTGCAGCACTGTGTGCGGTGCATCCGGATCGAGCTTGCCCAGCACGCGGACAATCTTCGACAGTTCGTCCATCAGTTCGGCCTTGTTCTGCAGCCGGCCGGCGGTGTCGATGATGACGACGTCGGAGCCGTTTTCCTGGCCGCGCTTGAAGGCGTCATAGGCGAGGCCCGCCGCATCCGCGCCAAGCTTGGTGCCGACGAATTCGGCTCCGGTCCGATCGGCCCAGATCTTCAGCTGCTCGATGGCGGCGGCACGGAAGGTGTCGCCGGCGCCGAGCGTCACCTTGAGCCCGGCACGCGTCAGCTTGGCGGCAAGCTTGCCGATGGTGGTGGTCTTGCCGGTGCCATTGACGCCGACGACGAGGATGACATGGGGCTTGACGGAGAGATCGAGCGCGAGCGGCCTTGCCACCGGCTCGAGCACCTTGGTGATCTCACCCGCCATGATGCGCACGACATCCTTGCCGGAAACATCGCGGCCATAGCGTTCCGACGACAGCGTGTCGGTGATCCGCATCGCCGTCTCGACGCCGAGGTCGGCCTGGATCAGCAGGTCTTCCAGCTCCTCCAGCGCCTCTTCATCGAGCTTGCGCTTGGTAAACAGCGCCGCGATCTGGCCGGAAAGCTGCTGCGAGGTGCGCAGCAGCCCGGCACGCAGGCGCTGGAACCAGGTCATCCGCTTCTTCGGCTGCGCCACGGCAGGCGCTACCGGGCGCGGTCCGCTGACGATTTCAAAGCCGGTGTTCTTGACGTGGGCAGGCGGCGCTTCGGGCGCAGGCGTTTCAACCGGTGGCGCAGGCGGAACTTCGGCCGCCGGTTCCGGCCGCACTTCAGGCTGTACCAGCTCCGCCTCTTCCGGCTCGACAGTGGACGGCCCGACGACACCACCGACGATGCTGTCATCATCCCACGGATCGGCGCTATCGGCTTCCTCGACGACGGCGGGAGCCTCCGGCGCTGGCGCCTCGGGGAAAACGACCTCCTGCTCCTCGGGCAGCGCGACGTCCTCAGGCGTTTCCGCAACAACCTGCGGATCGTCCTTCGGGCCCTTGTTGCGGCCGAAGGTGAAGACGTTTTTCATGAAGCCGATGGCCATGGGAATATTTTCCTCTGCTTGCCGGTAGTCGTACCCTTATCCTTTGGGCCGGCAAGCCTTGTCAACGCCGCGAAAGCTCCGCGGCAAGCCTGCCGCCCTCGTGACCGGTGATCCAGGCCTCCACAAAGAGCCCTGGCGCAAAGCCCGGCGTAGCAACCGGCGTGAAGTTTTCGCTGTGGCCGTTTTCGCCGCGTTCGGTCAGCACGGTGACCGTCGTGCCGACCATGCGGTCGAGATGGTTCCGCATCAGCCTTTCGCCCGTTTCGCGCAGCCGCCGCGCCCTCTCCTTGACCAGCGCCCGGTCGAGTTGGGGCATCCGCGCTGCCGGCGTTCCGGGACGCGGGCTATAGGGAAAGACATGCAGCCGGGCGATATCGGCCTCTTCGGCAAGCCGCACCAGATTTTCGAAATGCGCCTCGGTCTCCGTCGGGAACCCGGCGATGAAATCGGCGCCGAAGGCAATGCCGGGGCGCAGTTCGCGGGCCTTCGCCATGAAGCCGAGCGCATCGGCGGAGGAATGCCGGCGTTTCATCCGCTTCAGGATCAGGTCATCGCCATGCTGCAGCGACAGGTGCAGATGCGGCATGAAGCGCGGCTCGTCGGCGATGAGATCGAGAAGATGGCGATCGACCTCGATACTGTCGATCGAGGACAGCCTGAGGCGGGCAATCTCCGGCACCTGCCTCAGCAGCGTCTTCGCCAGCAGGCCGAGCGTCGGCGCGCCCGGAAGGTCGGCACCATAGGATGTGGCATCGACGCCGGTCAGCACCATCTCGCGATAGCCCTCTTCGGCAAGCCTGCGGGCCTGATCAACGACGGCGCCCATCGGCACGGAACGGGAATTGCCGCGACCATAAGGGATGATGCAGAAGGTGCAGCGGTGGTCGCAGCCATTCTGCACCTGCAGAAAGGCACGCACATGGCCGTCAATGCTCTCCACCATCTGCGGCGCCGTCTCGGTCACGCTCATGATGTCGTTGACGATCAGCTTTTCTTCGGCGGCGACGCCGAAATCCGGCAACGCGCGATAGTGTCGTGCTTCCAGCTTCTCGGCGTTCCCGAGCACCGCATCGACCTCCGGCATCTTCGCGAAGGTCTCCTTTTCGGTCTGCGCCGCACAGCCGGCCACAACGATGCGGGCCGAGGGGTTCTCCCGTCGCGCCCTGCGGATCGCCTGACGCGCCTGGCGCACGGCTTCGCCGGTCACCGCGCAGGTATTCACCAGAACGGCATCCTCAAGCCCCGCCTCTTGCGCGGCCTTGAGCATGACTTCGCTCTCATAGGTGTTCAGCCTGCAGCCGAATGTCAGGGTCTTGATGGTCATCGCGCTCGTCGCGGTTTCGTTTGGCCGCTATATGGCGCAATCCCGGCCGGATTGGAAGCTCAGTCTGGTGGAGGAAAGGCTGGGCGCGATGCCTAAAGCCGCTCCCACTCGCCCGTTGCGGGCTCAACCGCGCCGCGCCATTCGAGCACGGCAGGCCCGGTCATGACGACGTGGTCGTTGTCCTCGCGCCAGTCGATTTCCAGCGCGCCGGCCGGCAGGTAGACCGTGACCTTGCGGCCCGTGCGCCCGGTACGGGCAGCGGAGACAGCGGCGGCGCAGGCGGCGGAGCCGCAGGCGAGCGTGAGGCCGGCGCCGCGCTCGAAGGTCTTCAGCGACAGCGAGGACGGCGAAGTGACCTGCGCCAGCGAAATGTTGGCGCGCTCGGGAAACATCGGATGATGCTCGTAGCGCGGGCCGAAAGCGAGGATGTCGTAACTGTCGACATCGCGCGGCACGAAGAACACCGCGTGCGGATTGCCCATCGAAGCGGCGGAGAAACGCTGCAGGGCGGGGTCGGCCTCATGCGGCTCGGCCAGCGCGATGTGCTTCGTATCTGCCGCCGGGCCGGCGAGCGGGATCTTCTCCCACTCGAATTCCGGCGGGCCCATGTCCACCGAGATCAGTCCATCGCCGTGGCGTTCGGCAAGAAGTGAACCGGCAATGGTGCGGAAGGCAAAGCGGGTCTGGCCGGAGGCCGCGTTCAGGTAGTCGACGACACAGCGCGTGCCGTTGCCGCAGGCCTGCGCCATCGATCCGTCGGAATTGAGAATGTCGATCCAGCCGTCCGGCGCGTCGTCGCGCGGATCGTAGAGCGCCATGATCTGGTCGAAGGCCGTGTCGGGGTGAGCGTTGAGGCGGATCGCCGCCTGCGGCGTCACCTTGTCCTGGCGGCCGCGCATGTCGATCACGAGAATCTTGTTGCCAAGCCCGTTCATGCGCATCATCGGCGCCTTGTCGTTCGTCTGCGTCATCGCGTGGCTCCGCTCATCTCTTCCCGGCGCGTTATATGGTCAAGAACGGCGCCGGTCACCAGTGGATATCCGACCGTCGCCAAAAAAACGCGCGGAAAACTGATGCACCACCTTCAAGCCTTTGCCAGCGGGTTTCTCACGGTGTAGTGTCGGCCCATCCCTCCCCGGCGACCTCTCCTCCCCGAGCCTCGCCATTCTGACGCCGCTGCCCCGCCGAAATCCGGGGCATCTGAAAGTTCTGTTCATGTTGTTTACCATTTCGAAGTCGTCCGCCGCCCCAGGCCGGGCCGGCCGCAGTGCTGGCAGGTTTTGTGCATGAAGGTCTCCGGTATCGTCTTCGCCTTCTCCGCCATCACGATCTTCGCCATCCAGGATGCCATCACGCGCCATCTCGGACCGCTTTATTCACCCTTCTTCATTTCGATGGTGCGGTTCTGGGCGTTTGGCGCGTTCGTCGTCATCCTCGCCGCGCGTTCGCCGGTCGGCTTCAGGAAGGCGATCGCCACGCAGCATCTCGGCCTGCAGATCTGGCGGAGCCTGCTGCTCGTGGGGCAGATCTTTGTCTCCATCCTGTCGTTTGCCATGGTCGGGCTGGCGCAGAGCCAGGCGATCTTCATGTCGGCGCCGCTGGTGGTCGCCCTGCTTTCCGTGCCACTTCTCGGCGAGAAGGTCGGCTGGCGGCGCTGGATCGCCATCATCATCGGTCTGTTCGGCGTGCTGATCATCATCAATCCGTTCGACGCCAATTTCTCGATGCTGACACTGATCCCCGTCGGCTGCTGCATCACCTTCTCGCTCTATTCGCTCTATACCCGTCTTGCAGGGCGCTATGACGGCGCCGAGGTCAGCCTGTTCTACACCGGCATCGTCGGCCTGGTGGTCACCAGCCTCATCGGCCCGTTCTTCTGGGAAACGGTCGGCTGGGCCGACTGGGGCTGGCTCGCGGCACTCTGCATCACCGGCATTTCCGGCCATTACTGCCTGATCCGAGCGCTGGAGGTGACGGAAGCCGTCACGGTGCAGACCGTGACCTATCTGCAGCTCGTCTACGCCTCGCTGTTTGGCGTTCTGATCTTCCACGAGACCCTGACCAGCCACATGGTCATCGGTGCGCTGATCGTGGTCGGCGCCGGCGTGTTTACCATCTGGCGCGAGCACGCCCTGAAACAGCGCAAGGGCGCATCGTCGACGGAGGCCTCGCTCGTCGGCGGTTGACGGATATCGAGGTTGGCCCAGGGAGGGGCAGACATGCTGTCGCATCAATCTTCGGCGGCGGAAATCATGGCGGAGCTCGCCGAACGCGCCGACCCGACGCGGATTGCGGAGATGGCCCGCGTCGGCATCCGCACCGATACGGCCATCGGCCTTTCCAATCGGCAGCTCCAGCAACTGGCCCGCGCGGTCGGCCGCGATCACGGGCGGGCGTTCGCACTCTGGGAAACCCCGGTGCGCGAGGCGCGCGTACTGGCGCTGCTGACCCTCGAGCCGGCCCGGCTGACGCCTGAGGAGATGTTTCGCCTTGCCGGAGATTTTGCCTCCTGGGAGATCGTCGATACCGCCGCCGATATCTTCGTCGAGGCGCGGCTGGACCCGGCGCTGATCGCCTCATTTGCCGCAGACGAGCGTGAATTCGTGCGCCGGACCGCCTTTGCGATGATCGCTGGGGCTGCCGTCCACTGCAAGCAGGAGCCGGCGGCGACCTTCCTCGCCTTCCTGCCGCTCATCGAGCATCATGCCGGCGATGAGCGCAATTTCGTGAAGAAGGCTGTGAACTGGGCCCTGCGCAATATCGGCATGCGGAACAAGGCGTGCCATGAAGCAGCGCTCGGCCTTGCCGACAAACTTGCGGCCTCCGACAACCGGACGCGACGCTGGGTCGGCCGGGACGCGGTGAAGTACCTGACCGACCCCAAACGTCGCGCCCGGCTGAAAGCCTAGATCAGGGCTCAGCCGGCACGTCAAACGCCTCGCCGGGTTCCAGCGGACGAAAACGGTCTTCGCCGATGCCGGCATCGGCGAGCGCGGATTTCAGAGTTTCGACTGGCGCATCGCGACCTTCATCGGTGAGCTGGAAAGTGCCGAAGTGATGGCCGACGGCATAGGCGGTGTTGCAGAGCCGGAAGCCCTCGACCGCCTCCACCGGATCCTGATGCTCGCCCCGCATGAAGGACCGCGGCTCATAGGCACCGATCGGCAGATTGGCGAGGCGGAAGCTTCCGTATTTTTCGGCCGCCGCCCGATAGTTCCGCCCCTCGTGAAAACCGGTATCGCCGATATGATAGATGCGCCCCGCCGGCGTTTCGAGCACGAAGGCAGCCCAGAGCGCCATGCGCCTGTCGGCAATGCCGCGCGCCGACCAGTGGTGGCACGGCTCGGCAATGACGCCGACGCCGCCGGCCGTCATCGCCTGGCCGCCCCAATCGAGCACGGTAATATCGGCATCCGAGAGCCTGGAGCGGATGATGGTATCGTTGCCAAGCGGCGTGATGAAACGGGGCCGGTGCGCTTCGTGCAGCATCTCCAGCGTATCGAGGCTCAGGTGATCATAGTGATTGTGGGTGACCAGGATCGTATCGATCTTCGGCAGGTCCTCGATCAGCACGCCGGGTGGGCAGACCCGTTTCGGCCCGACCGAACGGAACGGGCTCGCCCGCTCGTCAAAGATCGGATCGGTCAGGATATTGGCGCCTGCAACCTGGATCAGCAGGCTGGCGTGACCGATCATCGTCACCCGCAGTTCGTTGCCGCTGACCTCGGGTGCAGGCCGGGCCGGTGCGAAGGGACATGCGACCGATTTCGGCCATTTGGCGCGGTTGCTCTCCATCTGCCACTTCAGCATCTCGCGAAACCCGGGCAGGCTCATGCCTTCGGGATTGAAGAATCGCGCTCCGTCGAAATGATCGCTCTTGGGTCCGTCATAATAGCGGTTCTTCCTCCTGGGCATCGTCCTGCCTGATGTCATGTCATCGTCCTGTTGCTGGGTTTCACGCGCCTAGGATATATGATGTGCGCCGCGAAAAGTTCCATGGGCGCGGCAGAAACGCCTGCAGGACTTGACTTTGCCGCGATCTTCCTGTTTATCCGCGCTGACTTAGCTGACACCAAAGACGCTCAGCAGCCGACCGGGACCCGCAAAGGTGTAAAGAGATCCCGGAGGTCAACATCCGACAGCGCGATGCGCCCTCGGATGGTTTTTTGCTTTGCGTCTTGTTTTTGTCGGTGGCTATGCCAACGTTTCAGCCGGAAAAGCCGAAACGAAAAGGGAATGCGTGAATGTTTGAGAACCTCCAGGACCGCCTTGGTTCCGTCCTCAAGGGACTGACAGGCCGCGGATCGCTTTCGGAAGCCGACGTCGCTGCAGCACTTCGCGAAGTGCGCCGCGCGTTGCTTGAGGCTGACGTTGCGCTGGAAGTGGTGCGCGACTTCACCGCCCGCGTGCGCGAAAAGGCCGTCGGCGCCGAAGTTCTGAAGTCGATCAAGCCGGGCCAGATGGTGGTCAAGATCGTCCATGACGAGCTGGTCGAGATGCTGGGCTCGGAAGGCGTCACCATCGATCTCAACGCGCCCGCCCCGGTCGTCATCATGATGGTCGGCCTGCAGGGCTCGGGCAAGACCACGACCACCGGCAAGATCGCGGCGCGGATGACGAACCGCGACCGCAAACGCGTGCTCATGGCTTCGCTCGACACCCGCCGCCCGGCGGCGCAGGAGCAGCTGAAGCAGATCGGCGAGCAGACAAAGGTCGACACCCTGCCGGTGATTCCCGGCCAGGACCCCGTTTCGATCGCCAAGCGCGCCGTACAGGCCGCCAAGCTCGGCGGTCATGACATCGTCATCCTCGACACCGCCGGCCGCACCCATATCGACGAGCCGCTGATGGTCGAGATGGCCGACATCCGCAAGGTGTCGAACCCGCATGAAATCCTGCTGGTTGCCGACAGCCTGACCGGTCAGGATGCCGTCAATCTGGCGCGCAACTTCGATGAGCGCGTCGGCATCACCGGCCTGGTGCTGACCCGCATGGATGGCGACGGCCGCGGCGGTGCGGCCCTTTCGATGCGCGCCGTTACCGGCAAGCCGATCAAGCTCATCGGTACCGGCGAGAAGATGGACGCGCTGGAGGAGTTTCATCCCAAGCGCATCGCCGACCGCATCCTCGGCATGGGCGACATTGTCTCGCTGGTCGAAAAGGCCGCCGAGACGATCGACGCCGAAAAGGCGCGGGCCATGGCCGAGAAGATGGCCAAGGGCAAGTTCGACATGAACGACATGGCCGAACAGCTGAAGCAGATGCAGAACATGGGCGGCATGGGCGGCATCATGGGCATGATGCCCGGCATGGGCGGCATGAAGGACAAGCTCGCGGCGGCCGGAATGGACGACAGCGTGTTCAAGCGCCAGCTCGCCATCATCTCGTCGATGACCAAATATGAGCGCGCCCATCCGGACGTTTTGAAGAATTCGCGCAAGAAGCGCATTGCCGCAGGTTCCGGCACCTCAGCTGCCGACATCAACAAGCTTTTGAAGATGCACCGCCAGATGGCCGACATGATGAAGGCCATGGGCGGCAAGGGCAAAGGCAAGATGAAGCAGATGATGAACATGCTCGGCGGCGGCATGGGCGGTGGCATGCCGGGCGGCCTTCCCGGTGGAATGGGCGGCATGCCCGACCTTTCCAAGCTCGACGCCAACCAGCTTGCCGAACTGCAGAAGCAGGCCGGCAGCCTCGGTGGCGGCGGTCTTCCGGGCCTCGGCAGTCCGAAGCTTCCCGGTCTGGGCGGCGGCTTTGGCGGTTTTGGCAAGGGCAAGAAGTGATGACCGACACCGAAATCCGCCAGCAGCTCGCGCAGTACCGCCAGTCGATCGACAATCTCGATGCGGCACTGGTGCATGTTCTGGCCGAACGCTTTCGTTGCACCAAGGCGGTTGGCCACCTGAAGGCCCAGCATGACCTTCCTCCGGCCGATCCGGCCCGCGAGGAACAGCAGATCACCCGGTTGAGGACTTTGGCGAAGAATGCCGACCTCGACCCAGACTTTGCCGAGAAATTCCTGAATTTCATCATCAGGGAAGTCATCCGGCACCATGAGCAGATCGCTGCAGAACACAGCAGCGTCGAACAGTAAAAGGCCGAAAACGGTCAATACCCATCAAGGAGAAACAGAAATGGCAATCAAAATTCGTCTCGCCCGTGGCGGTTCCAAGAAGCGTCCCTACTACCACATCGTTGCTGCTGACGAGCGCTCCCCGCGCGACGGCCGCTTCATCGAGAAGCTCGGCCACTGGAACCCGATGCTGCCGAAGGACTCGGAAGAGCGTGTCGTTTTCGACACCGACCGTGTGAAGTACTGGCTCGGCACCGGCGCCCAGCCGACCGACCGCGTTCTGCGCTTCCTCGCAGAAGCCGGTATTGCCGAGCGCAAGGTTCGCAACAACCCGAACAAGGCGAAGCCCGGCAAGAAGGCCGAAGAGCGCGCCGCCGAGAAGAAGCAGAAGGCCGAAGAAGCAGCAGCCGCTGCCGCCGAAGCCTCCGCAGAAGCTTCGGAATAAGGTTTCTCTGCCGCCGGCCCGCCGCTTCCGCGATTGCGCGGAAAGCGTTAGCGATGGCCGGCGTCCGGAAATGCTTTGTCGACAAAGAGGTCGGGCATCACTGCCCGGCCTTTTCCTTTGTCGCAAAAGCGCCTAGATAGCCATGAATGGCAGAAAGCGAACGACCATGGCGAAACTCAAAGATCCGGTACTGATGGCAACCGTCGGCGCGGCGCAGGGACTGCGCGGCGATGTTCGGGTGCGCTGCTTCACGGCCAATCCGCTGACCGTCGGCGACTACGGGCACCTTCATGCAGAGGACGGACGCACCTTCGAAATCCTCGAGACCCGCCCCGGCAAGAACAACATGATCGTGATCCGCTTCCGCGGCGTCAACGACCGCAATGCCGCCGAGGCGCTGCGCGGGCTGAACCTCTATCTCGAGCGCGAACACCTGCCGGATGACGAGCTCGACGACGACGAATATTTCTACGCCGATCTCGAAGGCCTGGACGTCTATGACGATGAGGGCAACAATTACGGCGCCGTCAGCGCGATCTTCGATTTCGGCGCGGGCGATCTTCTGGAGCTGAAAGGCCCCGGTCGCCGGCCGGTGCTGATCCCGTTCAATGAAAACGCCGTGCTGGAAGTCGATTTCGAGGATGGCCGCATCCTGATCGACCCCGTGGCCGCCGGCCTCGTCGATGACGGTGACGACGACAGTTCGGAATTCCCGGGCACCGGCGGACTGTAATGGCATTTCGCGCGACGGTTCTGACGCTTTATCCGGAGATGTTTCCCGGCCATCTCGGCACGTCGCTTGCCGGCCGGGCAGCCGATCGCGGCGACTGGTCGCTGGAAGCGGTCAACATCCGTGACTTCACCGAAGACAAGCACAGAAGCGTCGATGACACACCGGCCGGCGGGGGCGCCGGCATGGTGCTCAGAGCCGACATCCTCGGCAAGGCCATCGACGCCGTCTCGGGCGACGATGACCGGCCGCGGCTGCTGATGAGCCCGCGGGGCCGTCCCCTCACCCAGAAACGCGTGCGCGAACTTGCAGACGGCCCCGGCGCCGTGATCGTCTGCGGCCGTTTCGAGGGCGTCGACCAGCGCGTCATCGACCGTCGCGGTCTCGAGGAAGTCTCGATCGGCGACTACATCCTTTCAGGTGGCGAGCCGGCTGCGCTGGTGCTGCTCGATGCCGTCGTCCGGGTGCTTCCCGGCGTGATGGGCAATGCGCTTTCCGGTACGCATGAGAGCTTCGAGGACGGCCTTCTGGAGCATCCGCACTATACCCGACCCGCCGAATGGGAAGGCGAGACGATCCCCGAAGTGCTCGCCTCCGGCAATCACGCCGCGATCGACAAGTGGCGCCATCAAAAGGCGATGGAACTGACCGCCCTCAGGCGGCCGGACCTGCTCGACCCGGAAGACTGAGCCTTCCGCGCTCGCTTACGGCCGGTTTCTGAGCGCTTCCGCCTCGGCGTAGAACTTCTTTTCCCAGTCCTTGTGGTTATCCAGCCCCTCGCGGATGAAGGGGGTGAACACCGCCATGTTCATCAGCAGCCAGTTGACGAATTTTGCTGGGAAGCGGGTCGGCTTGACGAAATCGACGAACACCACGACGCGGGTCTTGTCGGTATGGTTCCAGGCTTCGTGCTCATAGGCATCATCGAAGATCAGCACCTTGCCTTCTTCCCAGTGGCAGATCTGGTCCTTGACGCGGATTGCGAGCTCATCGGGTGCCGCCTCCGGCACGATCATGCCGAGATGCAGCCGCAGCACGCCATTATAAGGGCCGCGATGCGCCGGCAGGTGCTTGCCGGGCTCGAAAATCGAGAACATGACGGTCGTCAGTCCCGGAATCTTCTGCATCGCTGCCCAGGTGTTCGGGCAGGCCTTGATGTTCTGTTCCGATTTCAGTCCGTAGCCCAGCAGAAAGAAAGTCTTCCAGTGATTGTCGCTGGAGATCGTCTTCACGTCGGTCGAGATATCCTGAAAGCTCGGCAGCTCGCTCTGGCGCAACAGAACCTTGTCGAGCTCTGCGCGGATGGCGGGGGCCGCCGCCTCGATATCCTTTGCCCACGGGAAGGTGGCGTTGTCATAGACCGGCGGATTGCCATGGATTGCATATTTCAGGTTGAGCTTTTCCGCCCAGTTGACGATGCCCATGAAGAAGCGGGTCACCGCGCTCGGACGCTCCATCGGCGCGATGCCTTCGGTTCCGAAAGTCTGGCCGTCATTGCCGGTTTTCGTCTCTGCCTTCGCCATGTCCCTCTGCCTTTCGGATGCGGTCGTGTTTGACTGAGCATAACATTGCGCAAAAAAGGAAAAAGTGCGGCATGGCTGCGGCATTTCCCCGCGTTTTCGCTTGCCAAGCGGGCGCGATACCGAAACATTCGGTCAAAGCCCGTTTCAAAGCAGAGTATATGACGCCACGCCAACGCATCATTCCCGTCCGGCGCGAATATAACCGCTGGGTCGCCAACCAGACGCTGGAGGACTACGCGCTGCGGTTTACCGCGAAGAGCGCGCGCCGGTTCTCCTCGAGCCGCATCTCGCAGACCGCCATCGGCGCGATCTCGTTTCTGGCGCTGGAGGCGATCGGCGGCACGATCACGCTTTCCTACGGCACGACCAATGCCTTCTTCGCCGCCATTGTCGCAGCCGCCGTGATGCTGCTTGCCGGCCTGCCGATCGCCAAATATGCGATCCGCCACGGCGTCGATATCGACCTTCTGACCCGCGGCGCCTCATTCGGCTATATCGGCTCGACAGTCACCTCGCTGATCTATGCCAGCTTCACCTTCATCCTGTTTGCGATCGAGGCGTCGATCATGTCGGGAGCGCTGGAGCTCGCCTTCGGCATTCCGCTGTGGATCAGCTACATCATCTCCGCCGTTCTGGTGATCCCGCTCGTCACCTATGGCGTGCAGATGATCTCGCGGTTCCAGCTGATCACCCAGCCGTTCTGGATCATCCTCAACATCCTGCCTTTCGTGTTCATCGCCTTCATGGACTTCGAGAAGTTCGAAGTGTGGCGAGCCTTCGGCGGCCTCCATACGCCATCAGTGGCACCCGGTTCCGCCGCACCGTTCACGCTGGCCGGCTTTGCCGCGGCTGCCGGCGTCATCTTCGCGCTGATGCCGCAGATCGGCGAGCAGGTGGACTTCCTCCGGTTTCTGCCGGCGAGCGGCAAGCGCAAACTGCGCCACCGGCTTGCCATCTTCCTCGCCGGTCCCGGCTGGGTGGTGGTCGGCGTGCCGAAGCTGATGGCAGGTTCGTTCCTCGCCGTTCTCGCGCTTTCGGCCGGTACCCCGACGACGGCAGCGGCCGATCCCGCCCATATGTATCTCACCGCCTTCGGCTACATGATCCCCAACCAGACAGCAGCACTTCTGCTGATGGCGGCCTTTGTCGTCGTGTCGCAGCTGAAGATCAACGTGATGAATGCTTATGCCGGATCGCTCGCATGGTCGAACTTCTTCTCGCGCCTGACCCACAGCCATCCGGGCCGCGTCGTCTGGCTGATCTTCAACGTTGCGATCGCCCTGCTCCTGATGCAGCTCGGCATCTACCGCCTGCTGGAAGCCTCGCTCAGCGTATTCTCGATCGTCGCCATGGCCTGGCTCTCGACGATCTCGGCCGACCTGTTCATCAACAAGCCGCTCGGTCTGTCGCCACCCGGCATCGAGTTCAAGCGCGCGCATCTCTACGACATCAACCCGGTGGGACTTGGCGCGATGGCGACCTCCGGCGGCATTGCCCTTGCCGCCCATTTCGGCCTGTTCGGGGCGCTTGCCGTCTCGTTTGCGCCGTTCATCGCGCTTATCGTGGCCCTCATTGCCTCACCGCTTCTCGCCTGGGCCACGGACGGGCGCTACTACCTCGCCCGCAAGCCACGCAAGGGCTGGCAGTCGAAAACCGCGATCACCTGCTCGATCTGCGAACATCCCTTCGAGCCGGAGGACATGGCCTGGTGTCCGGCCTATGCCGGACCGATCTGCTCGCTCTGCTGTTCGCTCGACAGCCGTTGCCACGATCTCTGCAAGCCGAAGGCCAGGTTCAACACCCAGGTCGCCACCGTCGCTTACAAGCTCCTGCCGCACCGTGTCGTCGCCCAGCTCTCGAGCCGACTGGGACGCTACGGCATCGCCTTTGCGCTCTCCGTCGCCTTCATCGGCGCGATCCTCGGCATGGTAGCCTATCAGATGGCGCAGGCATCGCCGGAGACGGCCTCGGTGGTCTACGACACATCGCTGATCGTGTTCTTCGTGTTCTCGCTGGTGGCCGGCGTCGTCGCATGGTTCTTCGTGCTTGCCCATGACAGCCGGATGGTGGCGGAGGAAGAATCCTCCCGCCAGACCACGCTGCTGCTCAAGGAAATCGCCGCCCACGAGAAGACGGATGCCGCGCTGCAGGCCGCCAAGGAAGCGGCAGAAGCGGCCAACCGGGCCAAGAGCCGCTATGTCGTCGGCCTTTCCCACGAGCTGCGCACACCGCTCAATGCCGTCTACGGCTATGCCCAGCTTCTGGAGCGCGACCCGACGATACCGGAAGCGCGCCAGCCGGCGATCAAGTCGATCCGCCGCTCCGCCGATTATCTCTCCGGCCTGATTGACGGCCTGCTCGACATATCCCGGATCGAATCCGGCCGGCTCCAGGTGTTTTCCAACGAGATCGATCTCACGGAGTTCCTCGACCAGATCACCGACATGTTCGAAACCCAGGCCCGCGCCAAAGGCCTCACCTTTCACCACGAGCGCGACCGCAACCTGCCGGCTCATGTCAGAAGCGACGAGAAGCGGCTGCGACAGATCCTCGTCAACTTGCTTTCCAATGCGGTGAAATTCACCGACACCGGCACCGTTACCTTCACCGCCCGCTACCGCAGCCAGGTCGCGACTTTCATCGTTTCCGACACCGGCAGCGGCATCGCCGCCAGCGACCTCGGTCGCATCTACGAGCCGTTCGAACGCGGCGGGCGCAGCGAGAAGCCGGGCCTCGGCCTCGGCCTTACCATTACCCGTCTCCTGGTCAACACGCTCGGCGGCGCGATCGATGTCAGAAGCGAGGAGGGAAAGGGTACGACCTTCACCGTGCGGCTGATGCTCGCCTCCATCGACCGGCCAACGCTGTGGCGCGCGACGGCCGAGAACGAGCGTGCCGGCTATGAGGGCCCGCGCCGCACGATCATGGTGGTCGACGACAATGCCGACCATCGGGCGATGATGCGCGACATTCTCGGCCAGCTTGGCTTTGCCGTGCTTCTTGCCGAGGATGGTGCCGGCGCACTCGACATGCTGGAGGAGGAAAAGCCGGACCTCTTCCTCCTCGACATCCGCATGAACGGCATGAACGGCTGGCAGCTTGCGACGCGGCTGCGCGAGGCCGGCATCACCAGCCCGATCGTGATGCTTTCGGCCAATATCGGCGATGACGCGGTGATCGGCCGGGGCGACGACAGCCACAACGACACGCTCTCCAAGCCCGTCAACCTCAACCGGCTGCGCGATGTGCTGGCGCTGCAGCTCGGCCTGGTGTGGCGCACCCAGAAGGCGGCCAGCCCACAAAAACCTGCCGAAAAGCCCGTCCCGCCGCCGAAAAGCGACCGCGACGAATTGATAGGCCTCGCCGAAATCGGCTATCTACGCGGTATCCGCGAGAAACTCGATGCGCTTTCAAAGAGCGCCGCATACCAGCCCTTTGCAGAAAAGGCAGGCGCTTACATCACCGCCTTCGATATCGATGGCTTCATCCGCTTCGTGCGGGCCGCAGAGGAAACCGATGGCTGAGGAAATCGTACTTCTGGTCGATGACAGCCCCGAGGCGCTCAGTTTCCTGACGGATGCGCTCGAAGCCTCAGGCTATTCGGTGCTGATCGCCACCTCCGGCGAAAGCGCGCTGAAGATCGTCGAGAAGATCACGCCCGACATGGTGCTCATGGATGCGGTGATGCCGAAGATGGACGGGTTCGAGGCCTGCAGGCGGCTGAAGGCCAGCCCGGCTGCCGGCACGCCGGTGATCTTCATGACAGGGCTGTCGGAGACCGAACACATCGTCCATGCGCTGGAATCGGGCGGCGTCGACTACCTGACGAAGCCGATCAACATCGATGAACTGAGGGCCCGCATCCGCGTCCACCTCGCCAATGCCCGCTCGGCCCAGAGCGCGCGGGTTGCGCTCGATGCGACAGGGCGGCATCTCCTGGCCGCGGGGCCGGATGGCAGGCTTCGGTGGATGACGCCGCAGGCGAGCCGCCTGATCGCGGACGCCACCGGCAGCGAGCCGGACACTGGGTTAATCTCGAGGGAAATCGCCGCATGGCTCGCAACCGGCGGTGGAGAGGCACAGCCGGGCAGCGAGGCCGTGCTGGCACTCAGCGACGCCGGCAGGAAGCTCTTTCAGCTCGCCTTTCTGGAAAAGACCGGCGCCGAGGAATTCCTGTTTCGGGTGATGCCGGCCAATCCTGTCGGCGACGACGAGGTGCTGCGCAAGCATTTCGCGGTGACGGCACGCGAAGCCGAGGTACTGATGTGGATCGCCAAGGGCAAGACCAACCGCGACATCGCCGACATTCTGGGCCTTTCGACCCGCACGGTGAACAAGCATCTGGAACAGATCTACGTCAAGCTGGGCGTCGAAAACCGCGCCTCTGCCGCCGTCAAGGCGGCCTATGTGCTGCATGACATCTGACCGCCACCGCAAAGGGCAATGGCGGTCAGCAGACTGTTATTTTCCCATCATCAGGTCCGGCAGGAAGGTCACGATCGAGGGAAACAGGACCAGCGCCAGCAGCACCGCAAGCAGGGCGACAAAGAACAGCCATGCCTCGCGCATATATTCACCGACGGAAACGCCGAGCACCGAGCACGAGGTGAACATCAGCGTGCCGACCGGTGGCGTTACACCGCCGATGGTCAGGTTCACCACCATCATGATGCCGAACTGCAGCGGATCGATGCCGAGCTTGGTGATCGCCGGCACCAGGATCGGGGTCAGCAGGATCAGCGCCGCCGTGCCCTCGATCAGCATGCCGATGACGAGCAGCAGCACATTGATCAGCAGCAGCAGAAGCAGCGGGTTCTGGGTGACGCCGAGCAGCAGGGCCGCGCCCTTGGACGGAATCTGCTCCCAGGTCATGTAGAAGCCGAAAGCGCCGGCCGCGCAGATGATCAGCATCACCACCGAGGTCGCCAGCACCGTTTCGATGATGATCAGCGGGAAAGACGAAATCTTCAGCTCCCGGTGCCAGAAGAAGCCGATGAGCGAGGCATAGACCACGGTCATCGCCCCGGCCTCGGTGGGCGTGAAGATACCCTGCCGGATGCCGATCAGGATGAAGGCGATGATCGACAAGGCGCCGAGCGATTCCACGAAGGCCTTCCAGAGTTCCCGACTGGTCGCCATCTTCACCCGCGTCGGCTGGTAATTGCGACGCTTCGCGGTGATACGCACCGCGATCATCAAGGCGACCATGATCATCAGGCCGGGGATGATGCCGGCGATGAACAGACGTCCGACGGAAACGTTCGCCAGAAAGCCATAAAGAATGAGGCCGATGCCTGGCGGAATGATCGGCGTGATGACGGCGGAACAGGTGCAGACCGCTGCCGTGAAGCCCGGTGAATAGCCGCGCCGGACCATCTCCGTGCCGAGCATCTTGGCCTGCATGGCGGCATCGGCATTGGCCGAGGCGGAGAGCCCGCCCATCAGCGCCGACAGCATCACATTGGCCTGCGCCAGCCCGCCAACAGTATGGCCCACCAGCGCATCCGCAAAGCCGAGCAGGCGCCGGGTGATGCCGGCATGGTTCATGATCGTTCCGGCGAAGATGAAGAACGGCACGGCGAGCAGCGGAAAGGATTCGGTGGAGGACGCCATCTTCTGGATGAACGAGCTGATCGGCAAACCGCTCGACATCAGGAAGAAGCTCAGCGCCGCCATGGCAATGCCCAGCGCGATCGGCGTGTTCAGCAGGAACAGCGCCAGCATGATGGCGATCGGTATCAGGCCCATCCCGCGCCTCCTTCTTCAGGGGATTCAGAAAGGCGATGCGTCGGCGCCATATCACCGTTGAGCCGGCGCCAGGCGATGCCGGCATAGCGCAGGAACATGCAGGCGAAGCCGCACATCAGCGCCGCATAGAGGATGGCGCGCGGCCATCTGAGGATCGGCATCGGATCATCCATCGTGCTGAGGCAGAATTTCACGCCGAGCCAGGTGGCATAGGCGAGGAAGGTGAGGATGAGGAGATCGACGAGGGCGCCGAGGATGCGTCGCGGACCGGGCGGGATCAGCATCCACGCCAGATCGATGCTCATATGCATGCCGTATTTGAAGGCCGCGGCGCTGCCCATGAAGATGAGCCAGGCGAAGGCGACCGAGGCGATGTCACCCGTCCAGGCGGCAGGCGTTTCGGTGATGTAGCGCGTGACGACGCCCCAGCAGACGGCAGCCACCAGCACGACGAGCGCTAACCCGCTGATGATTTCCTCGAAATAGTGGATGGGGCGCAGACCGGGGTGTTGCGATGTATTGGACATGGTTTCCCGCCTTGGAAGTGTGCCGCCGAAGGGCCGGAGTGTTCGCACCCCGGCCCCGGCAGTTCGAATGAACGGCTTATTCGGCGAGAATCTTCTGAATTTCCTGATAGAGACCGGGCGTCCAGTTCGGGAACTGGTCATAAACGCCGGCGGTCTTTTCGCGGAAGGCCTTGATGTCGACGTCGTCGACGATGGTGACGCCGGCATCGCGGAACTTCGACTTGTAATCCTCGTCCCGCTTCAGCGTCAGTTCAGTGGCGAGTTTGCCCGTCTCCTTGCCGACCTCCATCATCACCTGCTGGATGTCATCCGGCAGACTGTTGAAATAGTCGGAATTGATCACCCAGAAGGTGAAGGCGGTGAAATGCTGGGTCAGGGAGATAGTGTCGCGGGTTTCGTACAGCTTGGAACCCCAGAGCGAGCCAAGCGGCGCTTCTGCCCCTTCAACGACGTTCTGCTGGAGGGCGCTGTAGACTTCCGACCATTCTACGGTCGCGGGCCGTGTGCCCATGGCCTCGAAGGTCTTTACGAAGACCGTGTTCGGCGGAATGCGGATCGTCATGCCATCGACGTCGGCGGGCGTGCGCACCGGCTTGTCAGCCAGAATGTTGCGAGCGCCGAAGAGCGCGTCATCGACGAGGAAGGTAATGCCCTTCTCGCCGAACTGATCCTTGATCGCAGCAAACCAGTCGGAATTGGCGATCTTTTCGAACTGCGCCGGATTGTCGAGTAGGTAAGGCCCTTCGACCACACCGAAATCGGGCACGAAGTCGGAGAGATAGCCGGACGACGTCACCGAGATGATCGGCGCGCCCTGGCGCATCATCTGGTTGACGTCCTTCTCGCTGCCGAGCTGCTGTGCCGGGAACACCTGGATTTCAACACGTCCATCCGTCCTCTTGGCGACTTCGTCGGCAAAGAACTGGGCGGCTTCGATTGTCGGCTCGCCCGGCGACAGCGAGCTGGCGAGGCGAATGGTGTAGTCGGCCGCCATGGCGGTACCGGCGAACAGAATACCGGCCGCAAAAAGAGCGGCACTTGCAAATTTCATGATTGTCTTCCTCCTGAGATATCAGCGCCCTCCTCCGATAAGGACGCTTATATATGATTACTTATTTCACATATAAATTTGAAATTTGTCAACAGTGATTGCGGCACCGCGACAAATTTGCCACGGCGCAACAAAAAGGCCGGAGACGTGGCCTCTGCCACATCTCCGGCCTCAAAAGAGCCTTGATAACGGTCGCGCCGGTTGGCCCCGGCGCTACAGGTTCTTACTGCCCAAGCCCTTCGAACAGCGCCGTCGACAGATAGCGTTCGGCGAAGGACGGGATGATGATGACGATGTTCTTGCCTTCGTTCTCGGGCCGGGAACCAACCTCGATTGCCGCCTTCAGTGCAGCGCCGGAAGAGATACCGACCGGCACGCCTTCAAGGCGGGCAACTTCGCGGGCAAGCGCGAAGGCATCGTCGTTTTCGACCTGCACGACCTCGTCATAGACTGAGGTATCGAGCACGCCCGGCACGAAGCCGGCGCCGATCCCCTGGATCTTGTGCGGAGCGGGCGAGCCGCCGGAAAGCACCGGTGAGGCCGCCGGCTCGACGGCGATCACCTTCACATCCGGCTTCTTCGCCTTCAGCACCTGGCCGACGCCGGTGATCGTGCCGCCCGTTCCGATGCCGGAAACGAAGATATCGACGGCGCCATCCGTGTCGTTCCAGATTTCTTCGGCCGTGGTCTTGCGGTGGATTTCCGGATTGGCCGGGTTCTCAAACTGCTGCGGGATGACGGCATTCTGGGTTTCGGCGGCGATTTCCTCGGCCTTGGCGACAGCGCCCTTCATGCCCTTCGGCGGCTCGGTCAGCACCAGCTCGGCACCGAGCAGCGCCAGCATCTTGCGGCGCTCGATCGACATCGATTCCGGCATGGTGAGGATCAGCTTGTAGCCCTTGGCCGCAGCGGCAAACGCAAGCGCGATGCCGGTATTGCCGGAGGTCGGCTCGACCAGCACGGACTTTCCGGGCGTGATCTTGCCGGCCTTTTCCAGGGCCTCGATCATGGCGAAGCCGATACGGTCCTTCACCGAGGCGATGGGATTGAAGAATTCGAGCTTGGCGAGAAGGTTGGCCTTGACGCCATGTTCCTTCGCCAGCTTGTCGAGGCGAACGAGCGGCGTGTCGCCGATCGTTTCGAGAATGGAGGAATATACCTTCCCGCGTCCGGGTTTGCCGTTCTGTTCCATGGTGGATGCTCCCTGAATTGGATAGTTCTTAGGTAGGGCCGGCAGCGCCGGAATGCGAGGCACGAACGGGCAATGCGTCGCTGACTTCTGAAACACACTTCCAATCGGAAGCCTGTTTCCGGAATTTTATTCCGCCCCTCCGCCTACCCTCACCGCAACAAGACCAGGAACGCCCAAAACCCAGCGCCGCCGACGAGGACAACACCGAGGGTTACCAGCGCCAGCAACCGACTGTAGTCCCGCGTGCCACTGCCATAGGCGAGCGCGACCTTGGTGACGAGATTGGACACCGTCGCCGTCAGCACCGCGATGGCGGCGGTATCGACAGGCACCGCGTTTCCGGCCAGATGCGCGGTCGACAGCGTGATGGCATCGAGATCGGGGATGCCGGAGACGAGCGCGATGAACACGATGCTGGAGGGGCCAAGGACATTGACCAGTATCCTGGCGACAAACCCGATGACCCCGAGCAGGGCGCCGAAGCGCAGCACCGACCAGAGCTCGAACGGATTGGAGAGATGAAGGTCGGCCTTCGGGTGGCCCCTGCTGCCGCTGAGCAGGAGGCTGGCAACGACAAAGGCGAAAAGCCCCGGCGCCAGCGCAAAGGCGAGCGGCTTTGCGAGCACCGGAGCGACAGCCGACGCGATCACGAAACAGCGGACCAGCGACAGCCCGCCGGCAATCGAGGCAGCGCCCGCGAGCTTTCGCGCGAGCGCCGGTTCGCTCACCGAGATGCGGGCGAAGGACAGGGTCGTCGCCGTTGACGAAACGACGCCGCCGGTGGCGCCGGCAAACAGAATGCCGCGATCCGGTCCGGCAATCCGCATCGCGGCGTAGCCGGCATAGGAAAGTGCGGCGATCATCACCGTCATCAGCCAGACGGCAAACGGATTGAAGCCGCCCCAGGGATCGATCGCCCGGTCCGGCAGGAGCGGCAAGGCCACGAAACTCATCGTCAGCAGCACCAGCGCGGAGCGCAGCTCCACCCAGGTCATCGTCTTCAGGAATCCGTGGAGGGAATGGCGGGCGGCGAGCAGAACGGTGGTGACCACGCCGCCGGCGGCCGCAAGCCGCATGTCGCCGGTCACCGAGACGATGCCGAGCGCGAAAATGACCAGCGCCGCAATCACGCTGGTGACGCTGAAATCGTTGTGGGGCGCGGCAGCCTTGTAGTCGAACACGATAAAGGCGGCCACCAGCCCGGCCGCAAGCGTCGCCGGCACGGCTGCGCCGACGATCAGCCCGAGATAGCCGGCAAGCCCGCCCAGAAGCCCGACCAGGGCAAAGGTGCGGATCCCCGCGACACGCTGCCCGTCGGCCATGTCGCGCTCCTGCCAGCCGCGCTCGATGCCGGCGAGAAGACCGATCGCGAGCGCCAGCCCGATCCGCTGAAACGCCTCCAACATCTCCATCCGCAAGCCTCCGCTGTAACCCGCGTTGCGGAAATTATACCAGCAGCCCGGCAGCGGAAATACAGCGATTTTCAGAGGCGGGAACGGCCGAAGGAGCGCTAGACCCCCGTCGAGCCGAAACCGCCGGCGCCGCGGACGGTATCGGTGAGCGCGTCGACAACGGTGACGGGCATCTGGGTGACCGGGGCGATGATCACCTGGGCGATGCGCATGCCGCGCTCGATCACGAAGGCTTCCTCGCCGAGATTGACGAGCAGCACCTTCACCTCGCCGCGATAATCGCTGTCGATGGTGCCGGGGGTATTGAGGCAGGTGATGCCGTGCTTGAAGGCAAGGCCGGAGCGCGGGCGGATCTGAGCTTCAAAGCCTTCCGGAATCTCGAAAATGAAGCCGGTGGGCACCAGCACCCGCTTGCCGGGCTCAAGCGTCAGCGGCGCATCGATGGCGGCACGGATGTCCATGCCGGCAGAACCGGATGTCTCGTAGGCCGGCGGTTCGATGCCTTCTGCGTTTTCCAGGCGTTTCAGCTTCAGTGTCATTTTCGTTTCCGTGTCATCGTGTTCTTGGCCGTCCCTCCTCTCCCCCGTCATGCTCGGGCTTGACCCGAGCATCTAGCCACCTTTGTCGCGAGCGGAGCCTGCGGCCTGCATCAAAGGCTGAGCCGCGACACGCTCACGCCCGTCGCAGGGAGATGTGCATGGATCCTCGGGTCAAGCCCGAGGATGACGCCAGAGAGAATGGAGAGGCCGCATTCCAAATCCGTTGTGATGTTGCCTCTCGCGCGCGGCGTTTCTCTCGCCCGCATCCTTTGCCATCGGCGTGCGACAGGTCAATTGCATCTTGCGGCCCAAATCGCTACATAGGCCGCCATCAACAGGATATTCAGCTGATGCCCGAAACGCTTGCCGAGGCGGTCGCACGCCGCCGAACCTTCGCGATCATCTCGCATCCCGACGCCGGGAAGACCACGCTCACCGAAAAGCTGCTGCTGTTCGGCGGCGCGATCCAGCTTGCCGGCGAGGTGAAGGCGAAGAAGGACCGTATCCAGACCCGGTCGGACTGGATGAAGATCGAGCGCGAACGCGGCATTTCGGTGGTCACCTCGGTGATGACCTTCGAATATGACAACACCGTCTTCAACCTGCTCGACACCCCCGGCCACGAAGACTTTGCCGACGACACCTACCGCACGCTGACGGCCGTCGACGCCGCCATCATGGTGATCGACGCGGCCAAGGGTATCGAGCCCCGGACGCTGAAGCTGTTCGAGGTCTGCCGGCTGCGCGACATCCCGATCATCACCTTCGTCAACAAGATGGACCGCGAGGCCCGCGACACGTTCGAAATCCTCGAGGAAGTGCAGGAAAAGCTGGCGCTCGACACCGTGCCGATGACCTGGCCGATCGGGCAGGGCAAGAGCTTTGCCGGCACCTATCACCTGAAGGAAAGCGCCGTGCGCTATGGCGACAGCGAGGTGGGCCTGACAAAGGTAAACGGACCGGAAGTCGTGTCGGAAAAGCTTCCCGAGCACGAGCGCCAGGAATGGGCCGAGATGGCCGAACTCGCCATCGATGGCTATCCGGTCTTCGACCGGCAGGCGTTTCTGGAAGGCCACATGACGCCGGTCTATTTCGGCTCGGCGTTGAGGAACAACGGCGTGCGCGATCTCATCCATGCGCTCTCCGACTTCGCGCCTGCGCCGCGCGCGCAGGTGGCCGATGTCCGCACCGTGGAAGCGACCGACCCGAAGATGAGCGCCTTCGTGTTCAAGATCCAGGCCAACATGGACCCGAACCACCGCGACCGCATCGCCTTCGTGCGCGTGTGCTCCGGCACGCTGACGCGCGGCATGAAAGCGAGGCTTGCCCGGACCGGCAAGCAGATGGGCCTCACCGCACCGCAGTTCTTCTTCGCCTCGCAGCGCCAGCTGGCCGATACGGCCTATGCCGGCGATGTCGTCGGTATTCCGAACCACGGCGCGCTGAGGATCGGCGACACGCTGACCGACGGCGAGGCGCTGGTGTTCCAGGGCGTGCCGAACTTCGCGCCGGAAATCCTCCGCCGTGTCCGCCTTGAGGATGCGATGAAGGCGAAGAAGCTGAAGGAAGCGCTGCAGCAGATGGCCGAGGAAGGCGTGGTGCAGCTCTTCACTCCCGAGGACGGCTCGCCCGCAATCGTCGGCGTTGTCGGCGCGCTGCAGCTCGACGTGCTGAAGGAGCGGCTGAAGGCGGAATACGGTCTGCCGGTCTCCTTCGAAATGGCGCGGTTTTCGGTCTGCCGCTGGATTTCGGCCGAGAAGAACGCCGACCTCGAAAAGTTCATCTCCGGCCATCGCGGCGATATCGCCCGTGATCTCGATGGCGACCCGGTGTTCCTCGCGCAGGACGGTTTCTCGCTGAACTATGAGAGCGAGCGGGCGCCGGAGATCCGGATGATCGCCATCAAGGAATACCATCAGGCAAAGGCGGCCTGATATGGCTGACGTGAAGGAGACGATCGGCATCTGCGGCATGGGCCGCATGGGCACGGCGATGGCGCGCCGGCTTTCCGCCTACGGGTTTCCGCTGGTGGTCTGGTCGCGCAGCGGCGTTTCGATGGAGCTTGCCTCCGAGACCCACGCCGAGGTCGCGCTGAACCCGGCGACGCTTGCCCGCAAGGCCGACATCATCATCACCTCGCTGATCAACGACGAGGCGGTGAGCGCGGTGCTGGAGGCGCTGGTCTCCACCTCGCTGCCGGGCAAGCTGGTGGTCGAGACCTCGACCGTGAGCCCGAGCCTTCTCAGCCAGTTCTCCGGACACATCAAAGCCAAGGGCGGCAGCGCCATCGATGCGCCGATCTCCGGTGGCCCGGAAACGGTGATCGATGGCAGGGCGGGCTTTTATATCGGCGGCGCCGATATAGATTTCGAACGGTTCCTGCCGGTGGCGCAGACACTCTCCAACCGCATCCACCATGCCGGCTCGCTCGGCACCGGCGCGGCAGCCAAGATCGTCAACAACATGGTGCTCTGCGGCTACTGGGAAGTGCTTCGCGAAGCGCTGACGACCGGCAAGCGCGCCGGCCTGACGCTCGAAAAAATGCTCGAAATCCTGATGACAAGTCCCGGCGGCACGCCGGCGCTGAAGGCTCGCGCACCGCGCATTCTCGGCCATGACAGAAGCGTCGGCTTTCCAGTCAGAGGCGCAGTGAAGGATGCAACCCTCTTTGCCGGCGTCGCCGACAGCTACGATGTCGACACGCCGGCCATCGACGCCGCGCTTGCAAGCTACAGGGCCTGCCTGGAAAAAGGCGATGGCGACGAGGATCTGGCGGCGATGCTGCGGATGGCGCTCGCG
Source organism: Martelella endophytica (assembly GCF_000960975.1). Classification (NCBI taxonomy): domain Bacteria; kingdom Pseudomonadati; phylum Pseudomonadota; class Alphaproteobacteria; order Hyphomicrobiales; family Aurantimonadaceae; genus Martelella; species Martelella endophytica. The sequence goes on along the minus strand of NZ_CP010803.1, from coordinate 1,947,017 downwards.
GTCGATTGAAACAGAAGGCGGCAGATCCTACATTCCAGAAACAGGAATGTTTGGAGTTGCCCCATGAACATCGGCGAAGCCGCGAAGCGCTCTGGCCTGCCGGCCAAGACCATCCGCTATTATGAGGATATCGGCCTCGTCATCGCCGACCGGGCCGATAACGGCTATCGCGACTATTCGGACAATCACGTCCACCGGCTGAACTTCATCCACCGCTCCCGCGACCTCGGCTTTTCGGTCGAGGAATGCCGGCTGCTTCTCTCGCTTTACGACGACGACGCCCGCGAAAGTGCAGAGGTCAAGGCGCTGGCGCTTGCCAAGATCACCGAGATCGACGAAAAACTCGCCCGCCTCGCAAGCCTGAAGGCCACCCTCCAGCACCTTGCCGACCATTGCCACGGCGACCACCGGCCGGATTGCCCGATCCTGGAGGAGCTTTCGGGCAATACGGGAAGCTGCTGCCACTGAGGCGTCAGCGTGTTGGGACGGGCTCGTCGCCGCGATAGTCGTAAAAGCCGCGACCGGATTTGCGGCCGAGCCAGCCGGCATCGACATATTTGACCAGCAGCGGACACGGGCGATATTTATTGTCGGCGAGGCCCTCGTGCAGCATCTGCATCACAGACAGGCAGGTATCGAGGCCGATGAAATCGGCAAGCTCCAGCGGCCCCATCGGATGGCGGGCGCCGAGCTTCATGGCGGTGTCGATGGCATCGACCGTGCCAACGCCCTCGTAGAGAACGTAGATCGCCTCGTTGATCATCGGCAGCAGCACGCGGTTGACGATGAAGGCCGGAAAATCCTCCGAGACCGTCGGCGTCTTGCCGAGCGAGCGGACGAATTCCTTGGCGGTGTTGAAGGTCACTTCCTCGGTGGCGATGCCGCGCACCAGCTCCACCAGTTCCATCACCGGCACCGGGTTCATGAAGTGAACGCCCATGAAGCGCTCCGGCCGGTCGGTGGAAGCGGCAAGGCGGGTGATCGACAGCGACGAAGTGTTGGTGGCAAGCAGCGCCTCTGGCTTCAGGATCGGGCAGATCTTGGCATAGAGCGCACGCTTGGCATCCTCGTCCTCGCTGATCGCCTCGATCGCCATATCGACGGAGGCGAGATCCTGCAGATCGGTGGAGGCGGAGATCAGCTTCAGCGCCTTCTTGCGGTCGTCATCGGAAAGCTTGCCGCTCGAAACCTGGCGCGCGAGATTGCCGTTGATCGTCGCCAGCGCCCGCTCGATCTGCTCCTGGCCGTGGTCGATGAGGTGAACGTCATAGCCGGCGAGCGCGCAGACATGCGCGACACCGCAGCCCATCGGCCCCGCACCGACCACGCCTATCCGTCTGATGCTTTCGGCCATGATGCGTTTCCTCTCGTCCGTTCAACCGGAAAGCCGAAACTTCCCGCTACCGGTGATAATCGTTCGCGACCGGTTTTTCCAGCCTTTTGGGGCTGGCGAATGATCGCCGGCGGCCGCAACCCGAAAAGCCGCAAATCCCCCTGTCCTTCCGCCGAAAATTCGGCTAGGGCCTCAGGGCAGGAATACGAATGGACGGCATCATGAGTAAGCGACGCATCGCCATTTTCGGCGCCACCGGCTCGATCGGGGTCAGCACACTCGACGTCATCGGCCAGCTCGGCGGTCGCGATGCGTTCGAGGTCACCGCGCTCACCGGCAACGCCAATGTCGAGGCCCTGGCACGGCAGGCGGTCGCCAGCGGCGCCGAGATCGCGGTGACGGCCGACGAAAGCCGGTACGGCGCACTGAAGGAAGCGCTTGCCGGCACCGGCGTCGATGCAGCCGCCGGCCCCTCCGGCCTGATGGAGGCGGCAGAGCGGGAAAACGACATGGTGATGGCCGCCATCGTCGGCACGGCCGGCCTGAAGCCGGCGCTGGCGGCCGCCGCACGTGGCGCCGACATTGCGCTTGCCAACAAGGAATGCCTCGTTTCCGCCGGACCGCTGTTTCTCGATGCGGTCAAACGCGGCGGCGGCACGATGATCCCCGTCGATAGCGAACATTCGGCCGTCTTCCAGGTTTTCGAGGAGCATCAGCGCCAGGCGCTGGAGCGCGTCATCATCACCGCGTCGGGCGGTCCCTTCCGCAACAAGTCGCTGGAAGAGATGCGCCATGTCGATGCGGCGACGGCGCGGGCGCATCCGAACTGGTCGATGGGTCTGAAAATCTCGATCGACAGCGCCTCGATGTTCAACAAGGCGCTGGAAATGCTGGAGGCGATGCACCTGTTCGCCCTGAAGCCGGAGCAGGTCGAAGTCGTCATCCACCCGCAATCCATCATCCATTCCATGGTCGGCTATGCCGATGGTTCGGTGCTGGCCCAGCTCGGCGTGCCGGACATGCGCACCGCCATCGGCTATGCGCTCGCCTATCCGAAGCGCCAGCCGCTCGCCGTCGACCGGCTCGATTTCGCCAGGCTCGCGCGGCTCGATTTCGAGGCGCCGGACGAGACGCGCTTTCCGGCGCTGCGGCTGGCACGGCTTGCGATGGAGCGCGGCGGGCTGCAGGGCGCGGTGCTGAATGCCGCGAAAGAAATCGCGCTCGAGGCTTTCATCGAGGGTCGCTGCGGCTTCCTTGAAATGGCCGAGGTTGCGGAGGCCGTGATGGAGGCGCTTTCCGGCCTCCCCGAGGCCGCCGGCATCGAAGACGTTTACACCGCAGATGCGGAGGCGCGCCGGCTTGCGGCCGAACGCCTTCGCCGCTGAACGGCCTCAGCCGAAGACCGCTTCCTGCAGCTGAAACTTGAACGGCCCGTCGCAGCCTTCCGGCGCCGTATTGGTCAAAGCCACGACGACCGTGCCGCTTGCCGGATGGTAGCACCAGTTGTTGCCGTAGATGCCGCCCCAGGCGACCGTGCCCTCCGGCAGGTGCGAATTGTCGAGCGCCGGATTTTCCATCACCGAACCGATGAACGAAAACCTGACGCCGGGGCGCAGACGAAGATCGCCAATCTGGTTGCGGCAGGCCGCGCGTGCCGTTTCGGTGTTCAGAACACCGGTGCCATCACGGCGATACATCTCCAGAAGCCGCACCACGGCATCCGCGGTACCCGCCATGCCGCCGCCGCCACCCTGGAAAGCTTCGCGGTTTAAGATCCGCGCCGGCGAGAAGGTGTAGGTCATCTCCTCGGAGAACTTGACGCGCTCCGGCTCGCCCATGGGCTGCGGCGCGGGTTCGGCGTTGTAATAGGCCGTCGCAAGCCGCTCGCGATCGGCAACGCGAAACCCGGTATCGGCGATGCCGAGTGGGGCGAAGACATAGTGGCGGAGCGCATCCTCGACCGAGCCGCCATGGACCTCGGCGAGGATCGCGCCGAGGATGTCGATGGCGATCGAATATTCCCAGGCCGTGCCGGGCTGGTAGGCGAGCGGCACGGTGTTGTGCAGGGAGAAGTTTTCCTCCAGCGTCCGGTTGGTGTTTTCGATGCCGAGTGAAATCGAATCGTGGACCGAAAGGATGCCGGCGCCGGGCTTGTAGGTGAGGCCAGCGGTATGGGTCAGGAGCTGGCGAACGGTGATGACCGCCTGCCGCCCGTCCGGGCCCGGCGGATGAAACCACGGCAGAAGCTCGCTGACATGGCTGTCGAGCGTGAACTTGCCGGCATCGATCATCGCCAGCGCCGCAGTCGCGACAAATGGCTTGGTCACCGAGGCATAGCGGAAGATCGTGTCTTCCTGAACCGGCTTTCCGGCCTCGCGATCCGCATAGCCTGCCGCGCGCACATAAACGGGTTCGCCGCCGCGCAGCACCTTCACCACCGTGCCGACAATGCGTCCCTCGTCGATCGACCGGTCGATGACCGCATCGGTTCTTGCCGCAATATCCATGATCGAACCTCCCAGGATTTGCCTTGAGAGATCAAATGGAGGCGGTCGGTGTCAAGTGAATTTCGGGTGACGGGGCACCCCGCGACGGCGGGGAGCCCTCAAGCCGGAACGCTCAGGCCACAGCCCGTGCCAGCGCGCATTGCGACCACAGCGAATGCAAGGCGTTCACCAGATGGTCGATGTCGGCGTCGGTGTGAAGCGGCGTCGGCGTGAAGCGCAGGCGCTCGGTCTTGCGCGGCACGGTCGGGTAATTGATCGGCTGCACATAGATGCCGAAATCGTCGAGGAGGATATCGGAAATCCACTTGCACTTCGAGGCGTGGCCGACCATCACCGGCACGATATGGCTCGGATTGGGCATATGCGGAATGCCGGCACCATCGAGCTTGACGCGCAGCGCCTGGACCCGCTCGCGGTGGCGCTGGCGCTCGATCTGGCTGACCTTGAGGTGACGGATCGAGGCAACCGCCCCGGCAGCGAGCGCTGGCGGCAGGGCCGTGGTGAAGATGAAGCCGGAGGCGAAGGAGCGGATGAAATCGACCAGCGCCTGGGAGCCTGTGATATAGCCGCCCATGACGCCGAAAGCCTTGCCGAGCGTGCCTTCGATGATGGTGATGCGGTCCATCAGACCTTCGCGCTCGGCAACACCGCCGCCGCGCGGACCATACATGCCGACGGCATGCACTTCATCGAGATAGGTCATCGCGCCATACTTGTCGGCGAGATCGCAGATTTCCTTGATCGGGGCGATATCGCCATCCATCGAATAGACCGATTCAAAGGCGATCAGCTTCGGCGCTGCCGGATCGGCGGCCTTCAACTTGGCCTCGAGATCGTTGAGGTCGTTGTGGCGGAAGATGACGCGTGCGCTCTTGCCGTGACGGATACCTTCGATCATCGAGGCATGGTTCAGCGCGTCGGAGAAGATGATCAGGTTCGGGATCTTCTGGCCGAGCGTCCCGAGCGAGGCCCAGTTCGACACATAGCCGGAGGTGAAGATCAGCGCCGCTTCCTTGCCGTGAAGATCGGCAAGCTCGTTTTCGAGCTGGACATGATAGTAGTTGGTGCCGGAAATATTGCGGGTGCCGCCGGCCCCTGCTCCGCAAGCCTCGATCGCCTCCTGCATGGCGGCGATCACGGTGGGACACTGCCCCATGCCGAGGTAATCGTTGGAACACCAAACGGTAACGTCGGACGCGACGCCGTCCTTGAAACGGGAGGCGCGCGGAAAGTCACCACGATGCCGCTTCAGTTCGGCGAAGACGCGATACCGGCCTTCTTCATGCAGTCCTTCGAGTTCGCCTTTGAAAAATGCTTCGAAATCCATCACTCAGATGCTCCACCGCAAGGCCATTTTTGTTTCCTTTAAAATTTGACGAAGTTTGAACAACGTCAAGGCGCAGAGCCCCCAAAACCCGCGCATGCGTCAATTGGCCCTTGTTTGAATTATTCCAAACTGCTTTTACACGCAACCGCAAGCCTTAAAACTTGATCGGTGTCAAATCCGCCATCGCTTTGGCTGTTTTTAAGGTTTTTTTTGCAAATATCATGTTGCCGCTTTTTTCTTCCTCCCTGCGCCCTATTCTTGTATGACGTTGTGGAGGTGGCCTTGGCCGGAAAGCCTTCGGCAGACACGAAGCATCCAGCCACAACAAGACCTTATGACAACCTGAGTGAGGGATATTATGAAAAAGATTCTTGCTGGATTTCTGATTGGCGTTTCGGCGCTCGCTGCCACGGCCTGCACACCCACACAGGAAGGTGCAGCGATCGGCGCCGGCACCGGCGCGCTCGTCGGCACCGCCATTGATGGTGGCGGCCTGGGTGGCGCACTCGTCGGCGCAGCTGTCGGCACCGCCGCCGGCGCCCTGATCGGCCGTGCCGCCGAGGGCAACAACAAGTGCTATTATCGTGACCGCTACGGCCGCGAATACACCGACACCTGCCCGCCCGGCTACCGTTGATTGAAGCGCGCCGCTGAGGCGGCGCGTCGGCAGCCCGAGCCGCCCTGCGGTCTTTACCGGGCTCGCCGAAACACGTATTGAAAAACCCGCCAGCAGCGAGACCGAAAGATTTGGTTAACGCTGTTGGCGGGTTTTGCTTTTTGGCGCGGGCCCGAAAGGCATTCTATGATAGTTTATACCAGAGTGACTCTAACCAGCAGTATTATCTGAGTTTTCTATGGCACATGCGTTCACGAGGCTGTTCCCCGGCATAGCCGTTCCGGTCAAACCGGGACTGCTGCTTGCCGTCAGCCTTTTTGCCTGTGTCGGCCTCTCCGCGGAGAAAGCCGCGGCCTTCAGCCTGTTCGGCATCCACCTCTGGGGCGAGCGAGACGCAGAGGTAGACACGGTTCAGGACCCCGTCCGCTACACCGTCAATTTCACGCTGACCGGCGGCGACAGCGACCTTGAAGGGTTCCTGCGCAGACGCTCCGAACTCGTCTCCGGCCAGGACCAGCCGGTCGATGGCGATCTCGGCCTTCTCGTCAAGGCGCGCGACGACCTGCAGATCCTTGTCGGCTCGCTCTACGAAAGAGCCTATTACGGCGGCCTCGTCGATATCTACATCGAAGGCAGACCGATCACCGACATTGTCGGCCTTCCGAATTTCGACCGCGTCAATCCGGTTCCGGTCACCGTCAACGTCAAGGCAGGCCCGCTCTTCAACTTTGCCAGGATCGATCTTCAAGGCGATGCGGCGCAATTCGACCCGGCGAAATATGACCTCGTCACCGGCACGCCGGCCTATTCGACCACCATCCTGTCGGCGGCCAACGCCATCGTCAACGACCTCAAGAACGAGGGCCATCCCTTCGCAGAAATCACCCAGCGGGAGGTGATCGCCAACCACGACAACGCCACGATCGACGTCATCATCGGCGCGATGGCTGGGCCGATTGCCGATCTCGGCCCGGTAGCGATCAAGGGTTCGGAGGCCGTCGATCCGGATTTCATCCGCCATTACTCGCGGCTGAAGGCCGGGCAACGCTACTCCCCGGAAGAACTGAACGAGGCCGCAAACCGGCTGCGCAAGCTGAACACCTTCGATTCCGTCGTCATCAACACCGGCGATGCGCTCGACGACAACGGACAGCTGCCAACCACGATCAACGTCAAGGACGGCAAGTTCCGCTATTTCGGTGTCGGCGCGACAATCTCATCGATCGACGGCGCCGGGCTCGAGGGCTATTGGGGCCATCGCAACCTGTTCGGCCACGCCGAAGGGCTGAAGATCGAGGGAAGCGTCGCCCGAATCGGCGAAGCATCGGGCTTTGACGATCTCGATTTCGCCGGCGGCATTACCTTCACACGGCCCGGCCTGTTCCTGCCTTCGGGCACACTGACAGCCAGCCTGCTGACGGCGGCGGAAAACCCCGATCCCTACAATGCCAAGTCCGTCGCTGCCGCGGTGACCTACAGCTATGAGCAGGGTGACTACAACACGATCACCGGTGGCGTTGAGACCCGCTACGCCAACATCGAGGACGCCTTCGGCACCGAGGACTACCTCACCTTCTCCGTTCCGGTCGCCTTTGATCGCGACAGCCGCAACGATGCGCTGAACCCGACCGAGGGGCTCTACCTCATCACCACCGCCCAGCCCACCTATGACTTCCTCGGCGACACGTTCTACTCCTCGTTCGACGCGATCGCCTCGACCTATTTCGCCGCGGGTGCCGATGACCGCTTCGTGCTTGCCGGCAGGCTCGGCGTCGGCACGATCGTCGGCGGCGACAGCCTGAAGGACATTCCGGCAACGGACCGCTTCTATTCGGGCGGTGGCGGCAGCGTGCGCGGCTATGGCTACAAGACGATCTCGCCGCTGAACGCGAATGGCGACGAGACTGGCGGCCGCTCCTATGTTGAGGCTTCGGTGGAAGCGCGAATCGGCGTCACCAAGAACGTCCAGATTGTACCTTTCGTCGATGCGGCCGACGTGTCCTCCGACGCATTCCCGGATTTCGGTGACATTCGCGCCAGCGCCGGTATCGGTGTGCGTTACCTGACGAGCTTCGGCCCGATCCGCCTCGATGTCGCCGTTCCCCTCGATCGTTACCCGAACGGCGAGCGCTACGGCATCTACGCCGGTATCGGCCAGGCGTTCTAGAGCCCTTCAGGCTTAAATGGAATCCGTCCTGTTTGCCCAAACCGGTCATTCCACGCGAAGAAGCCCGCGCGGCATAGCCATAGCTATGGCGAAGGGTTTCGACAAAGTGGAGGGCCGGTTTCGGCAAACCCGATGGGCGGCATGAATTTGCGCCATTGCCGGCGGTCTTCGGCTTGGACATAGCTACGGCTATGCCCTGCGCCAAAGCCCTTGGTCCTGGCGCAAATTCCTTGCCGCAGGACGCTTCCATTTAAGCCTGAAGGGCTCTAGCAATCCTCGCGACTCACAGCATCGTCATCAAATGACCTTGAATTTAAGGGCATTTTCATGCCTTTCATGAAAAGATGCGGCCGCGCCGGAACCAGCACACTGACAGGGACATTTAAGTCGAGATGAAATACGTCACCGCACCACTGCTCTTTGCACTTCGCCTGATCGCCGTTCTTCTCGGCGTGCTGGTCCTTGTTGCGGTGGTTGCGTTCGTGCTGGTCGGCTATACCGGCTTCGGTGCCAATTTCGCGGTTCAGCAGGTCACCAAGCGCATCGCATCGCCCGATTTCGCGGTTCATGTCGGCCGGGTCAGCGCCCCGCTGACAGGGTATTTTACCGTCGAATCGGTGACGGTCTCCGATAGCGAAGGCCCCTATGTGGATGTTCAGGACATCGTGCTCGACTGGTCGCCGCTGGCGCTTTTCAGCGGCAAGTTCTCGGCAGAGAACCTGACGGCCCAATCGATCGAAATGAAGCGTCTGCCTGCCCCGGGCCCCGAAAAGGCGGATACGGCGACGAAAGAGAGCGGCCCGTTCTCACTGCCGATCGGCATCGAGATCTCGCATTTCGGCTTCCCGGCGATCGACATCGGCGCGCCGGTCCTCGGCGAGGACTATCCGCTTTCGGCCGAGGGACATGTCGATGCGGTCAAGGACAGGATCTCCGTGGCGCTCGATGCCACGCATCGCGCACGGCCCAATACCTATGTGAAGGCAACGGTTGACTACGCACCGGCCGACAACCGCATGGACATTTCCGCCGAGGTCAACGAGCCGGAGGGCGGGATCGTCGCCACCCTCATCAAGCTTCCCGGTGCACCGGCGCTCAACATCAAGCTCGACGGCAACGGTCCCCTGTCGGACTGGTCCGGAACGCTGACCGCGGCCCTTTCCGGCGACACGCTCGGGACCATCGATATCGACCACCAGCTTGATGCCGATGGCAATCGCACCGTGGCGCTGTCGGGCAGCGGGCAGTTCGCGCCGCTTGCGCCCGAAGATTTCCGCTCGCTGGTCGAAGGCACGACCAATCTCGACGTCTCGGCGACGCTCGCCCCCTCGGGTCGCGTCGCCATCAACCGCGGTACGGTCACGACCGGCGGCTTCTCGCTTCAGGCCTCCGGTGCCTACGACCCGAAGGGCACCAACGACCTCACGGCAACGCTGGCCGCAACCGATGAGCCGGTGCCATTCGCCTGGCCGCTTGGCGAGGATCAGCTTTCGCTCGCGATGACCAGCGCCGCGGTGACGCTTTCCGGCGATGCGCAAAATGCCGACATCACCGCCTCCGCCAAACTCGCGCGCCTCACCGTGCCGCAGGCCGATGTCAGCGACGTGGCGCTCGACGTCAAGGGAACCGGCTTCAACATCACGGAGCGCAGCGGCACGCTCGACACGACGCTTTCGGTCGGCGGCATCGTCCTCGACAACGAGGCGATCAGCCCCTTCGTCCGGGCTCCGGTGACGATCAAGGCACCGGTGACGCTTGCGGGATCGCAGATCACGCTGGACAAGGCGACGCTCGAAAGCGGCGCCATCGGCGGAACCGTCGACCTTGCCTACGACACCGCCGATGGCGGCCTGAACGGGCATGCCAAACTGTTCCTGGCACCAGACGCCCTGCCGACGGCCGCCGCCAACATGATCTCCGGCACGACACGGGTCGAGAGCGATTTCGCGCTCGCCGCCGGCGGTGCCATCTCGCTCTCCGGCCTTGAGGTCGAAAACGACCTCGTCAACGCATCCGGTGATGTCGCGCTTTCCGATGGCAGCCTCGACGCTTCCCTGAAGGCGGTGGTCGCCGATCTTGCGCGGCTTGCGCCCCAGGTCTCCGGCAAGGCAGAGCTTTCGCTCGACGCAAAAGGCGATGTCACCAAGCCCGATATCGATGCGAAGGTGACCGCAGACGCCCTGCAGATCACCGGCGAGACGCTCGAGAATTTCGTGCTGACTCTGTCCGGCAAGGCGGATATGGCAGCGCCCGAGGCCACGCTTTCGGCAAGCGGCAACTATGCGGGCCAGCCGCTGACGCTCGCAGCCGACGTCGCTTCCAGCGATGGCGCAATCGCAATCTCCGGGATCGACGGCAAGGTCGGTGCCAATACGCTTTCCGGCGACCTGACGCTCAACGGCGAGTTCCTGCCCGCCGGCGGCATCAGTTTTGACTTTCCCGATCTGAAGCTTCTTGCCGGCCTTGCAGGACAGCAGGCCTCCGGCAGCCTCAAGGGCCGGGTCGAGCTCGACAATGATGGCGGCAAGCTGGGACTTTCGCTTGATGCCAGCAGCGATCGCCTCGGCTTTGCGACGGTGAGTGCCGAGAACCTCGATGCCGACGTCACGGTTGCCGATATCGCCGAACTCAAGGCGAGCGGCAAGATCGCCGTCGGCACGCTGAATGCCAGCGGCCAGAGCGTTTCCAACATCGCGCTGACCGCCCGCAACGATGGCAATTCCACGACCTTCGACCTCGCCGCCCGCTACCAGGACAAGCCCATCGAGGCCGAAGCGGTGGTGACCCGTGGTGATACGATCGAGATCGACCTGCAGCGGCTCTCCGGCTCGCCGATGGCCGTCGACCTGAGGCTCGCCCAGCCCGGCCACGTTTCCATCGCCAACGGCACGGCAAACCTCAGCAATATCCGGCTCGGCATCGGTGGCGGCACGGTCAGCGCCAGCGGCAGTGTCGGCAACACGCTGAACCTTGCGATCGACATCAACGGCGTCTCCGCCGCGGTGGCCAACCTGTTCGTGCCGTCGCTCGGCGCGGAAGGCACGGTCTCCGGCACGGTCAGGACCAGTGGCTCGCTCGCAAATCCCGCGGCCGACTACGACCTGACCTGGAACAACGGCAACCTTGCCCAGAACCGTCAACTCGGCGGCCCTTCTTTCACGCTTTCGGCCAGTGGCCGCTATGACGGCAACCAGGTGACCACCGACGCGACGATGAACAACGGCAGCGGCATGACCGTTACCGCCAACGGCTCGGTCGGCCTCACCGGCAACATGCCGCTTGACCTCGCCGTCAGAGGCCAGCTGCCGCTCAGCATGGTCTCCGCCGCCGCCGCCAACGCCGGTTTCGTGCTCTCCGGAAGCGCTACCGGCGACATCACCGTGGGCGGCAGTGCGAAAAGCCCGCAACTTTCCGGCGGCGTCGACGTCAACATCACCTCTCTGACCGATATCCGCCGCGGCATTACGTTGAATGACATCAGGGGCCGGGTCGCGCTTGCCGGCGACCGGGTGACGATCGACGGTATCACCGGCCGTCTGAGCGGTGGCGGTACGATAACGATCAAGGGCAATGTCGGCATCACCGGCGATTTTCCCGCCGCGCTGCAGGTCGTCGCCGACAATGCCGTGATCAATGACGGTACGCTGCTGTCGACAACCGTCAACGGCACGCTATCGCTGGACGGTCCCGTCCTCGGCTCGCCACGGCTTTCCGGCCGGCTGGCGCTCGGCAGGACGGCGATCACCATTCCCGAACGGCTTCCGGCCTCGATTTCGGACATCAACATCGTTCATGAGAACGCCTCGGCGGCCGTCCTCGCACAGGCCAAGGCCCTTGCGCCGCAGGAGACGACAGGGGCACGCTCATCGATCGCGCTCGACATCACCATCGACGCGCCGAATGCCATCTTCGTGCGTGGACGCGGCGTTGATGCCGAACTCGGCGGCTCGATCCGCGTCGCCGGAACCACTCAGAATCCGGTTGTCTCCGGCGGCTTCGACCTGATCCGCGGCCGACTTTCCCTGCTCAACCGCCGTCTCGATTTCTCGCGCGGCCGCATCACCTTCGGTGGTGCCCTCGTGCCGATCATCGACCTGCAGGCCCAGACCTCGGCGGGCTCCACCGCGATTTCGATAACGCTTGAGGGTGTTGCCAGCGATCCGCAGGTTCAACTGAGCTCGACACCGCCGCTGCCGCAGGACGAGATCCTCGCCCAGCTCCTGTTCAACCAGTCGTCCTCAAGACTGTCTGCGCTGCAGATTGCCCAGCTTGCAGACGCCGTGCTGCAGCTGACCGGCGGCACCGACCAGTCGCTGTTCTCAGCGGTGCGCAATGCGCTCGGCATCGACAACCTCGACCTCAGCACCGACGATGCCGGCAATACCTCGGTCAGCGTCGGCAAGTATCTGAACAACAACACCTATGTCGAGGTCGAACAGAGCCGCGACACCGGCACGCAGGCCAATATCAACATCGACATCGGCCGAAACTTCATCCTCAAGGGATCGGCCGGTTCCCGCGGTGAAACCTCGGGCGGCATCTTCTACGAACGGGAATACTAGAGTAGTTCGCTCTCTCACACTGCCGATCGCAAGCGCTGCACCGCCGGGTTGAAAACATGGCGAGAAAGTGGCAATCGATAAGTGCCCCCTCGGCATGGCAGGAGTGACAGCGTGAATACCGGCAGCACCGCGACGACAGCGAAACCGCAGTCTCCGCTCGTCGCCTTTCTCAGGCGCGAAAAGGTTCTGGGTGCGGCTCTCCTGAGTTGTCTTCTCGTCCTCCTGTTCGAACACCCGCTCACCACCGGCTTCGCCAATCCGTTCAAGCTTGTCGCCGTTCTTTCCTGGCTCTTCATCATCATCCTCGCCACTGCCATAGGCGTGGTGCGGCACGCGGAGGCGCTGTCGAGCCGGCTTGGGGAACCCTTCGGCACGCTGGTGCTGACGCTCTCCATCACCGGCATCGAGGTCCTGAGCATCACAGCGGTGATGCTGCACGGCGAGAACAATCCGGCGCTGGTACGCGACACGCTGTTTTCGGTGGTGATGATCATCATGGGCGGCATGGTGGGGATTTCGCTGCTGCTGGGTGCCTTCCGCCACAAGGAGCTGAGCTTCAATCTGCAGGGCGCGAACGCCTATCTCGGCGTCATCATACCGCTCGCCGTCTTCAGTCTCGTGCTGCCGGACTTTAGCCGCTCATCCGAAGGCCCGACGCTGAGCGCGCTTCAGAAGGCCATGGTCGGGCTGATGGCCGCCGGCCTCTACATCATCTTCCTGCTGATCCAGACTGGCCGTCACCGCACCTTCTTCTCGCTTCCCCAGGTTGAAGGCGATGCCGAGGAACTTCACGAGGAGACGGAGGCTTCGCCCTATCCAGTCGGCATCAGCCTTCTGCTCCTCGTCTGCTACATTGCGCCGATCGTCTTCCTGGTCGAGACGCTCGCCAAGCCGGTCGACTACATCATCGAGACATTGCATATGCCGGTCGCGATCGGTGGTGTCATGATGGCCATTCTGGTGACGACACCGGAGGGGATTGGCGGCGTCAAGGCGGCGCTCGCCAACCGGCTGCAGCAATCGGTCAACATCTTCCTCGGCTCGGTGCTGGCGACGATCGGCCTGACCGTACCGATCATGCTTGCCTTGTCGAGCGCACTCGGCCTCGATCTGGTGCTCGGGCTCGCCGGCATCGACGTCATGATGCTGATCCTGATCTTCACAGTTTCGATCGTGACGTTTTCGAGCGGGCGCACCCATGTTCTGCAGGGTGCCGTCCATTTCCTGATCTTCGTGGCATTCCTGATGCTGCTCTACCGGGGCTGACCGACCCTCAAGGGGAGAACGACGACATGCTGATGATAATCCGGCCGCTTATTCTGGGCCTCGCCTTGATCTTCTCCATGGCCGTGCCGCCGGCCAGCGCACAGGATGCCCCGCAGGACCGACCGGAGATCACCGTCGGCTACAGGGTGACGCCGCCCTTCATCACCCGTGGCGAGGATGGCAACTATGGCGGCATGGCGGCCGAGCTCTGGAAACGGATCGCCGAAGGGCTCGACGTGACGCCACGCTATGTCGAATACGATACGGTGGCCGACCTTCTCGCCGCCACCGAAGCCCGGGAGGTCGATGTCGCCGTCGGCGCGATCTCGATTACCGAGGACCGCGCCGAACGGGTCGACTTCACCCAACCCTTCTTCGATTCCGGTCTGCGGGTGATGATCGACAACCGGACCTCCTCCTCGCTCGTTAATCTCTGGAACGGTCTCGCCGAGGCCGGCTATCTGCGCTACTACGCCTGGCTCCTGGTCTTCATCCTCATCGGAACCGTTGGCCTAACGATCTTCGACCGCCGTTTCGACAAGAACTTCCCGCAGCGCTGGCGCGATGGCGTCGCCGAGAGCTTCTATTCGGTGATGCTGGTCGTCACCAAGGGGACGCTGCCGAGCCGGTCGCGCCTGTTCGGCTGGTATGGCCGGTTTTTCTCCGCCTTCTGGCTGATCATCGGCATCGCGGTCGTCGCCTATGTCACCTCCTCGGTCACCAGCGTCATGACCAGCATCGCCATCACCGGCGGGATCAACGGACCGGACGACCTGCCGGGCACCACGGTCGGCGTCTTCCGCGGCTCGACGGCGGAGAACCTGATGCGCCGGCAAGGGATAGACTTCATCACCTATCCCGGCATCGAAGCGGCCGTCGACGGCCTGCGTGGCAATGATGTCGATGCAATCGTCGCCGACGCCCCGGTGCTCGAATACTACAAGTTCCGCAATCCGGAGCTCGGCCTCGATGTCGTCGGCAGGCTGTTTTCGCCCGAAAAATACGGCTTCGCCCTGCCCTACGGCCAGGACACGATGATCTACCCGATCACGGTGCGCCTACTGGCCCTCCAGGAAGACGGCATCGTGCAGCAGATCGCCCAGGACTATTTCGGCGACGAACGCTGAACATCTCATGACAAGGCCATGGGAACCGCCGAAGCAGCTCCCATGGCTTCGAACCACCGGCAAGATCAACGCGCCGTGGCGACAGCGAAATCCCGGTAGGTGTGGAGCGGACGGCCGAGGATTGCGGTCAGCCGCTCGACGTCGCCGGCCTCCGGGATCATCCCGTCGCCGACGAAGCGCTCCGCCATCAGCCGCATCTCGTAGGCCATCCACGCCGGCATGAAACCCGCCATGGTCTGCTCGAAGCCCGTCGGATCGTCACCGGCATAGGCGACCGGGCGGCCGAGCACATCCGACCAGATGGCGGCGACGCCCTCACCGGTCAGAATTTCGGGGCCGACGAGGTTGATGGTTTCGACCGGAAGCTTGCCGGTCGCATCCGCCCGCCGGATGAGCTCGATTGCGGCAACCTCGGCAATATCGCGGGCATCGACCATTGCGAGGCCCTTGCTGCCGATCGGCATTGGATAGACACCGTGGTCGACGATCACGTCGCGAACCTGGGCGTCGTTGTCGATGAAGTAGGTCGGCCGCAGGACCGTGGCACTGAAGCCCATCTGCTCGAGCATCCTTTCGGCGCCGTACTTGACGGCGAAGTGTGGCACGTTGACGAACTGATCGGCGTGGATCACCGACAGATAGACAAGCCGCTCGACGCCGGCCTCGTGGGCAATGTTCAGAGTGATGAGCGCCTGAGTGAATTCATCCGCAGTGACGGCATTCAGAAGGAAGAAGGCGTCGACGCCCGTCATTGCCGCCCTGAGGGCATCCAGATCGAGCAGCTCTCCCTTGAAAACCTCGACGCCGGCCGGAAATTCGGCCTTGGCGGGATCGCGGGTAAGAACGCGGACACTCACACCGCGGCTTGCGAGCTGTTCGACGACATGGCGGCCGATGCGGCCGGTGGCTCCGATTACGAGTATGGTCATAGTGTTGCTCCTGTAAGCGTGTTGTTGATGAGGGGAATATGATCGGTTCACAGGAGGTCCGGTAGACGCTACATTTAGACGGAACGTCTCACAGGTGGAACAGATGGATTTGCTGGCGCTTTCGGATTTCACGCTTGTTGCCCGCCATGGCGGCTTTGGTCGCGCCGCCCGCGCTTCCGCCCGTCCCAAGGCGACCCTGTCGCGTCGTGTGGGTGAACTCGAGGCAAGCCTCGGCATCCGCCTGTTCGAGCGCGGGGCCCGTGCGCTGAAGCTAACCCAGGAAGGCCGCACACTTTACGAACGCGCCGGTCTTCTCTTGAACGAACTCGAGGAAGCCACGGCGGCGATCGCTTCCGGCGGCGAAAAGCCGCGCGGCCGGCTGCGGATCAGCGCGCCGCTGGTGTTCTCACAGACCGCCATGGGCAAGATCGCCGCCGGCTTCGTGCAAGCCTATCCTGATGTCCGGCTGGAGGTGACGACCGAAGACAGGGCGGTCGACCTGATCGAGGAGGGTTTTGATCTGGTGATCCGGGTCGATCCGCCGTCGGACCTCTCCCTTGTCGGGCGGGCATTCCTGCGAGACCGCCTGGTAGTCGTGGCAAGCCCCGACCTCAAACGCCCCACCGCGGGCCATCCCGCTCCCGCCGTATCGCGGCATGCGAGCGACACCATGGTCTGGCGATTGGCCACCCCTGAGGGACCGTCAGAGCTTCAGGCAAGGCCGGTACTTACCCTGTCATCGTTGATCATGGTGCGGGATGCCGTGCGTGCCGGCGCCGGCGCCGGTTGCCTGCCAATATCGCTGGTGAGCACGGATCTCGCCGCCGGCCGGCTGGTGCATTGGGGTGACGTTGCCGACAGTGCCATCACGCTCTGGGCGCTTTACCCTTCACGGCGACTCCTGAGCGCTCGCGTTTCCGCCTTCCTCGACTACCTGAAACAGGCCTTTCCCAACGGAACGCCAGACGAACTCGCCGCCTTCATGGAAGGGTGATGCTGGAGATCATTCCCACTCGATCGTGCCGGGCGGCTTCGAGGTGACGTCGTATACTACGCGGTTGATGCCGCGGACTTCGTTGATGATGCGGGTGGCGGCCTTGCCGAGGAAGTTCATGTCGAACTGGTAGAAATCGGCCGTCATGCCATCGACCGAGGTCACGGCGCGCAGTGCACAGACGAATTCATAGGTGCGGCCATCGCCCATCACGCCGACGGTCTGCACCGGCAGCAGCACGGCGAAGGCCTGCCAGATGACGTCGTAAAGGCCGTTTTTCCGTATTTCGTCGAGATAGATGGCGTCGGCCTCGCGCAGGATGTCGAGCTTTTCCTTGGTCACGCCGCCGGGGCAGCGGATGGCAAGGCCCGGTCCCGGGAAGGGATGCCGGCCGATGAATGAATCGGGCAGGCCGAGCTCCTTGCCGAGCACGCGGACCTCGTCCTTGAACAGTTCGCGCAGCGGCTCCACCAGCTTCATGTTCATCCGCTCGGGGAGCCCGCCGACATTGTGGTGCGACTTGATGGTGACCGAGGGGCCGCCGGAGAAGGACACGCTTTCGATGACGTCGGGATAGAGCGTGCCCTGACCGAGGAAATCGGCGCCGCCAAGCTTCTTCGCCTCTTCCTCGAAGGTCTCGATGAACAGCCGGCCGATGATCTTGCGCTTGGTTTCCGGATCGGCAACGCCCTCCAGTTCGCCCACGAACCTGTCGACAGCATCGACGTGGATGAGGTGGAGATTGTAGTGCTCGCGGAACATCGCGACCACTTCGTTGGCCTCGTTCTTGCGCATCAGGCCGTGGTCGACGAGGATGCAGGTGAGCTGGTCGCCGACCGCCTCATGGATCAGGAGCGCGGCAACGGACGAGTCGACGCCGCCGGACAGCGCGCAGATGACCTTGCTGTCGCCGACCTGATCGCGGATCTTCTGCACCATCTCGGCGCGATAGGCCGCCATCGACCAGTCCGATTTCAGTCCGACGATCTTGTGCACGAAATTGGCAAGCAGCTTGCCGCCATCGGGCGTGTGGACGACTTCCGGGTGGAACATCGTCGTGTAGTAGCGCTTTTCCTCGTTGACGCAGATGGCAAACGGGGCATTCGGCGAGACGCCGATGATCTCGAAGCCTTCCGGGGCGACGGTGACGCGGTCGCCATGGCTCATCCACACCGGATACTTTTTCCCGACTTCCCAGATGCCTTCGAAGAGCGGCGAAGCTTTCAGGATCTCGACATCCGCCCGGCCGAATTCCGCCGCGTGGCCGCCCTCGACCACGCCGCCGAGCTGAACGGAGAGCGTCTGCTGGCCGTAGCAGATGGCCAGTATCGGCACGCCGCTGTCGAAAACGGCCTGCGGTGCCCGCGGCGAGCCTTCGCGCGTCACCGAGTCCGGACCGCCGGAGAAGATCACGCCCTTCGGCTGCAGACGCTCGAAGCCTTCCTCCGCCTTCTGGAACGGCACGATCTCGCAATAGACGCCGGTCTCGCGCACGCGGCGCGCGATCAGCTGCGTCACCTGGCTGCCGAAATCGATGATCAGGACGGAATCGGGATGGGTAATCTCTGCGGTCATGGGAGGGCCTTCCGCTCTATGAAAGCTAAAAGCTGCGTTTAGAGGGGAATTGCGCCCGTTTCAATGGCGCTTTCCAGCCGATCGATGGCGACAGCCAGTTTTTCATCGATTATGTGCAGATATTGCGTCCAGTCATCGACGTGATGCAGCTCCGCCTTGCCATCGGAAATGCCGCGAAGGCCGATCAGCGGCACATCGAAGGACTGGCAGGCGCGCAGCAGCGCGAAGGTTTCCATGTCGACCATATCCGCATCGATGGCATCATAGGCTGCGCCGGAAACGATATTGCCCCCCGACGACAGCCTTGCGGCCGGAATGCCGGGTATGGCGAAAGGCAGCGGCACTTCCGCCGGCAGATCGAGGAAGGGCGTGCGGCCCTTCTCGAAGCCAAGCGGCGAGGCATCCATATCGCGATAGGAGACGGACGAAGCCTGATAGATTTCCGTCTGCTCCAGCATCGCTGATCCGGCTGACCCCAGAGAGACGACAAGATCGGGCAAGGCCCCCTTGCCGGAGGCCTCTGCCAGCGCGCGCGTCAGCACGACCGCCGCCTCCACCGGGCCGATGCCTGTCATCAGCGGCGCAATACGGGCCTTCAGCCGCTCGCCATATTCGGGTGCTGCCGCCATGACGAACAGCACGGTCTTGCCAGCAATCATTTCCATCTAGTCCTGAAACCCTTCCCTGTCGCGCACCACCATGGCCGTGCCGGACATCGAGGCAATCAGCTTGGCGGGGCCATCGCCGACGGCGTAACCGCGGCCATCGGTGACGATGATGTTGGTGCCGGGACGCGTGACCTCGCCGCGAAACAGGAACCGGCTGCCGCGCCCCGGCGACATCAGGTTGACCTTGAACTCGATGGTCAGAAGCGAGGCATCGGTATCGATCATCGTATAGGCGGCATAGGTGCAGGCGGTCTCAAGCCCGGTGGCGATGACGCCGGCATGGAGAATGCCGTGCTGCTGGGTGAGCTTGGTGTCGAAGGGCAGCTCGATCTCGACGACGCCGTGGCTGATCCGCGTCAGCTCGGCGCCGATCATCGTCATCGCGCCCTGGCTCGCGAAGCTTCCCACGATCCGCGCGTGAAAATCACCATGCTCGAAATTCGCCATGCCCTGCCTTTGTTGCGTGCGGGATTTGCCTTTGCCCCGAACTCCGCCGCACGGCCGATCTCCCCGTTGAAGGAAAATCGAGTGGCGCAAGGCGGCAACCATCCGAAAACCTGCGTTCAACCTGCCACGCCGCGCAGCTTCCGGCAAGCAGCCGGCCTCAGTTCAGGTAGAGCAGCGAGGCGTTCAGCAGCGTGGCGAAGGCGACCCAGATGAGATAGGGCACGAACAGACCGGCCGAAACGGGGTCCCGCTTTCGGGCAATCGCGATGAAGGCGATGATGCCGAGGAGCAGCAGGATGATGATCGCCAACGCCAGAACCATCTGGTGCAGGCCGAAAAAGGCCGGGCTCCACAGCAGGTTGAGGATCAGGAGCGCGATCCAGAGGTTGAGGAGGTTCGGATGTTCCACGCGGCGGAAATAGGCCCGCGCGCCGACGCGACCTATGAGAATGTAAAGCACAGTCCAGACCGGCCCGAAAATCCAGTTCGGCGGATTGAACGGCGGCTTGGCAAGTCCGGCATACCATTCGCCGGGCAGGGTGATGTAGCCGACCAGAAGACCGGCAATGACGGTGCCTATGACGAAGGCTGCGGAAATGGCTGTTTTGTTCATGGGACCACCCTATAGGCCGATTTGAGCAAAAGTGGGAGCCCGTCACGCCGGGCGATCCGCAAGGCGGATGATATGCTGATCGAAGGCAAGATCGTGACGTCGCCCGCCGAAAAGCCCGTCATAGGTGCCGACGGCAAAGCCATGCGCGGCAGGCGCGATGCCGGCGGCGTTGGCGAGGCGCTCCGACGAGACGAAGCGACCGGTCGCCTCGTCAAGCCGCACCACCATGCCTTCGCCTTTCGGCGAGGAGAGGCCGATCAGGCCGTCGCGCGAGTTGCAAGCAATCGCTCCGACATAATTGCCGAGCCCGATCGTCACATCCTCCGGCAGCGCGGCAAATGAAAGCGCCTCGCCCGGCGCAAACCGGCCGACGAGCGGCGGCGTCTCGTTGCGCGGGCCCTCGAACTGGCAGGCGAACCAAATCCGCCCGTTACCCCCCAGCGCCAGATGCCGGGTCGAAAGCTGGCTGAGTTCGGGCGGCAGGTCATGCTTTTCGACGAGCGTGCCGGTCGCGGCATCGATGAGGGCGAGCGAGGGCTGCATGTGATCGGGATTGAGCTTGGTGCGGCCGAAATCCGGGTGGGTCTCGATGCCGCCATTGGCGGCGATCAGAAACCGGCCATCCGGCGTGACCGTCAGGTCGTGTGGTCCGACGCCATAGGTCGGAAATTCGCCGATGCGGGCAAAGCCGTTACGCGCGTCGTAGAGCCCGACGACGCCGCGCCGTGCGTCGAAATCGTTCTCGCTGGCATAGAGCAGCAGCCCATCCGGCGAAAAGGCGCCGTGACCGTAGAAATGGCGGTTCTCCGGGGTGTGGAAGATCGATGGTGCGATGGCACCGGCCGGATCGAAGGCGACAGCAAAGGTGCCGGGCCTGCGGGCGAAGGCGACAGCGCGGCCATCGGCCGGCGACACGGCAAGACCATGAATGCGATCCGGCAGGGCGATCTCGGCAATGAAGGCGCCGTCCTCGGCCATCAGCGCCAGCGCGAAGCTGCGGTCGGTCTTTCGCACACCTGTGGCAAAGACGGCATCGGCCCGCGTCAGCGCGAAGGCCGCCTCAGGCGCAAGCCCCGTCAGGAAGGCAACGCCGGCAGCCCTGATGAAATCACGGCGATCGATGAGGGCCGAGCGCATGGCGCATCAGTCTCCGTCGGAAAAGGAGAAGCCGGCGCCAAGCCCGATCGACGCGCCATAATGATCGTTGAGCCGCAGGATGAGGTCCTTCATGTTGAGGACAAGATAATCGAGCTTGGCGCGCTGATCGGGGTCCTCCAGCACAAAAGTGATATCCGGGTTCATCTCACCGGTGACGCCTTCGATCGAGGAGAACAGGAAGTTGATGGACGAAACGATGGAGCGAACGTCGTCATCCAGCAGCTTCTCCATCTCCGCATCGTTGAGCAGGGCCTGCAGCCCGTCGAGATTGGCAAGGATCGACGGCCAGGTATTTTCCGACCGCCAGTAGATGGCGCGCGTCGCAAGGCTGCGCCCCGCCTCGCCGCCATAGAAATATTCGATGCGCTGATCGCGCACCGTCTCCGCGCCATGCACCAGAATGCCAAGCAGCGCCGTCAGCGCCTCGTCCTCGGTGCGAAACAGAGGATTGTCGGGGCCGGGATGCTTCCAGGCATCCGCGACACCATCCGGTGCGCTCCAGGCCGCACTCACCTCGCCGGCAATATTGTCGATGTTCTCGGCGATCGCCTCGCCATAGCGGCAGCGATAACTCTTCGGACTGTCGAACATGGTTTCATACTGCGTGCCGAACAGCACGAATTCCAGCGCCAGCAACCCCTGCATGGCGACGCTTTTCTGCGGCAGGTAATCGGGGTCGAGTGCGGTCTCGTCCTCCTCGATGATGGCCGCCTGCACCTGTTTCAGGCCGATGCTCTTGCGATCGGGATAAAACAGCACCCGTTCGAAACGGTGCTCGTCGAGAACCGGGCCAGTGCGGACGATCTCGATTGCCGACCACGCGGCAACCGTCTCGTCAAAGGCAGCCGTGGCCGCCGCATAGCGGGCCTCATCCGGTGCCTCGCAAAAGGCCTGCATCTCGGAAACCATGCCGTTCGCTGCCATCTGGAAGCGCTCGTAGCCCGGCCGGATGAAACCATCCACGGCCTGTTCCAGCACCATGGGCACGGCATCGCGGTTCATGGCCGAAGCCGTGCCGGGCAGAACCGGAAGAAGGGCGAGTGTGGCGGCAGCGAGATGTCTCAAAGCGACTCCAGAAACTTGATCAGGGCCTCCCGGTCATCCGCCGGGGCGTTGGCAAAATTGTCGCGCGCGGCCTCCGCCTCGCCGCCATGCCAGAGGATGGCTTCGGTGCGGTTGCGGGCGCGCCCGTCATGCAGGAAGAAGGAATGGCCATTGACCGTTTCTGTCAACCCCGTGCCCCAGAGCGGCGGGGTACGCCACTCAAATCCATCGGCCATCCCAACCTGTTGGCCGTCGGCAAGCCCCTCGCCCATGTCGTGCAGCAGGAAATCGGAATAGGGCCAGATAAGCTGGAAGCGATGAGCCGGGTTCTCGGCATCGCGCGAGGTGACGAATTTGGGCGTGTGACAGCTGGTGCAGCCGGCCTCGTAGAACACCTGTTTGCCGCGCAGCACCTGCGGATCATCGACATCGCGGCGCGCTGGAACGGCAAGGTTTTCGGAATAGAATGTGACGAGCTCCATCACCGGGTCGGGTGCTTCGGTTTCGCCGAGACGCGGCTGGGCGCCATGCGGCATGGCGAGGCACTCGGCCTCTGCCGGCGAACAATCGCCGTAATTGTTGGGCGCGTCAGGCGTCGATATGCCGATATCGCCGGAGAAGGCGCCAGACGACTGATCGCGGATTGTTGCATTCTGCGCCTTCCAGCCGAACCGGCCGAGCTTGACGTCGCCGCTGCGATGATCGCTGACGATCGCCGGCCGGCCGGAGATGCCATCGCCATCCGCGTCATCGGGATCGGCATTCGCCAGAATGTCGGCCGGGTGAATGGCCTGCACGAGGCCGAGGCCGATCATCTGGTTGGCGACACGCGGCGACAGCGTCGTGTCGTGACCAAGATCACCATAGGCGAGGTCGGCAATGCTATATGTAGGATGGCGCAGCAAGACGACCGTGCCGTCACCAAGCGTGAACGGCTCTTCCGTGTATTCGATCTTCATCTGCCCTTCGGCGGCAAGGCCGGGCACGGCGAAATCCTGCAGCTGGCCGCCATAGACTTCGTCCGGGAAATTGATGGTTTCGTAGCTGTCGATCCGCGCCTGCTCCTCCGGCGTGCGGGCCGGGCGTGCGAGCCTCAGGAACATCGAGCTTGCATCGTCGCCCGCCTCCGGCGGATGGCCGCGACCGTCCTTGAGATGGCAGCTCTGACAGGAGCGGGAATTGAACAGCGGCCCGAGCCCGTCGGAGGCCTGCGTCGAGGACGGCGAGGAGACCCAGAACTTGCGGAACAGCGCATTGCCGAGTTTGAAGGTTTCTTCTTCCGCGAAGGTGATGTTGGCGGAGGAGTGGGAAAAGCTGTCGCGGTTGACGGTCGCCTTGCTGGTCGCGGCCCCGCCCTGCATCGTCTCGAACCGCTCGGCCTTCGAAAAATCTGTCGTCGGCCGGGTGACGCTTTCGACGCGGCTTCGATCCTTGGGATTGAGATCTGTTCGCTCGCTCGGCGGCGTCCAGTCGTTGGAATGTGCCGCCGTAAAACACAAAGAAGCGGCCAGAGCCGCTGCCAGTGTCACCAGAAGATGCCGTTTCGTCACTGTCATTTCGCCACGGTCGTTCCGGCCGTCCTTATTGTTGCAAGGCAAGGCAATGCCGCCGTCCGCCCAATTAGCGCTCCAGCAGGCAAACCGGCCACGCCTCTTTCTCGGCTTCATCCTCGGGCTTGACCCGAGGATGAAGCAGAATGCAAGGGACGCGCGCACCCGCCACAGGCAGTGCGTACGCGCCGCCCAATCGCATTCTTACTGGAACACGGCGTCCGGGTTGTCCAGGCTGTCGGAGCCTTCGAGTTCGATCTGACCGAGTTCGAGGGCTGCGATGGCGCGTTCGATGGAAGGCGTCTGCTCGATCAGGCCGTCGATGGCGGCCTGGACGGTGGCGTTGCCCTCGTCATTGCCTTCGCCGATCATCTGGTCATAGGCTTCGCCGGCCTCGGCGCGTGCGGCCATCGCTTCCATGGCTTCGACGGTAGCCACGAGCTTTGCCTTGATTTCCTCGTCCAGCGCCGGGTCCTTTTCAGCGACCAGATCGGACACCGACGGACCCGACACTTCCGTGCCGTCGACGCGGGTATATTCACCGGTATAGGCCTGCAGGATGCCTATCGCGTCGTTCAGGTGCGAGGCATGGGTGTTGTCGGAGAAGCAATCATGCTCTTCCTCCGGATCGTGCAGCAGCAGGCCGAGCTTCATGCGCTCGCCGGCAAGCTCACCATAGGAGAGCGAACCCATGCCGGTGAGGATGGCGGCGATACCGCGCGTCGGATCCTCGGTGACGTAGGTGTAAGCCTCGCCACCCTCTTCCCATGCCGAAACGATGTCCTGCAGGTCGGAGATGAGAAGCTCGGAGGCAGCCGAGAGGTAGGCGGCGCGGCGGTCGCAATTGCCGTTGGTGCAGCCGTCGCTGAGGTAGTCGGTGTAGGAGCGCTCGCCCGCACCCGCATCCGTGCCGTTCAGATCCTGTCCCCACAGGAGGAATTCGATGGCATGGTAACCGGTCGCGACATTGGCCTCGATATCGCCGGCTTCCTGCAGCGTGTCGGAGAGCAGCACCGGCGTGATCTCGGTGGTATCGACGCTTTCGCCGTTGATCATGATCTCGGAATTGGCGATGACATTGGCGGTGTAGAGGCTGTTTTCGTCGCTCTCCATGCCGTAGGAGGCATCGACGTAATCGATCAGGCCTTCGTCCAGCGGCCAGGCGTTGACCTTGCCTTCCCAGTCGTCAACGGTCGGGTTGCCGAAGCGATAGACCTCGGTCTGCTGATACGGAACGCGTGCGGCGATCCAGGCTTCCTTGGCGGCGTTCTGGGTTTCCTCGCTCGGGTTCTCGAGGAAAGCATCGATGGCAGCGTCCAGTGCCTCGGCCGTTGTCAGCGAATCCTGGTATTTAGCAAGCGCAACATCGGCGTAATGCTTCACCACCGCCTCAGGCGTGACATCGGCTGCGAATGCGGGTGCGGCGAGTGCCGTGGACGCGGCAAAACCAGCCAGAACGGCACGTTTTCTGAAGTTCATCATAGGTCCCTCTCCTTCAATGATGCTCGGGCCTACATGAAGGAAAAACAAACTAGTGTCAAATAATCCAGTTAACGGAACGCAATAAGCCATCCGCGGCCGTCCTGGCTTTGCGGATCGTCAATTTCAGACGCGTTTGCGGAGGATCGCGCAGAAGAAACCATCGGTCCCGGTGATGGCAGGCGTCAGCGTGGCAAACGCGCCTGCGGTGAAATGCGGGTGCGCTGCAACGCCCGGGAACAGACCCGGCCAGAGCGTTTCGACCGGCTCCGCCGAAAAGTCCGGATTGGCGGCCAGGAAGGCTTGCACCTGGTTCTGGTTTTCCGCCGGCAGCAGCGAACACGTGACATAAACGAGCGCGCCGCCCGGCTTCACGAAACGAGAGGCCGCGGCAAGCACCTCGGCCTGCTGGGTCGTGCGCTCCTCGAGGTTCTTTTCCGAAAGCCGCCACTTGATGTCGGGCCGGCGGCGCCAGGTGCCGGTGCCCGTGCAGGGGGCATCGACCAGCACGCGGTCGAATTGCAGACCCTCGAGGCCTGCGGCATCGTCATGCACCTGGACATTGCGGGTGCCGGCGCGGCGCAGCCGCTCGATGATCGGCGCAAGCCGCGTGCGGTCTGCGTCATAGGCGTGAACCTGCCCGGCATTGTCCATGGCCGCTGCAAGCGCCAGCGTCTTGCCGCCACCGCCCGCGCAGTAGTCAAGCACCTGCTGGCCGGCCTTGGCATCGACCAGCCGAGCCACGATCTGCGAGCCCTCGTCCTGCACCTCGAACCAGCCCTTCTGGAAGGAAAGTTCGGCGGTAACGTTCGGCAGGCGATCCGGACCCGCACCCGGCGGAATGCGCAACCCGTTCGGCGCGATCGCGGAAAGATCAGCACCGGCGCGCGAAAGCGCCTTCTTCACCTTCTCCCGGTCCGCCTTCAGCGTGTTGACGCGCAGGTCGAGCGGCGGGCGCAGGTTCAGCGCCTCGGCTTCGGCGAGCCAGCCTTCGCCAAAATTCTCCTGAAAGGCCGGCACGATCCACTCCGGCAGGTCACCCCGCACGGCATCCGGCGCATCGGCGAGACTGCGGCTGTTGAAAGCGGCCAGCGTTGCTTCGGGAAGCGGCTCCGGCGCAAACTTGTCGCCGTCCAGCATGCCGGCAAGCGTTTCCGGCGAAATGCCCCATTGCCGGTAGAGCACGGCATGGGCGAGCGCCGCCGGACTTCCGTCGTCCATCAGAAAGGCGTGGGAAAGCTTGCAGCGCAACGCGTCATAGACGATGTTGCCAATCGCCGCCCGGTCGCCGGAGCCGGCGAAACGGTGCGCCGTACCCCAGTCCTTCAGCGCATTGGCAATCGGCCGCCTGCGCTCCTCCACTTCAGCCAGAACCTCGATCGCGCCCGCGAGACGCCCGCCAATGCGCATCAGCAATGCTCCGTAGAATGAGAGGGGCGACACCGGCCCCGGAAATCTGGCTTGGCAGCAAGCCTCTGCGTGGAGGCGCGCGCGAATTGAAGGGGGCTATGCGGCAGAGCGCCAAAAGTCATCATCGCCCTACCTCAGCCACATGAACGAAGCCATACCGGCGAGGTAGACCATCACCAGCGCGATCAGCCACAGCGCCACGCGACCCGAACGGGTGTGGCGAGCTTCGGCGCGGCCGATGGCTTCGGCTGTGCTCTCGTCGAAGCGCAGACCTTTCTCGCTCATC
The DNA here is from genome assembly GCF_000960975.1 of Martelella endophytica. Classification (NCBI taxonomy): domain Bacteria; kingdom Pseudomonadati; phylum Pseudomonadota; class Alphaproteobacteria; order Hyphomicrobiales; family Aurantimonadaceae; genus Martelella; species Martelella endophytica. The sequence continues at coordinate 1,919,959 of NZ_CP010803.1, read as the reverse complement.
GCGACGATTTCGTTATGGAAGGTCTCGGTCTTGTCGGCGATCTCGGGCAAAGCCTCGGCGAGCTTCAGCGCCGCCTTCAGGCCGTCCTGCATGTCTGCCAGCACCCGGCGGGGGCCGAGATTATGCTCGATCCAGGTCGAGACTACCGGTTCGGCCGCCTTCCACATGTTGAAATGCGGATCGAGCATGCGCGACACGCCCTCGACGACGACCATGGTCTTCTGCAGGTTGATCAACTGCGTCTGCGTCGACATCTCGAAGATTTCGGTGATCTCGAACAGCAGCGTCAGCAGCTTGCCCATCGAAATGGTCTCCGCCGACTGGCCGTGGATCGGCTCGCCGATGGCGCGGATCGCCTGCGCGAACGAGGCCTTGTTGTGGTGCCCCGGCACGTAACCCGCCTCGAAATGGGCTTCGGCCACACGCATGTAGTCGCGGGTGATGAAGCCGTAGAGGATTTCGGCGAGAACCCGCCGCTCCTTCTTTCCGAGCCGGCCGACAATGCCCATGTCGACGGCGACGATCATGCCGTCATTGTCGACGAAGAGATTGCCGGGATGCATGTCGGCGTGGAAGAAGCCGTCCCTCAGCGTATGCCGCAGAAAGGACTGGATCAGGGTGACCGCAAGTTCTTCCAGATTGTGGCCGGACGCCTTCAGCGCTTCGAGATCCGACATCTTGATGCCGTCGATCCACTCCATGGTAACGACATCGCGGCCGGTGCGCTCCCAATCGACCTTTGGCAGGCGGAAGCCCGGATCATGGGCGGTGTTTTCCGTCATTTCCGAGATCGCGGCGGCTTCCAGCCGGAGATCCATCTCGATGCGGGTGGTCTGTTCCAGCGTGCGCGTGACCTCGACCGGGCGCAGACGCCGACTGGAGCGCACGAAGCGCTCCTGCAGATGCGCCACCAGATACATGGCGCCGAGATCCTCGTTGAAGCGCTGGCGGATGCCGGGACGGATCACCTTGACGGCGACCTTCTTCTCGCCCTCGGGCGTCAGAACCTTCGCCGGATGCACCTGCGCGATCGAGGCCGCGGCGATGGGATCGGAAAATTCGGTATAGAGGTCCTCGACCGTGCGGCCGAGCGAGCCGCGGATCGTCGCCTTGGACGCCTCCACCGGGAAGAACGGCATGCGGTCCTGCAGCTGGGCGAGATCATTGGCAAAACCATCGCCGACGACATCCGGCCGGGTTGCCAGAAACTGGCCCATCTTCACATAGGACGGCCCAAGGCGCGAGACGGCCTTGCCGATCCGGTCAGAGCGCGCCTCCTTGCGCGAGCGCGGGCGGGCCAGCGGCACCAGCATCGCCTTCATCAGGCGCGCCATCGTCGGCAGGCCTTCCGATGGCAGCGCATTGATCACCCCCTCGCGCGTCAGCACCCAGCCGACGCCGATGAGGTTCATGTAGGATCGGAAAGCGCCCATCAATAATGCCTACAGCTTCCAGCCGGAATGAAGCGCGGCAATGCCGCCGGAATAGTTGGTGAACTTGACGCGCGAGAAGCCGGCGCGCTCGATCATCTTCGCGAAATCCTGCTGGTTCGGGAACTTGCGGATCGATTCGACAAGGTAGCGATAGGGCTCGCCATCACCGGCGATCGCCTTGCCCACACGCGGAATGGCGTGGAACGACCAGAGGTCATAGACCTGATCGAGGATCGGCACCTCGACCTCGGAAAACTCCAGCACCAGAAGACGGCCGCCGCGCTTCAGCACGCGATAGGCCTCCGAAAGCGCCTTGTCGATATGCGGCACATTGCGGATGCCGAAGGCGATCGTGTAGGCGTCGAAAGTCTTGTCGTCGAAGGGCAGTTCCTCGGCATTGGCCTCGACGAAGGTGAGGTTGTCGGCAATGCCCTTCTTCCTGGCGCGCTCTTCGCCGACGGAGAGCATCGAGCCATTGATGTCGAGCACGGTCGCCTGCGCCAGCTTGTGCGAGGCCTCGATGATGCGGAAGGCGATGTCACCCGTTCCGCCGGCAACGTCGAGCACATGATAATCGGGATCGGAGGGCGGGTTCAGCGCCGCAATCATGCCGTTCTTCCAGGCGCGGTGCAGGCCGACCGACATGACGTCGTTCATGATGTCGTAGCGCTTGGCGACCTTGTGGAAGACGTCGTTGACCAGCGGCTGCTTGTCACCATCGGCGACATCGCGGAAGCCGAAGGAAGTTTCCATGCCGCCATCGGCTCGGGTCCGGCTGTCTGCCATTTCGCGCACCTCATCTTTCAAATTGCACCGACCATAGCGAAACGCAATTCATTGCGCTATCTCTCCGGCAATGCGGCTATAAACCGAAACAGACAAAAACGAAACGCCAAAGGCCTGAATTAAATGCCGGAACTGCCGGAAGTCGAAACCGTGCGGCGCGGGCTTGCCCCTGCCATGGAAGGCCGCACAATCGAAAGACTGGAACTGCGCCGGGCAGACCTGCGCTTCCCCTTCCCCGACGATTTTGCCACTGCCGTCGCCGGACAACGCATCGCGGCGCTCGGGCGACGCGCGAAATATCTGCTCATCGATCTCGACAACGGCATGACCATCGTCGCGCATCTCGGCATGTCGGGATCCTACCGGGTGGAAGAAGGCGGCATCGCGGAGACACCGGGGGATTTTCACATCCCGCGTGGTGCGTCGCCGGCGCATGACCATGTCATCTTCCACCTCGACGGAGCACCAGCGACCCGCATCATCTACAACGACCCTCGCCGTTTCGGCTTCATGAAGCTGATTGCCCGCGCCGGTCTCGATGCCGATGCGAGCTTCGCCGGCCTCGGTCCGGAGCCGACCGGCAACAGCCTCGATGCCGATTTGCTTGCCACCCGTTTTGCCGGCAAGACCCAGCCGCTGAAATCCGCACTTCTCGACCAGCGCAATATCGCCGGCCTCGGCAATATCTATGTCTGCGAGGCTCTGTGGCGGTCACGGCTGTCACCCTTCCGCGCCGCCGGCCATCTGGTGACGCCGACGGGCAGGCCCCGCGACGGGCTGAAACGACTGGTGCCGGCCATCCGCGATGTCATTGCCGAAGCCATCGAAGCCGGCGGCTCGACGCTGCGCGATCACCGCAAGACCGACGGAACGCTCGGCTATTTCCAGCATTCCTTTGCCGTCTACGACCAGACAGGTGCCCCATGCCGGCACGCGGATTGCGACGGCACGATCGCGCGTGCGGTGCAGAGCGGCCGTTCGACGTTTTATTGCCCGGCGTGTCAGAAGGGGTGAGAGCATCCGATGGCGCCGCCGCCTTCCCCCCTTGAGGGTGGAGCAATCGCATATGGCCTTTCCGCATAGCCCACAAACCTTCTCGCCCCGGAGGGGAGAGATGTCGCGACAGCGACAGTGAGGGGGGAGCCTGTCATCACGGACACGCTGACAACCCTGAGATGCTTCTCCACCCTCACTGCCCCTTTCGGGGCATCTCTCCCGCGAGCGGGAGAGAGTATTGGGGGCAAGCCGCCACGTCATATGCGATTCCCCTGCTAAATGGGCAAGATTGTTTTCCGTCGTCCCGCGAACCTACCCCTTCAGTGGCAGTCGATAGCGCACAAAGCCATCGGCCTTGTCGTAGCGATCATAAAGCCGCCGCGCAGTGGCGTTGGTGGTTTCGGTGTGCCAGTAGAGATTGGTCCAGCCATCACGCCGGCCCATCGCGATGAGGTCGTCGATCAGCGCCCGGCCGAGGCCCTTGCCGCGCGTGGCCTCGTCAACATAGAGGTCTTCCAGATAGCAGGCGGGCTCGATCGCCCAGGTACGCGGATGCAGGATGCAGGTCGCAAAGCCCCGCACCTTGCCATCGACAACGGCAAGCCGGGTGAACACGTTGCTGACCGGATCGATGATGCGCGACCAGGTCATTTCGGTGACGTCGGCCGGCAGATCCTTTCTGCCGTAGAAGAGAAGATAAGCCTGCCACAGCGGCTCCCAGGCGGCCCTGTCCGCGGCAACCGCCGTACGAACGACGACACCGCTCATTCACCGGCCTCCTGCAGGATTTCGAGCGCCTCCGCTGAAAGCGCGACTTCGGGCGCCTTCAGCATTGCGTCCATCTGTTCCGGCTTCGAAGCACTGACGATCGGCGCGGTGACACCGCGTCGCGTCATCAGCCAGGCAAGCGCGATCGTGGCAGGTGTTTCGCCGGTCTCGCCGGCCACCTGTTCGAGGGCCGCGAGAATGCGCCGCCCGCGATCGTCGAAATATTTCGCCACGCCGCCGCCACGCGCCGCCCCTTCAGTGTCTTCCGCCGACTTGTACTTGCCGGTGAGGAAGCCGGAGGCGAGGCTGTAATAGGGGATGACGCCGATATCGTGCTCGACGCAGAGCTCGGCGAGCGCCCCTTCGAAGCCAGAGCGCGCATAGAGATTATATTCCGGCTGCAGTACATCGAAGCGGGCGCGGCCGGTCTGCTCGGCGAGCCTCAGCGTCTCCTCCAGCTGTTCCGCGCTGAAATTCGAGGCGCCAATGGCGCGGACCTTGCCCTGCTCCCTGAGCTTGGTGAAGGCGGCGATGGTTTCCTCATAGGGCGTGTCCGGATCGGGCCGGTGGGCGAGATAGACATCGATGTAGTCGGTCTTGAGCCGCCTGAGCGAATCCTCCACCGCCTGCATGATCCAGTCTTCCTTGAGGCCCTTGCGGCCGTCGCCCATGTCGGAGCCGACCTTGGTGACGATGATCACCTCGTCGCGCGAAACACCGCCGCGCTGAAGCCAGTCGCCGATGATCGTCTCCGATTCGCCACCCGAATTGCCGGGTATCCAGCGTGAATAGACATCCGCCGTGTCGATCGCGTTGAAGCCGGCGCCGACGAAGCGGTCGAGCAGGTCGAACGAGGTCGCCTCGTCCGCCGTCCACCCGAAGACATTGCCGCCAAAGACGATCGGCGCGATTTCCATTCCCGTCCGTCCGAGCATTCGTTTATGCATGAGATATCCTCCTCCGCGCCGCAAAAACAGGTTGTATCGCCTAAACTAGGTCCGATCTGGACGGATGACAATGAAAGTCGCCAGAAGAATGCCATGATCGGCAAGCGCCCGCTTGCGAACCGAGAAACCGGTTTTTATGGTGGCGCGAACCAATGGCGAGGAGCTCAACATGCTGCGTTTCGGAATTCTGTCGACGGCCAAGATCGGCCGCAACCATGTCATCCCGGCGATCACGGATGCGGAAAGTGCCGTGCTTTCGGCGGTGGCGAGCCGCGATGTCGACCGCGCCCGCGCCCTTGCCGATCGCTTCGGCGCGCCGCATGCCTTCGGCTCCTATGAGGAAATGCTGGCGAGCGATACAATCGACGCCGTCTATATCCCGCTGCCGACATCGCAGCATATCGAATGGGCGATCAAGGCCGCCGATGCCGGCAAGCATGTGCTGGTGGAAAAGCCGCTGGCGCTTTCCGCCGATGACATCGCCCCGGTGATTGCAGCGCGCGACCGCAACAAGGTGGTCATCAGCGAGGCTTTCATGGTCACCTATGCGCCGGTGTGGCTGAAGGTCCGCGAACTGCTGAAGGAAGGCGCGATCGGCGACCTCGTGCATGTACAGGGCGCCTTCACCTATTTCCTGAAGGACGCCACAAACATGCGCAACATCCTGTCGCTCGGCGGCGGCGGTCTGCCGGATATCGGCGTCTATCCGGCGGTGACGACCCGCTTCGTGACCGAGAAGGAACCGGAGCGCGTGCAGGCGACGGTGCGCTTCGACGACACCTTCGGCACCGACATCTACGCTTCGGTGCGCGCGGAATTTCCGGGCTTCGAGATGAGCTTCTATATCTCCACCCAGCTTGCCAACCGCCAGACCATGGCCTTCCACGGCACCAAGGGCGTGATCGAGGTCGTCTCGCCCTTCAACGCCAATGTCTGGGGTGAGGAAACCGTACTGCTTTCCAACCAGAACCATTCCGAAACGACCGCCTTCCGCTTCCAGGACAGCCGGCAGTATGTGCGCGAGATCGAGGGTTTTGCGAAGGCCGTCGCAGGGGCTACCGATGCGGCCTTCACGCTGGAGAACTCGGTGAAGAACCAGAAGTTCATCGACGCCATCTACCGCGCCGGTCGCAAGGACGGCGGCTGGGAGGCGGTTTGAGGCCAATAATCTGCTCGGGGGTGCTCGGGCTTGACCCGAGTGTCCATGCGCTGTTGCCCAAAGACCGTCGGAGCAAGGCCGAGGGTGAAGCCGTGCAACGGAAATTTTCCCCGGACATCCGCACCGACAATCCCTAGACTGGCCCCATGAGCAATCTGTTTGACGCCGATTCGGCCGGAAATCTGGTCGAATTCACTGTTTCGGAGCTGTCCGGCTCGATCAAGCGGACGGTCGAGGACCGCTTCGACCGCATTCGCCTGCGCGGCGAGATCTCCGGCTATCGTGGGCCGCATTCCTCCGGCCACGCCTATTTCTCGCTGAAGGACGAGCGCTCGCGCATCGATGCCGTCGTCTGGCGCGGCGCATTTTCCAAGCTCGCCATCAAGCCGGAAGAGGGCATGGAGGTGATTGCCACCGGCAAGGTCACGACCTTCCCGGGCGCATCCAAATACCAGATCGTCATCGAGGAGATGGAGCCTGCCGGCGCCGGCGCGCTGATGGCGCTTCTGGAAGAACGGCGCAAGAGGCTTGCGGCCGAGGGTCTGTTCGCCGAGGCGGCAAAGAAGCCGCTGCCCTTCATGCCGCGCGTCGTCGGCGTCGTCACCTCGCCGACGGGTGCCGTCATCCGTGACATCCTGCACCGCATCGCCGACCGGTTTCCGGTCCATGTCATCGTCTGGCCGGTGAAGGTCCAGGGCGAGGGTTCGGGCGACGAGGTGGCGAACGCCATCCGTGGCTTCAACGCGCTTGCGCCCGGCGGTCCGATTGCCCAGCCTGACGTGCTGATTGTCGCGCGCGGTGGCGGCTCTCTCGAAGACCTCTGGGGCTTCAACGACGAGGCCGTGGTGCGGGCGGCCTTTGAAAGCGACATTCCGCTGATTTCCGCCGTCGGCCACGAGACCGACTGGACACTGATCGACCACGCCGCCGACTACCGCGCGCCGACGCCGACGGGAGCGGCCGAACGGGCCGTACCGGTGAAGGCCGAGCTTGTCGCAGATCAGGCGCGCACCGCTGCGCGGCTTTCCTCGGCAATGTCGCGGCTGATGGATTTCCGCCGGCAGACGCTGACCGGCCTTGCCCGCGGCCTGCCCTCGCTCGACCAGCTTCTGGCCTTGCCGCGCCGGCGCTTTGACGAGGCCGCGCTCCGGCTGACGCGGGCGCTGGAACTCAACACCATCAACAAGCGCCGGCAGTTCGAGCGCAGCAGCTCTGGCCTTTCGGCCATGCCGCGGCGGCTGGAGATGATGATTTCCCGCGACCGCGAACAGGTGGCCGTGCTCGCCCGCCGTTCCGACACTGCGATCGCCGCGCATTTCCGGGGCTTGAGAACCTCGCTTTCCGGGCAGCAGCGTGTACTCAACTCGCTGTCCTACAAGAACGTGCTCGCCCGCGGCTTTGCCGTTATCCGCGATGGCGACAACCGGCCCGTGCCCCGGGCCGCCGGCCTGGCGCCGGGTGCCGCCGTCGAGATCGAATTTGCCGATGGCCGCGTCAGCGCCGTGACCGGGGACGGCAGCGCTGCGCCCGCCGAACCGGAAGCCAGGCCACGCAAGAAGGCCGCGCCGAAACCCACCAAGAAGCCTCCGGAACAGGGCAGCCTGTTCTGAGCGGCAACAATTCTGGTCTTGACGATCCGGACCTCAGCGCTTGCCGCCATCGATCTCCCCCCTTGAGGCAGGATTGTCACATCTGGCTTTTCGGCACTGCCCCCAAGTCTTCTCGCCCCGGAGGGGAGAGATGTCGCGACAGCGACATTGAGGGGAGAACTTATCCACACGGACGCCCTCGCAATTCTGGGATGCCGCTTCACCCTCACTGCCCCTTTCGGGGCATCTCTCCCGCAGGCGGGAGAGAGTACGTGGAGCGAGTTCAAAGGCCATATACGATTGCCCTGCTCCTTGAAGGGCCGAGGGGGTGAACCGCAAACCGCAGGTGCAGAGTTGACCGGAAGCACTGCCCCCTCTCTGCCCCTCAAGGGGGAGCCGGTGGGCGGAGAGACCAGCTGAGATGCGGCCGCTGTACGCCCCGCTTACAGCAGATCCTGCAGGATCGGGATGAGCGGCTCGTCGGCGGGGGGCATGGGGTAATCGCGGAGATCGCGGGCGCGCACCCATTTGAGCGCCTGTCCCTCGCGGCCGGTGGCAAAGCCTTCGAAGCGGCGGCAGATATAGAGCGGCATCAGCAGGTGAAAATCGTCATAGGTGTGGCTGGCGAAGGTCAGCGGCGCGAGGCAGGCGGACTTTGTCGTCACACCGAGTTCTTCCTCGAGTTCGCGGACCAGGCAGGCCTCGGGCGTCTCGCCAGGCTCCACCTTGCCGCCCGGAAATTCCCAGAGGCCGGCAAGCGACTTGCCCTCGGGACGCTGCGCCAGGAGGATGCGGCCATCGGCGTCGATCAGCGCGCAGGCCGCGACCAGCAGAATTTTGAAATCCGCGCTCATGCCGCTTCCTTCCAGTAGCGATAACGATAGGCCTCGGCAAAGCCCAGCGATTGATAGAGCGCGATCGCCGGTGCGTTGCTGGCGGTCACCTGCAGCCAGACGCTGCCGGCGTTGCGGCTCTTCAGCCAGCGCAGCATGCCGCCGGCGAGGAAGCGGCCATGGCCCTCTCTGCGGGCGCTCTCGGCCACCGCCAGCGCTTCGATGCCGGCCATGTCGAAATCGTGGACACAGAGCCCCGCCGCGATCGGCTCGCCTTGCTTGTCCTCGCGAATGAAGAAGCCGTGCGCCGGCTTGATCGCGGTCACCACTTCGGCGAGGCCCGCCTTGGTGAGCCCCTCGACCGGATTGACCTTCAGCGCCGCATCGACGAAGCGGCCGACATCCTGGCTCGGGATTAGCTCGATATCTTCATCGGCCGAAAATGACCGGAGGTCGAGCGTCATCACCAGCGTCTCGTCGAAAGGCTTTGCACCCGCATCGGTGAGGTGCTCGATCAGGGCGGAGGGCGTCAACGGCGTCTGCCGCACGATCAGCGGCCGGCCAAAGGCGGCATAATGGCGGCGGGCCTTTTCGAAGCGAATGTCGACGTCGGCGATGTCGGACTGGTCGAGCACGGACATGCTGTTCAGCCGTTTGGAGGGGTGGCCGGCCGTCAGCCGGAGCTGCCAGGCACCGTCATAGAGCACGTTACGGGCAGGCCAGGCACGCAGTCCCATGGCCTCCAGCCGCCGCACAAGTGGAAGGTCCGCACTCACCTGACCATGACCCCGTCGCAATGATTTTTTCGTTTGCGTTCAGATACTACGGTGGCGCGAGGCCTGTAAACACGGCCAGAGACGAAGCGCCCGCCGGTGTTGCCGGCGGGCAACGGGTCAGCTCCGGTAATCGCCGTTGATGGCAACATATTCCTTGGTGAGATCGCAGGTATAGACTGTCGCCTGACCGCTGCCGATGCCGAGATCTGCGCGGATGGTGATATCCTGTTCGCGCATCACGGCGGAGGTATGCGCCTCGGAATAATCGGGATCGCGCTCGCCATCGACGGCGACGCGGATATCGCCGAACCAGATCGCCAGGCGGTCGCGGTCGGCCTTCTCGCCGGCCTTGCCAACGGCCATGACGACGCGGCCCCAGTTGGCATCCTCGCCGGCAACCGCGGTCTTCACCAGCGGCGAATTGGCAATCGACCGGGCAATGACGTTGGCGGCGCGGTCGTCCTCGGCGCCGGTGACGTTGACAGTCACCATCTTGCGCGCGCCCTCGCCGTCGCGCACGACCTGCAGCGCAAGGTCCTTCATCAGCGCGTGCAGCGCTGCGCGGAAATCATCGAGCCGCGGATCTGAAGCATCGGCGATCTCGTCCTGGCCGGGCGCCTTGCCGGTGGCGAAGGCGAGCACGGTGTCGGAGGTGGACGTGTCGCTGTCGACGGTGACGGCATTGAAGCTCTGGCCAACGCCCTCGGAAAGCAGCGCCTGGAGAGCGGGCGCGGCAATTGCGGCGTCGGTGGCGATGAAGGAAAGCATGGTCGCCATATCCGGCGCGATCATGCCGGCGCCCTTGGCCATGCCGTTGAGCGTCACGGCGACGCCATCGATCTCGGCGCCGCGCGTCGCGACCTTCGGATAGGTGTCGGTGGTCATGATCGCCTTGGCGGCCTCAAGCCAGAAATCGGCCTTCGCCTCGCCGGCCATGCCGGTGAGCACGCCGCCGAATTTCGAGGCATCGAGCGGCTCGCCGATGACGCCGGTGGAGGCGAGATAGACCTCGTCCTCGCCGCAGCCCGCGACCTCGGCCGCCATCTTTGCGGTCATCGACGTGGCGGCAGCGCCCTTCTTGCCGGTGAAGGCATTGGCATTGCCCGAGTTGACGACCAGCACCTTGGCCTTGCCGGAGGGCAGGTTGGCGCGGCAGAAATCGACCGGGGCGGAGGGACATTTCGAGCGGGTGAACAGACCCGCGACCGCGGCCTTCTCGTCAAACACCATCATCATCACGTCGGTCCGGTTCTTGTACTTGATACCGGCAGCCGCCGTCGCCAGCCGCACGCCGTCAATGGCGGGCATCGGCGGATAGGATTTCGGCGCGAGCGGAGAAAGGGCGGTCGTCATGGATGGTCCCCTAGAAGGGCCGGCCCTTGGCGGGCCGGCTCACGGTTATCAGGATTGCTGGTCTTTATTGACCGCATCATAGTCGGCCTGCAAGCCTTTATCTTTGATCACGACGGTTCCGTCCTTCTTCATCTGATCGAGCTGATTGCGGTACTCGTCGCGCACCACCATCTGGCGGATCTGCGGAGCCACATCGTCGAACGAAGCCGGTGCCTTGTCGCGGAATTCCTCGACCTCAAGGATGTGGTAGCCGTCATCGGTTTTCACCGCATCCTCGGTATAGCTGCCGGCCTTCAGGGCAAAGGCAGCCTTTTCCAGATCCGGATCCATCTGCCCTTCGCTCAGGTAGCCGAGATCGCCGCCGGACTTGGCAGCCGGACCGGTCGAAAACTGCTCGGCAAGCTTGGCGAAATCGCCACCATCATCGAGCTTCTTGATCACGTCCTTGGCCTGGTCCTCGCTTGAGACGAGAATCTGGCGGACATGCGCCTCCTGCACCTTCGGCAGTGCCGCAATCTCCTGATCATAGCGCGCCTTCACCATGTCATCGGTGACCGCCGAGGCGATATGCTCGTCATAATACTCGTTGTAGAGCTCCTGCTGGCGAGCCTCCGCCAGGCGGGCCTGGAACTCCGGCGTCTTGTCGAGGTCTTCGGCCTCAGCCGCCTGGTTAACGAGCTTCATGTCGATCAGGGACGAAAGCGCGATACCTTCAAGCTGCTCCTTGGGTGCGTTGCCGAACTGCGCCGAAAGCGCCTTGACCGTGCTGTCGAGCTCGGACTGGTAGATAGGCTGGTTGGCGACGGTGGCGATGACGGTCTTGTCGCCGGCACTGGCGGCATCCTCGGCAAAGACGGGGGCCGTCGCCGCCGCCACGAAACCGGCCAGCATCAACGCTGCCGCAATCTTCTTCTTCTGCATCGGAACATCCTTGGTTGTTGCCTGAAAAGGATTTCGTCCTTTCCAGGCGCCAGCAGGGCCACACGAATGTGGCCAAACAATAGAATGCGAAAGGCAATGACGGGGCAGTGCCCGCTCAGGCATGGCCGGCAGAGTGCGGATGATCCGGATCGTCGATCTCTTCCGTCTCGACATCGGCGGAGAGTTCCTGCCGCGCCTTGCCGGTCGGCTGGCGGGTGAAGCCGGTGACCGGGCCGGTCTGCTGGAAGTCGCGCTTGATCTCGACATCGGAGGTCAGGTAGGCGGTGATCAGCTCGGCGATCGAACGCAGCGCATGCATGTGAATACGCTCATAGCCATGCGAGGCATCGACGCCGAAGGTGACGAGCGCGGTGCGCACATCGGCCCCGGCTTCCACGGCACTGGCCGAATCCGAGCGGTAATAGCGGAACACATCCTTCTGATAGCGGATGTCGTTATATTTGCAGACGTCGACGAGCTTCTTGGTCAGATGCCAGTCGAACGGGCCGGTCTGGTCGGCCATCGCGATGGTGACGCCGAATTCGGAGGAATTCTGTCCGGGTGCAGAGGTGCCGTTGTCGACGGATACGAGCGAGGCGACTTCCGGCGAGACGATCGACGAGGCACCGACGCCGACTTCCTCGGCGATGGTGAACAGCCAGTGGCTTGCCACCGGCGTTTCGACGTCGGCATCCTGCATCGCCTTCAGCGCGGCCAGCATCAGTGCCACGCCGGCCTTGTTGTCGAGATGACGGGAGACGATGAAGCCGTTGTCGAGGAATTCCGGCTGAGGATCGATGGCGACGATGTCGCCGATCTCGATGCCGAGCCGGTCGAGGTCGTCCTTGTCGCGGGTCAGCGCGTCAACCCTGAGTTCGACATAGGGCCAGCCGATCGGCAGCTTGTCGATCTCGTCATTGAAGGTGTGGCCGGAGGCCTTCAGCGGCAGGATGGTGCCGCGATAGGAGCCCTTCTCGGTGAAGATCGTCGCCCGAGCGCCCTCGGCAAAGCGTGCCGACCAGGTCCCGATCGGCACCAGTTCCAGCCGGCCGTTATCCTTCAGATACTTCACCTGGGCGCCGAGCGTATCGACATGGGAAACGACGGCGCGGGCGCCGCGGCTGTCCTTGCCGCGACGGACCGCACGGATGGCACCGCGCCGCGTGATCTCCACCGTAAGCCCGAGCTTTTCCAGTTCGCCGGAGACGAAACGCACGATCGTGTCGGTGTAGCCTGTCGGCGAGGGAATCGCGAAAAGCGATTTCAGAATGTCGGCAAGGTATTCGGCGTCAATCGTCAGGCGTTCCATCTGCTACTCGTTCTTCTCCGGCTCGTTCTTGTGGGCATCGCGGGCGAATTGTCTTGCGCCGGCGGGCATGGATAGCGGGAACAGCAGGTCGACGAAGCGTTCCGCCGTCGGCTGCGGCTCGTGGTTGGCGAGGCCCGGCCGCTCGTTGGCCTCGATGAAGGCATAGTCCGGCCCTTCGGCCGACTTCACCATCAGATCGATACCGACGACCGGTATGTCGATGGCCCGGGCGGCGGCAATGGCCGCCTCCACGAGCTTGGGATGCACGATGTCGGTGACATCGTGAATGGTGCCGCCGGTGTGCAGGTTGGCGGTGCGCCGCACCCGGATTTCCTTGCCCTCCTCCGGCACGTCGTCCATGGCGAAGCCTTCCGAATGCACCGTCCGCTCCGTTTCCGCGTCGAGCGGGATGGCTGATTCCCCACCGGTTGCCGCACGCCGCCTGGCGCTCTGGCTTTCGATGAGCTCGGCAATGGTCGAACGGCCATCGGCGACGATATGGGCCGGACGCCTGATGGCGGCGGCAACGAGGCGGAAATTGATGACGATGAGGCGCAGGTCCTCCCCCTCCACCATTTCCTCGATCAGCACCGTATCACAGTAGGCCTTGGCCGCGTCAACCGCCGAATGGACCTCGTCCAGCGTCGTTACGCCCACGGAGATGCCGCGTCCCTGTTCGCCACGCGCCGGCTTGACCACCAGCCCGCCGGCCTCTTCCAGAAATGCGGCGATCGCCTCGTCCCCGGCATCGGACGTCATCTGCCGCGGCACCCTGACGCCGGCGGCCTCGACGCAGCGTCGCGTCACCGACTTGTCGTCGCAGATCGACATGGCGACCGCCGTCGTCAGTTCCGACAGGCTTTCACGACACAGGATGGAGCGCCCGCCATAGGAGAGGCGGAAGAAGCCGCCCTCGGCATCGGTGATTTCAGCCGAGATGCCGCGGCGCCGGGCTTCGGCGACGATGAGCTGCGCATAGGGATTGAGCGCCTCGTAATCATCGGCCTCCGGGCCGGTGAACAGCTTCTCGTTGATCTGGTTCTTGCGCTTGACGGTGAAATAGGGAACTCGGCGAAAGCCAAGCTTTTCATAGAGACGGATCGCTGGATTGTCGTGCAGCACGGAGAGATCGAGATAGCCCGCGCCGCGTGCGATGAAATGCTCCGCCAGCCGACGCACGAGCGCCTCTCCGATGCCGCGATGATGGGCCTGCGGGTCGCTCGCCAGACACCAGAGCGAGGCGCCCTTTTCCGGATCGTTGAAGACGCGACTGTGATCGATGCCCGTGACCGTGCCGAGAATCTGGCCGGTATGCTCGTCCTCGGCAACGAAATAGACGATCGAGCGGGCGTCGCGCTGGCGCCAGAAGAAATCCGGCCGCACCGTCACCATCGCGCGCGCCGCATAGATGCGATTGATCGCCTGCGCATCGATTTCCGACGTCAGCCGGCGGATGAAGAAGCCCTGCGGATGGGTTGCTGCCGGCCGGTAGGTGGAAAGATCGAGGCGGTAGGTGTGCGAGGGGTCGAGAAACACCTCCTGCGGCGCATTGGCGAGCACCACATGCGGATCGCGAACATAGATCGCGATATCGCGCCTGTCGGGAACCTCCGCGCGCAGCGTCTCGATCAGCAGCTTGGGGTTGGCGAAGGTCTGGCCGAAGACGATCCGCCCCCAGCCGCAGTCGATGGAGGCATCGGCTTTCGGTGCCTCCTCGCCTGCCGCGATCGGCGGTTTCATACCCTGGGTGCGCATCCGCTTCAGACGGTGCGAATAGGCATCGCGGCTGCGATGTTCCGAACTGTCTTTCGGGCCCTTTTCCGATGTCATCGGTATGCCTCTCAGATATCGTGCGACTGCAACCACATTTCCAGAAGCGCCACCTGCCAGAGCTCGGAGCCCCGCAGCGGAGTGATGTGGCCGATCGGATCAATGAACAGGTCGTCGAGATAGGCCTTGTTGAACAGGCCGCGCTCGCTGGAGACCTGGCTGGTCAGCGTGTCGCGCACCATGTCGAGATATTCGCCGGAGATGTATTTGAGCTGCGGAACCGGGAAGTACCCCTTCTTGCGGTCAATGACCTCGTGCGGCACGACCAGACGCGCGGCATCCTTCAGCACGCCCTTGCCGCCATCGTTGAGCTTGAACTCCGGCGGAATGGTGGCCGCGAGTTCGGCAAGTTCATGATCGAGGAACGGCACGCGCGCCTCAAGCCCCCAGGCCATCGTCATGTTGTCGACGCGCTTGACCGGATCATCAACCAGCATGACCTGGCTGTCGAGACGCAGCGCCCTGTCCACCGGGCTTGCGGCGCCCGGCGCCATCAGGTGGCTTTCGACGAAGGCGCGGCTGACATCTTCCTCGGCCAGCCATTCCGGCGACAGGTGCTTGGCCATCTTGGCATGGTCGCGATCGAAGAAGCCCTTGGCATAATCACCAACGACGTCGTTGGAATTTTGCAGCGGCGGATACCAGTGATAGCCGGCGAAGATTTCATCGGCCCCCTGCCCCGACTGCACGACCTTGATATGCTTGGAGACTTCGCGCGACAGCAGGAAGAAGCCGATATTGTCATAGGAGACCATCGGTTCCGACATCGCGTTGATCGTGTCCGGCAGCGCGCTCATCAGATCGGACGAGGGCACGAAGATCTTGTGATGATCCGTGCCGAAACGTTCGGCGATCAGATCGGAATAGCTGAACTCGTCGCCCTTTTCGCCATTGGCCTCCTCGAAGCCGATCGAAAACGTCATCAGGTCCTTCTGGCCTTCCTCGGCCAGAAGCCCGGTGATGATCGAGGAATCGACACCGCCCGACAGCAGTACGCCGACCGGCACGTCGGCGACCATGCGGCGACGCACGGCGAGCCGCAGCGCATCAAGCACACGGTCGCGCCATTCCTCGCGGGAAAGCTTGGCGGTCGCCGGATCGCGCTCGTGCTTCGGCGCCCAGTAGCGGATATCCTCGAACGAACCATCGGGTTCATAGCAGCGCACCGTCGCCGGCGGCAGCTTGCGTACGCCCTTCAGGATGGTGTGCGGCGGCGGCACGACGGCGTGGAACGACATGTAGTGGTGCAGTGCGACCGGATCGATGTTGCGATCGACGCCGCCACCCGCCAGAAGCGCCGGCAGCGTGGAAGCGAAGCGGATGTTGCGGCCGCTGGTCGCATAGTAGAACGGCTTGATGCCGAAGCGGTCGCGCGCCAGCATGGCCTTGCCGCTGTCGCGTTCGACGATCGCGAAGGCGAACATGCCGTGGAAACGCTCGACGCAGTCGCGGCCCCAGGCGTGATAGGCCTTCATGATGACTTCGGTGTCGCCGGTGGAGAAGAAGCGATAGCCCTTGTCTTCCAGCTCGCTGCGCAGCTCCGGATAGTTGTAGATGCAGCCGTTGAATACGATCGTGAGCCCGAGCTCGGGATCGACCATCGGCTGGGCGGCCTTTTCCGAAAGGTCGATAATCTTGAGGCGACGATGCCCGAAGGCATAGCGCCCCTGGGCCAGGATGCCGCTGCCATCCGGGCCGCGCGGGGCCAGGGCTGCTGTTATCTTCGCGACGGCCTCGCTGTCGGCGAGCGTTCCGTCAAATCTGATTTCTCCGGCAATACCACACATGAGCTGGTCGGTTACTCCTGTTTATTTCGTTGCACCCGGTCAGATGCGGGAATGGCTCCCGCCAAGGGCGCTCTCAATTTTCAAGGCGCCGCAAAGGCCGGCCTGAAGCCGGCGCGCCGATGAAGAGGCGGCCTGCGACAGAGCCGCACGACCACCGATAAAAACGTTTCCCGGCGGCGAAAGCATGTCCGCCACCGATGGGAAACATCAAGGGTTGTATTTTGATTACAGCAAAAATCATTTGAGTTCAAATTATTTTTGCTGTAATTATTCCGCATGACGAATGACGCACTGAATCCGGATAATGCCCGCGCGGTGATGAAATCCATCCGCCGCATCGCCCATGCGATCGATGCCCGCTCCAAGCGCATCGGCCGGGAGACGGGCCTTACCATTCCGCAGATCGTGGTGTTGCAGGCCGTGGCCGACCAGGGTGCGCTGACGACCGCGGCAATCTCGAAGCAGGCGGACCTCAGCCCGGCGACGACCGTCACCATTCTCGACAAGCTCGAGGCCAAGGGCCTCATCGAGCGCAGCCGATCGCTGGAAGACCGGCGCAAGGTGCGCGCGATGCTGACAGAGGCCGGTTTGCAGACGCTTTCGAGCGCGCCATCGCTGTTTGCCGATGGTTTTGCCGCTGATTTTTCCGCATTTTCGGCTATCGAGCAGGAGGCCATCGTCACGTCCTTCATCAGGGTCGCCGACCTCCTCGATCCAGGCGCGGACGAGGTGGAGGCGGAAGTTCGTCCGCCTCAGTGATTGCGCAAAGCGTCGATCAGCTCGTGCTTGTTCATATCCGACCGGCCTTCGACGCCAATCTCCTTTGCGCGATCGTAGAGCGCATCGCGCGTCCATTCCTCGAAAGGCTCGGACTTGCCGCCCTTCTTCGAAGGGTGCATCTTGCTGTTGGCCTTGGCGTTCGCGATGCGCGCCGCCTTTTCCTTGGATGCGCCGTCCTCGCGCAGGCCTTGTAGGTGTCCTCGTCCTTCACGGACGAACGGTTGTTGCTGGAAGCCATGATACAAGTTCTCCGGTCGGTCGCCGGATTAACGTTCGATCATCGCGGATGGTTCCAACAGAAGGCCTGTCGGAACGGTCTATTTCGAGCGCGCTTCCGCACCTTCGACGATCGCCCGGATCGTCTCCGAGACCCGATACTGGAAGGCGAAGGCTTCGTCTGGCTCGAAACCCGGGTCCTCTTCCTGCCCCTTGACCGTCAACAGCCCATCCAGCGCCGCGCGGAAGCGAACACGGTGTTCTTCGGAAAGGGCGGAGGCGAGCGCGATCAGCACTTCCTGGTGAGCGGCCATCTGCGCTTCCAGCCGGTCGAGACGTTCCTGTGTCATATTCGCCCTCTTCACATGTTTCCTCAGCCCAAGAGGTACACAGCCGACAGGCAAAATCAATGCGCTTTCGGCGCAGAATCGTCACTTGCCACGAACACGACGTCATAATTTCCGTTATACTCGCATGCCATATCCCACCCGCAAGCCAAGCCGGAAGCGACGCGATGAAACCCAACATCCTGCTGATCACCGCCGACCAGTGGCGGGGCGATTGCCTTGGCCTCGCCGGCCACCCCACTGTCAGGACCCAGCATATCGACGCACTCGCCGCCGAAGGCGTCGCCTTCATGCGCCACTATGCGGGCTCCGCGCCCTGCGCGCCTGCCCGCGCCACGCTTTATACCGGCCTCTACCAGATGAACCATCGCGTCGCCCGCAACGGCACGCCACTCGACGACCGGTTCGACAATATCGCAAGGCTCGCCCGCCGCGCCGGCTACGATCCAACGCTGTTCGGCTATACCGACACCACACCCGATCCCCGCGCGCTGTCGCCGAACGACAGCCAGCTGCAGAGCTATGAGGGCGTGCTGCCGGGATTTACCGTGCGCCAGCTTCTGCCGGAGCACCAGAAGCCCTGGCTCTCCTGGCTGCGCGGCCGCGGTCATGCCGAGGCGACCGACCTTGCGATCCAGAAACCGATCTCCGGCAACGGCAAGGGCGTGTCGAACGCTCCGCCCGCCTACAGCGCCGACGAGACCGAGACGGCCTTCCTTGCCGACGAATTCCTGCGCTGGCACTCCGAACAGGAGGGCAACTGGTTCGCCCACGTCTCCTTCATCCGCCCGCACCCGCCCTATGTGGTGCCGGAACCCTACAACACGATGTTCGCGCCCGAGCAGAACCTCGGCTTTTCCCGTGCCCCAAGCCGCGCGCGCGAAGCAGAACTGCACCCCTTCCTAGCCTGGGAGCTTGAAACGCAGGGCGGCAAGAAAAAGAAAAAATTCCTGCCCGGCGCCAAGGGACGGATCGCGGACTGGTCCGAGACCGATTATGCGGCGCTGAGAGCGATCTATTTCGGCATGATCGCCGAGGTCGACGCCCAGATCGGGCGCATCGTCGCCGCGCTGAAGAAGACCGGCGCATGGAACAACACCATCATCATCTTCACCTCCGATCACGGCGAGATGATGGGCGACCACTGGATGCTCGGCAAGGGCGGCTTCTTCGAGGGGAGCTACCACACGCCCCTCGTCATCCGCGACCCGAAATACCCGAAAGGCGAAGGCAAACAGGTCGACGCCTTCACCTCGGCCGCCGACATCCTGCCGACGCTTGCCGCGCGCCTCGGCCTCGTGCCGGAAAACCATGTCGACGGCGCCTCGCTGATGCCGTTCCTGCGCGGCAAGAAGCCCGAGACCTGGCGCGACGCCGCCTTTTACGAATACGATTTCCGCGACATCGCCAGAGCAAAGGCAGAGGAGCACTTCGACCTCCCCTACAGCCTCTGCAACCTCGCCGTCGTCCGCGACCACGCCTTCAAATATGTCCACTTCGCCGGCATGAAACCGTTGCTGTTCGACCTTACAATCGACCCGCACGAATGCACCAATGTCGCCGACGACCCGAAATATCTTCCGGCCCGCCTCGCCTATGCCGAAAAGCTCCTGTCACTGCGATCGGAGCACCTCGACCAGACGCTCGCCGCAACCACCGTGTCGCCGGATGGGCTCATCCGGCAATAGCGGGCCTGCTGCGCATCGAGGGAACCTTGTCGGGCGGATGGCGTTCATCTCACATGACATCCCCGCCTCAGGAGCTATCCTTGGAAAACGCCAGCGCGAGCGATCATGCGTTGAAGTCGCTGACCGATATCGTCAAGCGGGCGATCAGCGAAACCGGCGACGGGTCCGTGTCGGTCGATGAGCTGATGCGCTCCTTCGGGCAGACTTCGTTCGTGCCGCTGCTGCTGCTGCCCGCGCTGGTGCTGATCACGCCGCTCAGCGGCATACCGGGGCTTTCGACCTTCTGCGGCATCATCATCCTGCTGATCGCGGGACAAAGGCTGGTCGGCCACGAGCAGATCTGGCTGCCCGGCTGGATCCGCAAACGGTCCGTCAAGTCGGCCAAGCTGCATGACGGGCTGGAAAGGCTGCTGCCGCTGACGCGGTTCATCGACAAGCTCAGCCGCAGACGGCTGACCTTTCTGTTCCACAGACCGTTTCACGTCATCCTGCCGCTCGCCTGCGTCATCTTCGGCGTGGTGATGCCGATGCTGGAATTCGTGCCGTTCTCGTCCTCGCTCGTCGGTGTGGCGGTGACATTGATCGCTTTTGCGATGCTGACCCGCGACGGCCTGTTTGCGCTGATCGCCCTTATCCCCGTCGGCGTCGTAACCTGGGGGATCTACGCCGTGCTGTCCTCGCTGTAAGAGCCATAAATTGCGCTTTTCGCTGCCGCGACATTTGCGATTGCCCGATCCCGCCCCGAAGATGCTAGAACACCCTCGACGCATCTGAAGTTCGGTGAGGAGAGAGACGATGGTTTCGAACAGGCTCGCGGCGCTGGCTGACGCAATGACGCTTGAGGAGCAGGTTTCGCTGCTTTCGGGCGAGGATTTCTGGTCGCTGCCGGCGGTCGACCGTCTCGGCATCGGCAAGCTCAGGGTCACCGATGGCCCGAACGGGGCGCGCGGTTCCGGTTCGCTGGTCGGCGGCGTGAAGTCCGCCGCCTTTCCCGTCGGCATCGCCATCGGCGCCAGCTTCGATCCCGCCCTGGCACGCGAGATCGGCGCGGCCATCGCCGAGGAGGTGAAGTCCAAGGGCGCCCACGTATCGCTGGCGCCGACCGTCAACATCCACCGCTCCGTCACCAATGGCCGCAACTTCGAATGCTATTCGGAGGATCCGGAGCTCACCGCAGCGCTCGCCGTCGGCTATGTCGAGGGCCTGCAGAGCCGCAAGGTCTCGGCCACCATCAAGCATTTCGCCGGCAACGAATCCGAAATCGAGCGCACCACGATGAGCTCGGAAATCGAGGAGCGGTCGCTCAGGGAAATCTATCTCCGCCCCTTCGAGGATGCGGTGAAGAAGGCCGGCACCTGGGCGGTGATGAGCTCCTATAACCGCCTGAACGGCACCTACACATCCGAAAACCAGTGGCTTCTGACCGACGTGCTGCGTAAGGACTGGGGCTTTGACGGTGTGGTGATGTCCGACTGGTTCGGTTCGCATTCGACGGCCGAAACGGTGAATGCCGGCCTCAATCTCGAAATGCCAGGGCCGGCCCGCGACCGCGGCGAGAAGCTGGTGGCCGCCGTCGAAGCCGGCACGGTGACGCGCGAGACCATCCGCGCGCGCGTGCTCGATATCCTGCTCCTGATGGAGCGCACCGGCGCCCTTGACGAAAAGACAGCCTTCGAAGAACACGCCGACGACCGGCCCGAGCACCGCGCCCTCATCCGCCGCGCCGGCGCGGCGGGAACCGTGCTGCTGAAGAATGCGGACGGCCTGCTGCCGCTTGCAGAAACCGCAGGCAAGATCGCCATCATCGGGCCGAATGCGAAGACCGCGCAGATCATGGGCGGCGGCTCGGCGCAGCTCAATCCGCATTATCGCGTTTCCCCCTTCGACGCGCTTGCCGACAGGCTCGGCGCGGACCGATTGGTCTATGCCAAGGGCTGCACCAATCATCGCTGGGAACCGGTGTGGACCGGCGATATCGCCGTGGACTATTTCGCCAATGCCACGCTTTCCGGTGATCCGGCCCACGCTGAAACGGTCAACGACGCCAACATGTTCTGGATCCCGCCCTTTGCCGGCGGCAAGGTCGATCCGCACCGCTTCTCGGCCCGGCTTTCCGGCACCTTCGTTCCTGATGCGAGCGGCCTTCACCGCTTCGGCATGCATTCTGCCGGGCTTTCAAAGCTCTTCGTCGACGGCAAATGCATCATCGATCTCTGGGACGGGTGGACGCGCGGGCGGACCTTCTTTGAGGAGGGCTCGGACGAGGTGACCGCCGATATCACGCTGGAGGCGGGCAAGGCCTATGCGGTGACCATCGAATTTGCCTGTGGTGCTGCCAAATCACTCGGCCTCTCTGCGCTCAGGGCCGGCGTTTCACGCCCGCTTGGCGACGATGACATCGCCGCGGCGGCGGAAGCGGCTGCAACGGCCGAGACCGCGATCGTCTTCGTCGGCCGTTCGGGCGAATGGGATACCGAGGGCAGCGACCTTGAGGACATTACCCTGCCCGGCCGCCAGGACGAGCTTGTCGCCGCCGTTGCCAAGGCCAATCCGCGCACCATCGTCGTGCTGCAGACCGGTGGCCCGGTCGAAATGCCGTGGCTCGATGATGTGCCGGCGGTGCTGCAGGCCTGGTATCCGGGTCAGGAAGCGGGCAATGCCATCGCCGATGTTCTGTTCGGCGATGCCGAGCCGGGCGGGCGCCTGCCGCAGACCTTCCCGAAGCGCTTCCGCGACAATCCGACCTTCCGTCAGGACCCGGAAATCTATCCAGGGCTTGATGGCAAGGTGCGCTATCAGGAGGGCCTGTTCATCGGCTATCGCCACTACGACCAGCAGGGCATCGATCCGATGTTTCCGTTCGGCTACGGTCTTTCCTACACCGATTTCGACTGCGGGTCGCTGGATCTTGATGAGGATGAAACCGGCTTTTTGGCGCGCATTGCGGTCACCAATCCCGGCGTCCGCGCGGGCAGCACCGTGCTGCAGATCTATGTCGGCGATGATGAGGCCAGCGTCGAACGGCCGGTGAGGGAACTCAAGGGCTTTGCGAAGATCGAGCTTGCGGCGGGAGAAAGCCGCGAGATCATCATCGCCCTACCGCCTCGCGCCTTCGCCTTCTATGACACGACGATCGGCGCCTTCCGCATTGAAGCGGGACGTTTCACCGTGAGCGCAGGCTTTTCGGCCACCGACCTGCGCACTTCCGCAGCCATCGATATGCCGGAAATGATCCTCGACTGAGCGACCGCGTTGCTCCGGGCAGGGCGCCAGAGGGCCTCCCTGCCCGGTCCCCTCCATCCTACTGATCAAAATCCCACGGCACGTGACTGTCGGCGCCGATCAGCATCACGTGGCTGCGCACGTCGCGCACGCCCTTGACGGCGAGCACCATGCGCTCGAGATGAACGCGATCTTCTTCGGTCTCGACCTCGCCCTCAAGCCGCGCAATACCACGCGAGACATCAACGGTGATCAGCCCGACATCGAAACGGTCATCGTCGTCGATACACCGTGTGATCGTGTCGGCGAGATCGTCGTTTTCGATCAGCCTTTCTTCCTCGGCATCCGTCAGCGACTTGCCGACGCCGCGTTTGAGCACCGTATCGCCGGTAATCTCAGCGCCGGCATCGGCCCGCTGATCCAGGTTGGAGCTGGTTGCGCCATAAGGGGCGTTGCGGCGGCCCTTGCGGCCGTCTTCGTCGCCATAGGGCCAGCCATCATCCAGGTCCCGGGCTTCAAAATCGCGGTAATCTTCCTCCCGCGCACTCTCGTGCAGTTTCCTGTTTACTTCAGCCATGATCGATCTCCCTTTCATGTCCCTTAAACGGATGAAAGGCCGGAAGGTTCGCAGCCCCTGCTGATTTATGAAGCGAAAGTGACAGGTCGTGGCAAAGCAGTGCCGCAAGACTCTGACAGCACGAAAAAGCCCGGCCGGAGCCGGGCTTCACCGATTTCTGATGGTGCTCGTTTCACG
The DNA here is from genome assembly GCF_000960975.1 of Martelella endophytica. NCBI lineage: Bacteria > Pseudomonadati > Pseudomonadota > Alphaproteobacteria > Hyphomicrobiales > Aurantimonadaceae > Martelella > Martelella endophytica. Next base: position 1,896,465 of record NZ_CP010803.1, on the reverse strand, counting down.
CGGCAGCAGGCGAAGCCGCGCGGGTGCGGACGCCGAGCATGATGGTCAGCGCGCTGAAAAGCAGCACCACGCCGCTCGCAAACAGTGTCCCGGTTCCGCCGGCGGCGTCGAACACGATGCCGCCGAGGCCGGCGCCAAGCCCAATCGCAAGCTGGATTGTCGCGACGAACAGGCCGCCCGCGCTCTCCGCCTCATCCGGCACCGTGCGGGCAATCCAGCTCGACCAGGCTACCGGGACGCCGCCGAAGATCATGCCCCACAGCACGACAGAGACGATATCGGTGAGCGGATTGCCACCGAAGGCGACCATCACCAGCGCCAGCGTGCCCATCGACAACGGCACGATCACCAGCGTCAACCTCAGGTTCAGCTGCGCCATCCGACCGGCAAGGAAAGTGCCGAAGAAATTGGCGATACCAAAGCCGAGCAGGACGATCGCAATCATCTCGATCGAAAATCCGCCGCTGGTCTCGAGATAGGCCCGAAGATAGGTGAAGAAGATGAAGTGGCCGCCGAAGACGAGCAGCACGGCCAGCATGCCGATGCCGATGCCGGGACGCAGAAACACCTCGCCGAGCGTCCGCAACCGGGCGATACCGGCGGGCCGCATGCTGGGCAGGCTGCGCCACTGTGCAACAAGCGAGACCCCACCGAGCAGCGAGGCCAGCAGGAAAACGCCGCGCCAGCCGATGATTTCGCCGAGATAGCTGCCGACCGGGGCGGCGAATACCGTCGCGGCGGATACACCACTCATCACGATGGAAAGCGCCCGTGGCACCAGAGCCGGCGGGACGAGACGCATGGTGACGGCCGTCGACATTGCCCAGAAGCCGCCGAGCGCGACACCGAGCAGCACCCGGCCCGCGAGCAGCATGGATACGCCCTGCGCAAAGGCCACCATCAGATTGGAGATCACCAGAAGGACCGAAAAGATCATCATCATATGGCGCCGATCCGCGCCGCGGGCAGCCGCCGAGATCAACAGGCTCGCGGCAAAGCCGAACATCGCCGTCGTCGTCACCGCCTGGCCGGCAGTGCCTTCCGAGATGCCGAGATCGGCGGCAATCGGCGTCAGCAGGCTCGCCGGCAGGAACTCGGCGGTGACGAGGCCGAAGACGCCAAGCGTCATCGCCGCCACGGCGCCCCAGGCGGGCGCACCGGACGCGCTCTCGTTCGTAACAGGGTTCATTGCGATATCCTTCGCGATGGGAGGAAGAGGATGGCGTTAAGCTAAGCTGGACTTGCCGGACTTTCTATGCCAGTAAATCCGCCATGCATGATCATTCGTCCGAAACCCGACCACTCGACGCCGATCTTGTGAGCGAACTCCTGCTCGGCATGCGCCTCGTCGGCATCGATTACCGCCGCATCGAGCTTGCCGAACCGTTTTCCCATTCCTTCGGCGGCGACGACGATCCGCGGGCGAAATTCGTGTTCATCGCCCGTGGCCAGATTGCGCTGATCACGTCCAGCGGCGCGGTCCACGACATGGCGGCTGGCGACGCGGCCCTCTTGCCCCGCGGCGGATCGCACCGCCTCGCTTCATCGCCCGAAAATCCCGTGCCATGCACCGATCTCACGACCCTGCCGACCGCGCCGATCTGCCCGCAGGTCAGGGAAATCCGGACATGCGAAGCGACACCGCCCGAAAAGCGGGTGGTGCTGTTTTCCGCCTGCATGGACTTTGACCTCGGCAGTATGCATCCTCTGGTGGCACTGATGCCCGAGGTGATGCGCGTCGACACGTTGACCGAGCGCTACCCGGAAATCCTGCCCATGCTGGAAGCCATGGCGCGCGAGGCCAAGGACGGCCGCGCCGGTTATGCCGGCATTCTCTCGCGCCTTGCCGACGTGGTCGCCGCCTGCATCGTGCGGGCCTGGGTCGAGTGCGGCTGCGGCGATGCCACGGGCTGGATCGCTGCGCTGCGCGACCCTCGCCTCGGCCGCGTGCTCGTCGCACTTCATCGCGATCCGGGCCGCAACTGGTCGGTGGCCGAACTTGCGCGCGAGATGGGTGCCTCGCGATCGGTCTTCGCCGAACGCTTTCTTGAGGTCACCGGGGTGACGCCGCTACGCTATCTCACCGAAATGCGCATGCGCCTCGCCGCCGACTGGATCGGCCGCGAGGGCATTGCGGTCGAAACAGCCGCCCATCGCCTCGGCTACGGCTCGCAGGCCGCCTTCAGCCGCGCCTTCAAGCGCATCACCGGCCACCCGCCAAGCCGCATCGTCTCAAGCCTGCCCGCGCAATTGTAGAGCAGCCTACTTGTCCTCCAGCCGCGCCAGCAGCGCGGACGTGTCCCAGCGATTGCCGCCGAGCTTCTGTACGTCGCCGTAGAACTGATCCACCAGCGCCGTGACCGGCAGCGTCGCGCCATTCCGACGGGCTTCCGCCAGCACGATGTCGAGGTCCTTGCGCATCCAGTCGACGGCAAAGCCGTGATCGTACTTGCCCTCGTTCATGGTCTTGTGACGGTTTTCCATCTGCCAGGAGCCGGCAGCGCCCTTCGAGATCACCTCGACGACCTTCTCGATGTCGAGTCCGGCCTTCTTGCCGAAATGAATGCCTTCCGAGAGCCCCTGTACGAGACCGGCAATGCAGATCTGGTTGACCATCTTGGTGAGCTGGCCCGCGCCGGTCTCGCCCATCAGCCCGACCATGCGGGCATAGGCCTCGATGACCGGCTTCGCCTTTTCAAAGGTCTCCGTGTCGCCACCGCACATGACGGTGAGAACGCCGTTTTCCGCACCGGCCTGCCCACCGGAAACCGGCGCGTCAATGAAGCCGCAGCCCTTCTCGGCACAGGCGGCGGCAAGCTCGCGCGCGACCTCGGCGGAAGCGGTGGTGTTGTCGATGAGGATCGCACCCGGCTTCATGCCCGCGATCACCCCGGTCTCGCCAAGCGTGACCGAGCGCAGGTCGTCGTCATTGCCAACGCAGGTAAAGATGAAATCGGCATCCTTTGCGGCCTCGGCAGGCGTTGCGGCGCTGGCGCCGCCATGTTCGGCGACCCAGGCCTCGGCCTTGGCGGCAGTGCGGTTATAGACGGTCACGTCGTGTCCGCCCTTCGCCTTCAAATGCCCCGCCATCGGATATCCCATGACGCCCAGTCCGATGAATGCCACCTTTGCCATCTGCCGTTCCTTCTCGAATTATCAGTTAACGGCAGGCTTACCGGAAATGGGCCGGCAGGAAAAGGCTCGGTGACCTGCCTAACCTTTGGCCGTCGCCCGCGACATTGCCTCCACCAGCATCATCATCGTCAGCGCCTGCCCATAGGGCGCCGGGATATCCGGGATGTCCTTGTAGAACTGCAGCGTATGGCCCATCGGCGTGCCGTCGGAGACATGGGTGACAATGCCATCATCGCCGATGCAGTTCAGCACAGCAGCAAAGGCTTTTTCCGCAACGGGACGCAGCCGCTCGGGCAATATGCCGAGCGAAATGCCGCGCGAAATGCCGTAGGCGATGCCTGCGGTGGCAGACGCCTCGATCGGGGCTGCCGGGTCATCGAGAAGCGTGTGGAAGAAGCCATCGGCATTCTGCAGCTTCTCGAACGTGTTGACCTGCGACAGCAGCACATTGGCGAGATAGAGATGGGTCGAGGACGGCAGGTCGTCGACGATCGAGAACAGTTCCGGGATGGCGATCGTGATCCAGGAATTGCCGCGCGCCCAGAAGGCATTCGCGAAATTGTGGCGACCGTTGAAGGTCCAGCCATGATACCAGAGGCCGGTCTTCGCATCGCCGAGGTAGCGGGCGTGAAGGAGGAACTGATAGACCGCCTCCTCCACCCAGTCCGGTCGCTCGAAGCGTTTTCCCGCGCGGGCGAGGAACAGGCAGGTCATGAACAGCGTGTCGTCCCAGAGCTCGCCGTCGTTCATTCGCTCCTTCACGACATGCTGGAAACCGGCATCCTCGGTGCGGGCGAGCCCCTTCACCAGCCAACCGGCCCAGTCCTTCACCAACTCTTCCCAGTCCGGCCGGTCGACATCGTCGATGAGGAAGGCGAGCGCCAGCATCGGCGCGGTCGAATTCACCTGACGCGGCGGCAGGCCGCGCGATATCTGCCAGTCATACCAGTCGGCCAGCGCCGCAACCAGGTCCATGTCGCCGGTCTGGCAGGCATGGCGATAGAGCCCGTAGACGCCGACGCCGATCTCCCAGTCCCACTCATCGAACTGCAGCGAAAAGGCACCCTCGGCGATGGGCGCGGTCTCGTTGATGCCGCGAAGCCGGGAGAGGCCGGTGGCGACGCTGGAAAGATGGCCGAGAAGTTCCTGTCTGTCGTGATACATGGCTTCAGTCTTTTTCAGGTTTGGGAAGGACAGCCGCCAGCCCGCTTATTTCGGGGAGATGCGAGCCTGTGGGGAAGGGATGATGTGTTCCGTCGACGAAGAGACCGTCGTGGTAGTCGAGCTTGAGAAGCGGCGCTGCGGGCCGTTCGAAAACGAGCGCGAGCGGGTCGTCCTGAAGGCGGAGCGTTGCGGCACGGGCGATGTCAGCGACCTTTGCGAGCGTGGTTGCGGCGAGGTCGCCGACCATCATCGCAAAGCCGGTGCGGCGACCCGTCACACGATGCTCGAGCCCGGCACCGGGCCCCTCGCTGACAGATTCGATGGGCCCGGTTGCCTTCAGCATGACAAAGCCACCGCCGGAGCGCAGCACCAGCCAGTCCTCGCCCGCAATATGCTCGTCGAAGACGGAAATCGGGGCATAGGCGTGGGTGAAGGCAAGTCGCGGGTTCTCACCGAGCTCGCTCAGCATCAGGCAGACGTTTTGGTATTGGCCGACGCGCGGCATGATGCCGTTTCCGGCCCAGTAGGACGGCCGGTCAGAACCCCAGGGATCATCGGCACCCGGATGATTGACCCAAACGCGCGCCATCGGATGACCGGCGGCCTGGACATCGGCGAGATGCTGCTGATGCCCCTTTCGGCCCGGTTCGGCATCGATGCTGGCGGAAAGCTGCATGGCCGCGGTTTTGTATAGCGCGAGCTGGGCGGCCTTGTTGTAGCCCTGGATATAATGCGCTGAAACGGCCCGGCCCGGCGACGGCGCAACGTATTCGCAAAGTCCTTCCGGCGGCACATAATCGCCGGCGCAGAACATCGGCAGCGCGGCGACACCGCGATTGAGCCAGCCTGTCCCGAAGGCGATGGTGGCGAAGGGCGCAAGCTCGCTGAGCGGACCGGCCCTGAGCTCCTTGTCATAGGCCCGGCCCATCGTGCCGGCCGCAACGCCGTTGATCGTATGCAGCGCGATCATCGTGAACAGCCGGTCGAGGACGCCCTCGGCACGACGTTTCAGCGTTTCGCCGGCAAAGCGCTGCAGCGCCAGCAAGCCGATGAAATCGATCGGGTAATAGGCGGCGGAGTTCCATTCCGCGAGACCGTGGTCCTCGATGGCATCGAACCAGCGCGACAGGCGTTTTTCGGCAAGCGCCGCATGCTCGGCACCGGTCAGGCCCGCATTGGGGAACACCGCATCGGAAAACAGCCGGCCGGCGATCAGCGCGCTGACATGGAAACACAGCACATGGTTCTCGCTCCAGAACCACATTGCGTCATTGCCAGGTTCGTCCATCCAATAGCGGTAGCCGAGGATGGCGGCCTCGATGCGGGCGATCAGCTCCGGCGGAAGCGCGTCGCGGTGAGCGCCATAAACCCAGAGCAGCGGCACCATGACGAAGTCGGAGCAGTCACGTCGGTCGTCGATGGCGAGGAGCGTATCCTCGAGTGCCGCGAAGGAGGCCTCGTCTAGCGGCAGGCCGCGCGCGAGGCGCGCCAGAACGCGGCCCATGCGCTGCTCGCCATGTTCGGCCAGATAGTCGAGCCCGGCCTTCTTGCGTGTGGCGAGATCGCCGGAGAGCTTCAGTGGCTGTTCGTCGCGCAGCAGAGCGAAATCAATGACCCGGTCGATGCGGCTCTCGCCGAGAGAAAACACAAGTTCGAGCTCGTGATAGCCGTCCGGCAAGCTCTCCGGCAGGCCAAGCGGTACCCGGTCCTGCCCGGCGGCAAGCGTCACCATCATCTCGTAGAGCGGCGGCAGGTGGCGCATGTGGACGCTCTGGTGCACGGCTGCCGACACCGTCACATCGCTTCCCGCCGGCGTGTCGAACACCAGTTCCACGACGTCACCCTCACCAAAGACGACCTTCGCGGGACGCACGGCGCGGGCGAGCGCCATCAGCGTATCGAGCGCCTGCTGGTCGGCGGCGCCGGGAATGACGGCAGCAAGATCGCCGTCGCCGAGAAAGGTCAGTTCAACGAAATAATTGGTGTCGCGCTCGGCCATTTCCTCGACCAGCATGACGACCTCGCAACCGCCGTCGGCAAGGTCCAGGACGATCTCCGTCTCCTGCGCGACGTTGCGGGTGTATGGCTCGAAGGCGGCGGCCAATTCGCCATCGACCCAGACATGAACGCCGCCGCAGGTCGAAAGGCGGAACGGATAGGCACCAGCAGCAGGCGGCACCAGCCTTGTGCGCACCCAGCGCTGAAGCCGCGTCGGGCGATGCCAGAAACCGGAGAATTCGAGCCTGCGGTTGAAGCCCGGCAGGTTTGTCGAGACGATCTCGAAATCGTCCTTCAGTGCAACGGTCCGGGTCGCGATATCGGCCCTGAGCGCCGTGCGACAGGGCAGCTCACCCACATCCACAAACCCGTTGACGAACTTGTAGTCGACATTGTCGGCCCCGCGCGTCACCGCGCCGGGATAATACGCGGCCTCAAGCGGGCCGAGCGCGAACGCCGTCACGGTCTCGCCGGGGCGACTGATGAAGCGTGCTTTTTCAGCCATCAGCGGCCTCCGTCAGCGACAACTCGATGGCCTCGATTTCGGCGACCAGCCGGTCGAGGCTGTCGATGCGGTATTGCGGCACTTCGATTGTCGCAGCCGGCACATGGGTGCGCCGTTTCGACCAGGCGACGAACAGGCTGATAAGGCCGAATTCGTTGGCACCGCGGATATCGCGCTCCAGATTGTTGCCGACCATGACAATGCGGGAACGCGCCTCGTGGCCCAGCCCGAGGCCGTCCATCGCCGCCTCGAACATCTCCGGCGATGGCTTGGACGCGCCGACATCACCGGAGATGGCGTGGGTATCCATCAGGTCCCAGATACCGCGCGGCATCAGCATGTTCTCGAAGGTCCCGCGCGGCCCGTCGGCAACCAGCGCCAGCCGGTGGCCAAGCCGGTGGAGCGCGCGCACGGCATCCATCGCATGGGGTATTTCATCGCCCTCAACCACGACATCGCTTCCGGGAAGCCTTATCTCCGTGCTCTCGTCGATAAGCGTATCGCCGCAATCGAGGAACACGGCTTCCAGATGCGGTACCTTTTCCGGCAGCGCGGCGATCAGCGCCTTCATCCGCAACGGTATGAAGGCGGCGAGCGCGGACCACGGCATCAGCGCCGGCTCCGTCGCTGGGCGCTCGAACAGGAAGGAGGGCGTGAAGGCGGCACGTTTCATCGCAAGCCTTGCAAGCCGGTGGTCGCGGGCAGTCGCGGCATAGGCGCCACCTTCGGCAAAGGAATTGCCGAGATGCACGCCCTCCCGACCGGCCTCCGGACCGCACATCTGAGCAATATGGTGACCGGCGATGAACGACATACTGCGCAAAACGCCCCAGAGCGCATGCTTGCCCGGCTCGACATAAAGCACCGGCCGCGTGCCCTCCATCTCCGGCAGGCCACTGCCGTCATCGATCGAGACCCGCATGCCATGCATGGAGCCCTCGACACGGGTAACAGCGCCCGCCGCATCGAGATGCACCCAGACATGTTCCAGGTCGTAGAGATGCTGGATGTCCCAGTCGTGCCAGATGGCATATTCGATGACGGCGCCCCCCGGCGGCGGGGCGATGGCGAACTTCGAGGACGGCGATTTTGTCGCCGCGCGCATGACGCTGTAGCCGAGCGCCAGCGGCGGCGACGGCTCGTTCCCGTCCAGCATCAGGACAGGCCGGTATCGCGCCGCCAGTGCGAAATCACCGTCTCGGGCATCCGTTGGCGGTGCCGGCACGGCGGGTGTAAACAGGGTCATTCGCCCACTCCCTGCAATTCCAGTGTCTCTGCGTAGTGACAGCGGACCTGCCGCCCGGCGACCTCGCGAAGAGCAGGCTTTTCAGCGCTGCAGCGTTCCGTCGCATAGGCGCAGCGAGGATGAAAGGCGCAGCCGGAAGGCGGCTCGGAGGCGTCGGGAACTTCGCCCTTGAGCACACCGCGCTTTTCGGTGGAGCGCTTGCGCGGGTCCGGCTGCGGCACGGCACGCAGGAGGGCTTCCGTATAGGGATGGCGCGGCCGTGCAAACAGGCTGTCCGTCTCCCCGAGCTCGACGATCTGGCCGAGATACATGACGGCGATGCGGTCCGAAATGTGCTCGACCATGCCGAGATCGTGGGTGATGAACAGATAGGTGAGGTGAAACTGCTCCTGCAGGTCCTGCAGGAGGTTGATGTTCTGGGCGGCGACCGAGACATCGAGCGCCGAGACCGCTTCGTCGGCGGCAATGAAGGCGGGCGAAAGCGCCAGAGCGCGCGCGATGCCGATACGCTGCCGCTGACCGCCGGAAAACGCATGCGGATAGCGCGAGGCATATTCCGGGCGCAGCCCGACGAAGGAGAGGAGTTCCGCAACGCGCTTGGCAATCTGCTCCTTGGTGTAACCATGGACGACCATCGGTTCGCCGATGAGTTCCAGCAGCGTCATGCGCGGATTGAGCGAGGAATAGGGATCCTGGAAGATCATCTGCATTTCGCGGCGGACCGGGCGCAGTTCCTTGTCCCCCATCGCCGAGATGTCGATGACGCCGCCTTCCTCGCTGCGAAACAGGATCTCCCCTTCCGTCAGGCCATAAGCCCTGAGGATGAGCCGCGCGACGGTGGATTTGCCCGAACCGCTCTCGCCGACAAGGCCGAAGGTCTCACCCTTCCTGATATCGAAGGTGACATCGTCGACGGCGCGCAGCACCTTCAGCTCGCGGCCCTTCTTGCCGCCCTTCACAACGAAATGCTTCTTCAGGCCGCGCACCGAAATCAGCGCGTCATCCGGCATGGTCTTCATCTCGTTCATTGTCCGCCCTCCGGCAGGTTTCCGGCGAAGTGACAGAGCGCCTCCTGGCCGCGCGGAAAGGGAATGCGGGGCGGCGCCTTGGCGGCGCAGATGGACGGATCGGCATAATCGCAACGGGTGTGGAACACACAGCCGGACGGGATGTTGTAGGGATCCGGCACGGAGCCCTTGATGACCTTGAGGCGCCGCTGCTTCTGCTGGCCGAGACGCGGGATCGAGCCAAGCAGTGCCCGGGTGTAGGGATGCTGCGGATTGTAGAAAATGTCATCGACAAGCCCGGTCTCGACCACACGGCCGAGATACATCACCGCCACCCGATCAGCGATATCGGCGACAACGCCGAAATTGTGGGTGATGAAGATGATCGCCATGCCCAGTTCCTGCTGCAGCGATTTCAGCAGTTCGAGGATCTGCGCCTCGGTGGTCACGTCGAGCGCCGTGGTCGGCTCGTCGGCAATCAGGAGCGCCGGGTCGCAGGCAAGCGCGAGCGCGATCATCGCGCGCTGGCGCATGCCGCCGGAAAGCTGGTGCGGATAGCTGTCGACAAGCCGCTCCGGCTGGGGGAGCTGCACGCGCGCCAGAAGATCGATCGCGCGGGCGCGGGCCTCTTCCTTGCCGACACGCCGGTGCAGCATCACCGTGCGCATGATCTGGGTGCCGATCGAATGCACCGGCGAGAGCGCCGTCATCGGCTCCTGGAACACCATGCCGATCTTGCCACCGCGCAAGCGGCGCATCAGCCGGCTATCGCGGGCAACACCATCGAGGCGATATTCGGTCTCGCCGTCCGGATTGAAGCGGATCGTGCCGTCCCCTTCGCGCGCATTCTTCGCCAGAAGCCGCATGATGGCCCGCACCGTCACCGATTTGCCCGAGCCGCTTTCGCCGACGATGCCGAGAACCTCGCCGCGGTTGACGTGATAGTTGACGCCGTTGACGGCGGTCACCAGCCCGTCGCGGGTCTTGAATGCAACCTCGACATCATCGAGCTGCAGAAGCCGTTCCGGCGGCATTTTGACTTGGTCCAGCATGGCGGCACCTATTGTCCGTAGGGATCGGCCGCATCGCGCAGGCCGTCACCGAGGAAATTGAAAGCCAGCACGACCGCGACCACGGCAAGACCGGGTGCAAGCAGCCATGGGGCGAGCGAAATCGAGCGGAGGTTCTGCGCATCCTGCAGCAGCACGCCCCAGGAGACGACCGGCGGCCTGAGCCCAAGCCCGAGGAAGGACAGCGCCGTCTCGCCGAGGATCATCTCCGGCACGGCGAGCGTCATCGCCGCGATGATGTAGGAGGTCATTGCCGGCAGCATGTGCTTGGTGATGACCCGGTATTCCGAGGCACCGGCAAGCCGCGCCGCCATCACATAATCCTCCGACTTCAGCGACAGGAACCGGCCGCGCACGACGCGGGCGAGATGGGTCCAGCCGATCAGCGCCAGGATCAGCGTGATCAGCACGTAGACGAAAAGCGGGTTCCACGAGATCGGCAGCGCTGCGGCAAGGCCCATCCACAAGGGGATCGTCGGCACCGATCGGATGAATTCCATCATCCGCTGGATCGCGGTGTCGGCGAAGCCGCCGTAATAGCCGGAGATCGAGCCGAAGAAGATACCGAGCACGAAGGCGAAGAACACCCCGATGAGCCCCGCCGAAAGCGTCACCCTTGCGCCGTAGACGAGACGCGAGAACAGGTCGCGGCCGAGCGAATCCGTGCCGAGAAGGTTGATCTTCTGGCGCTTGGCATCAATGCCGAAGAGATGCAGATCGGCCTTCCAGATGCCCCAGAACTTGTATTTCTCGCCATGGACGAAGAACTTGATCGGCAACGGTTTGCTGGTGTCGGCGACATAGGTGACGCGGGCGGTCTCCGGATCACGGGTGCGCTTCAGCTCGTAGACGAAGGGCCGCGTTAGCGAACCGTCGTGGACGACCCGAACCAGACGCGGCGGCACGAAGGTCTCCAGCCGCTCGATCGAATCCGGCGCATAGGGCGCGACGATCTCGGCGAAGATGGCGACGAGGTAGGCGAGCACGAGGAAAGCCAGCGACACCACCGCCAGCCGATGCTGGCGAAACCGCCACCACATCAGCTTCCAGGAATTGGCGGTGTAGATGGTCTGCTCGGCGTTGGCGAGCTCGTTTTCTTCCGCGTAGACGGTCGTTTCATAGGTCATGATGGCCTCACGCGTAACGGATGCGCGGATCGGACCACGCGAGAAGGATGTCGGAAAGCAGCGTGCCGATGACGGTGAACACGCTGAGGATCAGGATGAAGGCGCCGGCGAGATACATGTCCTGCATCTTCAGCGCCTGCAGCATCAGCGGCCCGGTGGTCGGAAGGTTCAGCACGACGGCGGTGATGACGTCGCCTGAAAACAGCGCCGGCAGCGCCCAGCCCACCGTCGAGATGAACGGGTTCAGCGCCACGCGCACCGGATAGCCCCAGACCACCTGGCGTTCCGAGAGCCCCTGTGCATAAGCGGTCTCGACATAGGGTTTTCCGAGCTCATCGAGCATGTTGGCACGCATGACGCGGATCAGTCCCGCCGCGCCGCCGGTTGCGAGCACGACAATCGGGATCCAGACGTGGTTCAGCACGTTCAGGACCTTCGAAAGGCTGAGCGGCGCACCTTCGAAGCGCGGCGAGATCAGGCCGCCGACATCGATGTTCATCCATGCGAAGCCGATCCACATCAGGATCAGCGCCAGCAGGAAGTCCGGAATGCCCTTGCCGAGGAAGCCGAAGATGGTGAACACGTAGTCGAGCAGCGAATACTGACGCTGCGCCGAATAGACGCCGATCGGGATCGCGATGATCCAGGTGAACACCAGCGACAGCGACGACAAGAGCAACGTCAGCGCCAGCCGGCTCCAGATCAGGTCGGAGACCGGCGCGTTCCAGTGGAACGACTGGCCGAAATCGCCATGCAGCAGGATATTGCCGATCCAGCGGACATATTGCACAAGGATCGGATCGTTGAGCCCGAGCTGGGTGCGGATCGCATTCTCCTGCGCGGCGGTGATGTATTCACCGCTGTTGCGCAGCTCCGCGGCATAGGCTGTGACATAGTCGCCGGGCGGAAGCTGGATGATGATGAAGGATATGAAGGACACGACAATCAGTGTGGGGATCGCCCACAGAATTCGTCGCAACAGGAAATTTGCCATCGTCTGCTCTCCGCACACTGCCACCCACCGGCCGCCCGCGATAACGGGCGGCCGGCCGGCTCCGCATGATCGCGGAGCCGCTACTCTTCGGGGAGGAAGGCCTCACCTTGCGGCGGCGGTGACCCGCCATGCCGCGCTTCTTCGGGACGTCAGTTGCCCTGCTTGATCCAGAACTGCTGCGGCTGGGCATAACCGACACCGCGGGTGACATCGTCCTGGATCAGGTCGTTGCGCACATTCATGAAGTCGTTCTTGACGATCATCGGCGCCTTTTCCTCGCCGACCAGGCCGATGACATAGCCCTGATCCACGAAGGTGCCGATCATGTCGTTGAGAGCAGCATCCGCATCTTCAACGGACCCTGCGACGGAAGCCTTGTCCCAATCAGACCAGATGGTGCGGATCGGATCGTCGGCCGGCGGCTCGATGCCGCTTTCGCCCTCGGTCGAATACCAGACGTAGTGCTGCTGGGCGTAGCTGTCATTGCCCATGATGTTGCGCGGATCGGCGGACACCACGGAGAGACGGTCGACCGGCGTGTACTGGATCTGGAAGTTGTTATTGTCGCGGTTATCGTCCCACTGCGTGCGGTCAATAATGCGCGGCAGAAGCTCGATGCCGATATCCTTGTAGTAGTCGGCGGCAACTTCCAGGATCGGAGCCGCGTAGTCCTGGTAGGCCTCTACCACGATCTGCAGGCGCTTGCCGTTCGGCAGCAGGCGATAATCGTCGGCGTCGCGTTCGGAAAGGCCGACCTTGTCGAGAAGCTCGTTTGCGAGATCCGGATCGTATTCGGTCCAGTGCGTCTCCCAGTCGGCATTGAAATACGGCGAGCCGGAAACCGGCGATACGGACCGAGGCTCGCCAAGGCCGGCAAAGCCCAGTTCGTTGATCGTCTCGCGATCGATACCGACGGACAGCGCGTGACGGAAGTCGGCATTGTTGAACAGCGGGTTGAGCTGCTCGTCCGTGGTATTCAGGTTCGGAACGAAGGACCAGACATTTGCCGAGATCGACGTGCCGACATGGTAGCCGCCCTTGTCCGCGTTTTCCTTGTAGAAGGTGAAATCGCTGGTGTTGACGTAGCGCATCTGCATGTCGATCTGGCCCTGAACGATCATCAGGTTGAACGAGTCAGCCGCGTCGAACAGGCGATGTTCGATGCGATCGATATAGGGAAGCTGGTTGCCGTCCTGATCGACCGCCCAGTAGTAGGGATTGCGCACCATGGTCACGACATTGGCCGGCGCCGGCGTTTCGATCTTCCAGGCGGTGATCACCGGCAGTTCCGGGTTCTGCCACCACGAGGTGATCGGCCCCTTCGAACCCCAGAGATCGCTCCAGCGCTGGACACCATGGTCTGCGGCCGCCTTGGCGAGTTCGTCGGCGTTCGCATAATGGTCGTTGAACTGGCTCAGATAATGCTTCGGATACAGGAAGGACGGGCGGTCGAGGCTCGGCTCACCGGTTGAGTCCTTGGCCAGGATGTTGAGGAAGTAGACATAGGGCTGGGCGAACTTGATCGTGAAGGTCCGGTCGTCCTTGACCTCCAGCGTCATCGGCACGCCACCCGGTGAAAAGGTCGGGTCGATGGTCGGCGTCAGCGCCTTGTTGAGGAAGACGTCATTGTACCAGAACTCGACATCCTCGGTCGTCACCGGCTCACCGTCGGACCATTTCATGCCGTCGAGAAGCGTGAAGGTGAATTCGGTGGAGTCGTCGTTGACGGAATAGCTTTCGATGTAGGCCGGCACCAGCGAGATGTTGCCCTCGGCATCCGGTACGTATTTGAGCACGCGCTCTTCCATCAGCTTGGTCGGGCCCCAGCGATCGCCCGGGCCGCTATAGGCACGGTGCCAGGTGCCGCCATACTGGCCGACCTCAACAGCATCAACCACCATCGGGTCAGCGGGCAGACGCTCGTCGACCGGCGGCAACTTGCCGGCGTCGACCTCGGCCTTCAGCATCGGCGCTTCCTGGAAGGCATGCGCCAGAGAGACACTGGCAAGTAGTGCAACGGCAAGGCTACCGGACCGTAAAAATAATTTCATAATTCCCTCCCATTCAGAGTGTTAATCCAAGCCGGGAACCTCCCTGATTACCGGCCCTCCACAATTCTCGACCATTTCTAACGGCGATTTCTGCAAAAAAGCAATAAAAAAATTCCACAGGATGACCCGTCATTCCAAACCATCAAAATGAAAATATTTTCATTTCTACAGGAAAGACACTGGCACTCAGCCCTTCGGCACCGCAATGCTGTCGCGCAGAACCACCTCGCAGCCGAGCTCGACCCGATGCGCCGCGCGCGGCGTCTGGCCGTTTTTCGCCCGCGCCTCCAGAAGATCGAGCGCCGTCGGCCCGAACTGCTCGAGCGGAATCAGCACCGTCGTCAGTGGCGGCTGGTGAAGCTCGCCGAGCGCCACGCCATCGAAGCCCATCACCGAAATATCCTCCGGCACGCGCTTGCCGGCCCGCTTCAGCGCCCGGATCGCGCCGAAGGCGAGATTGTCGGCGGCGCAGAACAGCGCGGTCGCACCGTCGAGATCGGGATGTGTCTCCATCCATTCCGCCAGCGCCTCGTCGCCATGCTGCGGTTCGAAGCCGCGCGCCATGACGACGATTGCGCCCTCTTCCGGCAAACCGGCATCGCGGAACGCGTCGAGGAAGCCGTCTAGACGCCGGTCGACGGTCTTGCGGCCGCGCCAGGTGAGATGGATGATGCGGCGGTGCCCCTTGTCGATCAGGAGCTTCGTCGCCTTCTGCGCGGCGAAGCGGTTGCCGGGCGTGACGCTGTCGATATGCATGTTCGGATCCTCGCCGTTGATGAGGACAGCGGGCATGCCGGAGCGGCCGATCGCATCAAGCAACGCGCTGCGGTCGTCATTGATGACGATGATACCATCGGCCTTCGCCGCCCTTGCCGCCATATCGACGGCCTCCACCGGATCCTCGCGGCTCAGTGTGAAGGGCACAAGACGCACGCCACGCGCCTCGCAGTCGCGCGTCAGCGCGTTGAGGATGGTCCAGGAGACGAGGTTGACGTCGCTGTCCGGCAGCGCGTCCTGCGGCACTGCCAGGAGCACCTTGTTGACGGCGTTGACCGAGGCACGCGCGGTGCGCCGGGCAAGATAGCCAAGCTCACGGGCGGCATCGAGCACGCGGGCACGCACCTCCTCGGAGATCGGCGCCGTGCCGTTCAGCACGTGCGAGACGGTGGAAATCGCGACACCGGCACGCTCGGAAACATCGCGCATGCCAACCTTCTCACCCTTGCTCATCCAGGTCTCCTTTCGGCGGAACGCCTCAGCCTCAGCGTCTTGATCTCGAACGGCGCGAAGGTGAGCCTTGCCTCTCCCCCCTCAAGCGGCAGAGCGACAGGCGCCTCTTCCATGAGATCGACCTCGGTCACGTCAACAATCTCCGCTGAAAAGGCAATCGCAGTTGTCTGCTGCGCGCCGTGCCGTTCCCAGAGCCGCACGACAAGGCCATCGCCATCCTCGGCCCGCTTCACCGCTTCCACGGCAATCGCCGGATTGTCGACCGCAAGCGGCGGCGCAATCACGCCCGCAGCGCCGGCGCCCTTGCCCGCAATCAGGTTCAGCGGATGATTGAACGCTTCCGCCGCCATCGACACGGCCGAACCATCAATGCCGTGATGTGGCATGATGCCGTAGCGGAAGCGGTGCTCGCCCTGATCGGCTTCCGGCCACGGATAGGTCGGCGAGCGCAGCAGGGTCAGCCGCAGCGTCGTGCCGCGGGCGTCATAGCCGTATTTGCAGTCGTTAAGGAACGCCACGCCGAAACCGGGCTCTGACAGCGAAACCCAGCGATGCATCGGGCTTTCGAAGCGAGCACGGTCCCAGCTGGTATTGGCGTGGGTCGGGCGCGAGACATGTCCGAACTGGATCTCTGCCTCGCTCTCCGCCGCGCGCACCGCAAGCGGAAAGGCTGCCTTCACCAGCGTGTTGTGCTCGTGCCAGTCGATGGATGTGTCGAAGGCGAGCACGCCGCCGTCAGCCTCAAGCGAAGCCACCTGAACGATGCGCGATGCCTCATAAGCCCATTCGAAGCGGATGGCGGCGCGATATGGCCCGGTCTCGACCACTTCCGCGCTGACAAGATTGTCGATTTCGAAAACCTGATCCTCGAAGGTGCGGTCGATATCCCAGGCATCATATTGCGCCGGCAGGTCGCGGAAGGCCTGAAGCCGGTTGCCGGCCTCGCCGGACTTGAGGCATTCGCGGCCCGACACCTTGTCGATCAGAGAAACCAGCCGCCCTCTGTCATCAAAGGCCGCACGGACCCGGTCGTTTTCAAGACGCTCGGATGTGACCTCCAGCGACCCGTTGCCGGACGCTGCCGCCGTTGCCGGCACAACCGGCAGCCGCGCCGCAGCAAGCCCCGGCACTGGTTCGACCGGCACGGCCTGAAGCCGGGCGCCGTCCGCCGCGATGACTGTCTGCGACGCCCGCCCCGCAACCGTCACCGGCTCATCGGAGGCCAGCATCGCCAGCCCGCCGGCGGCCTGCGCGAAGGGATTGACGGCGAGCATCTCGCCCTCGCCTGCCAGCGCACCCGCAAGGCTTTGCCGCAGCACTTCGGCCCGCCCGAAGAAGGTCGCATAGTCCTCGTCGCTGTCGTCATAGACGAGGCCGATCGAGGAGCCGGGCAGGATATCGTGGAACTGGTTCAGGAGCGCGATATCCCAGAGGGCGGCAAGCTCCTCGCCGGGATAGTCCGCAGCGCCGGAGAACCAGGCGAGGCTTGCGAGTGTTTCGAGCTCCCGCAGCATCGCTTCCGCCCGACGGTTGTTGCGCTTGACCTTGGCGACCGAGGTGAAGGTGCCGCGGTGGAATTCGAGATAGAGCTCACCGACCCAGACAGGATAGTCTGCAGGGTTCCCATGCATGCGCGCGACGATGCGATCCAGAACCGGCCCCATGAAGCCCTGCGACACGCGCGGGCAACCGGGAATGCCGCGTTCCATGCGGCGGATATGTTCCAGCATTTCCCGCGTCGGGCCGCCACCGCCATCGCCGAAGCCATAGACCAGGAACAGTTCGTCATTCGCCTGTTTCTCGGCATAGCGGCGCCAGGTGCCCATCACATGGCTGGCCTTGAGGTCCGGGCAATAGGTCGTATTGATCGAGGTAGCGTCAGCCGGCTGAGTGGTGAGGAAATAGGTCGGCGCCTGTGTGCCATCGATCCCCTGCCAGAAGAAGGTCTCGCTCGGCATCTTGTTGGTGTCGTTCCAGGACATCTTGTGGGTGACGAACACCGAAAGCCCGGCAAGCTTCATGATCTGCGGGAAGGCGGCGGAATAACCGAACGTATCCGGCAGCCACAGCACGCGCGGGCGCACGCCAAACGTCTGCTCGTGGTAGCGCACGCCGCGCAGCACGTGGCGGACGAGCGATTCACCGCCGGTCACGTTGGCGTCCGGCTCCAGCCACAGCGCACCTTCGATCTCGAACCTGCCGACCTGCTGCTGCTCTCTGATGCCTTCGAACAGCGCGGGATAGTCCTGCTCAAGATAGTCGAGCAGCAGGCCCTGATTGTACATGAACCTGTATTCCGGATATTCCGACATCAGATGCAGCGCCGTCGCCATCGACCGCGCCATCTTCTGCCGCGTCTCGCGGATGCGCCAGAGCCAGGCGACGTCGATATGGGTGTGGCCGGTGACGGTGATATGCGGCGCGATCTCGGTATCGGCAGCCTCGTAGATCTTCGCGGCAGTTGCCCGCGCAGCCGCAAGGCTCTCCGAGAAACGCCGGGAATTGCCGGCCCTCAGATCGACGGCGTTGATCGCCTGATAGACCGTCTTCAGGATGAAATCGCGGCGGTGGTCGTGAATGTCGAGATGCTTCGCCACATCGAGCGGTGCGCGAAGATCGTAGTAGAGCGCCTCGGCCTCGGTATCGTGGATCAGGATACGGCCGGCAAAGCCGAGCTGGCGCCGGCTCTCGATGGTGCCGGCTTCGATCATGATGTCGAAGACCTCGCCACCCCGCGCGGATTTCGTCAGCAGGATTTCGCGGTGATTGTAGTCGGCACCCTGAACGATTTCGCCGTTGATGCGCACCAGGCACTGCGGATCCGAACGCCCCATCACCCGACCGAACATGGCCTCGACGCCGAGGCAAAGCCTTTTGCCGGAGAGCTCTTCGGGAATGCGCACTCTGCCCGCAAACCAGAAATAGCTCTGCGGTTCACCCCAGACCGTGTCCGGCGTCACCGCCTCCCAGTCCGGCTCCGGGCCGGCGAGCATCCGCGCCCGTTCCGATGGCGGGGCCTCACGGAAAGCGAAGTCCGCCATGGTATCCGTGCCTATGAAAATGCGCTCGCGCAGCACCTCGACAAGGTGCTCGATTTTCGAGAATTCGATCAGCTTACCCTCCCATTACGCCCAGTTAATGCAAATATTTCCATGCCAGCTTTCGAACGGCAGACATTTCGCGGCGTCCTCGTGCATTAAAATTGCAAAACTTTCAGCTCCGGTCTAGAGACGAGGAAGGGACGAAGAGGATCGACACACAAATTTCATAAAAATATTTTTATGAGGGAGGAAGAGATTGCGCGAAATCCGCATTCCGGCCGGCGACGGCGAAGCGACGTCCAGCATCCAGCAGGCAATCGACGCCGGCGGCTCCGTGATCGTCGTGCTCGAACCTGGCCGCCATCGCAGCGGCGGCCTGCGGCTGGCGCCCAATGTCGAGCTGCGGCTTGAAGACGGCGCCGAACTGCACTTCATTGCCGACTACGACGCCTATGCCGCGACCCGCGTCGCCGTGATCGCCGAGGATAGCGACCGGGCGATGATCGCTGCGGCCGGCGCCAGCAATATCGCCATCACCGGCAATGGCCGCATCGTCTGCGACGGCACCGCGTTTTCGACCGGAGACGACAACGAGATGGGAACCCGCATCCCGGCAAAGCTCCGGCCGCGGCTGCTGGTGCTGGATGGCTGCGAGGGCGTCCGGCTCTCCGGCATCACCGTCACCAACTCGGCGATGTGGACGCTGCATTTCGTCGATTGCGGCAATGTTGCAATCGAAAATATCCGTGTCGAAAACGACCTCAGAATGCCCAATACCGATGGCGTGGTCATCGACGGCTGCCGCGACGTCACCATTGCCGGCTGCGACATCGCAACCGCCGATGACGGCGTGGTGCTGAAGACCTCGATCCGCGCCGATGGTTCGATTTCCGGTGCCTGCGAGCGGATCACGGTGTCCGGCTGCCGGGTGCAGTCACGGTCCTGCGCGCTGAAGATCGGCACGGAATCCTTCGCCCCCTTCCGCGATATCGTGTTCGAGCACTGCGAGATCGTCGGCTCGAACCGCGGCCTCGGCATCTTTTCCCGCGATGGCGGCCCCGTGGAAAACGTGCGCTTTTCCGATATCCGGCTGGAATGCCAAGAGACACCCGCCGGCTTCTGGGGATCGGGCGAAGCGCTGACGATCAACCTCGTCGACCGCCGCCCGGAGACCCGCCCCGCCGGCACGGTTACCAACGTCACGGTCGAGAATATCAGCGGCAGCATGGAAGGCGCGATCAACCTCTACAGCGAACACAAGGGCGGCATAGCCGACATCACCATCCGCAACCTCGCCCTGTCGCAGAGGCCAGGGCAATATGGAACCGCGATTGCCTACGACCTGCGCCCCACCCCCGCCGATCTCGTGGTGGAGCCCGGCTCGACCGGACGCGCCAATGCCTGGCGCAAGGGGGCTGATGGCCGCGTGATCGGCATGATCGACTATCCGGGCGGCATGCCCGGCCTGTTTGCCCATAATGTCGAGGGTCTCACGCTGGAGAATGTCGCAATCGACCGTCCGGCACCGCTGCCGCCGGGGTTCAACACGAAGACAGTCGTCATCGACTAGAGCATCGGGCGAAAAAGTGGATACCGGTTTTTCGACAACCCGATGCGGCTAAAAAGGAAACCAGATCATCGGGCGATGCTAACTAATCGCCCGATGATCTAGTCTTCCAGCAGCGTCTGCGTGTCTTCCTTGAGATTGACGCCGGTGAGGCCACGCCGCACGGCCTCCCTGATCAGCCAGGCCGCCTTGTCGGCCGCAAGCGGCGGCTTCAGGCCGGCGGGGCGGATGTTGGAAATGCAGTTGCGCTCCGCATCGGACCGGCCGAGCTTCGGCGCGAAGGTCAGATAGGCGCCGAGACTGTCGACGGAGGAAAGCCCCGGTCGCTCACCAATGGCAACAAGGACGAGCCGGGCCTTCAGCAGCGCCCCGATCTCGTCGCCGATCGCAACCCGGCCGTTTTCGACGATGACCGCAGGTGCGATGGAAAATCCGGCTTTCGTCAGCCGTGGCAGCAGAGCCGAAAGAAAGGGAATGGCATTGGCCTCGATGGCTGTCGTCGATAGGCCATCGGCGACCACAATCGCAATATCGGCTGGCTCCACCTTCAGCGTCGCGATGCGTTCCGCATCCTCCGGCGCCAGTCGACGGCCATAATCCGGCCGTGTCAGATATTCGCGCCGATCGGCAACACGGCTTCGAGCCTTTACTGTCTCAAGCCCGAGCGCCTTGAGCCCCGCCTCCAGCGTATCGGCATCGAACGGCGCATGCACGGCATCACGCGCGCGGGCATGGGCCAGAGCAAAAGACAGCACTTCACGTGTCGGCAATGACGAACCGGAACGGCCAATGGCGATGCGGGCATCGGTGAACTTTTTCAGGGCTTCCCAGGGATCCGGCGCGCTCATGAGGCGATCCTCAGAAGCGCGTGGCCAGCGTCCTGGGGCAGCAGATGACCAGCGCCATCCGTGACCCTGACCTTTTCGAGCCACGCCTCGAACTCCGGTGCCCGTTTCAGCCCGAGCACGTCGCGCAGGTAAAGCTGGTCGTGGAAGGAGGTCGACTGGTAGTTCAGCATCACGTCGTCGGAGCCGGGAATGCCCATGATGAAGTTGATGCCAGCAGCACCCAGCAGCGTCAGCAGCGTGTCCATGTCATCCTGATCGGCCTCGGCATGGTTGGTATAGCAGATGTCGCAGCCCATCGGCAGACCGAGCAGCTTGCCGCAGAAATGATCCTCCAGCCCCGCGCGGATGATCTCTTTGCCGTCATAGAGATATTCGGGACCGATGAAGCCGACCACGGTGTTGACGAGGAGCGGCGAGAAGACGCGGGCCACGCCATAGGCCCGGGCCTCCAGCGTCTGCTGGTCGCAGCCGAAATGGGCATCTGCCGAAAGCGCGGAGCCCTGCCCGGTCTCGAAATACATCAGGTTCTCGCCGACCGTGCCGCGCTTGAGAGCAAGGCCGGCCTCATAGCCTTCCCGCAGCATTTCAAGCGAAATGCCGAACGAGGTATTGGCCTTCTCGGTCCCGGCAATCGACTGGAATACGAGATCGACAGGCAGGCCCCGGTTCGCCATCTCGATCGATGTCGTCACATGCGTCAGCACGCAGGCCTGCGTCGGGATTTCGTAGCGGTCGATAATGCCGGCGAGCATCTCGACCAGGTCGGAAAGCACGGCGACATTGTCGGAGGCCGGGTTGATGCCGATGACGGCGTCCCCCGTACCATAAAGCAGGCCATCGACGATCGAGGCGGCAATACCCATCCGGTCGTCGGAAGGATGGTTGGGCTGCAGCCGGACAGACATATGCCCCTCAAGTCCGAGCGTGTTGCGGAATTTCGTCACCACCCGGCATTTCTTCGCCGTCAGGATGAGGTCCTGATTGCGCATCAGCTTGGAGACGGCAGCGGCCATTTCCGGGGTGATGCCGGGGGCAAGCCGCGACAACGTGGCCCCATCGGCGGAGAGGAGAAAATCACGAAAATCACCAACCGTCAGATGCGCGATCTGCGCAAAGGCCACGGCATCGTGGCTGTCGATAATCAGCCTGGTAACCTCATCGTCCTCGTAAGGGATCAGCGCTTCGCTGAGAAACGTCTTCAGCGGCACCTCGGCAAGGCACATGCGGGCTGCTACACTCTCCTCGGCGCTCTCAGCAGCGATGCCGGCCAGCACGTCGCCGGAGCGCAGTGGCGTTGCCTTCGCCATCAGGCTTTTGAGGTTGTCAAAGCGCCACAGCGTGCCGCCGGCGGTGATGCTATAGCTCATGCGTTTATCCCTCGGCGTTTTCGGCCATGCTATTGAGGGTCTCCCCGTCAGGCAAGCGCGTCTTCAAGCGGATAATGGCAGGCAACCTGGCGCCCCTGGCCGGCATCGGCAAGCTTCGGCCGCTCGGCGCGACAGCGGTCGTCGGCGAAGGGGCATCGGGTAGAGAACTTGCAGCCCTTCGGCGGATCGAGCGGGCTCGGAATTTCGCCCTCCAGCAGAATGCGCTGCCGCTTGCCCCGGTTCGCCGCCTGCGGCACGGCCGACAGCAACGCCTGCGTATAGGGATGCTTCGGGCTGGTATAGAGGCGATCGGTCTCGCCGATCTCGACCAGAGAGCCGAGATACATCACCGCCACCCGGCTCGACACTTGCCGCACGACAGCAAGGTCATGGGCGATGAAGATATAGGTGAGGTTCAGCTTTTCCCTGAGTTCGGAGAACAGGTTGACGATCTGCGCCTGCACCGAGACATCGAGCGCCGACACCGGCTCGTCGGCAACGATCAGTTCCGGCTCGACGGCAAGCGCGCGGGCAATGCCGATGCGCTGACGCTGGCCGCCGGAGAATTCGTGCGGATAGCGATCGAGATGCTCGGCGCGAAGGCCGACGAGATCCATCAGTTCCTCCAGCCATTCATCGACGGCCCGGCCCTTGCGGATGCCATGAACGCGCACGGCATCGCCGACGATATCGCGGACCCGGCGCTTCGGGTTCAGCGAGGCGGAGGGATCCTGAAAGATCATCTGCATGCGCCGGCGCACCGGCAGGAGGCCGCGTTCGCCGGCCTTGGTGATGTCCTTTCCATCAAAAAGCAGGTTGCCCGAAGTCGGATCGTAAAGCCGCGTGATGCAGCGACCGAAGGTGGATTTTCCCGAACCGGATTCGCCGACAAGGCCCAGCGTTTCACCGGGTTGAACATCGATGGTGACATCCTCGACGGCATAAAGCGTGCGGCCGGAGCCGGGGCGCATCGTCTTGCCGACAGTGAAATGCTTGGTGAGGTCGCGGGTCGAAAGAAGGGGCGTGTTCATGCTGTAACCTCATGCGCCAGAACTTCGCGGCGAGCTGCTGCCCGCTCCTCCCCTTCCAGCACGCAGAGCGCCGTCTGGTCGCCGATGCGCTGGACAGGCGGCCGGCTGTTGCACGCCGGCCGCGCGAAGCGACAGCGCGGTGCGAAGCCGCAGCCCTCGGGAATGGCGCCGGGCGTCGGCGGCATGCCGGGAATGGATGGCAGGCGGGCGAGCTTCTCGCCGGAAAGCGGCGGGATCGAGGCCATCAGGCCCCAGCTATAGGGATGCATCGGATGATCGAAGACCTCGGCGGTCGTGCCCTTTTCGACCATGCGGCCGGCATACATGACGTGCACCCGGTCGGCGACCTCGGCGACCACGCCCATGTCGTGGGTGATGAGGATGATAGCCGAGCCGAACTCGTCGCGCAGCTTCAAGAGTAGGTCCAGCACCTGCGCCTGCACCGTCACGTCAAGCGCCGTCGTCGGCTCGTCGGCGACGAGAAGCGAAGGACTGCAGGACAGCGCCATGGCGATGACGGCGCGCTGGCGCATGCCGCCGGAAAGCTGGTGCGGATAGCGGTCCACCGCCTCGTTCGGGTTCGGCAGCCCAACGGAGGCGAGCAGCTCGACGGCCCGCGCGCGGGCGGCCCTCTTGGAGATGTTTTCGTGCGTGCGCACCTGCTCGGCGATCTGCCAGCCGATCGTGTAGACCGGCGTCAGCGCCGTCATCGGATCCTGCGAGATCAGGCCGATTTCCTTGCCGCGGATGCGGCGCAGTTCACGGTCGGGCATTTCGAGGATGCGCTTGCCCTTGAAGGAGACGGCGCCGTCCACAAAAGTCGTCTTCGGATCGTTGAGGCCAAGCAGCGACAATAGCGTCACCGATTTACCGGAGCCGGATTCACCGACGATCGACAGGATTTCGCCCTCATCGACACTGAAGGAGACATCGTCAATGGCCTTCACCCGGCCGCGATCGGAGGCAAAGGAGACCGAGAGGCCCTGAACATCGAGAAGTGGTGGTCTGGTTTCCATCAGTGTTCCCTCACCCGCGGATCGAGTACGACATAGAGAATATCGACAACGGCATTGGTGACGACGACGAAGAAGGACGCATACATGACGGTGGCAAGGATCATTGGCAGATCGAGGTTCAGCATCGCCTGATAGGTGAGCCGGCCGACGCCGTTCAGGCCGAACACGACCTCAGTCAGAAGCGCGGCACCGCCGACCAGAACGCCGAAATCGAGCCCGAACATGGTGACGAAGGGGATCATCGACATGCGCAGCGCATGGCGCAGCATCACCCGTGATGGGGAGAGCCCCTTGGCGCGGGCGGTGCGGATATAGTCCTCCTGATAGGCTTCAACGAGATTGGCACGCAGGACGCGGCCGTAAATGCCGATATAGAGGGCTGCGAGCGTGAACCACGGGATCACCAGCGTCTTGAACCAGAGCCAGGGACCGTCGAAGAACGGCTTGTAGCCAAGGCCCGGCACCCAGGAGAACAGCCAGGTATCGTGAAACCGGCTCTGCGAGACGAGGTTCATCAGCTCGCCCAGCCAGAACACCGGCATCGAGACACCGATGAGGGCGAGGATCATCAGCCCCTTGTCGATGATACTGTCGCGGGTCAGCGCCGCGATCACCCCGACGAAGATGGAGCCGAACACCCAGAGCACCGCCGCACCCGCGACAAGCGACAGCGTGATGGGGGCGGCGCGCATCACCTGCGGCACCACCGTCAGCCCGCGATTGACGAAGGAGGTCAGGTCGCGGGAGATGAAGAGCTTCTTCATCATGATGCCGTATTGCACCGGCAGCGGCTTGTCGAAGCCGAAATCCTTGCGGATCGCCTGCACCGTCTCCTGCGCGGCATTGCGGCCGGCGATGCGGGCGGCGGGGTCGGAGCCCGGCGTGGCGAAGAAGATCAGGAAGACCAGCGCGGAAATGCCGAAGAGCACGAAGACCATCTGGCCGAGACGCTGAAGGATGGCGAAGATCATGGGCTTTTCCTCAGCGCAGCTTGGTTCTGGGGTCGAGTGCGTCGCGCACGCTGTCGCCGAGCACATTCAGCGCCAGCACGGTCAGCACGATCGAGATGCCGGGGGCGAGCGCCACCATCGGCCGGGTGTAGAGCAGCCCCTGCCCGTCCTGAATGATCGTGCCCCAGCTCGCATCCGGCGGCTGGACGCCTATGGAGAGGAAGGAGAGCGCCGATTCCGTGACGATGTTGAGTGCCATCATGATGGGGATGTAGACGATCAGCGTCGTCGTCACATTCGGCAGGATGTCCTTGATCAGGATGCGCCAGCGCGGAATGCCGAGGCCTTTTGCGGCCAGCACGAATTCGCTTTCGCGGAGCGACAGCACCCGCCCGCGCACCGGCCGGGCGATATAGGGCACATAGATGATGCCGATAATGACGATCGGCAGGACGAGGCTGCCGGATGTGATTTCGAACGGACCAAGGACGATGGTCTGCGACAGCAGCACGATGGAGAGCGATATGGCCAGAAGATAGACCGGAAAGGCCCAGAGCACCTCGAGAATGCGCGACAGAACCATGTCCACCCAGCCGCCGAAGAAGCCCGCCGAAATGCCAATGGCCGCGGCGAGCACCAGACAGATTAGCGTCGCCGCCGAGGAAATCAGGAGCGAATTTCGTCCGCCGTAAAGCAGACGCGCTGCGACATCGCGGCCCTGATTGTCGGCGCCGAGCATGTATTGCGCGTGCCATGTCGGGCCAATGGGGGTGACGCCAAGGCCGAGACCAGTGGTCGAGGCCTGCATGATCTTTTCCGACTTGCCGTCGATCTCGATGCTGCCGGAAATATTCGATCGGAACGGATCGGTCTTGGCGACATATTGAGCGTAAAGCGGTGCGGCCAGACAGGCGAGCACGATGACCACCAGCAGAATGAACGCGCCGATCGCCGCCTTGTCGCGCGACAGGATCAGCCAGGCGCGGCGCATCGGGCTCTGCCCGGCGCGGCGGGCTGGTTTTGCCGTCGGTGCTGGTATCGTGGCGTCTGTCATGGGCACGGGTCTCGTGTTGGATATGGCAGGGCGAAGACGCCCTGCGATGTTTTTACAGATCAGCCATTTTACGGGCGTCATCCTCGGGCTTGACCCGAGGATCTAATCCCGCCGCTACTCTGGCTTAGTTGGCGTTTTGCGAGCATATCTCACCGTCATCCCTCACTCGAAACACCGCTCGCGACCGAAGGTGCTTGGATCCTCGGGTCAAGCCCGAGGATGACGCGCGTGTGAGGGAAGACGTTCGACAAGGAGTTACTGCACCCAGGACTGGTCGATGACCCAGCGGAACTGGTTGGAGAAGATGAAGTTGCCGACGCGCTTGGAGGTGAAGTCGACGTTCTTCGGGGTGAACAGCGGCGCAACGGGCGCCTGTTCCATGAACGCCTTGTCGACTTCCGCCCACAGCTTGTTGGCGCTTTCCGGATCGGTCACCGCCGTCTGCATCGCTTCCGCCATCTTGGCGTCGATATCCTCGTTGCAGTAGCCGGCAATGTTGATCGAGGCATCCGAGCCCGGCGTGAACGAGGCGCAGGAAAGCAGCACGTTCAGGAAGTTCGAGGCCTGCGGATAGTCCATGAACCACTGCGAGACCGAGATCTGCACGTTGTTGTCGGTGTTCTGGATGTAGGTGAACTGGATGTTCGGCGAGATCGCCTGCATCGTCGCATCATAACCGAGCTCCGACAGAACGCTCTGCAGATAGGTACCGACGGCGCGCGAGGTCGCGGTGTCCTCGGCAACAACCGTCACCTTCTGGCCAGCCGTACCGCTTTCCTCGACAAGCTGCTTGGCCTTGTCCATATCCGGCGCCGACCATGTCGTGCCCGGATCCTGAGTGTAGATGCAGTTGTCTTCATGGCCGGGGAAATCCGGCGGCAGGATCTGGCAGGTCGGCTGGGCAAGCACCTGGCCACCGTAGATATTCACCAGCGCATTGCGGTCGATGGCGTAATTTACCGCCTGACGGACCTTCACATTGTCGAAGGGCGCGAGGTTGGTGTTCATCGGCGCATACCAGAAGGCGGCCAGCGGATTGACATGCACCTGCTCGGCATACTGCGTGCCGAGTTCGTTCAGGCGATCGGCCGGCGGCGGATCGAACATCCAGTCGATCTGGCCGTTCTGGATGGCGTTGATCGCGGCTTCCTCGTTCATGCCGAAGCGGTAGATGATCTCATCCGGGAACCCCTGCGGCTGGGCGGCAACGCTCCACTCCTTGAACGCGGGATTGCGCTTCAGCACCATCTTGTCGTTCGGATCGTAGCTTTCGATCATGTAGGCGCCAGTGCCAGGAATATAGTTCGTACCGGAATCGGTCGCGGCGGTTTCGGCCGGCAGGATCGAGGCATGTGGCACGGCGAGCTTGTCGAAGAATTCCGAATCCGGCTGCATCAGGTGGAAGGTTATGGTGCCGGCGTCCTCGTCGGCAACGATCCCGCCCTCCAGCGTGCAGTTCTCGGCATCTTCGAGGCACTTATCGGCGCCGACGATGTTGTTGTAGAACGAGCCCGACGTCGGCCCGTGGATCTTGAAAATGCGCTGGAACGAGGCGACGACATCTTCCGCCGTCACATCGGAGCCATCGGCGAACTTGATGCCGTCGCGCAGCTTGAAGACATAGGTCTTGCCGCCGTCTTCCGGCTCCGGAATGGCTTCGGCGAGGTCCGGAACGATCTCGTAACCCTCGGCGCGCGAGGCCTGCTTGAACTTCACCAGCCCGTCATAGAGCATCTGGAACACCTGCCAGAACTCGGCGGTGTAGTTGACGTGCGGATCGATGGTGCCGGCGGCGGAGACGGCCGAAAGCGTCATCGTGCCGCCGCTGTGTTCTTCCAGAAGCGCGGCGCGATCCTGGGCGCCTGCCGATCCGGCAAGCGCGGTCTGGGCGAGGAGGCCAAGCGCGAGTGCCGCTCCGGCCTTGCGTAGATTTCGGTGCATGCGTGTCATTGCTGCTGTTCCTTTGTTTTCGTTCAGGGTTTCGGACCGGTCAGCCGGCCTTCTCATCAAGAAAAGCGACGACTGCGGCCATGCAGGCAGCCCGCTCTTCGACATGCGGCATGTGGGAGGAGTTGCCAAACACCGTCCAGCGGACGTCCGGGATCTCGTTCAGGAAGGGGGTGACGCAGGCCTGCGTCGCCTCGTCATGGCGACCGGAGACAAGATAGGTCGGCGCTGTAATCGCGTGCAGCTTGCCGACCACCGACCAGTCCTTCATCGTGCCGACGACGTGGAACTCATTCGGCCCGTTCATGGTGTGGTAGACAGTCGGATCGGCGTCGATCTGGTCGAAGGTGTGCTTGACCTCGGGCGGCATCGGCACGATGCGGCAGACGTGGTTCTGGTTGAACACATCGGTCGCCGCCTTGTATTCGGCGCTGTCGGTGGTGCCGGCCTGCTCGTGCTTCAGGAGCGTTTCGTGCACGCCGCCGGGGAGCGCCTTGCGCAGGCGGTTCGCCTCGGAAATCCAGGTCTCCATGGCGGCCGGCGAATTGGCAATCACCAGCGCCTTCAGACCGTCCGGCCTGTCGATCGCAAATTCCGAACCAAGCATGCCGCCCCAGGACTGGCCGAGAACGCAATAGGCGTCACGGATGCCGAGATGGTCGATGAGGTTGTGAAGCTCGGCCTTGAAGAAATCGACGGTCCAGAAGTCAGCGCCCTTTTCCGGCAGATGCGTCGACTTGCCGTTGCCGACCTGGTCATAGTGGATGACGGCACGGCCGCTCTCGGCCACATCCTTGTAGCTGTCGACATAGTCATGCGTGCAACCCGGCCCGCCATGGACGACGATCAACGGCGGCTTGCCGGATTTCAGATCGCCGGTGATCCGGTACCAGGTCTGGTACTCGCCATAGGGCGCAAAACCTTCCGTCACTGACACGTGCTGTTCTCCTTGTGCTTCTCACGCGCCGCGCTGGCGCTCGTTGTTGCAAATGGTTTCGGCGGCTTCCTCGATGGTCATGCGCCAGTTCATCGCGATCGAGCGCAGCGTCTTCATCGCCGCAGCCTCGTCGCGCGCGCCTTGTCGCATCAGCACGATCACCGCATGGACGACTGAGGGACGCTGGCTGAGCCGGTTCTCGAGCACGCGGATATCGTCGGATTTGGCCCGTACCGACTGAAAGGCATGGGCTGCCACAAGAAGCGCGCTGTAGACGCCGGTTGAACCGACGGGCTTCAGGAGATGCGCATTCGAGCCCTGACGGATCGCCCATTCGATGCGGCCCGGCGCCTCGGATCCGATCAGCGCGATCATCGGCATCGGCGCAAAGCCCGGCGGCCAGGGGAACTGTTCGTCATGGCCGCTGTCGGCATCGAAGAACACCACATCGGCCGCGGCATCTGCCTCATCGAGTTGAGGCCAGACGGCGCGGGCGGAGACGTTCAGCACCGCAAGCTGGCGCATCAGCGCATCGACCGAAGGGTGCGGGCGATGCAGGATGACGGCGTCCCAGAGCGCGAGATCGGGTCTTTCCATCATTTGACCACCCTCAGCGGTTCGGGCCGGGTGCGCTGGGCCAGAGCTTCGCGCGCTGCATCGCCGGCAAGATAGGGGTCGGCCGGCACAGGCCGGGCGCCGCTTGCAACGATATGAAAGCTGCCGTCGGCGCCGACGCGTGCGAGATGCGGGGTAAGATCCGCATGCTGGGTTGCCGGATCGACCGCGATCCTGCCGAGCGGCGTGTCGAAATGGCGGGCGGTGACGATTTCGCGCACGATACGCGGATCGTCCGAGCCGGCCTCGGCGATCGCCTGCGCAAGGATATGGACGGCGGAATAGACCGAGGCGAAGCACGACGAGATCGGCTTGCCCTTGCCCTGCCGTTCTGCCATCCGGGCGCGGAACGCAAGGTTTGCCGCCGTATCCAGCCCGTCGAAATAGGCTGAAGCCGTCAGGTGCCCTTCCGCCGCGGCGCCAACCACGGCGAGATCGGTTTCCGTCAGGTTGCAGGAAACCACCGGCCGCCGCTCGGGTCGGAAGTCTTCGTCCTCAAGGCCGAGCGCGTGATAGGCGCGCAGGAAGGCATGCAGGCTTTCGCCGACGAGATTGGATAGGATGAAATCGGGCTTCTTCGCTCGGATTTCCGCGATGATCTGCTCGCAGTTTACATTCCCGAGCGGCAGGTAACGTTCGCCGAGCACCGCACCGCCGCGCGCCTCGATGAGTTCGCGGGCGATCCGGGCAATTTCCCAGCCCCAGATATAGTTCGAGCCGACGATGAACGGCCGGCTGCCATGGTGCGGCAGGAGATGCGAAAACAGCGGCAGCAGGTGCTGGTTGGGAGAAGCGCCGAAATAGAGCGCATGATGACTGGCTTCGTAGCCCTCGTAGGGAAAGGCATACCACAGCAGGGCGGCGTGCCGCTCCACCACGGGGATGACCTCCTTGCGCGCAGACGAGGTGATCGTGCCGACGATGTGGCGGGCGCCATCCCTCAGCGCCTGATCGGCAAGCTGGGCGTAGCGCTGGTCCTGACCTTCCGGGTCAAGGAGCGTCGGCGTCAGCCGCACCCGCAGCTGCTCGTCCGCATTGACCTCGACCACCGCCGCCAAAGCGCCCGCCACGGCCTCGCGCCCAAGCGCGGCGTAGGTGCCGGAGGCCGAAAACAGCAAGGTGATGGGATAGGTCCCGGTCAAAATAACGCCCTGTCCGAAAACGAAAAACGCCCCGCCGCGCCCCCTCAATGGGGGCACCGAACGAGGCGCGATTGCCTTTGGCCGCTGTAGCCAGTTTGTATTTTCAGCCTATCCACCGTCCATATTTCAGTCAACAGAAAATAATGCTTATTATTTGACCACATCTGCCTAAAATATGGCACCTTCAACATTTATTCCCGGCTACCTTCGAAGCCCCACTCCGCAAAATCCGAAACGTCCACTTGATATTTATACGGGTAAACAGAAGCTTAAAGGTATTTTTCCGCACCCAAAGTGCCCTAGAGCCTATTGAAATACCCACATCGCCCTGTGTGGTTTCTGTTGCTATTTCCAACATTTTTATGTTGTAAATACAAAATCAGCAACAGACCGGAATGCCCATGCTCTACAATCAGGAATTTCTCGACCGGCTGGAAAACAGCATACGCGCGGCACTGCCGCAATGGGCCATGCCGGAAACGGCCAGCGTGCGTCTGCTGACCATCTCCGAAAACGCAACCTATCTGGCGGAAAACGGCGACACACGGATGATCATCCGCGTTCATCGTCCGGCCTATCACACCCGCGAACAGATCCTCTCCGAGCTTGCCTGGATCGAGGCGCTGAGACGCGACGGGGTGGTCGAGACGCCCGAACCGATCCCGACCGTCGACGGCGCCTTGCTGACCTCTTTCTCCGATGGCGACACCGAACGCTTCGCCGTAGCCTTCACCTATCTGAAGGGCAGCGAGCCGGATGCCGATGCCGAAGGCGCCAAATGGTATGGCAAGCTCGGCGAGATCAATGCCCGGCTTCATGCCCATGCGAAGATGTGGCAAAAGCCGGCCGGCTTCGATCGCAAGGTCTGGAATTTCGACACGATCCTGGGCGAACGCGCCTACTGGGGCGACTGGCGCGCAGCCATGGGCCTGACGGCCGATGGCAAGGCCATTCTGGAAAAGGTTCACACCCGTCTCGCTAGCAAGCTTGCGGCTTATGGTGAGGAGCCGGATCGCTTTGGCCTCGTCCATTGCGATATGCGCGCGGCCAATCTTCTCGTCGATGGCAACCGCCTTGCCGTGATCGACTTTGACGACTGCGGCATGAGCTGGTTTGCCTATGACTTCGCCGCCGCCATCAGCTTTCTCGAGGCCGACCCGGTCGCCCCGACGCTGCAGGATGCCTGGGTGGAGGGCTATCGCCGCGTCGCGCCGTTTAGCGCCAAGGACGAGGCGGCCCTTCCGATGTTCGTCATGCTGCGGCGCATGCAGCTCACCGCCTGGCTCGCCTCCCATTCCGAAACCCCGACGGCAGAAACGCTCGGCACCGGCTTTACCGATGGCACGGTGGCGCTTGCCGAACGCTACCTCTCCCGCTGAAGGACATGACAATGAGCAGCCATACCGGCATTCTCGCCCATAACCGTTTCGATCCCGACAAGGCCGGCGAACTCGATGTCGCCCTCGCCGAGCGCGTGAAGAAGCGCAACGCCACCTTCGGCCCGGCCTCCGTGCTGTTCTACGAGGAGCCGATCGAAGCCATTCGCGCCGAAGGTGCCTACATGATCGACGCCAAGGGCCGGCGTTACCTCGACACCTACAACAACGTGCCATCGGTCGGCCATTGCCATCCCCACGTGGCCGAAGCCGTCGCCCGGCAATCGGCGCTGCTGACCACCAACACCCGCTATCTGGTCCGCGTCGTCGAGGACTATTCCGAACGCCTGCTCGCGACCTTCCCCGCGCGCCTCTCCAACATCGTCTTCACCTGCACCGGCAGCGAGGCGAACGATATCGCCATGCGGATCGCTCGAAACGCCACCGGAAAGCAGGGCTTCGTCGTCACCGAAGCCGCCTATCACGGCAACACCGCGCTGGTGACGGAAATCTCGCCGGACGTCTCCCGCGACCGCAAGCCGGCGCCGTTCGTGCGGACCATCCCGGCCCCTTCGCTCTCGCAGGCACCCGGTGGAGATGTTGCGACAAGCTTTACCACGGCACTCAAGGCCGCGATCGCCGATCTCGAGGGGGAAGGCTATGGCTGCGCCGCCTTCATCGCGGATTCGATCTTTTCCAGCGACGGCATCCATGCCGATCCGGCAGGCTTCCTGAAGCCGGCGGTCGAGGCGGTGCATGCGGCAGGCGGGCTCTATATCGCCGACGAGGTGCAGCCCGGCATGGGTCGCACCGGCGGCGGTCTCTGGGGCTTCATGCGCCACGAAATCGAGCCCGATATCGTCACCATGGGCAAGCCGCTCGGCAATGGTTTCCCGATGGCCGCCTGCGTCACCCGGCCTGCTCTTCTCGGCGCCTTCTGCGCCGACACCAACTACTTCAACACCTTCGGCGGCAATCCGGTCGCAGCAGCCGCCGGCATGGCGGCGCTGGATGTGATCGAGAATGAGGGGCTGATCGAGAATGCCAGGCTGACGGGCGGTGCCTTCACCGATGCGCTGCGGAACCTGATGCCCCGCCATCCCCGCATCGGCGAGGTGCGCGGCGCCGGCCTGTTCTTCGGCGTCGATATCGTCGACCCCGAAACGGGTGCCGCCGACCAGCCCACCACCCGCAAGGTCATCAATCGCATGAAGGAAGCCGGCGTCCTCCTCGGTAGCGCCGGCCGCGACGCCAACACGCTGAAGGTTCGGCCGCCGCTGACGTTTACCGAAGCGCAGTCAGCGTTTTTTGTGGAGGCGCTGGATGGGGTGCTACAGCGGATTTGAGGCGGGGCGACAGGCCCCAACCCACGGCCATCAATCTCCCCCCTTGAGGGGGAGATGTCGCGAAAGCGACAGAGAGGGGTATCGGGCGAAAGCCACAAACTCCGAACCTGTGTCGAGAGGGTCCCCCCCCTCTCTGCCCCTGTCGGGGCCTCTCCCCCTCAAGGGGGGAGATTGAAAATTGCGGGCGCCCTCAGTCCTTCTGCCGGCGGGCCGGGAACAGAATGACGTCGCGGATCGAGGGACCGTTGGTCAGAAGCATGATCAGGCGGTCGATGCCGATGCCGAGGCCGCCGGCGGGCGGCATGCCGTGGTCCATGGCGTTGAGGAAATCATCGTCAAGCCGCTTGTCGGTCTCGCCGCGGGCATGGGCCTGTTCGAGCTGCTCCACCATGCGGCGGCGC
Organism: Martelella endophytica; assembly: GCF_000960975.1. Taxonomy (NCBI): domain Bacteria; kingdom Pseudomonadati; phylum Pseudomonadota; class Alphaproteobacteria; order Hyphomicrobiales; family Aurantimonadaceae; genus Martelella; species Martelella endophytica. The sequence continues at coordinate 1,862,300 of NZ_CP010803.1, read as the reverse complement.
TGCTCGACCGGATCGTTGAGCTCGGAAAACGCATTGCCGAGTTCCCAGCCGTTGACATAGGTCTCGAAACGCTCGACGAGGCGCGGCTCGCCCGGCACTTCCTTGGCAAACGGCGAGATGTCCTTCGGGAAGTGGGTAACGTGGGACGGCTGGATCAGCGTGGACTCGACCTTTTCCTCGAAGATGAAGGCGAGGCACTCGCCCCAGGTCCAGTCGTTCTCGATCTCGAAACCGGCACCCTTGGCCGCGGCGCGGGCGTCTTCGTCGGTCGCGATCGACAGAAAGTCGATGCCGGTCGCTTCCTTGACGGCGTCGGGCATCGGAACGCGCCTGAACGGGCCCTGGAAGTCGAGCTCGGTCTCACCGAACATCAGCTTCGTGCCGCCATGGAGCTTGATGGCCAGCGTCTCGAACATGCGTTCGACGATACCCATCATGTCCTCGTAATCGGCATAGGCCCAGTAGCACTCCATCATCGTGAATTCGGGATTGTGCCGGGTCGAAACGCCTTCGTTGCGGAAGTTGCGGTTGACCTCGAACACCTTGTCGGTGAGGCCCGAGACCAGCACGCGCTTCAGGTAGAGTTCGGGCGCGATCCTGAGATACATGTCGATGTCGAGCGCATTGTGATGCGTCTTGAACGGATCGGCCGTGGCACCGCCATAGATCGACTGCAGCATCGGCGTCTCGACTTCCATGAAGCCTTCGTCCTCGAGGAAACGGCGGACGCCGGAGAGCACCTGCGAGCGCTGGATGAAACGGAGCTTGGAATCCTCGTTGCTCATGATGTCGAGGTAGCGCTGGCGATAGCGCGTCTCGATATCGGCAAGCCCGTGATACTTCTCGGGCATCGGCTTCAGCGCCTTGGTGAGGATGGTGAGCTGCTGGGCGTTGATCGTCAGCTCGCCGCGCTTGGTGCGGCGCACGACGCCGGTGACGCCGACGATATCGGCGAGATCGACCAGCGACCACAGTTCGCGCACATCCTCGGGCGTCGTGTCCTTGTGCGAGAAGATCTGGATCTTGCCGGAGGCATCGCGCAGATCGACGAACATGCCGGAATTGCGCATCGAATAGACGCGGCCGGCGACGGTGACGACATCCTCGGTCGTCACGTCATCGGGCAGATCGGCATAGCGCTCGGCCAGTTCGGCATTGGTCATCGTGCGATGAAAATGCGCCGGATAGACGTCGCCGATCTTCTCGCGCAGGATTTCAAGCTTCTGGGCGCGGACTTCCGTTGCGTCGGAGGAGAGTTCTTCTGTCTTCTTGTTCATCTTACTTCTTTGCCTCTTCTGCGACCATGCCTGCAACGACGGTCTCGGCCGTCTTCAGCCGCTGGCGGACAACGGCACGGCCGAGAATGGCCATCGAGTCAAACAGCGGCAGCGAGCGCGACGAGCCGGACATGGCCACGAACAGCGGCGCAACGACGATGCGCAGCTTCTTGTCCATATCCTCGGAAAGCTGGCGCAGCGCTTCCTCGATGGTGGTGACGTTCCACTCGACCAGCTTTTCCAGCACCGGCTGGACGGCCTGCAGGATCTCCAGGATTTCCGCCGGATTGGTCTTCTTGATCTTCGCGAAGGCTTCGGCCTCCGGAACCATGTCCGACTGCAGCAGGAAGCCCATCAGCGCCGGCAGTTCGCCGAGCTTGGTGATACGGCTCTGGGAAAGCTTCAGCCCTTCCTTCAGCCGCGCATTCTCGGACGCCCAGGCGGCGACACGCAGGATGAAATCCTCTTCCGACAGCGTCTCGCGCAGGAAGCGGCCGTTCAGCCATTCAAGCTTCTGCGTGTCGAACACGGCGCCCGACTTGTTGAGATTGTCGGCGTCGAACTTCTCGATGAGCGTCGGCATATCCATCAGCTCTTCGCCCTCGGCGATCTGGATAAAGAACAGGCCGAGGAAGTTCATCAGCGCTTCCGGCAGGTAGCCGAGGGCCGAGTAATAGGAGATCGAGGTCGGGTTTTTCCGTTTGGAAAGCTTCGACTTGTCGGGGTTGCGCATCAGCGGCAGATGGAAGAACTGCGGCGGCTCGAGCCCCAGATATGTATAGAGCAGGATGTGCTTCGGCACCGAGGCGAGCCACTCCTCGCCGCGCGCCACATGGGTGATCTTCATCATGTGGTCGTCGACGACGTTCGCCATGTGGTAGGTCGGCATGCCGTCGGCCTTCAGCAGCACCTGCATGTCGACAGCATCCCACGGGATTTCGACATCGCCGTAAACGCCGTCGGTGAACTTGCAGGAACCTTCGGTCGGGATCTTCATGCGCACGACATTGGGTTCGCCGGAATTGATGCGCTCGGTAACCTCTTCGGCCTTCAGATGCATGCAGAGCCCGTCATACTTCGGCGCCCTGCCCTCGGCGCGCTGGCCGGCGCGCATGCGTTCCAGCCGCTCCGGCGTGCAGAAGCAATGGAAGGCATGGCCTTCTTCGACCAGACGGTCGACATAGGGCTTGTAGAGGTCCTTGCGGTCGGACTGACGATAGGGGCCGTAGGGGCCGCCGACATCCGGACCTTCGGCCCATTCCAGCCCGCACCATTTCAGCGCGTCGAGCACGTTCTTCTCGAATTCGGGGGTCGAGCGCGTGGCGTCGGTATCCTCGATGCGGAGAATGAATGTGCCGCCCATCTTCTTGGCGTAAAGATAGTTGAACAGCGCGGTATAGGCGGTGCCGACATGCGGCTCGCCGGTCGGAGATGGCGCGATGCGCAGGCGGGGGCCGGTTGTGCTCATTGTTTTTGTCCGTCCTGCCGGCCGGGCCGGCAGTCTTTCTCTGGAAAATGCTGAATTGCCCGGGCCGCTATGCTCCCTGCCGGAAGGCGGCCCTTTCAGGCCAGCCTTAGGCCATATTCAACCCTTTCCGTCAAGCCATACGGCCGCGACGGCAGGCTCAATGCCGGGTTTCGGCAGCCGGCGCACCCGCATCGTCGCCGCGCGCGGCACGGTCCAGCCGGCGCTTGCGGCGCGCCAGCATGTTGAGCGCCTCCACGAGGCCGGAAAACGCCATGGCGGCATAGACATATCCCTTCGGCACATGGAAGCCGAGGCCGTCCGCAATCAGCGTCATGCCGATCATCAGCAGGAAGGAAAGCGCCAGCATGACAATGGTCGGGTTGGCCTCGATGAAACGGGCAAGCGGGCCGGACGCGATCAGCATCAGCGTCACGGCGACGATAACGGCAATCACCATGATCGGCAGATGATCGGTCATGCCGACGGCGGTGATGATGCTGTCGATGGAAAAGACCAGATCAAGCAGCAGGATCTGGAGGATCGCGGCGGTAAAACCGGTCTTCACCGCGCCGCCGACCATTTCGCCGGGATGCTCCTGCGGGTCGACATTGTGATGGATCTCGCGGGTCGCCTTCCACACTAGAAACAGGCCACCGGCGATCAGGATCACGTCTTTCCAGGAGAAGCCATGGCCGAAGGCGGAAAACAGCGGCTCGGTCAACTGCACGATCCAGGCCACCGTTCCCAGCAGGACAAGCCGCAACACCAGTGCGAGGCCAAGGCCGATCCGGCGTGCCGCCTGCCGCCGTTCTTCCGGCAGCTTGTTGGTGAGGATCGAGATGAAGACGAGGTTGTCGATGCCGAGCACGACCTCCATGATGATCAGCGTCACCAGGGCGGCCCAGGCTTCCGGCTCGCCGGCCAGCGCAAGAATGTCGGTCAAATTGGCCTCCCTCTGCGCCCGGTTACCGACGGTCGGCGGCTTGATTTACCGGTCGCTGCTTCTAATATAAGAAAGGCCGTTGAGGATGGTTTGCCTGGTCGGCATCCCCGTCCGGTGCGGCCATCGCTTTATATATCTGCAAATCCATACCTCCGTCATCAACGTATTACCTGCATTCCGGTTCCGGTTCCGCCAGCTGACTTGACAGCGCGCCCGCCAAGGCGCATTAGCACCGCCTTAAATCGAACTCACCAGTTCGAATTGTTTTTTGCCCATTCAAGCCGCCCCGCTCCCAAAGGGTTTCGGCGCAGGAAAGGCCCTTAAGCATGAGCAACGAGACAGACGTCCACCCGGCCCCGCGCGAGCCCGAGAAGAAGTCAGGTGGCAGCATCCGCCCGATTGTTTTCTCTGTGATCGGTCTTGCCATCGTCGGCGCCGCCGGATGGTTCGGTTACCAGTGGTGGACCGAGGGCCGCTTCATCGTCTCGACCGACGATGCCTATGTCGAAGGCGATATCGCAACGATCTCGCCCAAGGTTTCGGGCTATGTCGAAAGCGTGGCGGTTGAGAACAACCAGAAGGTCAACAAGGGCGACCTGCTGGTCAGCATTGACGATGGCGACTATCAGAATGCGCTTGCCCAGGCCGAAGCGCAGCTCAATGCCCAGAATGTCGCGCTGAAGGCGACCGAAGCCCAGATCGCCGGCGCCAAGGCATCGCTGTCGCAGGCGAAGGCCAACCGCACCGCGCTGGACCCGCAGATCGACAACGCCAAGAGCGCCCTGCAGCGCGCCGAGACGCTGAAGGAAAAAGGTGCCGCCACCGTCGCCGCCTATGACGATGCCAGGGCAGCGCTCGACCAGCTGAAGGCGCAGGTGGAAGCCGCCAACGCAGCCATCGAGGTCGCCAAGTCGAACATCACCACCGCCCAGGCCCAGCTCGCCCAGCAGCAGGCAGCGCTGAAAGAGCAGCAGCTTGCCATCGAAATGGCCAAGCGCAACCTCGCCTTCACCGAAATCCGGGCCCCGTTCGACGGCATCTTCGGCAACAAGAATGTTCAGGTCGGCGATCTCGTCGCCTCCGGCACCCGGCTCGGCGCGCTGGTGCCGACCGCCAATCTCTATGTCGTTGCCAACTTCAAGGAGACCGACCTCGACAGGCTCGGTGTCGGCGAAAAGGTGCGCGTCAGTGTCGATGCCTTCGCCGAGGACGACTTCACGGGAACGGTGGAATCCTTCTCGCCTGCCTCGGGCGCCGTCTTCGCCCTGCTGCCGCCGCAGAATGCCACCGGCAACTTCACCAAGGTGGTGCAGCGTATTCCCGTGCGCATCTCGATCCCCGATGACGTGCTCGCCAAGGACTATCTGAAGGCCGGGCTTTCGGTGACCGCCGCTGCCGACAGCCGCACCGCGCCGGACGGCACGCTCGGCCAGGTGGTCGCAGACAACCGCTGATTTCCGCTGCGGGCGACCTCGCCGCCGCCCGCAGACCCGATGCCAACCGGACAGACCCGCCATGACCGATACCGCCGAAAGCACCGCGCAAAGCGTGCCGTCCGACCATGTCAGCCTGCGCACGTGGATTGCGTTCGTTGTCATGGCATTCGGCATGTTCATGGCGATCCTCGACATCCAGATCGTCGCCTCGGCACTGACCGACATTCAGGCGGGCATTTCGGCGAGCGCGGATGAAATCGCCTGGGTGCAGACTTCGTACCTCATCGCCGAGGTCATCATGATCCCGCTGTCGGGCATTCTGGCGCGGATCTTCTCGACCCGCGTGGTCTTCGCCGTCTCGGCGGCCGCCTTCACCGCCTGCAGCGCGCTCTGCGCCACGGCGACCAGCATCGACCAGATGATCGTCTATCGCGCCCTGCAGGGCTTCATGTCGGGCGGCATGGTGCCAGCGGTGTTCGCCGTGGCCTTCGTGGCGTTTCCGCCGTCGAAGCGCTCGACCGTCATTCCTGTCGTCGGCCTCGTCGCAACGCTTGCCCCAACGATCGGCCCGACCGTCGGCGGCTATCTTGTCGATGCGTTTTCCTGGCACTGGCTGTTCCTGATCAACGTCATCCCGGGCATTGTGGTGGCCATCAGCGCCTGGTTCCTGATCAATTTCGACGAACCGGACCTCTCGCTGCTGAAACATTTCGACTGGCTCGGCCTCGCGTCGATGGCGGTCTTCCTGGGCTCGCTCGAATATTTCCTCGAGGAAGGCAACATCGAGGGCTGGTTCCAGGCCGATGTCATCCGCTATGCCTTCGTGGCGATGATCGGCGGCGCCGTCATCTTCTTCTACCGCGCCTTCACCTCCCCATCTCCGGTGGTCGATCTTCGCGCCTTCGGCAACTTCAACTTCGCCGTCGGCTCGATCTTCTCGTTTTCGCTCGGCATCGGGCTTTATGGCCTCGTCTACCTGTTCCCGCTCTACATGGCCCGCATCCGCGGTTATGACGCGCTGATGATCGGCGAGACGATGTTCGTCACCGGCGCCTTCATGATGGCGACCGCACCGGTTGCCGGCATCCTGCAGAACAAGCTCGACCCGCGGGTGATGATGGGGATAGGGCTGGCGCTGTTTTCGCTCTGCACCTGGCAGATGACCCATATCACCGCTGACTGGGACTACTGGGAGCTGTTCTGGCCGCAGGCCGGCCGTGGCGTGGCGCTGATGATCTCGATGATCCCGGTATCGAACATCGCGCTCGGCACCCTGCCGCCGCAGGACGTGAAGAACGCCTCGGGCCTCTTCAACCTGACGCGAAATCTCGGCGGCGCCGTCGGGCTTGCGATCATCAACACCCTGCTCAGCCGCCGCGACGACTTTCATTTCGACCGCCTGGCCGCAAGCCTGAACGCTGCAAGCGTCACTACCCAGGAATGGGTCGACTCGCTGAGCTCGCTCTATTCGAGCCACGGCCTTGATGGCGAGAAGGGCGCGATGTCGCAGCTCAACCAGATCGTCGGCCAGCAGGCCTGGCTGCTCGCCTTCATCGACGTCTTCGTGCTGCTGACGGTGCTGTTCGCCTTCCTCAGCCTCTGCGTCGTGCTGGTGCGCAAACCGAAGGCCGGCGCCGGCGGCGGTGGCCACTGATACCAGTTCAAGCTGACGGAGAAGCGCTCTCGCTTGTGCCATAGCGGCAGAGAAACAGCGTGATGGACTCGTTCGCCATGGCCTCTACCATCTCGGGCGGCGGCTCGTCGGCCATCAGGCCGAACAGCCGCATCTTCCACAGATGGCCAGTGCAGAGTTCCAGAAGCTGGGTCGCGGCGATGCGCGGGTCTTCTGCCTGGAGCTCGCCACGTTCGGCGCGGGCGACGATAAAGTCGCTCACTGTGTCGATCAGGTTTTCAGGGTGATTGCCAAAGAACGAGCGGACCAGTTCGGGGAAGCGCTCGGCGACACCGATGGCGATCCGCATTGCCTTGATGGTCTCGTCGCAGGTCATGCCGGTGCCAAGCCCGATCGCGAAGCGCTTGAGGATATCCTCGGCCGGCCCCTCCGCCGCCAGCGCGTCGCGCAGATTCTCAAATATCCGCTGCTTGGCCTCGAGAATGATCGTCTGGAAGAGCTCGCCCTTGTTTTCGAAATAGACGTAGATCGTGCCCTTGGAAACACCGGCCGCTTTGGTGATGTCGTTCATGCTCGCGGCATCGAAGCCGACATTCATGAACACCTGCCGTGCGCCCTCCAGGATCTGCGCGCGCTTGATCGGGTCCTCGCCGGCCGCATGTCGACCGAAGCGCTGGATTGGACAACAGTCCGAGCCAAAACCCGATTTTCGCTTGCCAAATGCCAAAGGCGCCGCTCCTGTTTCAGGCGACCGCGACCGGCGCGATCTCCCTTCACGATTCATGAAAAGTGCCGAAGGCGAAACTACATCCGCTTCCGTCACAAGACCCGGCTTTGTCGCCCGGCCACCCTTCCTGAATACGCGTGCGAACCCGCCAGTTCAACGGTTTTGTTGAACCAACGGGTTCGATAAGTCGTTTGATGAACGGCCGATCAGGCCTTCTTCACTTCGTCCGGCGTGTACTCGTAGGCCGTCGAGCAGAACTCGCAGGTGACCGTGATCTTGCCGTCCTCGGCCGTGCTCTCGTCGATCTCCTCGGCGGTGAAGCCCTTGAGCACGCCAAGAATGCGGTCGCGAGAGCAGCTGCAGCGATCATAAACGGCCTGCGCCGGATAGACCCTGACGCCACGCTCGTGAAACAGGCGATAAAGCAGACGCTCGGCGCCCACTTCGGGATCGGTCATCTCGTCGAGATCGATGGTCTCGACCAGCGCCCGCGCCTCGTTCCAGGCGTCATCGACATCGTGCGAAAGTTCGCCGTCATCGCCGTCGCCGCCCGGAAGGTCCGGCTGGCGCATGCGCTCCGGCTCCTGCGGGAGGAACTGCGCGACCAGACCGCCCGCCCGCCAGCTCTCGCGCCGCTCGCCGTTGTCATCGCGGTCGAACAGCTTGGCGACGCCAAGGCGCACCGCTGTCGGGATCTGCTCCGACTGGCGGAAATAGGTCGTGGCGATGTCCTCGAGCGAACTGCCGTCGAGCTGCACGATGCCCTGGTAGGGCTGCATGTAGCTTCCCTGGTCGATGGTGAAGGCGAGAATGCCGGCGCCGAGAAGTTGCTCCGGCTCGGTGCGACCTTCCACGACAGCGGCCTCAAGCGCCTCTGCGTCGAAGCGGGCATAGCCGCGCAATGCGTCGGGCGTGGCGAAATCGGCGACAAGAAGGTCGACCGCGCCGTCGCTCTTGGTCTGGACGGTGAACTTGCCCTCGAATTTCAGCGACGTACCGATCAGCGCCGTCAGCACCACGACCTCGGCCAAGAGCCGGGCGACAGGTTCGGGATAATCATGACGCGACAGAATGGTATCGAGCAGCGGTCCGAGCTGGACCGTGCGGCCGCGCACATCGAGCGCGTCCACCTGGAAAGGCACAACCATGTCGTCTCCGGCGAAACCGAGTTCGCCGAGCTGGCTTTCAATATCCTGCATTGTTTTTACTCCTTGCCTGGCAAGGCAAGCCTCAGTCGAAAGCGCCGAGGCACCAGGCCAGAACGGATTTCTGTGCGTGAAGCCGGTTTTCGGCCTCATCGAAAACAACTGATTGCGGTCCGTCAATAACCTCGTCGGTCACTTCTTCGCCGCGGTGTGCGGGCAGGCAATGCATGAACACCGCATCGTCCTTTGCCCGCTTCATGAGATCGGCGTTGACCTGGTAGGGCTGGAACACGTTGTGGCCGCGCGCCTTGTGTTCCTGGTTCATCGACACCCATGTATCGGTGACCACGCAGTCAACGCCCTCGACGGCCTCATCTGCGCTGTCGAAGAAACGCACTTCGGCCCCTTCCTTGCGCGCCCAGTCGACGAAGCGGGCATCTGGCTCGGAACCTTCCGGCACGGCGATGTTCATCTGGTAGGAGAACCGCGCAGCACCCTCGATGAAGGAATGCAGCACGTTGTTGCCGTCGCCGGTCCAGGCGATCGTCTTGCCTGCGACCGGGCCATTATGCTCCTCGAAGGTCTGCAGATCGGCCATGATCTGGCAGGGATGGGTCGCATCCGTCAGGCCGTTGATCACCGGCACGGTGGCGTATTCGGCAAGCTCCAGCAGCCGGTCGTGATCGGTGGTGCGGATCATGATCGCATCGACGTAACGCGAGAGCACCCGCGCCGTGTCGCCGATGGTTTCGGCGCGGCCGAGCTGCATGTCCTTGCCGGAGAGCACCAGCGTCTCGCCGCCAAGCTGGCGCATGCCGACATCGAAGGAGACCCGCGTGCGCGTCGACGGCTTCTCGAAGATCATAGCCAGCACCTTGCCGGCAAGCGGCTTGTCTGCCGTTCCGGCCTTCTGGGCCGACTTTCGCACCGCCGCGTCATCCAGAATGCCGCGCAGCGCGGTCTTGGAAACGGCGGAGAGATCGAGAAAATGCCTCGGACTGGTGGACATGGAACTACTCTTTCAGAAACGTCATGCGGTCTATGCGGCGGAGGCGCTGATCTTTTCAGCGGCGCGGCCAAGTCGCGCAAGGCCCTCGCGCACCTCTTCGGCCGAAACCGTCAGTGGCGGCAGCAGCCGGATGACATTGTCGCCGGCGGGAACCGAGAGAAGCTTCTCCTCGCGCATGGCAATGGCAAGCTGCGCTGCAGGCACCTTCGCCTTGATACCAAGCATCAGGCCTTCGCCGCGGATATCCTCGATAACACCGGGGAAGCGGTCCTTGAGCTCGGCAAGCCCCTGACGGAAGATCAGGCTCATCGACTTCACATGGTCAAGGAAGCCGTCCTCCAGAACGATGTCGAGCACGGCATTGCCGACCGCCATGGCGAGCGGATTGCCGCCGAAGGTCGTGCCGTGAACGCCCGGAACCATGCCGGAGGCCGCCTCTTCGGTGGCGAGACAGGCTGCGACCGGAAAACCGCCGCCGATCCCCTTGGCGATCGCCATGATATCCGGCGTCACGCCGGTCTGCTCGTGGGCAAACAGCGTGCCGGTCCGGCCGACGCCGGTCTGCACTTCATCGAAAATCAGCAGCAGGCCATGCTCGTCGCAAAGCTTGCGCATCTCCTGCAGAAACGCCTTTTCAACCGTGCGCACACCGCCCTCGCCCTGTATCGGCTCGATCAGCAGGGCCGCGGTTGTTTCCGAAATGGTTTCCTTCAGCAGCGCGACATCACCCGCCGGGATCTGGACGAAGCCCGGAGCCTTCGGACCGAAGCCCTCCATATATTTCGCTTGGCCGCCGGCCGCGATGGTCGCCAGCGTCCGGCCATGGAAGGCCCCTTCGAAGGTGATGATGTCGATCCGCTCCGGATGCCCCTTGCTGTACTGGTAGCGCCGCGCGGTCTTGATCGCCGTCTCCAGCGCCTCGGCACCGGAATTGTTGAAGAATGCCTTGTCCGCGAAGGTCACGGCGGTCAGCCGGTCGGCCAGCCTCTCCTGTCCTGCGACCTGGTAGAGGTTCGAGACGTGCCAGAGCTTTTCAGCCTGGGCCTTCAGCGCCTCGACCAGATGCGGATGCGCGTGGCCAAGCGAATTGACGGCGACGCCCGCTGCAAAGTCCAGGTATCGTTCGCCCTTGTCGGTGACAAGCCACACGCCCTCGCCGCGCTCGAAGGTGAGCGGTATTCTGGCAAAAGTGTTGTAGAGAGACGATGCTCCGGACATGACGGTTGAACTCCGACGGGTTTTGGATGGCGGCTTTCGTGGTGGTTTCGCCGCTTCAGAAATTAAAAATGCCGCCATGATGGCGGCGGCGGCTCTTATATTGTCATGTCCGCTTCCAATGTCAATAAATGCAGCGTGAGACCGGCAATGCCGGCTCGACACCGCAGAAAAATGACAAATGCATCAAGTTGGGGAAAACCGCGAAAATGGATTCCGCCGATTCGCGCCAACCTTGCCACGATACCGCCATGGGCCTACCTTAGCACCAACACAAGACTGCAAGCGGCGGGTCCCGATCACCCTAACTGGTGGCATATTGCCGCTCCGGACATGTTCCGGGGCTTGGTATCGGATTCCGCCCAGCAACCTGCGGAGACAATGGATGAGCTGGACAGACGAGCGCGTCGAAAAACTCAAACAACTCTGGTCCGAGGGCCTGAGCGCGAGCCAGATCGCGACACAGCTCGGCGGCGTCAGCCGCAATGCGGTGATCGGCAAGGTGCACCGCCTCGCGCTTCCCGGCCGCGCGAAGAGCGGGACGCCCGCCACCGCTTCGGCCACCCGCCCCACCAATCGCAACACGACGCCGCCACGCGCCCCGAACTTCGCTTCGCGCGCCGCCGGCCGCACCCAGCCGAGCGCACCCCCGCCGCAGGCAACGCCGAGCGCACCGCGCACGGCCGGCGCGACGGCGCTGAAGCAGGAAACGGTGATCGAGGCCGAGGCCGCTCCGGCACCCCAGGCCAAGGCCGGCGTCGTCGTTCCGATCATGCGGAAGATCGCGCTGACCGAATTGACGGAACGCACCTGCAAGTGGCCGGTCGGCGACCCGACCGCCGACGATTTCTTTTTCTGCGGCTGCGAAAGCCCGGAAAACTCGCCCTATTGCAGCTATCACGCCAAGCTTGCTTACCAGCCGGTAAGCGAACGTCGCCGCGCGAGCTGAGACGCAAGCGATCAACGATCAAAAAGACCCCCGCGGCGATGCCGGCGGGGGTCTTTTTTTTCGTGAAGGTCAGCTCCCAGTGCTTGCCTTCACGGATGGGGAAAGCCGCCGGCTCAGGCAGCGTTGCGCAGGCGGGGTGCGGTGAGCCGCGTCCCGGTGGCAACCAGCATACCGGCAGCGCCACCAAGCCAGCCTTTCTTCAACTCGAGGCCGAGGAAACGGCGACGCTCGAACGGGCCAGGCATGACGAGATGCTGCGCCTTGGCGGCAGAAAAGCCGAACCGCTCGTAATATTCCGGATCGCCGACCAGCAGGATCGCGCCATGGCCGCGCTTTGCGGCAGCCGAGATCGCAGCGCGCATCAGCGCCGAACCGACGCCCTTGCCGTTGGTGTCCGGATCGACGGCGAGCGGGCCGAGCAGCAGCGCGGGCACGCCGTGACCTTCGGCGTTGACGCCGGCATCGACATGCCACAGGCGCACCGTGCCGATAACGCGGCCGGTCTCGTCACGCGCGACCAGCGCCAGGCCATCGGCCGGCAGCCGGTTGCGGCGGATCTTTTCCGACGACTTCTTCTTGCGCTTCGGCCCCATGGCGCGATCGAGCAGCGCTTCGCGGGCGATGACGTCGGACAGACCCTCCTCTTCGATGACGAAGGCAGGCGTGTGAAACAGGGAAACGATTTCCTGAAGTACCGGGGTCATCTCGGACAATCCCCAAAATTACGGTGCAGCAAAATGGCCGGGCGTCGCGCACCCGGTCGGTTTACCCCGATGCGGCGTTTTGTTCGCCGCATCGGTTTGCAGAAAGGAGAAAGTCCTCAGATAACGTAGGACTTCAGGGGCTCGAAGCCGTTGAAGGCGACCGATGCATAGGTCGTGGTGTAGGCACCAGTTCCCTCGATCAGAACTTCGTCGCCGATCGTCAGCGTGATCGGCAGCGGATACATGTTCTTCTCGTACATCACGTCGGCGCTGTCGCAGGTCGGGCCGGCCAGAACGCAGGGCTCCATCTCGTCTTCGTCACGCTCTGTGCGGATCGGGTAGCGGATGGCCTCGTCCATGGTTTCGGCGAGACCGCCGAACTTGCCGATATCGAGGAAGACCCATCGGTGCTTGTCCTCATCCGACTTCTTCGAGATCAGGATGACTTCCGACTTGATGACACCGGCGTTGCCGACCATGCCGCGGCCCGGCTCGATGATCGTGCGCGGAAGCTGGTTGCCGAAATGGCGGGACAGCGCCGCGAAGATCGCCTGGCCATAGGCTTCCGCCGTCGGCACGTCACGCAGGTACTTGGTCGGAAAACCACCACCCATGTTGACCATCTTCAGATGGATACCCTGCTTGGCAAGCTGGGCGAAGACGCGCTTGGCATCGCCAAGGGCAGCATCCCAGGCATCGACCTTGGTCATCTGCGAACCGACATGGAAGGAGACGCCGTAGCTCTCCAGACCGAGCTGGTGTGCATAGACCAGGACATCGACGGCCATCGGCGGGACGCAGCCGAACTTGCGCGACAGCGGCCATTCGGCACCTTCGCCATCGGTCAGAACCCGGCAGAAGACGCGGGCGCCGGGGGCGGCACGGGCAATCTTCTCGACTTCCTCGTGGCTGTCGACAGCAAAGAGGTTGACGCCGAGCACGTGAGCGCGCGCGATGTCACGCTCCTTCTTGATGGTGTTGCCGAAGGAGATGCGGTCGGAAGTCGCACCGGCTTCGAGCGCCATTTCGATTTCTGCGACGGACGCGCAATCGAAATTGGAGCCGAGGCTGGCAAGCAATTCGAGGATCTGCGGCGCCGGGTTGGCCTTGACGGCATAGAAGATGTCGCTGTTCGGCAGGGCGCGGCGGAAGGCAGTGTAATTGTCACGCACGACTTCGCGGTCGACAACGAGGCAAGGGCCATCGGGACGGCGGGTGCGGAAGAATTCGGCAATACGCTCGGTGGTCATCGTTCTAACCCCTTCTGAAGCATTCTGATCCGGTATTTCCGGATGACAAAGGGCGCATCGATCCGCGCACGATCCCGGCCGGTGGAGACCCCGGGGAACGATAGCGGCGAACGCTCAAGAATGAACCAGCCCTGAGAACAAGGTTGATCCGGCTTTGTCTGCCATGGATTGGTGGGGTAACCCGCCGCACTTCCGGCAATGATGGTATGTGCCTCTTTAGTACCCCGGGGATGGAAATCCGGGAGACACCAGAAAGGCCCGCACCGTCGTTGCTTCAAGATGTCCTCGCTTGACCGGTTGGCCGGGAAGCGACTGGAGGGGTTAGTTCCAGGTACCTTACCGTGACCCTCACCATTCGAGGGTTCGGCGGACACCCACAGGCACGCGCGACTTTGGGCAAGCGGAGAAATATGAAAATCTCACTTGGAAATCAAGTGGGTGTGGGCGAAAATCTCCCCTCTGGGACCGTCGTCATGCTATCTGTTTGACAAAACCCAATAATTTTTTCTCGGCAAGCCGACAGGAGCGTTCATGGACACTTTGACGAGGATGCGGGCCTTTATCGATGTGGTCGAGGCGGAAGGTTTTTCCGCCGCCGCGCGCAAGACCGGCCGCTCCAAGGCGTTGCTGTCGAAATATGTCCGGGAGCTCGAGGACGACCTCGGCGCACTGCTCCTCAACCGCACCACGCGGCAGTTCTCGCTCACCGAGGCCGGACAGATCTATCACCGCCGCGCGGCCGACATCCTGCTCGAGGTCGACAACCTCGCCGACTCCGTGCGCGCCAATAACACCGACCTCCGCGGCAAGCTGCGCATCTCCGTGCCCCGCACCTTCATCGACGCCCCGGTCGGACAGTCGCTGATCGACTTCGCCGCCGGCCACCAGGAAATCTCGCTCGAAATCGTGGCCGAGGATCGCTTCGTCGATCTGGTCGAGGAAGGCTATGATGTCGCCCTCAGGATCACGCGGCTCGAGGATTCGGCGATGATCGCCCGCAAGCTCGCCGACTTCTCAACGCTGATCTGCGCGTCGCCAGCATGGCTGGAAACGCTCGACACCCCGCTGAAGAGCCCGTCCGACCTCTCACACGTCCCTTTCCTGGTGGACACCAATCCGCGATCCCACGGCTCCGTCCGTTTCCAGAACCCCGAGGACGGTACAATCTATTCCGTGCCGATCCGCGGCCCGGTCACGGTCAACTCGCCCATAGCGACGATGCGCGGCGCGCTCTCCGGCCTTGGCGTCGCGATCCTGCCTGACTTCATCGCCCGCCAGGCGATTGCAGACGGCCGGCTCATCAGCCTGTTTGAAGAACACCTGCCGCCGCATTCGGGCATCTACGCGATCTACCCGCACCGCCGCTACCTGCCGACCAAGGTCAGAAGCTTCGTCGACTATCTGACGAAATGGTTCCGGGAAAACGATTGCGACGGCACGCAGGAGCACTGAGCGCCGAACCGGCGACTGTAATCAAAGCTTCATCTTTCATTCATCGGAATGTCGTCCGGAAAGAATAATTGCAGAGTGCCATCGCACTGCAATTATGATTGCAAAGGACAATTTCCATGAAGACCCTTTCCGCATATCTCCTCGCCGGCGCCGTCGCCCTGATGGCGCCTGCCGCCTTCGCTGAAACCACCGTCGAATTCTGGCACAGTTTCGCCGACGATCGCGAAAATGGCAAAGCGCTTGCCGAGATCATCGACAATTTCGAAGCCGCGAACCCCGATATCCATATCGATGCCCAGTTCATCGGCAACTACAACGACATCGTCGCCAAGCTCCAGGCAGCCATTCCGGCTCGTCGCGCGCCTGACGCGGTGATCATGGAGGTTACCCGCTACGGCCTGTTCGCCGACCGTGGCGTTCTCGACGATCTTTCCGAACAGCTCGCCAACGATCCGCTTTCCGGCGACCTCTTCAACTTCGCCCGCGAGGTCGGCGTCTATCAGGACAAGAACTACATCATCCCGTTCAACTCCTCGACGCCTGTTCTCTACGTCAACAAGGACGTTTTCGAGAAGGCGGGTTACGCCGATCTGCCGCCGCTCGTCACCTATGACGAAATCAAAACTGCTGCCTCGAAGATCACCGATACTCTGGGCGGTGAAGATGTCATGGGAATGACGTCTCCGGGCCAGTTCGCCCGCTGGGGCCTGATCATGTCGAACGACAGCGACCTGATCGATTCCAAGTCCGGCGACATTCTCATCGACAGCCCGAACACGGTCGAAGCCTACGAATGGATGGCCTCGCTGGTGAAGGATGGCGTCGCCTCGCCCGATGGCGTGACCGACGAGTCCAGCGACAAGCAGGTGTTCCTGTCCGGCCATGCCGGCATGATGATGAACTCGACCGGCGACTACGGCGACGTCAAGAAGGCGCTTGGCGATGATGTCGTCGTGCTGCGCATGCCCTGCAACAAGGTCTGCTCGGTTCCAATCGGCGGCGCCGGCATCGGCATCCTGTCCTCCGCCGATGAGGATGTGAAGAACGCGGCCTACAAGTTCATCTCGTTTGCAGCCAACCCGGAATCGAACGCGATCTGGTTTGCCGCGACCGGCTACATGCCGATCAACAAGAAGACCGCTGACCAATCACGCGCGGCCGAAGCAATCGCCAACGAAGAGGGCATCACGGTTGCCATCGACCAGCTCGACTTTGCCCGCGGCCGTCCGCGCCCGCCGGTCGTCACCTGGATGCGCGCCAACGAGTACGATGTCTGGCAGGCCATGGCGCTCGGCACCAAGGATGTGCAGCCGGCGCTCGATGACTTTGCCGCCCGCACCCGCGAAGAAGCCGACCGCCTCTCCAAGTAAGCGCTGAAATCAGCACAATCGCAAAGGCCCGCGCGCCCGCTCCGGCGCGCGGGCCAAGCCGCCAACAGCCTGCCGGCAAACCCGGCAGCACAGGAAGCCGCCCATGCTGCGCAAGCTGACGCCCTATCTCTTCGTTCTGCCGTTGATGCTGTTCATCGCGGTGTTCACCTATATCCCGATCGTCACCAGCGTCGATCTCAGTTTCCGCCAGTGGGACTTCATGTCGGCCGACAAGCCCTTCGTCGGCTTCGACAACTACCGGGTCCTGTTCCGCTCGGATGCGTTCTGGAATTCGCTGTGGGTAACGACCGTCTTCGCCGTCATCTCCGTGCCGATCCGGCTCGGCCTGGCGCTCTGGTTTGCGAGCGCGCTGACCCGCGAGACGTTTGCCCGGCGCATCCTGCGCGGCGCCCTGTTCCTGCCGTCCGTGACCTCGACGGTCTCCATCGCCGTGGTGTTCTCCTGGGTGTTCGCCACCGACTTCGGAATGATGAACGGCCTTCTCGGCGTGGTCGGCATCGACAAGGTGCGGTGGATGCAGAACCCGGACCTGGCGCTCGGCGTGCTGATCTTCATCAACACCTGGAAACAGCTCGGCTATGACGTGGTCATCTACATTGCCGGCCTGCAGGCGATCCCGCAGGAGCTCTACGATGCCGCTGCCGTCGACGGCGGCAAGAAGGCGCACGTGTTCCGCCGGGTTACATTTCCTCTTGTCATGCCGACCACCTACTTCCTGCTGGTCATTTCCGTGATCGAGGCTTTCCAGGTGTTCACGCTGGTCGACGTCATGACGAGAGGCGGGCCGGCGGGCGCCACCGACCTTCTCGTCAACCGTCTCTACCAGATCGGCTTCACCCTCTTCGACATCGGCCAGGGATCGGCGCTCGCCGTGCTGCTGTTCGTTCTCCTGGTGGGACTGGCCGTGTTCAAATCGCGCGTCCTTGGACGGAGGGTTCACTATGAAGCCTGACAACCCCATCCTCTCCGGCCTCGCCCTTGTCGCCGGCCTGCTGTTCCTGTCGCCGGTGCTCTATTCGATCTGGATGTCGTTCCAGACCTCGACAGCCTACTATACCGGCACGGTGCATTTCACCCTCGTCAACTACGAGGTCGCCGTCGGCCAGTACAATTTCGCCCGCTATCTGTTCAACAGCATCATCGTTTCCGGCGCGGTCACCGTCATCGGAACGGTCTTCGCCACTATGGCGGCCTTCGCCTTTGCCCGCTTCACCTTTCCCGGCAACAACCTGCTGTTTGCCGCAACGGTGGCGACGCTGATGATCCCGAGCCATATCAGCCTCATCCCGAACTACCTGACGCTTGCCGATGCCGGGCTGCTGGACACCTATGCCGGACTGATCCTGCCGGCGATCTCGAACGGCTTCGCCGCCTTCTTCCTCCGGCAATATATCCGAGGCATTCCGCGCGCGCTCGATGAGGCCGCCTATATGGATGGCGCGACGCCCATGAAGGTGCTGTGGCGCGTGATCGTGCCGATCGCCAAGCCCGCCATCCTTTCGATGGGGCTATACATCTTCATCGGCGAGTGGAACAACTACATCTGGCCGCTGGTCGCCACCAGCCGCGAGAACCTCTACACCCTGCAGGTCGGCCTCGCCCATCTCTACCGCCTCAACCCAGGCGAAGGGCTGATCGACTGGCCGCTGGTGATGGCCGCCTCCACCATCTCGCTCCTGCCGGTGATCCTCGGATTCGTGCTCGTCGAACGCCACCTGATCCGCGGCATCACCATGGGCGCCGTGAAATAATCATGATCATGACTGGAAAGACCACAGTGACACGCATTGCATCCCACCGCGGCGGAACCCTCGAATTCGGCGACAGCACCTGGGCGGGTTTCACCGCAACCGCGGCCATGGCCGTTGACGAGGTGGAGTTCGACCTGCACCCGACCGCCGACGGCCGCATTATCGTCCACCACGACGCAACCCTCGATCGCACCACCGACACCTCCGGCGTGATTGCGGCGATGACGGCAGCCGAGGTGCGCACCGCAATCGTCGACCACGCCGGCGCCGGTTACCGCCATCCGCTTTACGTCGAGGAGCTCTGCGCCATCTTCGCCGAAAGCCCGGTTGCCTTCCGCTGCGAGATCAAGCCCGGCCATGACGGACGCCCCTATCCCGGTTTCGTGCCAAAGGCCGTTGCCGCGCTCGATGCCGGCGGAAAGCTTGCCACAGCGACCTTCTCCTCGTTCCTTGTCGACACGCTGAGCGAACTTGCGCCCGCCACCGAGCGGCCGGCCCTGTGGCTGGTCTCGCCCGCGATCCTCAGCCAGCTCGGTGCGCGCGGCGTGATCGAAATCGCCCGGCTGCGCGGCATCACCGAAATCGGCGTCAACATCGATACCGCCAGCGCCGCGCTGCAGGCGATGGTGGAAGAGGCCGGCCTCGGCTTCGGCTGCTGGGCCGCACACACACGTCCGCAGATCGAAAAGGCCTTCGATCTCGGCGTCAAGGTGTTCACCACCGACCGCCCCACCCTTGCACTCGCCATCCGTAATGCCCGCCAGGAGAACCGACCATGAGCCGCATTACACTGCAGAACATCCGCAAATCCTATGACAGGGGGCCGACCGTGCTGCATGGCGTGTCGATGGATATCGCCCCCGGCGAATTCATCGTCATCGTCGGCCCCTCCGGCTGCGGCAAGTCGACCTTGCTGAGGCTGATCGCGGGGCTTGAGACCTGCCGCGAGGGGGACATCATCCTCGGCGGCAAGCGTTCCAACGACATCGCCCCGCAGGATCGCGACATCGCGATGATCTTCCAGAACTACGCGCTCTACCCGCACATGACGGTGCGGGAAAACATCGCCTTCGGGCTGGAACTGCGCGGCATGCCGAAGAGGGAGCGTAATGCCAGGGCTGAGGAAGTCGCCCGCACGCTGCAGCTCGAGCCCTATCTCGACCGCAAGCCCGCGGCCCTTTCCGGCGGCCAGCGCCAGCGCGTCGCCATGGGCCGGGCAATTGCCCGCGAGACCTCGACCTTCCTGATGGACGAGCCGCTCTCGAACCTCGACAACGCGCTGCGCGTCGTCATGCGCCGCGAGATCAAGGAACTGCACAAGACGCTGAAGGCCACGATCATCTACGTCACCCACGACCAGACCGAGGCGCTGTCGCTCGCTGACCGGATCGCGGTGATGAAGGACGGCCACCTGCAGCAGTTCGACACGCCCGAGGCGATCTACGACCGGCCGGCGAACCGCTTCGTCGCCTCCTTCATCGGCGCACCGGAAATGAACTTCCTCGAAGCCGCCGAGCTGAAGAGCGCCGGCGTTCCTTCGGATCTGACCATCGGCCTCCGTTCGGATGCGCTGACGCTGGTTGGCGCGAAACCAGCAGGCACCGCGCTTCCCGCCAGCGTCACTCTGAGCGAAATGACGGGCTCGGATGTCGTGCTCCATTGCGAGACGCCGGCCGGCCGGGTTACGCTGACCGCCCACCGCAGCGCGCTTCCCGCCGATCTCGATGATTGCTGGATCGCCTGCGACATGAAGGCCGCGCATTTCTTCGACAGCAAGACCGGCGCGCGTCGTGAATTCGCCGTTCAGGAAGGCTGACACCGGGCAGGACATGGACAGAGCAGACGATATTCCACAGCATCTGAGCGAACTCGTGGCGCTCAATGCCGAGCGGCTGACGGAGGCCGATACCCGCCTCCTCGACGTGCTGATGCAGAACCCGATGCGGGCAGCGCTGGAGAACGGACGCGAGATTTCAAACCGCGCCGGGCTTCACCCCTCATCCGCCGTCCGGCTTGCGCGCAGGCTCGGCTTCGAGGGTTATCCCGAATTCCGCACATTTTTGCAGAACAGCCTCGTCGACGAAGGCGAGGATTTCGACAACGGCGCCGCCCGCGTCGCCGCCCGCCTGCTGCGCGCCGATGAGGGCGCGCTCGTCTCTTCCGTCATCGACAGCGAGATTGCCGCGCTGGAGAGCGCACGAAAGGCGGTCAATGACGGCCAGATCCGGCGGTTTTCGGAGGCCATGCGCGATTGCCGGCGGATCTTTGTGGTCGGCCTTGGCCACTTCGGCGCGCTCGCCCATCTGGTGAACCTTCGCCTCAACCGCTCCGGCTACAACGCCACCGACCTGACGGCGACGCCGAACCTGATGCGCGAAACGCTGATGACCATGACGGAAGACGACGTGCTCTGGCTCTTCGCCTTCCGCAGCCCGCCGCCGCTGATGCACGATATTCGCACCGTGGCGGCCGACCGCGACGCAACGACGCTCGCTGTCACCGATGTCGCCGGCGGCCGGTTCAATCCGCCGCCGGATCATCACATCACGGTCTCGCGCGGCGCGCTCGGCCAGTCGCAATCGCTCGTCGTGCCGATGACCATCGCCAACACCGTCATCCTTGACCTTGCCGCGATCGACAATGGCCGTTCCCTGAAGGCGATCGAACAGTTCGACCGCTTCCGCGAGGAAGGCCCCTCATTCAGTTGGGGCTGAGGCGGGATCGGCGGCAAAGGCGCCGCCGCGGGGTATCAGAACCGATAGCCGAAACGCATAGACCCGACATGCGACTGGTAGGAGTCGGCAAACGATCCTTCATACTGGATCCGGAACTCCATGCCCTGGCGCTTGGCGAGATCGAGGCCGAGCGTGAGGTGGCCGACGGTATCGGCAATCGGCGTGAACGTCGAGAAACTGTCCATCGAGGAAATGCCCGCCAGCCGCGCCGTCGTCTCCCATTCGTCATTCGACAGGAACGAAACGCTGAGATCGCCATAAAGCCGCGCCGGCATGTCTTGAAGGAACGGCAGCCGCGCTCCGAACTCGATCCCCGGCGTGACGCTGAAGACAGTGTCCGAATTGCCATCGACCATCAGGTTCAGTGCCCCCGCCCCGGTCTCGTCATACCCATACTGGTGCATGTTGACGACGTCGAAATCGACCCGTGGACGCATGTAGTATTCATCGCTGAGCGCGAACTCATAAGACGCCCGCGCCCGGGCGAAAAACATCGCCGAATCCGGCGAACCCTTTGCCGTCGCCCGCAGCGTATCGAGACTGATGAAGCGGGTGGAATCGCCCCAGTTATAGCCGGCACCGCCGACGAGGCCGAACAGCCACGGGCCCATCTCCTTCTTCAGCGAGACCGCACCTGACAGCGACTGCTGCTCGAGCTTCTCGGTTCCCGCATCGTTGCGGAACCAATCGTTCTCGAAGGTCAACCCGGCGCCCGTGAACCAGCCGTCGCCCCACGCTTTCTGGCCGCCGGCCTGCAGGCCGCCGCCCGATTTCTGGTAGCCCATGGAATCGCCGACCATGCCCTGCTCGGCGCCGCTCCCATAAAGTCGGCCCCAGGTACAGGAGCCCTCGTCCATCATCACGCCGGTGACCGCGAAGGCCGGGCAGGATAAAACATTGTTGGCCGCGGCGATGGCCGCCGAGGGCGATTCCGCCATGGGCGCCGTCGTTGCCTCGGAGGCGAGCTCGAGCAGCATGTCGGAGAAACTCTTCGGCGTCGACTGGTGGAAGGCACCGAACACCTGACCGAGCGAAATCTCGTCGTCGCCGACCTGCACATCCGTAGCGCTGCCGTCTTCGACCGTGTCCCAGACCTGCTGCATTGCCGTCGTGATTTCTGTGGCGTTTCGACCAAGCGAGACACCCGTATTGGCAAAATGGGCATCGGCCACGGAAAAGCCGGTCCAGCCCTTGGATGAGGTACTGACGTCGGTGAAATCGAACACCAGAGACGACAGCACACTGATATCGGACGTATCTGTTCCCTTAACCTGCAGGAAATCTGTTCGGGTGTTCGGTAGCAGCGAAACCCCGTTGACGTCGATGCCCCAGGTGCCGGCGAAATCGCCGGATACCAGCAGCGCGTCCGCCGTGCCGTTCTCCATGTCGACATCGAGCCCGGTGATCAGGCCGCCCTTGCTGGCATCCGCCGTGCGCCAGCTGTTTTTTGCTGCCCGGGTGTAATAGTCGAACGTCGAGAACTGCGGCGACAGTCCGATCGTGGCAGCATCATAGGCGCTGCCGGCAGACGACGTGCCGACGCCGACGAGATCGCCCGAGAACACCGTCTGCTGGATCGTGCCTTCTCCGCCGACATTGATCGCGCCCGCATTGAGCACCGTATCGAGCCCGGCAATGGCGCCGGTCGTGAACGTACCGGTTCCGCTGTTGAGCATCAGGGCGCTGCCCGCAGGAGCCGCTGTCGAAAGACTGACGGCACCGTCCGCGCTCGCCGACGACGTCGAGGTAAAGTCTTTCGCGTAGGTCTCCTTGCCAGCCTTCGAGGTCACGACATTGCCGGTGATGCTGCCGGAATTGTAGAGCTGGAAACTGCCGCTGCTGGCGGAGGCGCCATGAATGGCGCCGCCATTCTCGTCCGAGCTGTTGGACCCGCTGATCGACCCCGAGGCGCCCACCGTGACGGTGATCTCCCGGTTGAGCGTCTGCGCCCAGATGCCCCAGGCATGCTCGTCCTCGACCTTGACCGAACCGTCGACAGTGATGTCCACGAACCCCGAGAAAGAATAGCTGCTCCGGTAGAGCGACCCAGCATAGACCTTGCCGTTCTTCTGCCAGATGCCACCCGACCCGGCGATCGCCTGGGCGATGATGCCGTGCGCATAGCCACCGGTCGTGGAGATCGAGGAATTCGAATCGACGCTGATATTGACGCCCTGCGATGCGCCTCCGGAACTGGTGTTGTAGCCGTATGTCGTATCGCTCGCGGAGACGTAATAGGTATTGATCTTTCCTGACGAGAGATCGGCGGCAAAGCCGCCACCACCACCGATCGCCTGGGCGACAATGCCCGCAGCGCCATCGCCGGAAGTCTGGATCGAGCCGCTGTCGAGCGAGACGTTGGCGCTGTAGGCGACCCCGGAATACTGCGCCGCGGCAAACTTTACCGAGGAAATGCTGGTGCTGGAGGCAGCAATGAAACCGCCACCGCCGCCGATCGACTGGGCAACGATGCCGATGGCGCGCGTGCCGCTGGTGGCGATAGCCCCCTTGCCCGTGACCGTCACCGCGCCACTCTGGAGATCGCCGATATTCGAGGAGACCGCCTCGGCGCCAAGCGTGATATCCAGTACATCGGACGTCGTGTCGTCGTTTGCAGCAGTATCCGTGCCGAACGCGGCGATTGCGAGACCGCCGCCGCCGCCGATCGACTGGGCCATGATGCCGTTCGAATTATCGCCCGAGGTGACGATCTTCTCGCCACTCAGAAGCTCCACACCGACAGTGCCGCCGGTATTGATGGCGTTGTCCGCCTTCGTGTGTGATCCGAGCACGACAGAAAGCGATGAGGGTGCATAGCCGCTTGAGGTCGCAATCCCGCCGCCGCCGCCAATCGACTGGGCAACCACGCCCATCGACGAAAAACCGGACGTATAGGTATCGGAGACATAGACGCTCACCTGTCCGCCACTGCCGGTCGAGCCTGCCGTGTTGGCGGTTCCAAGCGACAGGTTGACATCGACACTGAGATCGAGGCCGTCGATGGCGGCACCCAAAGTCGCGGCACTCTGGTTGGACGAAACCGCGGCCGAACCGCCGCCGGCACCGATCGACTGCGCGACGACACCATGGGAGGTCGTGCCGGAGGTCGTGATCGTGCCATAGGAAAAGTCGGTCTGGCCCTTTTCCGGCAGCCCGACGATCACAGTCCCGCCATCACCGCCACTACCGCCAGAGGCACCCAGCGTCGCTGAAAGCGTGCTGTCGATATCGAGGCCCGCCTTGAGGGCCAGCTTGGCGCTTTCCCATTTCTTGAGTTCCTTCTTGACCTCGGTGGAGTGCGAGATGGAGCTGGTGCCGGAACCGCCGGTACCGCCGCCGCCGCCAATCGACTGCGCCAGAACACCGTCCGAGGCATCGCCGGTCGTGACGATCTTCCCGGCGTTCCATGCATAGGCGGTGCCTCCGGCGCCGCCGGCACCGCCCGTGCCGCCGAAACCGAGGGACACGGCATTGTCGGCGTCGAGATCGCCACTTCCGCTGCCGCCGGTGCCACCGCCGCCGCCGATGGTCTGGGCAACGAGCGCGTTCGCATTGCTGCCGGAGGTGTTGATCGAACCCGAGGCCGAGACGCCGCTCTTGGCAACGCCGCCATCGCCGGCCGTCGCTCCGCTGCCGCCAAGCGTGACGCCGGCGCTGAACTTGGAATCGCCGAAGGTGCTGAGGGAATCGCTTTCGCCGGTTCCGCCGGAGCCACCGCCACCGCCGATCGACTGCACCAGCATGCCATAGGAAAAGTCACCGGAAGTCGAAATCGCGCCGAGATTGTGGGCATAGGCCTCGCTGCCCGAACCGCCATCGCCGCCCGAACCGCCATGGGAAACGTCGATCGCAAGCGATACCGCCTTGCCTTCCAGGTCCACCGCGCCGCCACTGACCTTGTCCACGAGGCCCTGCAGCGATGTGGTTCCCGATGCAGCCGTTGAATCGCCGCCATTGCCGCCGCCGCCGCCGATCGACTGAACGACCAGTGCCGATGCACCGTCGCCGGCAGTGCCGATCGAGGCACCGTCCTCAATCCAGGCCTCGGCTTTGCCGCCATCGCCGCCGGACCCGCCGGTCCCGCCATGCGATATGGAGACCGCCAGCGAGTAGCTGCCACCCTCTTCATTGTCGGGAATGCCGGCGGCAATCGCCTTGGCCGTCGAGCCGCCGCCATCGCCGCCGCCGCCGCCGATCGACTGCACCAGCACGCCGACGGAGTCCGAGCCGGTTGTCACGACTTTCCCGCCGATATGCCCGTACACCCCACCACCCTGGCCGCCGCTGCCACCGCCACCGCCGGTCGCTATCGAGAGCGAGAAGTCCGGCCCGCCGGACGTGGCCTTCGCCGCGCCGCCCGAGCCGCCGCCGCCGCCGATCGACTGCAGCAGAATGGCCGTTGCATGATAACCCGTGGTCGAAATGGCGCTGCCGTCTTCCCGCTCCAGCGTCACGGACCCGCCATCGCCGCCACCGCCGCCCTGTCCGCCGACGGCAATCGATACCAGGATGCCGGTGGAACTGGCCTTGCCGCCCGTACCGCCACCGCCGCCGATCGACTGTGCGATGATCGCACTCGCGTAATCGCCGTTGGTGTTGATGGTTCCGGGATTGGTCACCGTGACCGTACCGCCGTCTCCGCCATTGCCGCCCTTGCCGCCGATCGCGGACAGGAAACCGTACCCATTCTGACCGATACCGCCACCGCCGCCGACCGATTGCGCAACGATGCCGTGCGCTTCCGCGCCATTGGTCGTGATCACGGCCGTATTGGTGACATAGACCCCGCCACCCGCCGAGCCCGCCGTTCCGCTATCGCCGGAGCCGCCGAGAATCCCAGTCGCGCCGGAGCCGATGGCAATGCCGCCGCCGCCGCCGATCGATTGGGCAAGAATGCCGATGCCGCCGGTCAGCGCCGTGCCGCCGACGCTCAGCGTATCGGTGGTCGTGGTGCCGCCATGAGTCGTGATGTTGCCGTTGTTGGTGACCGTCACCGTCGAGCCGGCGGCCTTGCTGTTGCCGGAGCCAACGGTCTGCGATGCCTTGGTATCAACGAAACCGCTCGTCGTCTCGAGCTTCGCCGTCGCATTGAGAACGCCGCCGCCGCCGCCGATCGACTGGGCGACAATGCCGTGCGAAGATGTACCATAGGTGTTGATCGCACCGCTGTTTGTCACCGTGACATTGTCGCTGCCGGTCGAGGCGTCATTCACATCGCCCCAGACGATATCGCCGTTGCCGTCATAGCTGTAGATGCCGTAGCCGAAGGCCGCCGCCGCCGACTGGGCGACGATGCCGTGCGAATAGGCGCCCTTGGTGGTGATCGCGAAATCCGTGGTGACCGAGACCGTGCCGGCGGAGCCCGCATTGCCATAGGTCGAATCGTCGATCGTCGACTTGCCGGCGCCGCCAAGCGACTGGGCGACGATGCCGCTGGCATTGTCGCCGCTGGTCACGATCCTGCCGCCGCCCGAAAGACCGACCGTGACGGCACCGCCGTCGCCACCGGTATAGCCTGAAAGATAGGTGTTGAAGGTGCTGGTATCGGCCGGGCTGGCCCCGCCGGCGCTCTGCGCCAGAACGGCCGGGGAACCGGCGCCCGCCGTCGTGATCAGCGCCGACGAACTGGCCTCTGCCTTGACCGTGACCGCGCCGCCATTGCCGCCGCTGTAATAGTTATAATAGCCGGACGAATAGGTGTTGATACCCTGGCCACCAATGCTCGTGGCAGCGAGCGCAGCGCCCGTCGCGCGCGTGACCGTATCGGAATTGACCTTGCCCGAAGAGACCGTGGAAATGGTGCCCGAAAAGGCATTCGAGGACGAGCCGACATAAAGGCCGACGCTGTCGCCATCACCGCCTACGCCACCCTCGAATTGCGTGGTCTCCAGATCGTAGGCGATCTGGTATTCGTATTTGTAGAAACGGCTTTTGGCGCGCGGCGAGTTGCCGCCGTAGGACGCCGCAAGCACGGCCGGTCCGGAGGTCGTGGCGGAAACGTCGCCATAGACCTTGACGGTCACCGCGCCACCCTTTCCGGCCGTCGCTTTGGCGTAGTAGCCCGGCACGGGACCGCTCGACGTTCCGCCCTGGCTGATCGCCGCGATGCCAGAGGTCGAGCCGGACACATCGCCGGAGGAGACGATCGAGACCGCGCCGCCGACACCTCCCTTGTAGGCCTGCAGCCCGTCGCCGGCGCGCGAAAGCGCATAGATGCCGCCGCCAGCACTGCTGGTAATAGACCCGGTATTCGTGATCGTGATGTTGCCGCCATTGCCGCCGCTGCCGACCACACCGCCATTGCCTGTCGTGTACCACGCATTGCTGCCGAGCGACACGACCGAGATGCCATTCGTCTGGGTCGACCGCTGGAAGTAGAGATATTTGCTGGCGGTGCTCGATGAAATCAGGCTCGACGTCGCCGCGCTAGCGGTTACGTCGACAGTGGCGCTATTGGTGAGCGTGATGTTCAGACCCGGCTGACCGTGGGGGATGCGCTGGAACGTGGTGTTATAGAAATACTGGTTCCGCTTGTAATAGCCGAACTGATAGGACTGGAGATTCTGATAGGCGGCGTAGGCCCCGCCATAGGCATATTGCGGCGCGGTCAGCGTGGAACTTGACGAGATCGTGCAGGTAAAGGTCGTCGAGCTGACAGCGCTGGTATTGTTGACCACGGAACTCGTCGAAGAGGGATCGCACGTCGCCGCCGCATAGGCCTTCGTATAGCCTCTGGAATAGAACGGCACCGGCACACCGGCCAACGTCCCGGCAAGGGCCGTCGACTGGAACAGGAGCGACGAGGCGATCCACTTAGTGCGGGATTTCCGACGCATGCTTTCGCTAGCTGCCGCCTTGGCGCTTCGGATTTTGCTGACCACGTCCGTTCCCCACTCATGTCGATAGGCTAAGCCCGCGGCAAAATCGTGCGCGCGGGCTCCTCCTTGACCTTAGCTTGAAGCACGGAAAAACCTCAGACTGTTTTTGGTAAAACGACGCCGTTCTTGCGGTTTTTCCAATATTCTCCATGGATTTAGGCGTAATTCAGCGTGTCCGTCGGCAACTGCCACACGCAGGACTAGCAACACCGGAAAGCAGTAGCCCCTCGCCGGTGGACGGCATGCAGGAAACACAAGATGGCAAATTCGCGGTCACGCCCCAGTAGCAGCGATCAAAGGATACCGCGATGCGCGTTTAGAGCGAAGCGACAACAAGGCGTAAAAATAACGGAAGGATTTGGCTGGGGAACCTGGATTCGAACCAGGACTAACGGAGTCAGAGTCCGTGGGTCTACCGTTAACCTATTCCCCAACAACGCGCCCGGCGCGTCGGTGTGGTGGGCTTATAAACAGAAATGAGCGGGATTGCCAAGGGGTGGAGGCAAAATTTTTGTGTCGCTTTTTCCTTCGTTGCGGGCGAGATCGCCGCCGCCGGCCCTCGCCCTGAAACGACGACGCGCGCGGGCGGTTTCGGCGCAGCGCACAAAAGGCATTGGCCTCGTCCTGACGCACTGCTATGATGGGTCAACTTGAAAATCGTATGAGCGCCATGTCGCGAGCTTATGTTTGCGCGGCGCGATGGAACAGACAAAGTGGAAGACCCCCAAAACAGCGGCAGGCTGTCAGATGGCGGGGTGCGCTTGACGAATGGTGGCAATGGCGACACTCCGCCACGCCGCCGATCACGGAAAGGCCGCACGAAGGCGGCCGCCGCAGTGCCCGCTCATGGTGGCGGTGCGCAAGCACCGCAGCCAAGGGATGTCCCGGCATCGGCCGGCGATGCCCCTGTCGGAAAACGCAGGAAGAAGCGTCGCCGCGGCAAGCGACGGCATGGCGGCAATGGCGATGCCCCGCAGCAAGCCGTGAAGGCGGATGCTGCCGAGAACCAGCAGACCAGTGCGCCTTCTCACAAGCGCCGGCGGCGGCGCAAGGGACATGCGCGCGGACCGCTCGGCGCAGATGGCTGCAAGCGCGTGGAAACGGCCCAGCAGACTGCCGATGCCCATCAGGCTCCGCCGGCGCGTGCGCCTGGCGGCGAGGCTCGTCCGGCTGACACGACCACACGGGAACCATCGCACAAGACGAGCTCTCCTGACGCTGGCGGCGCGCATCGCGGCCGGCACCATGGCGAGCGTCATCCCGACCACCGCCTCTATGCCGCACTCGATCTCGGCACCAATAATTGCCGCCTGTTGATCGCCCAGCCGACCCGCAGCCACCAGTTCCGCGTCGTCGACGGGTTTTCGCGCATCGTCCGGCTCGGCGAGGGTCTTGCGGCGACGGGAAGCCTGTCGCCGGACGCCATGGACCGTGCCATCGAGGCGCTGTCGCTCTGCGCCGCCAAGCTGAAGGGCCGCGCCGTGCGCCGCATGCGGCTGATCGCGACCGAGGCCTGCCGGGCAGCCGACAATGGCGAGGCCTTCCTGACAAGGGTGCGCGAGGAGACCGGGCTCGAGCTCGAGATCATCAACCGCGAGACCGAGGCGCGCCTTGCTGTCTCGAGCTGCGCCTCGCTGATCGGACGCGAGACCCGCGCGGCAGTGCTTTTCGATATCGGCGGCGGCTCGTCCGAGATCGCGGTCATCCGGCTCGATGGTCAGCGTTCGCAGCGGCTTGCCAACCACATCTCGCACTGGACCTCTCTACCCGTCGGCGTGGTCACGCTGTCGGAGCGTTACGGCGGCCACGACGTGACGCCGGAAGTGTTCGAGACCATGGTGCGGGAAGTCGAGGCCCTGCTGGGCGATTTCCATTGCCCGGAGATCGAATGCGGCGATGCCCGCGACGGCTTCCACCTCATCGGCACCTCCGGAACGGTGACAACCCTTGCCGGCGTCCATCTCGACCTGCCGCGCTATGACCGGCGCAAGGTGGATGGCATCTGGCTTTCCGATGACGAGGTCTCGGCAATGCAGGCAAAGCTGCTCTCCTGGGATTTCGCCGGCCGGGCCGCCAACCCCTGCATCGGGCCGGACCGGGCCGATCTCGTCCTGGCCGGGTGCGCCATTCTGGAGGCCATCCGCCGCCGCTGGCCGGCGCCGCGCATGCGGGTCGCCGATCGCGGCCTGCGCGAGGGCATCCTGACCGACATGATGATGCGTGACGGCGTCTGGCGCCGCCCGCGCCGCCGGAACGGCTTCAACCGCCAGAACCATTCAGACTGAGGATAGCAATCATGGCCAAGACGCCGGCAAAACCCGTACGCACCGGCCGCAAGATCGGCCAGAAGGTGAAGAAGACCAAGCTCAAGGCCTCCTCGCGCCGTTGGCTGGAACGTCACATCAACGACCCTTATGTGCAGCGCGCCAAGACCGAGGGATTTCGTGCCCGCGCCGCCTACAAGCTGCTGGAGATCGATGAGAAGCACCATATCCTGAAGGGGGCGCGGCGGATCATCGATCTCGGTGCGGCGCCCGGGAGCTGGTCGCAGATCGCGGCGAAGGTGACGAATTCGTCGGATGACAACATCCGCGTCGCGGCGATCGATTTCCTTGAAATGGCGCCGGTTCCGGGCGTGAAGTTCTTCGAGATGGACTTCCTCGACGATGCCGCTCCGGCGCTTCTCACGGAAGCGCTCGACGGTCCGCCCGATCTCGTCATCTCCGACATGGCAGCCCCGACCACGGGCCACAAACGCACGGACCATCTGCGCACCATGCACCTGTGCGAGGTTGCCGCCCACTTCGCCGTCGAAGTGCTGGCCGAAGGGGGCCACTTCCTCGCCAAGACCTTCCAGGGTGGCGCCGAGCAGGATCTGCTGACCATGCTGAAACAGAATTTCAAGCAGGTCGTCCACGTGAAACCGCAGGCGTCCCGCTCCGAATCGGTCGAGATGTTTCTGCTCGCCAAGTCGTTCAAGGGGCGTCAGACGGACGTCTGACCGACGCTAAAGACGGCCTGAGCAAGGATTGAACATGTTTATTAAGGTTAATCGATAGAAAAATCTCACAATCAGGCTATATGGGTGAGAACCGATCGGCCTTCGACATTTGCCCGCCGCCGCCATTCCGTCACCTGAGGACTGCATGCTGCCGCTTCTGGATCTGAACACGCTTCACATGGTGGAGCTTGCTGCCGCGCTGCTTTCCTGCGTGATCTGGGCATCGACGGGCTTCCGCGGCCGGAGCGTCCCTCTGGCCCGTTATCTTCTGGCCGCAAGCCTTCTGCTCAGCTTCGGTGCTGCTGTTTCCGTGTTCCAGTCGTCATATGGCGGAGGCTGGATGAGCGTCGTGGCGGAAGCGAGTGTCCTTCTCGGCCTGAGCCTGATCCTGATCGGCATCCGCGCTTTCTTTGCGCTGCCGACCGATCGGCGGCTGCTTCTGGTGCTGATGGCTTTCGCGCTTGCCGTGCTCGCCTTCTACCGGGAGCGATGGCTGCTGCGCGAGGCGATCTATCTCGAAGCCCTGGCCCTGATCATGCTGGCGCTGCTTGCCGTGCTCCTTCCTCGCCGCGCGCTCGGGCCCGGCACAGGCCTTGCGGCAGCGAGCGCGATCGTTTTTGTCATCGCTGCACTCTTTGGCGCCGCCACAAGCGCTATGCTCGGTCTATCGGCCCATCCCTCGCCTGCGCTGATGCCGATGCACCTCTATGCGCGGCTGCTGATGTTTTCCGCCTCCCTTCTGCTGCTGTTCGGCATTGCCGTGATGATGATCGAGGGACGGCTGGCCGATGCAGAGGCCGAGGCGCGGCAGGATGACCTGACCGGCATCTCGAACCGGCGACATTTCATGCACCAGCTTCAGGCAACCCATGCGCTGGCGAGTGCCGAGCAGGGTGTCTACAGTATCATGATCATCGACATCGACCGGTTCAAGCGCTGGAACGATGGCTACGGCCACGCAACCGGTGATAGCGCTCTCAAGCATTTTACATCAATCGCCGTCGGCGAACTGGAACCTTCGGATCTACTTGCCCGGACGGGCGGTGACGAGTTCTGCCTGCTGATGCGCGATCGCAACGAAGCCAGCGCCATCGGGCTTGCCAAGCGCCTTTCCGAGGCCTTGCGCGGTGAGGTGTTCCGGATCGGCGAACGGGAGATCGCTCTCACCGTCAGCATCGGCATCGCCTGCTACACCCCCGGAATGGAAGACGACGAGAACGCAATCCTGGTCAACGCCGATATCGCTCTTTATGCCGCCAAGAATGCCGGGCGTGACCGCTATGAAGTCTTCGATGCGGAGACCATGGCCGGTGGCGGCGGCACCAGCCACAAGCCACGGTTTCGGGCGTCCGACCGCCCGCTTGCTTTACCCGCCGTCTCACCCGAAGGCTTGGCCGAGCACCACCCTTAGGGTTGGCCCCGACTGTCGGCTCAGATCGGCCCGCCGTTTTCCCGCACCGTCTGCATCAGACGGCGGAAGACATCCGGCCCCTGGCGGACGCCGTCGTGCTCGTATTCATTGGTGACCCAGGCCCGGCAATTTCCGAGCCTTGCGGCGGTGTCGAGCGAGAACGCGGAATCAACATACATGTCGTCGAAATAAACGGCCGCGGCAACCGGGATGTCGTTGGCAAAAAGCCGCGTCGCATCGTAGAGCGGCGGATAGTCGCCACGCGCCGCAAGCGCTTCCGCGGCAGCCTGGAACGGCCGCAGCGACCGGATTTCCTCGAACATCCAGGGATAGATCATCTCGCCGGTCAGAAGCAGGGGCCTGCGAGCGGGATCAAACCGGGGGAACTCGGCGCGCACGCGCTCTGCCGCCCAGGCCGTCGGCGCCGCGCCCTGACCGTAGATGCTCTCGTGGACGAGCGCGAACAGCGGATTGTCGTCGAAACCGGTCGCAGCCATGACGGAAAACAGGAATCCGTCGGAGAACCGGCTTTCGTCGGCATCGGCGAAGGCATCATCGAGCAGGAAATGCAGCTGGTCATAGCCCGGCGCCATGCCGAGCCCGAGGCCGAGCGTCTGCAGACGGCGCACGCTCAGCCGATCGCCGTCAGGCAAGCGGACATCGTTTGCCGAAATCATGTCGGCAACGCGGTCAAGCCGGGCAGCGTCCTGCGGGAAGCGCTGGTGGAAAGCGCGGTTCTTCGCCATCACCCGTGGATAGGTACGGCGATAGACGTCCTCCGCCGTGGCGCTGATGCCGGAAAGCCCCCCAGTCACATAGCAGGCAGAAAGCCCTTCCGGCGCCTTCGAAAGATAGGTGAGCGTGATGAAGCCGCCATAGCTCTGGCCGAGCGTTTCCCAGCGCTGGTCGCCGATCAGGTTTTTGCGCACATGTTCGCAATCGGCAACGATGCTGTCGGCGCGGAAATGCATCAGATAGTCGGCCGCCGCCTCTCCCGTCTCGAAGCGAGCCATGGTGGTGGCGTCGATGCGGGCGCTCTTGCCGGTTCCGCGCTGGTCGATAAGGATGACGCGATGGGTCTTCAGCGCCTCCTTCAGCCACGGCGGCCCGCCGGCGACCGGACGCGGGTTCTTGCCGCCCGGCCCACCCTGCAGAAAGCAGAGCACCGGAAGCTGCTCGCGCCGCCGCATCGGATCGACGATCTCGCGCACGAAAATCTGGATGATCGGACCTTCTGGCTTGGCCCAGTCGAGCGGGACCGGCACCAGCATGTCGCGTATCATCATGCCGGGGATGATGTATTGCCGTGGCATCATGGCCCGCTCCTTTCTTGTTCATTCGCGCGCGCCAAGAGCCCTAACGCTTTTCGCTTGTCGCGGAAAGACCCGAATTCCGAAGGCAAGCCAAGCTGGCAGACAAGAAAAAGGCGGGCCGCAGGGGCCCGCCTTCATTCGAAATCGCTTTTTCGCACGTTTGAACGCGTTACTTCCGCTTGCCGTCGAGGCTGAAGGCGCCCGGACCGGCGAAGACGAGGTAGAGGAAGATGAAGCAGAACAGGATCGCCGCATCGCCGCCGTTCAGCGCCGGGAAAAAACTGTTCGGTGCATGCATCATGAAATAGGCAACAGCCATCATGCCCGACAGGATGAAGGCCGCCGGACGGGTGAAGAGGCCGAGAATGATCAGCACACCACCGACGATTTCAAGGGCGCCGGCCAGACCGAGCAGCGAGAAGAGCGGCGGATGGAAATCCGACACCGGGAAATGAAGAAGTTTCTGGGTGCCGTGTTCCAGGAACAGAAGCCCCGTGACGACGCGCAGCAGGGCCAGGAAGTAAGGCGCCAGCGGCTGCAGCACTTTGTTGAGATTCATGCTTTGACTCCGTTTTTATGGGTGACGCCTTAAACAGGGTACCTCAGGTCGAGGCACAATACCCAAAAAAGTAGCCAGGGGAATATCGCTCCCGGTGAACACTGCGTCATCGCCGGCGATGCATGGTAAGCCGATAGTGGACAAAAACGCTGCCCGCACTTGCCGGCGGATTGCAGTTCGCAAGAGCCGCCCATATAGTCGCGCAACCCAGGAGGAACCGCGCAGCAAAGGCCGGCCAAGGAGAAAATGAGATGAGCGAGAACTCGGACAAGACGACGACCGCCGATGATCTGCAGTCGCAGGCGTTGTTCTACCACCGCTATCCCCGCGCCGGAAAACTCGAAATCCAGGCCATCAAGCCGCTCGGCAACCAGCGCGACCTGGCGCTCGCCTATTCGCCGGGCGTCGGCGCGCCCTGCCTTGCCATTCACGAAAATCCGGGCGATGCGGCGAAGTATACCTCGCGCAGCAACCTCGTCGCCGTCGTCTCCAACGGCACCGCCGTTCTCGGTCTCGGCAACATCGGCCCGCTCGCCTCCAAACCGGTGATGGAAGGCAAGGCGGTGCTGTTCAAGAAATTCGCCGGTGTCGACGTCTTCGACATCGAGATCGACGCGCCCACCATTGACGAAATGGTGTCGACGGTCGCTGCGCTCGAGCCCACCTTCGGCGGCATCAACCTCGAGGACATCAAGGCGCCGGAATGCTTCGAGGTCGAGCGCATCCTGCGCGAGAAGATGCAGATTCCGGTATTCCACGACGACCAGCACGGCACTGCCATCATCGTCGCCGCCGCGATCCTGAACGGCCTCGAGCTTGCCGGCAAGTCGATCGAAAACGTCAAGATCGTCGCTTCCGGTGCGGGCGCTGCAGCACTTGCATGCCTTAACCTCCTTGTCTCGCTTGGGGCGAAGCGCGAAAACATCTGGGTCTTCGATATCGATGGCCTCGTCCATCCCGGCCGTGAAACCAACATGGACCAGTGGAAGGCTGTCTATGCGCAGGAAAGCGATGCCCATGCGCTCGCCGATCACATCGCCGGCGCCGATGTCTTCCTCGGCCTCTCGGTCGCGGGTGCGCTGAAACCCGCGCTGCTGAAGCAGATGGCCGACCGGCCGATGGTGCTGGCGCTCGCCAATCCCGTGCCGGAGATCATGCCCGACCTCGCCCGTGCCGAGCGCGAGGACGCGATGATCTGTACCGGTCGCTCGGACTTCCCGAACCAGGTCAACAACGTCCTCTGTTTCCCCTATATCTTCCGCGGCGCGCTCGATTGCGGTGCCCGCACCATCAACGAGGAAATGAAGATGGCCGCCGTGCGCGCCATCGCCGGCCTCGCCAAGGAAGAGGTCTGGGAAGTGCCGCGCCAGGCAACCGGCGGCGAGCCGCTGATCTTCGGCCCGGATTACCTGATCCCCTCCCCCTTCGATCCGCGGCTGATCCTGCGCATCGCGCCCGCCGTTGCCCGTGCTGCTGCCGAAAGCGGCGTCGCCGAACGGCCGATCGAGGATTACGAGGCCTATTTCGACCAGCTCAATCGCTTCGCCTTCCGCTCCGGCCTGGTGATGAAGCCGGTCTTTGCCGCCGCCAAGGCCGCCGAACCGAAACGCGTGATCTTCTCCGATGGCGAAGACGAGCGGGTGATGCGCGCCGCCCAGGTGCTGATCGAGGAGGGCGTATCCAAACCCATCCTGATCGGCCGCCCGAACGTGCTCGAAACCCGCATGAAGCGCTACGGCCTGCGCATGCGCCTGAACGAAGACGTCGAATTCATCAATCCCGAAAGCGATTCACGCTTCCGCGAATATGTCGATGAATATCTGGCCCACGTCGCCCGTCGCGGGGTGACACCGGACCGCGCCCGCACCATCGTGCGCACCAACACCACGGTCATCGGCGCGCTTGCCGTCAAGCGCGGCGATGCCGATGCGCTGCTCTGCGGTGTCGAGGGCCGGTTCGACCGACATCTGCGCGATATTTCCGACATCATCGGCAAGCGCGAGAACGTCCGCGATTTCTCGAGCCTCGGCCTGCTGATCTCGAACCGCGGTGCCACCTTCTTTGCCGACACGCACGTCACCTTCTGCCCGACGGCAGAGGAGATTGCCGAAACGACCATCCAGTCGGCCAATGCCGTCGCCCGCTTCGGCATGGTGCCGAAGGCGGCGCTGGTATCGCATTCCAACTTCGGATCCCGCGATTCCGAGAGCGCCGCGCGCATGCGC
Source organism: Martelella endophytica (assembly GCF_000960975.1). Lineage (NCBI taxonomy): Bacteria > Pseudomonadati > Pseudomonadota > Alphaproteobacteria > Hyphomicrobiales > Aurantimonadaceae > Martelella > Martelella endophytica. Next base: position 1,825,828 of record NZ_CP010803.1, on the reverse strand, counting down.
GAAGCGCTCGCCATCGTGCGCGAACGGATGCCGGATCTCGAAATCGATGGTGAGATGCAGGGCGATGCCGCGATCTCCGAGGAATTCCGTCACCGCGCCATGCCCAACAGCACGCTTTCGGGCGAAGCCAACCTGCTGATCTTCCCCTCGCTCGACGCCGCCCACATCACCATGTCGGTGGTGCAATCGATGCTGGATGCGCTGCATGTCGGCCCGATCCTGCTCGGCAGTGCACTTCCGGCGCACATCCTGTCGCCTTCCGTGACCTCGCGCGGCATCGTCAACATGGCGACGCTTGCGATCGTCGAGGCCGACATCGCGCAGAAGGATCTGCGCGAAGCGGCGGAGTGATCACTGCCGATCAGTCGTCCGAAATGCCGATCAGGCTGGCATTGCCGCCTGCAGCAGCGGTATTGACCGAGACGACCTGCTCGAGGGCAAAGCGCAGCAGATAGGCCGGTCCGCCGGCCTTGAAACCCGTTCCGGAAAGGCCGGAGCCGCCGAAAGGCTGGGTGCCGACGACCGCACCGATGATGTTGCGGTTGACGTAGATATTGCCGGTATCCATGCGGTTGACGATACGCTCGGCCGTGGTCGAGATGCGGCTGTGGACCCCAAGCGTCAGACCGTAGCCGCTCGCGGAAATCTTGTCGCAGACCTTGTCGAGTTCACCAGCCTTGTAGCGCACGACATGCAGGATCGGGCCGAAGACCTCCTTGGTCAGCGCTTCCGGCTTGTCGAGTTCGACGATGTGCGGCCCGAAGAAGGTGCCGACAGCCGGCGCTACGGTGGCGAGATGCACAGTCTGGGTCTCGCGCATTTCGGCGACGTGGTCGGTCAGCATCTGCCATTGCTTGGCATCGATGACCGGTCCGACATCGGTGTCACATTTCGACGGGTCGCCGAGCGTCAGCTCGGCCGCAGCCCCCTTGATCATCTCGATCAGCCGGTCGGCGATGTCGGCCTGGACATAGAGCACGCGAAGCGCCGAGCAGCGCTGGCCGGCAGAGCGGAAGGCCGACATCACGACATCGTCGGAAACCTGCTCCGGCAGCGCCGTCGCATCGACGATCATCGCGTTGAGGCCGCCGGTTTCGGCGATCAACGGGATGATTGGCCCATCCTTGCCGGCAAGCGTGCGGTTGATGGCGCGGGCCGTGGCCGTCGAGCCGGTGAAGGCAACGCCGGCCAGCAGCGGGTGCTCGGTGATCGCGGCGCCAAGTTCCGGGCCACCCGGCAGGAGGATCAGAACATCCTCGGGAATACCGGCCTTGTGGAGAAGCTTGATCGCCTCGAAGGCGATCAGCGGCGTCTGCGGCGCCGGCTTGGCGATCACGGCATTGCCGGCGACAAGGGCTGCGGAGATCTGCCCCATGAAAATCGCCAGCGGGAAGTTCCACGGCGAGATGCAGGCGAATACGCCACGCCCGCGCCATGAATAGCGGTCGTCTTCCCCGGTCGGGCCCGGCATGTCGAGCGGATTTGCAAACATCTTTCGAGCCTGAACCGCATAGTAGCGGCAGAAATCGGCCGCCTCGCGGATTTCGGCAAGCCCGTCATCCAGCGTCTTGCCGGCTTCGTCGGAGAGAAGCCGCATCAGAAAGGCACGGTTTTCCTCGATCAGATCCGCCATCTTCTCAAGCGCCGCGGCACGCTCCGCGACAGGACGACGCGACCAGCTCTGGAAGCCCTTTCGCGCCGCCTCGAAGGCCGGCCCGACGGCATCCGCCTCGGCCCAGACGATGGTGCCGACCTTTTCGGAGGGCGCAGACGGCGAATGGACCGGCTTTGTCTCGCCAGTCGGCTTCAGCCCCGGAACCAGCGGCACAGCCTCGACGAAGGGATCGTTCCTGCCCATCCCCTTCAGCAAGGCAGCCAGGCTTTCGCGATGGCCAAACTCGATGCCGGACGTGTTCTTGCGGTCGGCGTAAAGTGCCTTCGGCAATGGGATGTGGCGATTGCGGGCACTGTGGCCGTCTTCCAGTTTCAGCTTGTCCTGCGGCCGCTCGAGCAGTGTGTCCACCGGCACCTTCTTGTCGCCGACGATCGAGACGAAGGAAGAGTTGGCGCCGTTTTCCAACAGCCGCCGGACGAGATAGGCAAGCAGATCGCGATAGCCGCCGACCGGCGCATAGATGCGGCAGGGAACGGCATTCTTGCGGGCGATCAGGTGGTCATAAAGCGTCTCGCCCATGCCATGCAGGCGCTGCATCTCGAAACCGGAGCGATCCTCGCCGGCCATGGCGAAGATCGAGGCGATGGTGAGCGCATTGTGGGTGGCAAACTGCGGGTAGAGGCGCGGCCGGCTGTCGAGCATCTTCTTTGCCACCGCCAGATAGGCGATGTCGGTCGCGGGCTTGCGGGTCCAGACCGGATAGTCGTCGAGCCCACGCTCCTGCGCCCGCTTGATCTCGGTATCCCAGTAGGCGCCCTTGACGAGGCGGACCATCATCCGGCGACCGGTGCGCTCGCAGAGGTCGTTGATATAGTCGATCACCGCGCCTGCACGCTTCTGATAGGCCTGCACAGCAAGGCCGAAACCGTCCCAGCCGTCAAGCGAGGGGTCGGAGAAGACGGCGGCAATAACATCGAGCGATAGCTCCAGCCGGTCGGCCTCCTCGGCGTCGACGGTGAAATTGAGCTGATGCGCCTTCGCCATCTGCGCGAGCTTCAGCAGATCGGGCACGAGTTCGCGCATCACCGCCTCGCGGTGGGTGGCGAGATAATGCGGATGGATGGCCGAGAGCTTCACCGAAATGCCCATCCGGTCGGGCAGCGTGCGGTCCTTGCCGTTCTTTTGCATGTAACCGCCAAGCGCCTCGATCGCGTCGGCGTAGGATTTGAAATAGCGGGCGGCGTCCTCGCGGGTGCGGGCGCCCTCGCCCAGCATGTCGAAGGAATGGCGATAGCCTTCGGCTTCGTTCTTCTTCGCCCGCGCAAGCGCATCCTTCATCGTTTCGCCGAGCACAAACTGACGGCCGAGGAAGCGCATCGCCTGGCGCGTGGCGATCCGCATGCTCGGCATGCCGATCCGCTGCGCAAGTCCGCGCAGAACACTGTCAGGCGTTTCGCCCGGCTTGATGATGCGCGAGGCCGTGGCGAGCGCCCAGGCGGAAGAGGACACGAACCAACGGTCGCCATGAGCCTTGTGGTCCTGCCAGCCGCCCTCCTTCAGCTTGTCCTCGATCAGCCGCTCCTGGGTCTCCGCGTCAGGCACACGCAAAAGCGCCTCGGCAAGCACCATCAGCGCCAGGCCTTCACGCGTCGAAAGTCCGTATTCGCGCATGAAGTCTTCGACGCTTCCGACGCTGGCATTGCTGTCGTCGCGGATCGCCCCGATCATGTCGCGGGCTTCCGCATCGATCGTCGCATCATCGAGCTTCAGCGCCGCAAGTCGGCCGATCATCCCCTTGATCAGACGATCGTCGTCGCCACCGAAGGGTGCGCTAAAGATGGGAGAATCGGACATGTCCTGGCCTTTCGCGAAATTGATGGACGGCATTTAGCACTATATCTGCCGCGCCGTACTATTCAATTTTAGTGCGAAAGTCCGCGGTGGAAACCACCAAAAAAGGTATCGCCTGCGCGCTACGTCGAAGCCGGTGATGCGGCATTTTCGCATCACGCGACGACTGCGAAAACTAGACTACAGTCAATTTTGGGGCCAACAAAGAACAAACGGCAGTTTACGTTGTCGCAACTTATGAGAATTTTTGACCAACAGCAACAACATTGGCTTGCCATTTAAGCTGTGAGAATTATAACATATAATGAAAAAGCAAAATCGGGTGCCTTTCTGAATCCATCGCATTGCCGTTTGCGGGAGGACCGATCTTCGGCGGCAATACTATCTGGGAACGGCACACGATATGGACTTTTCCACTCACGACAGAAAGCGATCGCTACTGAGGGCGGTTGACAGGGTGAAAACGGCCGACGGCCTGTTTCCGGTCGTCAAGCGTATGGCCACCGCATTCGGCTTCCGGCATGTCACCTTCCTCGATTTCCCCGACAGCGGCTCGGAAAAGATCGTTCCGCTCGTCCACATGACAACGCTGCCAATTCCGCTGCTTAATGTCTATGACGCTGCCGGATTACTGCCGACTTCGCCCATCGCGGCGACGGCGCGAAAGCGCCCGGCGGCGCCGCTTCAGTGGCAGTTGCAGGAACTGATCGACCCCTCTGATGAGGCACGCGCCCCCGTCCGCAAGCGCATGGAGCGCATGCGGATGAGCATGGGGATCATCTGTTCGGTCCCCTCGCCACAGGGCAGGCTCGCCGTCCTTTTTCTCGGAGACCGGCGGCCGCTGACGACGGAGGAAGAGCGCGACCTCGCCGTACTGGCCGAGAGGGCGGCGAACCGCTTCGAGGAACTCAGCAACGAATCATCCCGATCGCACACCTTGCTCTCAGCACGAGAACTGGAGGTCGTTCGCTGGTCGGCCGAGGGCAAGACATCGTCCGAGATCGGCTGCATTATCGGGCTTTCGGACCATACGGTGAACGCCTATCTCGCCAATGCCATCCGTAAACTCGATTGCGTGAACCGCACGCAACTCGTGGCCAAGGCCATCCGCCTGAAGCTGATCGACTGAGCCGGGCCGCGGGCGCGACCTCAGCGCCGCCCGGTCTTTTCTTTCCAGTGCTTGCGGCAAAGCGATACATAGCGCTCGTTTCCGCCGACCTCGATCTGCGGCCCCTCGAGCAACGCATTGCCACCGGCATCGAGGCGCACCACCATGGTGGCCTTGCGACCGCAATGGCAGATGGTGCGGACTTCGCGAACCTCGTCGGCAAGCGCAAAAAGCTCACGCGAGGCCGGAAACAGCTCACCGCGGAAATCCGATCTCAGGCCATAGGCCATGACCGGAATGTCGAGCTCGTCAACCACCCGGGCGAGCTGCCAGACATGCGCCGCCGTCGCGAAATTGGTCTCGTCGACAAACAGGCAATCGATTGCCTGCTCGGCATTGAGAGACTGCGCAAGCTCGAACAGGTCGGTATCCGGCCCGAAGGTCACTGCCTCCGAGGTCAAGCCGATGCGCGACGAGACAATCCCCTTGCCGGCGCGATCGTCGAGGTCGGCCAGCAGGATAACCGCATGCATCCCGCGTTCGCGGTAATTGTAGGCAGCCTGCAGCAGCAGCGTCGACTTACCGGCATTCATCGTGGCGTAATAGAAATGAAGCTTGGCCATCGCTCTCTTCCGTTTTGGTTTCCTTGTGCCGGGATTCGGCTTGAAGAACAAAGCCGAAAATCGGCATGGCCACAGAAAATCCGGACATCCGGCCGGCGTTTTTTTCCGCGTGCGGCAACCCGGCCATTCCCCTCTCTCCTGCTCTGGGTTATTTGAGGGCGACCTCATTTCACAGAAGGCAAGACCATGCCTGCAGCCGTAGAGCTGAATAACATCGACATCGTTTTCGGCAGGAAGCCGCAAAAGGCGCTGCCGCTCCTTGATACCGGCCTCGGCAGGGAGGAGATCATTCGCCGCACGGACAATATCGTCGGCGTTTCCGGCGCCTCGCTGACTATCAGCAAAGGCGAGATCGTCGTGCTGATGGGCCTCTCCGGCTCCGGCAAGTCGACACTGCTGCGCGCCGTCAACGGTCTGGCGCCGGTGACCCGCGGCAGCGTGCTGGTGCACACTGAAACAGGTCCGGTGGATCCCTACAGGGCCCGTGCGCGCGCCCTGCGCAGGCTGCGCGCCAACACCGTGTCGATGGTGTTCCAGCAATTCGCCCTTCTGCCCTGGCGCACGGTGGCCGAGAATGTCGGCTTCGGCCTCGAACTCTCGGGCATCAAGGGCAGGGAGCGGCGTGATCGGGTGGAAGAGCAGCTTGCCCTCGTCAATCTTGCGGACTGGGCGGATCAGCCGCTCGCAGCACTTTCCGGCGGCATGCAGCAGCGCGTCGGACTGGCGCGCGCCTTTGCCACCGGCGCCCCGATCCTGCTGATGGACGAGCCCTTTTCCGCCCTCGACCCGCTGATCAGAATGCATCTTCAGGACGAGCTTCTGGCGCTGCAGGAACGGCTGAAGAAGACCATCCTCTTCGTCAGCCACGATCTCGATGAGGCCTTCAAGCTCGGAAACCGCATCGCCATCATGGAGGGCGGGCGCATCGTGCAGACCGGTACGCCCCGCGACATCGCCCGCCGGCCGGCAAACGACTACGTGTTCGATTTCGTCAGCAACATCAATCCGCTGAACTACATGACGGCGCAGGACATCATGCTGCCGGTGACGAGCCGCGCCCAGCTAGAGACATCGGTCGCAGCGACGGCCCGGCCGGCAACGCCGATGGCGGAGGTGCTGCGGGCATTGGCCCAGAACCCCGGCACCATCGGCGTTATTGACAAGGGCCGCGTGATCGGCACGATTTCCGCTCGCGAGGCCGCCGCGGGTCTCGCCCGGCGCGGCAATGCGACGCACTGAGCATTAACGCCGTCGATACCCATTTGACCGATGGCCCCGCAAGGCAACGCGATGACGCCAGGAGACCCCTCATGCCCCGGAAAAGCGATGTTCTTCGGGAAACAGACGCCAATGCCATCCGGCTCGGCCGCGCCCTGATCCGCGAGGCCCAATACGCAGCGCTCGCCGTCATCGAGCCCGAGACCGGCTTCCCCTTCGTCAGCCGGGCTCTGCTGGCGACCGACATCGACGGCGTTCCGGCGATCGCGATCTCCAAACTTGCGACTCATTTCGGCGCGATCATGGCGGACGATCGGGTTTCGCTCTTGACCGGCGTGCCCGGAAAGGGCGATCCGCTCGCCCATCCGCGCATGACGACCCTGTGCCGGGCGGTGCGCGTCGAAAAGGGCAGCGAAGACCACGCACGTCTGCGGGCCCGCTTCCTGCGCCGCCACCCCAAGGCGGCACTTTACATTGATTTCCCCGACTTTTTCCTGTTCCGGTTGCGACCGATTTCGGCAAGCCTCAATGGTGGTTTCGGCCGCGCCTATGCGCTCGATGCGAGCGATTTGGTTAGTGAAGACGCACTTTCGACCTATGTGGGCTTCGACGCCGAGGCGGCGATCAGTTCAGCAAATTCTTTACTAGCAGACGCTAACACAACCAAACACAACTGCATCGACGCCGACCCCGAAGGGGTGGATCTGAAAAACGGCTCTGAATACGTGCGTTTAGACTTAAATTCTACCGCGATCGATGCTCACAACTTTGTTGCTCTTTTGGCGAGTAGTCTTGAAAAGATACCCTAAATTTAGGAGTATTTTTAAAATTTATTTTGAGTTAATTCTTATTTAGACCGCACGAATGATAACGGGCTAAGCCCCAAAGCAGGACGAAGATCGTGAGCGCAAAAATCCTGTCGGAAAAGACATCCACTGCTGCAACCTTGCTCTCGGCCATGGCCAATCCCAAACGGCTTGAGATCCTCTGTGTGTTAATCGAGAAAGAAATGCCGGTAGGCGCGCTCGCCAATCGCGTCGGCCTCAGCCAGTCGGCGCTCTCCCAGCATCTGTCGAAGCTGCGAGCGCAGAACCTTGTCGAGACCCGGCGCGAGGCCCAGACGATCTACTACAGCACCAAGGCCGAACCCGTCCGCAAACTACTGCAGACACTCGACGACATCTACAGCGACAAGAGCAACTGGCGCGACCGGCTCGCCGGCTGAGCGCGCCACGCTTGATGCTTGACGGCGCGTGATGCGCTGATAACGTGCTTCCAATCAGAAACGTGATCACGGCCCGGCAACGGGTCTCTTTCTTTTTGGAGCAGCAGATGTCCGATCGTCGCAACGTGGCGCCCAACGACCTTGAAGCGTTCTGGATGCCGTTCACGGCCAACCGTCAGTTCAAGAAGGCGCCTCGCCTTTTCGTCGGCGCGAAGGACATGCGCTACACCACGAATGATGGGCGCGAGGTGCTGGACGGCACGGCCGGGCTCTGGTGCGTCAATGCCGGCCACTGCCGCCCGAAGATCACCGAGGCGATCCGTGAACAGGCGGGTGAACTCGATTACGCCCCGGCCTTCCAGCTCGGTCATCCCAAGGCCTTCGAACTGGCCAACCGCCTCGTCGACCTCGCTCCGAAGGGCATGGGCCACGTCTTCTATACCAATTCCGGCTCTGAGTCCGTTGATACCGCGCTGAAGATGGCGCTCGCCTATCATCGCGTACGTGGCGAGGGCGGGCGTTTCCGCCTGATCGGCCGTGAGCGCGCGTATCACGGCATCAATTTCGGCGGCACCTCGGTCGGCGGCATCGTCACCAACCGCAAGATGTTCGGCACGCTTTTGACCGGTGTCGATCATATTCCGCACACCCACCTGCCGGACCAGAACGCCTTCACCAGGGGCGAGCCCGAGCACGGCCTGCACCTCGCCAACGAGCTGGAACGGGTCGTCGCCCTTCACGACCCCTCCACCGTTGCCGCCGTCATCGTCGAGCCGGTGGCCGGCTCCACCGGTGTCCTGATCCCGCCGAAAGGCTATCTGAAGCGCCTGCGCGAGATCTGCGACAAGCACGGCATCCTGCTCATCTTCGATGAAGTCATCACCGGCTTCGGCCGCCTCGGCACGCCCTTTGCCGCCGACTATTTCGGCGTTACGCCGGACATCATGACGACCGCGAAGGGGCTGACCAACGGCGTCATCCCGATGGGCGCCGTGCTGGTGAAGGACGAGATCCACGATGCCTTCATGAACGGCCCGGAACACATGATCGAATTCATGCACGGCTACACCTATTCCGGAAACCCGATCGCCTCGGCCGCTGCCCTTGCCACGCTCGAGACCTATCAGGACGAGGGCCTCCTCACCCGTGCCGCCGAACTTTCCGACTACTGGGCGGAAGGCCTGCACAGCCTGAAGGATTGCCCGCATGTCATCGACATCCGCAATCTCGGCCTGATCGGCGCCATCGAACTGGAATCCTTGCCCGGAGAGCCGACCAAGCGCGCCTTCAACGCCTTCCTGAAGGCCTATGAGAGCGGCCTGCTGATCCGCACCACCGGCGACATCATCGCCCTCTCGCCGCCGCTGATCATCTCCAAGGCCGAGATCGACGAGCTGTTCGACAAGCTCCGCACGGTGCTGATGAACAATATCTGAGTGCGACCGGGCCGTCCCCCGTCGGCCCCATCGCCACCTATTGCAGAGGGAGCTGCCGCCATGACCGAAACCATCACCATCGCCAATGACGAACTCACCGTCTCGGTTTCTGCCGTCGGCGCGGAAACCCGGTCGTTGACGACTGCGGACGGTCGCGAATGGATGTGGAACGGCGATCCGGAATTCTGGACAGGCCGTGCGCCGATCCTGTTTCCGATTGTCGGCAAGGCACCTGATGACGAACTGACCATCGCCGGCAAAGCCTATCCGATGAAGCAGCACGGCTTTGCCCGGCGGGCGACGTTCACGCTTGCCGAAAAGACGCGCACGGCATGCCGGTTCGAGCTCAACGCCTCCGACGAGACACGCGCCGTCTATCCCTTCGATTTCCTGCTTTCCGTCACCCATGCGCTCGACGGGTCGAAGCTCACGGTTTCGGTCACTGTGGAAAACCAGGGCGGAACGCCGATGCCGTTCGGTTTCGGCTTCCACCCCGCTTTCCTGTGGCCGATGCCGGGCATGGATGCGGGCCATGTGCACCATGTCACGCTTGAAAACGGTGCCGAGCCCGCAATGATCCGCCTCCGCGATGGCCTGCTCGATCTGACGCCGCTCCCCTCGCCCTTCGAAGATGGCGTCCTGCCGCTGAAGCATTCGGATTTCGCGGCGGATGCCATGGTGTTTCCCGAAGGCGCCGGCGACCGGCTGACCTTCAGCGCCGAGGACGGCCCGGCGCTTCACTTCGCCTTCGAGAACCTGCCGAACCTGGCGCTCTGGACCAAGGTCGGCGCGCCCTATGTCTGCATCGAACCCTGGCACGGCATGGCCGCCGCCCATGGCAAAGGCCCGGCGCTGGAAGACCGGCCCTATACGCAGACGCTTGCGCCAGGCAAGAGCGCACGCTTCTCCTGGTCGGTCGAAGTCGACGGCTGACCGGCGCCGCGCCCACTGATTTCCAGTCGAGCGGACAACAACGCTACAATTTCCGTGTGCAAAGCGATGCCTTCTGCGCATTTCAATTGCATAAATTAGATCTCTACTGCATAGCTTGCAAAAAAGACCCGGGTCGCTCCGCATTGATCGTTCAATTGCCGGCGTGCCACTCGGAGAGGGCCGCCGTTTTTCGGGGACCTCAACATGAAAAAACTCGTAGCAGAATTCATCGGCACGGCCGTGCTCGTGCTCTTCGGCTGTGGCGCGGCCGTTCTGGGCGGCGCAGCCATCGGGCAGACCGGCATCGCCTTCGCCTTCGGGCTCGCCATCGTCGCCATGGCCTATGGCATCGGGCCCATTTCCGGCTGCCACGTCAATCCAGCGGTCAGCTTCGGCGTCTTCATCGCCGGCCGCATGCCGGCATCGGAGATGCTGCGCTACTGGCTGGCGCAATTTGCCGGGGCGCTGGTCGGCGCACTCATCCTCGCCATCATCGCCGGCTCGACCGCCAATCTCGGCCAGAACGGCTGGGGACCGGGCTATCTCGGCGAATATGCAATGCCGGCTGCACTCATCTTCGAGATCGTGTTCACCGCCATCTTCGTGATCGTCATCCTCGGCTCGACCGCGAGCGCGGCCCCCATCGGATTTGCCGGGCTTGCCATCGGCCTCACGCTCGTTGCGATCCACCTGGTTGGCATTCAGGTCACCGGCGTCTCGGTCAACCCGGCACGCAGTTTCGGCCCTGCCATCCTTGCCGGCGGCAAGGCGCTTTCACAGCTCTGGCTCTTCATCGTCGCGCCGCTCGCCGGCGGCGCGCTCGGTGCCTTGCTCTACCGCTTCAGGACGCTTGAAGCCTGATACCGGAAAACTCAGGGGCGCCGGCTCACCCGGCACCCCTTTGCGTCATATCCTGGCGCAGTAGCCGTCAAAGGCGCCGAGATCGACATGGGCGCCATTCAGGACGCCGGTCATGCCGGGCAGGTCGAGGGACTTCACATGCTCGACGGCGACCTGCAGCGGCACCGATTGCGGCTCCGCGGAAAAGTTGAAGACGAACAGCAGCGTCGTCTCGCCCTTCATGCGGGTGTAGATCAGCACATCCTCATTATCACTGTCATGGAAGACGATATCGCCATCCTGCAACGCGTCGTGCTCGCGGCGGAAGGCGAGCGTGGCGCGGTAGTGGTTGTAGACGCTTTCGGGCTTCATCGCCTCTTCGGAAACGGCAAGCGGCAGGTGCGCGGCCGGCACGGGAAGCCAGGGCTTTTCGGCCGTGGTGAAGCCCGCATGCGGCTCACCCTTGTTCCAAGGCATTGGCGTGCGGCAGCCGTCGCGGCCCTTGAAGGACGGCCAGAAACGGATGCCATAGGGATCGCGCAGCTCCTCGAAGGCGAGTTCGGCCTGCGGCAAGGCAAGCTCCTCGCCCTGATAGAGGCAGACGGAGCCGCGCAGCGTCGCAAGGATGGAAAGCGCCAGCCGCGCCACCGGCTCCCGCTCCGCCTCTGTCTTTGCGAAGCGCGAAACATGACGGTCGACATCGTGGTTGGAAAACGCCCAGCACACCCAGCCATCCTCGACCGTGGCGAAGAAATCCTCGACGCAATCGCGGATATGGGCCGGCGAGAAATTGGGACCGAGGAAGTCGAAGGTGTAGCACATATGCAGCTTGTCGCCGCCCGTGGTGTAATCCGCCACCGTCTTCAGCGACCGTGCCCCATCGCCCACCTCGCCGACGGAGGTGCGGGCCTCGTAACCATCAAGCAGCGCACGAAAACGCTGCAGGAACTTGACGTTTTCCGGCCGCGTCTTGTCATAGATATGCTGCTGGAATCCGTAAGGGTTGACGTCCGGCGCATCGAGACCGGCTGCATTGTCGTCGTGATCCATCGGCGGGTTGTCGCGCAGTTCGGCATCGCAGAAATAGTAGTTCACGGTATCGAGACGGAAGCCATCGACGCCGAGATCGAGCCAGAAACGCACGGTTTCCAGCAGGGCGTCCTGCACTTCCTGGCAGTGGAAGTTCAGGTCCGGCTGGCTCGCAAGGAAATTGTGCATGTAATACTGCTTGCGGGTGCCGTCCCACTCCCAGCCCGGCCCGCCGAAGATCGACATCCAGTTGTTCGGCGCCGTGCCATCCGGCTTGGCGTCGGCCCAGACGAACCAGTCGGCCTTGTCATTGTCCTTGCTCTGCCGGCTCTCCTTGAACCAGGGATGCTGATCGGAGGTATGGGAGAGAACCTGGTCGATGATGACCTTCAGCCCGAGCCGGTGGGCTTCCGCGACAAGCGCCTCGAAATCGGCGAGCGTGCCGAACATCGGATCGACATCGCAATAGTCGGAAACGTCGTAGCCCATGTCCGCCATTGGCGACTTGAAGAAGGGCGACAGCCAGATGGCGTCGACACCGAGATCGGCGACATAGCCGAGCCTCTTGGTGATGCCCGGAAGATCGCCGATGCCGTCTGCTGTGGTGTCCTGAAATGACCGCGGATAGATCTGGTAGATGACGCCGCCACGCCACCAGTTGTCATTCTTTTCTGCGGTCATGCGGAAATCCTTCTGAAGTGAGCTGGTATGAGACTATAATTGCGGAAGTTGTGCGTAATTGTGAAGACACCATGCCGCCGGCATGCGGCGCAAATGATTGTAATATCCCTGACACAGTAAGGAACTAGCAGGGCGAATGTTCCATCGGTCCGGACACCGTATCGCGGGCCGCGACGGCATGACAATGGACAATGCGAGGTGACGTGGATGCCTGACGACGGCGCACCGAAGCGGTTAACCCTTATTTCCGATGCCTGGCACCCCCAGGTCAACGGTGTCGTTCGCTCGATCGAGAACACCAATCATGAACTCGCCAAGCTCGGCGTGGAGGTGTCGATGGTGACGCCGGACCTGTTCCGCTCCATGCCCATGCCGACCTATCCTGAAATCCGGCTGGCGCTTGCGACCTATGGCCAGGTTGCCCGCAAGATCGAGGCGACGCGGCCCGAATATATCCACATCGCCACCGAAGGACCGCTCGGCTTCCGGGCCCGCAAATGGTGCCGCAAGCACGGCATGCGCTACACCACCAGCTACCACACGCGCTTTCCCGAATACGTCTCGGCGCGCCTGCCCGTTCCGATCGACCTGCTCTATGGCATCGTCCGCCGCTTTCACAATGCCGGCAATGGCTGCATGGTGGCGACCGACAGCCTTGCCCGCGAGCTCGAGGCGCGCGGCATCAAGAACCTGATGCGCTGGAGCCGCGGCATCGATGCGACACTGTTTCATCCGCGACCGCAAAGCGAACACCCCTTCGGCGGCCTGCCGCGCCCAATTTTCCTGACGGTTTCCCGCGTGGCGGTGGAGAAGAACCTGCCGGCGCTTCTGGCGCTCGACCTGCCCGGAAGCATCGTCGTCGTCGGCGACGGACCGGCGCGAGCGGAGCTTGAGGAAACATACCCCGGCGTTCATTTCGCCGGCATGCTGCAGGGCGAGGCGCTGGCCGAAGCCTATGCCGAGGCGGACGTGTTCGTCTTCACATCCAAGACCGACACCTTCGGCAACACCACGATCGAGGCACTGGCAAGCGGCGTTCCCGTCGCCGCCTTCCCCGTCACCGGCCCCGCCGATATCCTCGGCGGCCATGAGGATGCCGGCGCACTGGACGACGATCTCGGCAAGGCCTGCCTGAAGGCGCTTTCCTGCTCCCGCGAGGCAGCGCGCGCACTTGCCCTCACCTATACCTGGGAAGCCGCCGCCCGCCAGTTCTACGACAACATGCTTCAGGCCCACGACGCCTGACCGGCCAGACTTCGCCCGGCACTTACCGCCGGAACGGCCGCTGCCGCCAGCCTTTTGCTTCGGGCACTTTCGCTCCACTCAACGCTAATTGAGCCCGGGCCCATTGTGTTTTCCCGCCATCTGTTTTAGAACTATTCTAAATCAAGAAAGGCATCAGGATCCCTGATCATGGCATTCAACCTGTTTTCGCGTGCGCGGCGCGCCTTCACCTCACTTTCCGAGCAGGAAATCCTTGCGCTTGCGATCTCGTCGGAAGAAGACGATGCGCGGATCTACAAGGCCTATGCGGCCCGCCTTCGCCCGGACTACCCCGACAGCGCGAAGGTCTTCGATGACATGGCGCTGGTCGAGGACCGTCACCGGCAGGTACTGATCGACATGCACAAGCGCCGCTTCGGCGACGATATTCCGCTGATCCGCCGCGAGCACGTGCGCGGTTTTTACGACCGCAAGCCGGACTGGCTTTCCAAGACGCTTTCGCTGGACAAGATCCGCGCCGAAACCGTGAGCATGGAAGAACAGGCGAAGCGCTTCTACCGCGCCGCGATGAGCGAAGTGAGCGATGCCGATACCCGCAGGCTCCTCGGCGACCTCGCCATGGCCGAGGAAGGCCATGAGGAAACCGCGCTGATGCTCGGCGAGAAACACACGCCCGGTTCGGTTCGCGACGAAGAAGCGACGAAGGAGCGGCGCCAGTTCGTGCTGACCTGGGTGCAGCCCGGCCTTGCCGGCCTGATGGATGGCTCGGTGTCGACCCTCGCCCCGATCTTTGCCGCCGCCTTCGCTACGCAGGACACCAAGCAGACCTTCCTGATCGGCCTTTCCGCCGCCGTCGGCGCCGGCATCTCGATGGGCTTCACCGAAGCGGCCCATGACGATGGCAAACTCTCCGGCCGCGGCTCGCCGATCAAGCGTGGCATTGCCTCCGGCGTCATGACCGCGCTCGGCGGCCTCGGCCACGCCCTACCCTATCTCATCCCGCATTTCTGGACGGCCACCTCGGTCGCCATCGTCGTGGTGTTCTTCGAGCTCTGGGCCATCGCCTTCATCCAGAACAAATATATGGAAACGCCGTTCATGCGCGCCGCCTTCCAGGTCGTGCTCGGCGGCGGGCTGGTGCTGGCGGCGGGCATGCTGATCGGCAGCGGCTGATGGCGTCAGCCGTAGCTGCGGGTCGGGCGGTCCATCACCTGGCGCCCGAACAGGCTCGCGGTGAGTTCGGTCAGCAGGATCGCCGCCTTGCCGCGCTCGTCGAGAAACGGATTGAGCTCGACAAGATCGAGGCTGGTGACCAGACCACTGTCATGCAGCATCTCCATCACCAGATGCGCCTCGCGGAAGGTTGCCCCGCCCGGAACCGTGGTGCCGACGCCGGGCGCGATCGATGGATCGAGGAAATCGACGTCGAAGCTGACATGCAGCATGCCGTTCTCGGCCTCGACCCTTTCCAGAAAGGCCTTGATCAGCACGGCGATGCCATTCTCGTCGATCGCCCGCATGTCGTGGACGGTCACGCCCGCCTGCCTGAGCCCGGTCCGCTCGGCCGGGTCGACACTGCGGATGCCGACCATGCACACGTTTGCCGGATCGACCGGGGCGACGAGATCCGGATAGATGCCGGAAAAGCCCTCCTGGCCGGTGAAATAGGCTGCCGGCGTGCCATGGAGATTGCCGCTTTCGGTGCTTTCCAGCGTATGGAAATCGGGATGGGCATCGAGCCAGAGCACGAATAGCGGGCGTCCCTTGTCCTTGGCGTGTCCGGCCACACCCGCGACCGTGCCCGCCGCCATCACATGGTCGCCGCCCATGAAGATCGGCAGCGCGCCTGCCGAGAGCTCGTAGGCCTTCTCAACCAGCGCATCAAGCCAGGCCACAGTTTCCGGCAGCGCCTTGATGCTGGCGTTCGGGTGGCTGACCGGCCTTTGCGGCGCCGGCTTCAGGTCGCCGACATCGCGCACCGTGTGGCCAAGTGCGGCGATGGCTTCGGCAAGCCCCGCGGCCCTCAGCCCGTTCGGCCCCATGTCGCAGCCTCTGCGGCCGGTTCCGGATTGCACCGGTACGCCAAGCAACGTGCAATGCATGTCGTCGTCCTTTCTGTCTCGGTTGCCGTCAAGTTGGGTCAGAAACGGCGCCTGGGCAAGCCCCGGCTGAACGGTTGAGGCCCGGCGCCAGTAACCTAAATTTTGGGGTATTGTTGAAGAAGGCAGAGCGCTGCAGAGCAATTCTGTGGTATGGCATCAGGAAAACCGGCGTTACCGTCAGGGGGGAGACGTCGGAAGAAGCTGAAAGAAGAAGACTTGCAGCAATACCGGAAGGCGCTGGAGAACAAGGGGGAAAGTTGCTTCCAGATGCGTGGCGGGGCGCGGCCGTCCATGCTGTGGCGGCATTGTCTCGCCTGTGTATTTCTTTTCGCCTTCCTCGCCGTGAGCTTTTTCGCGAGCCTTTCGCCGGCACGCGCGGGCGACCTCGACCTTTCCGATGCCGAGCGCGCCTGGATTGCCGCGCATCCCGTCGCCAGCGTCGGCGTGGTCGCCGACAACGACCCCTATTCCTTCTACCGCAACGGCAACATTCTCGGCTGGACGGTCGATGTCATCGACCGCATCGGCACCATGACCGGCCTCGATTTCCGCCCGCGCATGGGCTCCTGGTCTGAGATCTACCGCCAGTTCCAGGATGGCGGGCTCGATGCGATTGCCGACATCTCGCTGACGCCGGGCCGCAGCCAGTTCATCACCTTCACCGAGCCCTACCACCTGCGGCGCACGGTGCTTTACGAGAACGTCGATCATCCGCTGGCCAAGCCCGTCACGATCGAGGAGATGAGGGGCAAGCGCATCGGCATCATCCGCGACATTTACTATGCCGATTCGCTTCGCAAGCTCGGCATCGAGCCGGTGGAATACGCGACCTATCGCGACCTGATGGCTGCCGTGGCGTTCGGCTGGGTCGATGCGGTGCTTGCCGCGGAGATGACCGGCAATTTCTTCGTCCGTGAGAACGGCTTCACCAACGTCGCCAATGTCGGCGTCGCGCCGCTGACGGCGGTGGCGCTTGAGGATTTCCGCCTCGGCGTACTGACCGAAGATGGCGATTCCGACAGAAAGATGCTCGCCGGCATTCTCGACAAGGCCGTCAACGCACTGTCGCAGGAAACGCTCGATGCGATCACCACCCGGTGGCTCAGCTATCGAACCGAACGCTCGATGAGCACCGGACCGCTCAGGCTGCTGCCGGAGGAGCAGGCCTTCATCGAGGAGGCGCCGCCGCTGAAGATCGGCTTCATGAGCGATTACGAACCGTTCAGCTATCTGGATAACGGTCAGGGCAAGGGCTTTGCCGAAGACATCACCCAGTATATCGCTTCAGCCACCGGGCTTGTCTTCGAACCGGTCTATGACAACTGGCCGAACCTGCTGCAGCGCTTCCGCGATGGCGAGCTCGACCTTGTCACCAACATTTCCTATACGCCGGAACGCGCGGAATACACGCTGTTCTCCAACCTTTATCACCGCATCCCGACCGCCGTCTTCATGCGCTCGGGCGCCGGCCCCTACCGGAACCTGACCGATCTTCAGGACCGCAGCATCGGCATTCCCCGCGACATCTACTATGCGGATACGGTCCGCAGCCGTTTCACCGACGTCCACGAATATGACAGCCAGGCGGCGCTGATGCAGGCGCTTGCCGATGGTGAAGTCGATGTGGCGCTGACCGCGCTTTCCAATGGCAACGCGATCATTCGCCAGCTCGGGCTCATCAATATCCAGATCGGCGGCGAGTTCCTGATGGACGGCGTCGAGCGCGAGGATCTGCGCTACGGCATCTCGCCGCGCTATCCCTACCTTCTCAGCATCATCGACCATGCGCTGGAATCGATCCCGCTGTCGCGGTGGGAAGAGATGGAGCGCCGCTGGCTCGGGCCGCCGATCGCCGGCATGGAACGGTCCCACGACCTGCTCGACCAGGACGAGCGCCGCTATCTTGCTAACAAGGGCCCGCTGCGGGTCTGTGTCGATCCCGAAGCGCCGCCCTATACCACGCTTGATCGTACCGGGTCCTTCGATGGCGCGGTCGCCGAGCTGCTCGACCTTCTCGCCGAGCACGGCGATTTCAGGCGGCAGATCGAAACCCATCCGCTCGACGACGACAAGGGCTCGGACGCCATGGGTTGCGATGTGCTGCCGTTCGTCGCCCGCGAGAACATGCAGAACAGTCGCTTCGATCTCGCCACCCCCTATCTCGATGTCGCCCTTGCGGTCGCAAGCCCGCTGCAGGCACCGTTTATCGACAGCATGCGCGACCTTGCCGGCCAGAAGGTGGGCGTCGTGCCCTCCCACGTGCCGCGGGAACTGCTCGCCAACCGCTATCCCGATGTCGAGCTGGTCGAAATCGACAGCGAGCGCCAGGGTCTGCGCGATGTCGCCGCCGGCAGGCTCGATGCCATCCTCGGCCCGCTGGACAGCATCGCCTACCTGATCGCCGGCATGGACATGAACGACGTCAAGATTTCAGGCCGCATTCCGGAGCGTATCGAAATCACCATCGCCACGACGCCGGACGAGCCGCAGCTCGGCCGGATATTCGACAAGCTGATCGTCAATCTCGATCCCGCAGCGGTCGAGAGCATCCTCGGCCGGCAGAAGCTTGCGCCGTTCAAGCGCACGGTGGATTACCGTCTGCTGTTTGCCATCCTCGCCGCCGGTATCGTGGTTCTGGTGCTGTTCCTCTACTGGGTGCGCAAGCTGAGATCGCTGAACCGGGCGCTGAACAACGCCAACAGCCTGCTGCACCAGGCCTCGATCACCGACACGCTGACCAGGCTCTACAATCGAGGCCATTTCATCGCCCACGCGGAAATGGCCTTCGAGGAATGCCGGCGAGCGGAGATCCGCTTCACGCTGGCGATGATCGATGTCGATCACTTCAAGCCGATCAACGACCGCAAGGGTCATATATTCGGCGACCAGTGCCTCGTTCACCTGGCGGCCATCCTGAGGGAGCACTTCCAGCGGCAGGGCGATCTCGTGGCCCGCTATGGCGGCGAGGAATTCATCGCCCAGACGACCGGCGGCGAACCCGAAGGCATCCATGCTTTTCTCGACGCACTGCGCATGAAGGTCAGCGCATCGCCCTCCACGGATGATCCGACCGTCGAAAGACTGACCATCAGCGTCGGCTTCCATTCGGCAATACCGAGGGACGAGGAGAGCCTCGAGGATTTCATTCGTGAGGCCGATGACCGGCTCTACGAGGCCAAGCGCAGCGGTCGCGATCGCGTCATCGGCAACGGCTGTTGAAGCGGAGAATCTGGTTTACGTACATCAGCTTTGACGTTAACCTGAGCGCGAGGGATGCTGGCGGTCGGCAACGACCAACATGCGACCCGCGGGCGTGGAGGAGCGCGCTCGTTTGAAAAGCCTTGCCGGACAAAAAGCGCGGGGCGATCATGGGAGGACAAGCGGAAGCCGCCATTCTCAGCACGCCGACATCTCGCGCCGCACAGCGGCAGCGTTGACAGGGTGACTGCAGAGCGAGCGGATTTCGCGCCGGCAATGCCGGCAGACCGGGGATGACGATGGGGGACGGGGAAGCGCAGTCGGTGATCATGCAGGCGGAAAGGTTGACCAAATCCTTCGGCCCGATCGAGGTGCTGCACGGTATCGACCTTACCGTGCGCGCTGGCGAAATCCACGCCGTCATCGGCGAAAACGGCGCCGGCAAGTCGACTCTCATGCGGCTTCTGGCGGGCAACCTGCAGCCGAGCGCCGGCACGCTGAGCATCGACGGCAAGCCGATCACCTTCGACAATCCGGTGCAGGCGGAAGCAGCGGGCATTGTGCTCGTCCACCAGGAAATCCTGCTCGCCCCCGATCTTACCGTCGCCCAGAACATCTTCCTCGGCCGCGAGCTTCGCCGTGGCCTTGCCGTCAACGATCGGGTGATGAACGCGGAGGCGCGCCGCGCCGTGAAGGAGCTCGGCGCCGATATTCATCCAGAGACACCCGTCTCGCGCCTCTCCATCGCCCAGCGACAGCTTGTCCAGATTGCACGCGTGCTGCTGACACCGCACCGCGTGGTGATCTTCGATGAGCCGACCGCCTCGCTGACACCGTTCGAGACCGAGGCGCTGCTCAAGGTCATCCGTGCGATCCGCGACCGCGGCGTTGCCGTCCTGTTCATCTCCCACCGCCTCAACGAGGTGAAGGCGATTGCCGACACCCTGACGGTGCTGCGCGACGGCCACCTTGTGGCAAGCCATGACGCAGCGGCGCTGGAGCCGGCCGACATGGCCAAGCTGATGGTCGGCCGCGATGTCTCGAAACTCTACCCCGACCGCCCCCGCAAGACCGCCGGATCACCCGTGCTCGAGGTCGAGAACTTTTCCGTTGCGGGCCATGCCACGCATTGCACCTTCTCCTTGAAGAAGGGCGAAATCCTCGGTTTCGCCGGCTTGATCGGCGCCGGCCGCACCGAGCTGATGGAGGGCATCCTCGGCCTCAGGCCCGGCAAGGGCAACCTCCGCCTCAACGGAATGAAGGTCAGCTTCAACGCGCCGATCGCCGCGCTCAAGGCCGGCATCGTCTATCTCTCCGAAGATCGCAAGGGCAAGGGCCTGCTGCTTTCCAAAGACCTCAGGACCAACCTCACGCTTTCCTCGCTCGACCGTTTCACCAGAAACCTGCAGATCGACCGCAAGGCCGAGGATATCGCCCTCGACGAGGCCATCCGCGAATTCGATATCCGCACCGGATCGAAGGAGCTCGCGGCCGGCGAACTCTCCGGCGGCAACCAGCAGAAGCTGTTGCTGGCGAAGATGATGCTGCTCGATCCGGACATCGTCATCATCGACGAGCCGACGCGCGGCATCGACATCGGCAACAAGGAACAGATCTACAAATTCATCGCCGCACTTTCCGACCGGGGCCATTCGATCATCGTCATCTCGTCGGAAATGCCGGAGCTGATCGGGCTTTGCGACCGCATCCTGGTGATGCGCTCGGGCGAAATTGCCGGCGAAGTGACGGGAGACCGCATGAACGAGAACGAGATCGTGGTACTGGCGACCGGGGTTTCCGGCGCCGCGCGAAAGGAAGCCATGGCATGAGCGACAGCGCGCAACAACAACCGAGAGCGACCCTGATGGCGCGCCTCGACCTCAGGATGCTCGCGCCGTTTCTGGCGCTGGCGCTGCTCTTGGTGCTCGGCACGTTTTCCAACCCGAATTTTCTTACCGTCACCAACCTGATGAACGTCGCCACCCGCTCGGCCTTCATCGCCATCATCGCCGTCGGCGCCACCTTCGTCATCTCGGCAGGCGGGCTCGACCTTTCGGTCGGTTCCATGGTCGCCTTCGTCGCCAGCCTGATGATCATGTTCATCAACACCGCCGTCATCTCGAACCCATACCTGCTGATTGCCGCAGCCATGGTCCTCGCCATCCTGATCGGCATCGCCTGCGGGCTGCTGAACGGCGTCATCACCACGGTCGGGCGGATCGAGCCGTTCATTGTGACGCTCGGCACCATGGGCATCTTTCGCGGCCTGACGACATGGCTGTCGCAGGGCGGCGCCATCACGCTGCGCGATTTCGAGGTCCAGTCCGCCTACCGGCCTGCCTATTTCGGCACGGTGCTCGGCATCCCCGTGCCCGTCATCGCCATCATCGTGACGGCCCTGATCGGCGCCTTCGTGCTTTATCGCACCCGCTTCGGCCGGCATGTGATCGCGGTTGGATCGAACGAGGAGGTGGCGCGCTATTCCGGCATTTCGGTACGCAATGTCCGCATCATGACCTATCTGATCCAGGGCCTCTGCGTTGCCGTCGCCGTGTTGTTCTACGTGCCGCGCCTCGGCTCGACCTCCGCGACGACCGGCATCTTGTGGGAGCTGCAGGCAATCACCGCCGTTGTCGTCGGCGGAACCGCGCTCAGGGGCGGCGTCGGGCGCATCTGGGGCACGATCTGCGGCGCCTTCATTCTGGAGATCGTCGGCAACATCATGCTGCTGTCGAACTTCATTTCCGAATATCTGATCGCCGCCATTCAGGGCACGATCATCATCATCGCCATGCTGGTGCAGCGCTCGCTGTTCCGCCGGCAATAAGGCCAACTGTTTGCGGGTCCATCGGACCGCCCGCAGCCCGGAACATTCCGGACTGAACCGGTCCGCCACTTTGGGAGGAGTGAACATGAAGAATATCGTATTGGGCGCAACGCTTCTGGCGGCAACATCGCTTGCCGGCATCACGCAAGCCCAGGCACTGACCGTCGGCGTCTCGATCCCGGCGGCCGACCACGGCTGGACGGCCGGCATCGTCTACCATGCCGAGCGGGTGGCCGAGGAGCTGATGAGCGAATATGACGATCTCAACGTCATCGTCAAAACCTCGCCGGATCCGGCAAGCCAGGCAAACGCCGTGCAGGACCTCGCCGTCCAGGGCATCGACGCTTTGGTGATCCTGCCGACCGACCCGGATCCGCTGGTCAACGCCATCATGCAGGTGAAAAGCCAGGGGGCCTTTGTCACACTGGTCGACCGTGCCCCGTCGAACAACGACAACGCCGTGCGTGATCTCTACGTGGCCGGCAACAACCCGGCGCTTGGCGCCGTCGCCGGCGAATACATCGCCGACACCACGCCGGAGGCGCAAGTCGTCGTCATTCGCGGCCTGCCGATCCCGATCGACCAGCAACGTCAGGACGGTTTTGACGGCGCGCTTGAAGGCTCCAACGTCAAGGTTCTCGAAAAGCAGTTCGGCAACTGGAACCGCGACGACGCCTTCCGCGTGATGCAGGACTATCTGACGAAATATCCGAAGATCGACGTTGTCTGGGCGCAGGACGACGATATGGTTGTCGGCGTGCTCCAGGCGATCGAGCAATCCGGCCGCGACGACATCCAGTATGTCATCGGTGGCGCCGGCTCGAAGGACATGATCAAGAAGGTCATGGACGGCGACGACATGATCCCCGTCGACGTGCTCTATCCGCCGGCGATGATCGGCACGGCCATGGAGCTGACGGTTGCGGGCCTGATGGATCAGGTTCCGGTTGCCGGCAGTTATATCCTCGACGCCACGCTGGTGACCGAGGATAATGCCGAGGACTACTACTTCCCGGATTCACCTTACTGAGTTCGGTAACCGGTCGCTTGCCCCATTAGGGCCATGCCGGCCTGAAAGACTTCTTCGGCGGCGCGTCTGGGCGTGGCGAAAGCCTGCTGCCTGCGCCGCCGGAACCCACCCGTTTCGCATCCGTTCCCTTCAGCGGGGACGCAAGTTCGCAAGACCAATTTCCGGGAGGAAAATCATGAAGACGATCAAGGGGCCAGGCATCTTCCTCGGCCAGTTTGCCGGCGACGAAGCGCCGTTCAACAGCTGGGACGCGATCACGAAATGGGCGGCCGACTGCGGCTACAAGGGCGTGCAGGTGCCGACATGGGCCAGCCAGCTCATCGACCTGAAGAAAGCGTCGGAATCGAAGGACTACTGCGACGAATTCGCCGGCAAGGCGCGCGAAAACGGCGTCGAGGTGACGGAGCTTTCGACCCATCTCCAGGGCCAGCTCGTCGCCGTCCACCCCGCCTATGACGAAGCTTTCGACGGTTTTGCCGTGCCGGAAGTGCGCGGCAACCCCAAGGCGCGTCAGGAATGGGCCGTCAACCAGGTGAAGATGGCGATCTCCGCCTCGAAGCACCTCGGCATCAATGCCCACGCCACCTTCTCCGGTGCGCTCGCCTGGCCGTTCCTCTATCCCTGGCCGCAGCGGCCGGCCGGCCTCGTCGAGACCGCCTTTGCCGAACTCGGCAAGCGCTGGATGCCGATCCTGAACCACGCCGACGAGAACGGCGTCGACATCTGCTACGAAATCCATCCGGGCGAGGACCTGCACGACGGCGCGACCTTCGAGATGTTTCTCGACCATGTCGGCCAGCACAGCAGAGCCAACATGCTCTACGACCCGTCGCATTACGTGCTGCAATGCCTCGACTATCTCGACAACATCGACATCTACAAGGACCGGATCAGGATGTTCCACGTCAAGGACGCGGAGTTCAATCCGACCGGCCGGCAGGGCGTCTATGGTGGCTATCAGGGCTGGGTCGACCGCGCCGGCCGGTTTCGCTCGCTCGGCGACGGCCAGGTGGATTTCGGGGCGATTTTCTCGAAGATGGCGGCCAATGATTTCGACGGCTGGGCCGTGGTCGAATGGGAATGCTGCCTGAAACACCCGGAAGACGGCGCCCGCGAAGGTGCGGAATTTGTCAAGCACCACATCATCCGCGTCACCGAAAAGGCGTTCGACGACTTCGCCGGCGGCGGCACCGACGAGGCCGCCAACAAGCGGATGCTCGGGCTTTAATTCGCTGGCAGCGCTCCCCTCACCCCAGCCCTCTCCCCTCCGGGGCGAGGAGGTTTGCTGATCGGGTGATAGGCGGAGACTAACCACACAGTCCCTTCTCCCCTCAGGGGAGAAGGTGGCGGCAGCCGGATGAGGGGTCTTCACCCCGAACACGAAATTCAGGAGAACACGAAAATGGCGATTGAAGGTAAAGACGAAATCTACTCCGGCCGCATCCGGCTCGGCATGGTGGGCGGCGGCTCGGGCGCGTTCATCGGCGGTGTGCACCGCATGGCGGCGCGCCTTGACGATCACTACACATTCGTTGCAGGCGCGCTGTCGTCAACGCCGGAAAAGGCGCTCGCCTCCGGCAAGGAACTCGGCCTCGATCCGGAGCGCACCTATGGCTCCTATGAAGAGATGGCCGAGAAGGAAGCCGCCCGCGAGGACGGCATCGAGGCCGTCGCGATCGTGACGCCGAACCACATGCATTTTGGCCCGGCCAAGGCCTTTCTGGAAAAAGGCATCCACGTCATCTGCGACAAGCCGGTGACCTCGAGCCTTGCCGAGGCGAAGGAACTGAAGGCGATCGCCGACAAGGCCAATGCGCTCTTCATCCTCACCCACAACTACACCGGCTATCCGATGATCCGCCAGGCCCGCGCCATGGTCGCCAAGGGTGATCTCGGCGACATCCGCCTGATCCAGGCCGAATATCCGCAGGACTGGCTGACGGAGCCCGCCGAGCGTTCCGGCTCCAAGCAGGCCGAATGGCGCACCGACCCGAAACGTTCGGGCGCAGGCGGCGCGATCGGCGATATCGGCACCCACGCGCTGAACCTCGCTCTCTTCGTTTCCGGCGCCGAGGTCGAAAGCCTCGCCGCCGATCTCGACAGCTTTGTCGAAGGCCGCCAGCTCGACGACAACGCCCATATCATGCTGCGCTTCAAGGAGAAGAACGGCGTGAAGGCGAAGGGCATGCTGTGGGCAAGCCAGGTGGCCCCCGGTTTCGAGAACGGGCTGAAGATCCGCATCTGCGGCACCAAGGGCGGCATCGAATGGGTGCAGGAACATCCGAACATCCTGTGGTTCACCCCCTTCGGCCAGCCGAAGCAGATGCTGACACGCAACGGCGCCGGCGCCATGCCGGAATCCACCCGTGTCTCCCGCATCCCTGCCGGCCACCCGGAAGGCTATCTCGAGGGCTTCGCCAACATCTATTCGGAAGCAGCCCTTGCGATAAAGGCCTTCCGCGACGGCAAGACGGCCCCGGACGTGGTCTATCCCACCATCGAAGATGGCGTCATCGGTCTCGCCTTCATCGAGGCTTGCGTCGAATCGTCCACGAACAATGCCGCCTGGGTGAAGCCAAACATCTGATATCCGTCAGCCAGTGACGCAAATCCGCAACGTTGTACGCGTAAGTTCTGCAACGTTTCAGTTTCCCGTCACCATTGGTGTACAAAGCGGCCGCGATTTTCTAGATAGCGATTACGAAAAAGTGCCGGTTGCCAGCAATGGCCGCCGGCACTTTACGGATGGCGCGTGGTTTCCGATCGCGACACCTCCCCTATATGTGATGCTGTCCGGGGTCGGCCCCGGATATGTTTTGAAGGATGACCGCAGATGATGGACCCGAAAGAACTCGCAGCCCGTTTCCCGAAAGATTTCATCTTCGGCGTGGCCACCGCGTCCTACCAGATCGAAGGCGCCGCCCGCGAAGACGGTCGCAAGCCCTCCATCTGGGATGCGTTCAGCCACATGCCCGGCCGCGTCCACAATCGCGATACCGGCGATGTCGCCTGCGACCACTATCACCGCCTCGAAGACGACCTCGACCTGATGAACGATCTCGGCGTCGAGACCTATCGCTTCTCCATCGCCTGGCCGCGCATCATCCCGGACGGCCGCGGACCGGTGAACGAGGCCGGCCTCGACTTCTACGATCGCCTGATCGATGGCTGCAAGGCACGCGGGCTGAAGACCAATGCCACGCTCTATCACTGGGACCTGCCGCTGACGCTTTCCGGCGATGGCGGCTGGACGGCGCGGTCCACGGCCTATGCTTACCAGCGCCACGTCCAGACCGTGATGAAGCGCTTCGGCGACCGGCTCGACTTCGTCTCCACCTTCAACGAGCCCTGGTGCGTCGTCTGGCTGAGCCACCTCTACGGCATTCATGCGCCGGGCGAAAAGTCGATGGACGCGGCCCTTGCCGCCCTCCACACCGTCAACCTCGCCCACGGGCTTGGCATCGAGGCGATCCGCCAGGAAGCGCCGGAGGTGAAGGCCGGTATCGTTCTCAACCTCCAGGCCGTCTATCCGGTCAACGACACCGAAGCCGACCGCGCGGCTGCAGAGCGCAGCTTCGAGTTCAACAACGGCGTCTTCCTCGACCCGATCTTCAAGGGCGCCTATCCGGCCGGTTTCATGGCCGCCTATGAAGACCGCATGCCGATCGAAGATGGTGATCTCGCGATCATCAACCAGAAGATCGACTGGTGGGGTCTCAACTACTACAAGCCCGAGCGCGTGGCCGACAACAGCGAAAGCGGCGCCGACTTCCCGGCCATCACTGTCGGCGACCCGGTCTATAACGTGATCACCGATATCGGCTGGGAAACCTATGCCCCGGCGATGAAGATGCTGACCGAGCAGGTCTACGACCGCTACGCGCTGCCCGACATGTACATCACCGAAAACGGCGCCTGCTACAACATGGCGCCCGTCGACGGCGTCGTCGATGACGCACCGCGCACGGAATACCTCTCCGACCATATCGCCATTGCCGCCGACCTCGTCGACGCCGGTATTCCGCTGAAAGGCTATTATGCCTGGAGCCTGATGGACAATTTCGAATGGGCGGAAGGCTACAACATGCGCTTCGGCCTGATCTATGTCGACTACGAGACCCAGGAACGCACGCTGAAGAATTCCGGCAAGTGGTACAAGGCGCTGGCCGAGGAATTCCTGAACCGCGAAGACGCCTGAGTCGACCTTTAAACGCAGACCGAAAAGCCCGCCTTGATGGCGGGCTTTCTTCTTAATGCCTGGCAACCTTATGCTTCTGCATCAGGCGCGCGCACAATCACCTTGATTTCGAAATCGAAACCGGACAGCCAGTTTACGCCGACAGCGGTCCAGGAGGGGTATGGTTCTGTTGCAAAGACTTCGTTTTTCACCTTCATGATCGTTTCGAACTGATTTTCGGGATCTGTGTGGAAGGAGGTGACATCTACAATGTCATCGAAGCTGCTGCCGGACGCGGACAGAATGTTTCCGAGGTTTTCAAAGGCCAGCCGGACCTGCGCCTCGAAGTCCGGCTCGGGCGAGCCGTCAAGCCGGCTACCGACCTGGCCTGATACAAAGATCAGATCGCCACTGCTGACGGCAGGCGAATAGCCATGGGCTTCATAAAGGGCGTGTCGCTTTTCGCTCGCGGGGAAGATTGCGTTTCGCTTGCTCATATCGCGTTTTCCTTCTGGTTAACTGCCGCACCGGCAAAAGGCTTGGCACGAACAGCATCCTTGATATACGTTTCGTATGTGAATTAATTACATACGCCCCGTATGTCAAGTTACATACGACTTGTATGTGAAAGGAAGAGTAGAATGGCCGCAACGCGCGCTCAGAAAATGGAAGAAACCCGCCTAAAACTGATAGCCGCAGCCCGCACTGCCTTCGCCGAAAAGGGCTTCGCAGCCGCCTCGATGGACGACCTGACAGCGACCGCCGGCCTGACCCGCGGCGCGCTCTATCATAATTTCGGCGACAAGCGCGGTCTTCTGGCTGCCGTCGTCAACCAGATCGACAGCGAAATGGCGGCCCGCGCCAGACTCAAGGCAGCGGAAGAGAAAAACGGTTGGGACGCGATGATGACGGAAGGCGTCGCCTACATCGAGATGGCGCTGGAGCCCGAAGTCCAGCGGATCGTGCTTCTCGACGGTCCCGCCTTTCTCGGCGATCCCTCGCAATGGCCGAGCCAGAACGCCTGCCTGCAGGAGACACTTGGCGCTGTCCGGCGTCTTGTCGACGAAGGAACGATGAAGCAGGTCGATCCCGATGCCGCCGCCAGACTGCTGAGCGGCGCGGCGCTCAATGCCGCGCTCTGGGTGGCCGCGAGCGAAAGCCCCGAGACGAGACTGCCCAGGGCCATCGAAGCCTTTCGCCTGCTCGCGAGCGGACTGCGCGCCGAATAGCCGACCGTCTCATCCCGCAGAAAAAACCCGCAAACCTGCGTCGGCAGGAATGCGGGTATAAGGTTCGCGGGAGGAAGAAGGCCCGCGTTGTCGGACGCCGCAGTGCACGCGCGGCGTCCGATCCGCTTCAGCCGATCACGGCCTCGACCTTCACGCGCGTGACACCTTCAGCCGGCGGGGCGATCAGGTTGCCTTCGATCGCATTGCCATCAACGGTCAGCGCCACCGTGTTGCCGGCGCCCTTGCGGGTGACGGTGATGTCATAGGTCACGCCGCGCCAGGTGCGCTTCACGGAAAAGCCGTTCCAGCGTTCCGGGATGACCGGCGCGACGCGCAGGCCCTCATATTCAGGACGGATGCCGAGGATGAACTGGGTGATGGCGTAGTAGTTCCAGGCCGCCGTTCCCGTCAGCCATGAGTTCTTCGCTTCGCCATGGCGGGTCGCATCGCGCCCGGCGATCATCTGGGCGTAGACGTAAGGCTCCAGCCGGTGCGTATCGGAAATACCCTCACGCGCCGAAGGATTGATGCGGGTGTAGTAATCGAACGCCGCATCGCCATTGCCCAGCATCGCCTCGGCAATCATCACCCACGGATTGTTGTGGCAGAAGATGCCGGCATTTTCCTTGTAGCCGGGTGGGTAGGTCGAGATCTCGCCGTATTCGATATAGTATTTGGTAAAGGCCGGCTGCAGCACGACGATGCCGTGCGGCGTCGCCAGATGCTTGGCGACCGAATCGAGCGCCTTCCTTGCCTTGCCATCCTCGATGCCGACGCCGGCAAGGACGGAAAAACCCTGGCTTTCGATGAAGATCTTGCCTTCCTCATTCTCCTTCGAACCGACCTTGCGGCCGAAATCGTCATAGGCGCGCACGAACCAGTCGCCGTCCCAGCCATGCTCGCGGATGACCGCATCCATGTCGGTGGAGACCTTGGCGTAGAAGGCGGCGTCTTCGGCGCGGCCGGTCTCGCGGGCGATATCGGAAAGCTCGCGCGCCGACAGCACCATCAGGCCGGCAATGAAGACGCTTTCGGCGACCTTGCCCTCCTTGCTGGTGGTGGTCTGGAAGCTCTCACCGGGCGTATCGGAGAAGCAGTTGAGGTTGAGGCAGTCGTTCCAGTCGGCGCGACCGATGAGGGGCAGACCATGGGGGCCGAGCCGATCGAGCGCGTAGGAGAGCGACCGCGTCAGGTGCGCATAAAGCGGCTCTTCCGTGCCCGGCTGGTTGTCGAACACGACCTGTTCCTCGAGGATCGAGAAATCGCCGGTCTCCTTCAGATAAGCGGCAACGCCGAGCACCAGCCAGTGCGGATCGTCGTTGAAGTCGCCGCCGATGTCGTTATTGCCCTTCTTCGTCAGCGGCTGGTACTGGTGATAGGCACCGCCCGAGGAAAGCTGGGTCGCAGCAATATCCAGGATACGCTCGCGGGCGCGCGACGGCACCATGTGGACGAAGCCGAGCAGGTCCTGGTTGGAATCGCGGAAACCGAGGCCGCGGCCGATGCCGCTTTCGAACGACGAGGCCGAGCGCGACATGTTGAACGTCGCCATGCACTGATAGGCGTTCCAGATATTGACCATGCGGTCGGTGTGGATATCCGGCGTTTCGGCCTGATAGACGCCGAGAAGCTTGTCCCAGTGGGCGGCAAGAGCGGCAAAGGCGGCCTCGACATTCTCGACCTTCAGATACGTGTCGATGACCGGCTTCACCGTCTTCTTGTTGAGTGTCTGCGAGCCGGGCGGATCGAATTTCTCTGCCTTGTCGTTCTCGTGATAGCCGAGCACGAAGATCAGCTGACGGGTTTCGCCGGGCTGGAGCGTCATTTTCACATGATGCGAGCCCATCGGCGACCAGCCATGGGCGACCGAGTTGCGCGACTTGCCTTCGGCGACCGCTGCCGGCTTGTCCCAGCCGCGCCAGTTGCCGAGGAATTCGTCCCGGCTCGTATCGAAACCGGCGAGTTCCTCGGAGCAGGCGAAATAGGCGAAGTGGTTGCGGCGCTCGCGATATTCGGTCTTGTGGTAGATGACGCCGTCTTCCACCTCGACCTGACCGGTCGACAGGTTGCGCTGGAAATTGCTCTGGTCGTCCAGCGCATCCCACAGGCAGAATTCGACAGAGGAGAACAGCGAAAGATCGGCCGGCTGCAGCCGCTCATTGGTGACGGTGAGCTGCCAGATTTCCAGCGTCTCGCCGAGCGGCACGAAATAGCGGTTGGAAACGCGGATGCCGTTGCGCCTGGAGCCGATCGTCGAATAGCCCATGCCGTGGCGGCAGGAAAAATCCTCGACCTCAGACTGGGTCGGCATCCAGGAGGGCGACCAGAAATCGCCGTCCTCATTGTCGCGTACATAGACATAACGGCCGCCATTGTCCTGCGGTACGTTGTTGTAGCGTCCGCGGGTGATGCGGCGCAGACGCGCATCGCGGTAATAGGAATAGCCGCCGCCCGTGGCCGACAGAATGCCGAAATAGCCCTCGCAGCCGATATAGTTGATCCAGGGGTACGGCGTGTCGGGGCGCGTGATGACATATTCGCGCGCGGCGTCGTCGAAAGAACCGTATTTCATGATGAGCTCCCGTTCAGGTCTTTTGACCGCATCGTTTCAGGTCCGGCGGCTGTGCTTCCTCCAGCGGAATTTTCCCTAGCACGGTTTTACGGCTTCCAAAAGCAAAACCATGCGAAAACTGATCATTTTCTGCAATCCAAAGCGCTTTAAACTCTTTCAAATAACAGTTTCCGGAAATCCGGATTTGGACTTCCAAAGGGACTGAATAGCGGAAAACGCCCCTTTATAAGCCATCCCAGCACAGGAAATCGCGACTTCACTGAAACGTTTCAGATTTTCGTTCCGGCCCCGCCACGCAGCCATCCTGTGTTGCGGAAAATTTCGCACCGTTCACCGCACAAGATGTCGCGATCACGCTTTCCCAATTGACAATAAGCCGCGCTCTGGTCCAGCTTCAGGTCTCCTAAAAAATCATCAGGGAACCGAGATATGAAGACCATGCTGAAGTCGGCCACCATGCTTGCAGGCCTGCTCCTCGCCGGCAACGCGCTTGCGGACGAGACACTGACGCTTGCCAACTGGCTGCCGCCCTCACACCCGCTGGTCAAGGATGTCATGGAGCCCTTCGCCGCCTCGATCGCGGAAGCGACCGACGGTCGCGTCAAGGTCAACATCCTGCCGGCGCCGCTCGGTCCCCCGCCCGCCCAGTACGACCTCGCCGTCAACGGCGTCGCCGACATCACCTTCGGCGTACAGGGCTACAATCCCGGCCGCTTCCGCACCACCAATCTCGCCGAAATCCCGTTCTGGGGTGACACTGCCGAAATCACCTCGGTCGCCTACTGGCGCACCTGGGAAGAGCTTTTGCAAAAGGCCGGCGAATATGACGACGTTCATGTTCTCGGCGTCTTCACCCATGGCCCCGGCGACATCTTCATGAAGGGCAAGGACCTCTCCTCGCTTTCGGCCATCGACGGCGCCAAGATCCGCGTCGGCGGCGGCATCGTCCACGAACTCGTCAGCGCCCTTGGCGGCGTGCCGGTCGAGGGCCCGTCCTCGCAGACCTATGAAATGCTGTCGCAGGGCGTTGCCGACGGCATCACCTTCCCGATGGAATCGGTCAATTTCTTCGGCCTGACCGATATCGTCGACCAGGCGATGGTGATCCCCGGCGGCCTGTTCAACACCTCCTTCTTCGTGGTGATGAACAAGGACACCTGGAACGGCCTGACACCTGAAGACCAGGAAGCGATCGACAGCGTCTCCGGCGAAGCGCTGGCGCGGCTTGCGGGCCAGGCCTGGGATGCCGCCGACAAGGCCGGCTACGAGGCGATGCAGGGCAAGGTCACCTTCCACGATGCGACGCCCGAGCAGGTCGCTGAGATCAAGGAAAAGACCCAGTCTGTCGTCGACGCCAAGCTTTCCGAAATCGACGATACCGGTCTCTCTTCCAAGGAAGCCTATGACCTGATGAAGAAGAACGTCGAAGAATTGCAGGGCGAATGAGCGACGCTGATTTTTCGTCTGGCGATCCATCTGCCGCGGGCCCCATCGCCCGCGGCATTCGCATTCTGCTGTCGATCACCGCCGGTGCGCTGTTGATGGCGCTGATGGGGCTGACGGTCGTCGACGTCGTCGGCCGCTATCTCCTGAATGCGCCGGTCAAGGGCGCCGCCGAAGTCTCCGAACTGCTGCTGGTCTCGATCGTCTTCCTCGGCCTACCGGCCGTCTGCCTCGATGGCGGCCATGTCACCGTCGATCTCGTCACCAAGTCGCTGCCGCGCATCACCGAGCGTCCGCGCCTGTTCATCACTGGGCTCATTTCCGCCGGCGTGCTCGCCGTCATCTGCTGGCGGCTCTGGGCCTATGGCGGGCAGGTCGACGGTTATCATCTCGTCACCAATTCGCTGCGGCTCCCCGTGGCCCCGGTCATCTGGTTCTGCGCCATATTCACGGGCATCTCGGCCGTCATCACGCTGGCGCTCGCGCTCGCAGCCCTCTTCAAGAGAACGCCATGATCGACTGGCCCATAGGCATAGCGGCGCTCATCCTGCTGTTGTTGAGCGGGATGCCGATCGCGTTCGCGCTGACGCTGATCGGTGTAGCCGGCACCGCGTCGATCATCGGCATGAAGCCGTCGATGGCGCTGCTCGGTCAGACCTTTTTCGACAATGGCCGCTCCTACACGCTGACCGTGATGCCGCTCTTCCTGCTGATGGGCAACTTCGTGGTGCAATCCGGCATTGCCCGCGAACTCTATGACAGCGCGAATGCCTGGCTTCGCCACCGCAAGGGCGGGCTGGCGCTGGCAACGGTTGCGGCCTGTGGCGGGTTTTCCTCGGTCTGCGGCTCGTCGCTTGCAACGGCCGCCACCATGTCGAAGATCGCGCTACCCTCGATGCGCCGCTTCGGCTATCCCGACAGTCTCGCCACCGCCTCGATCGCCGCCGGCGGCACGCTCGGCATTCTGATCCCGCCCTCCGTCATCCTCGTCTTCTACGGCATCATGACGCAGCAGAATATCGGCAAGCTGTTCATGGCCGGCATCCTGCCAGGCATTATCGGCATTCTCGGCTATGCCATCGCCGTGATGATTTCCGTGAAATTTCTGAAGGTCGACCTGCCGACCGAGGAAAAGCTGCCACTGAAGGACCGCATCCTTGCGCTGAAGGGCACGGCCGGCGCCATCCTGCTCTTCGTCTTCGTCATGGGCGGCATCTATCTCGGCATCTTCACGCCGACGGAAAGCGCCGGCATGGGCGCCTTCGGCGCCTTCGTTCTGGCGATCCTCTCCGGCCGGCTGAAGTTTTCCGATCTCGGCGACATCCTCTATTCGACCGCCAAGACCACGGCGATGATGTTCTTCATCCTGTTCGGCGCGCTGACCTTCACCAATTACGTCAATCTCTCCGGCATGACCGGCGACATCCAGCAGGCGCTCACCGTCTTCGGCGACGGTCCCTATGCCACGATCATCGCCATCCTGATCATCTACCTGCTGCTCGGCTGCGTGCTGGAAGGCCTGTCGATGATCACGCTCACGGTCCCAATCTTCTATCCGATCGTCGCCGCACAGGGCTTCGATCTGATCTGGTTCGGCATCTTCGTGGTCGTGATCACTGAGGTCAGCTACATCACGCCGCCGGTCGGCATGAACGCCTTCGTGCTCAACACCGTGGTCCGCGACGTCAGCCTCAGAACCATCTTCTCCGGCCTGCTGCCTTTCGTTGCGATGGATCTCGTCCGCATCGCGCTCCTGATCGCGGTTCCCGCCGTGGCCCTGTTCATCCCCTCGATGATGTAAGGCTCAACGCCTTGTCCATGAGGGGAAGGGATCGGTGAGGAACGCGAAGTCGCGATCGTTGAAGGCCGGGCCGGTGTCGATCAGGCAGTCATCGAGCGCGGCGCGGATGGCCGCCTTGTCCATGCCGGTTCCGATGAAGACAAGTTCCTGGCGGCGATCGCCGTAGACGTCGTCCCAGCAATCATCGATCATTCGGCGAAGCTCCGGCGCGTTCGGCCAGCGGCTCTCAGGCACCGCCGCCCACCAGCGCCCGAGCGGGCCGCTGCGCACGATGGCGCCAGCCAGCGAGAATTCGCCCGCGAAATCCGGTCGCGTCGCCAGCCAGAAGTGCCCCTTGGCACGGATCAGCCCTGGAAAATTCATCCGGGTGAAGGCGTCGAATTTCAGCGGATCGAAGGGCGCGCGTGCCCGGTAGACGAAGCTTGAGATGCCGTATTCCTCGGTTTCCGGAATGTGATCGGCAAAGCCATAGAGCTCCTTGGCCCAGAGCGGATGCTGGCTCGCCTTGTCCTCGCTGAAAAGCCCGGTATCGAGCAGCTCGTCGAGATCGACACGGCTGAAATCCGTCTCGATGATCTTGGCGTCAGCGTTCAGAGCCCTGACGATCTTGACGACGTTTTCACGCTCTTCGGGCGTCACGTCGGAAACCTTGTTGACGACGACGATATCGGCGAACTCGATCTGTTCGACGTGAAGATCGACCAGCGTGCGCTCGTCACCGCTGCCTGCCACCTCGCCGCGATCCTTCAGGAATTCATGGCCGCCATATTCGCCGAGCAGGTTCACCGCGTCGACTACCGTCACCATGGTATCGAGCCGTGCCAGATCGGAAAGGCTCTGGCCGCGCTCGTCGCGCCAGGAGAAGGTCGCCGCCACCGGCAGCGGCTCGGCGATGCCCGTGCCCTCGATCAGCAGATAGTCGAAGCGCTTCTCCTCCGAAAGCCGCCGCACCTCCGTCAGGAGGTCGTCACGCAGCGTGCAACAGATGCAGCCATTGGTCATCTCGACCATCGTCTCCTCGGTACGCGACAGATCGGCGCCGCCTTCGCGCACAAGATCCGCGTCGATATTCACCTCGCTCATGTCATTGACGATGACCGCCACCCGACGGCCCTCACGGTTGTTGAGGATATGATTAAGCAACGTCGTCTTGCCGGCGCCAAGGAAGCCTGAAAGCACGGTGACGGGAAGACGGGTGTCGGTGGACTGCAGCATGAGTGTTCCTTGTCGCTATGGGAACTGCGTTGATGGCGGACATGCGCCGCTCGAACGGCTTCGTTATTTTATGTTATAACATTACGTTATCTAGCCGGCTTTGTTTTGGGCGTCAAGTGCGCTGCCAGAGAGAGAATGCAGAAACGCCCTCTCGGCGGCGAACGACAGCCGGGCCAGGCTGCAAGGACTGGCAGTATCGCTACCTGCGTATGAAAGCGCCGTCACACCCCGGAAAAGCCTCTACCGCATCCGCGCGATGCTGAGGGCAATATGGGCACGGCGGAGGTGACAGACGGCGTCAAGATCGCCCGCCGAAAGCGCCTCGAAAATCTCTGCTGTCTCGCGGACATAGATGTCGACCTCGCTCTTCAGATCGATCCTGTCGGCGGTCACGGCCTGAAGCCAGATGCGGGCGGTGCGGAAATAGAGCTGCTCGCTGATCGCCCGAAGCGGCCGGTTTCCCGAAAGCTCCATCAGCGCCAGAAACATGTCGCGATCGAGGGCGGCAAAGCCGCGCGGCGAGGGATCGTCGGCAAGCGTCACAGCGCGGTGATGCAGCGCCTCGAAGGCCGCCAGCATGTCCGCCGTGACGGGCTCGGGATCAAGCTGCCCCACCAGGATGATCAGTTCCTTGCGCAGCCGATAGACCTGATCGAGCTCATCGAGATCGACATCGGTGACGATGGTGCCGACGCCGTGGACGGAACGCAGAAGCCCCTCATCCTCCAGCCGGGCCAGCACGCGCCGCAGCGGCGTGCGCGAGGTGCCGAACTCTTCGGCCAGCGCGGTCTCCGAGAGACGCTCGCCCGGCGGATAGTCGAGCATGGTGATGCGCTCGCGGATGATGTCATGGATCTGCGCCAGTCTATCGCGGCCGGTCGGACTGTCGCTCATGCCCAATGCTCCGTCCACTGCTCCGGAAGCCGTTCCAGCATGGCAAGACAGCGGGAGAGCTCCGAAAGCGCGATGAATTCATCCGGCTTGTGGGCCTGGCTGATCGAGCCCGGCCCGCAGACCACGGCATCCATGCCGATCTCCTGAAAGAAACCGGCCTCCGTGCCGAAGGGCACGACATCTGCCGTCGTCTCGCCCGTCAGCGCGAAGACAAGGCCGCGCGCGGCGTTTTCGGCGCGCGGAAACAGCGCCGCCGCCTCGCCGATGATCTCGGTCTCGATCGCCGCCTCGGGCGCGACCGCCCGCATCCCAGGCAGAAGCACCTCGTTAGCAAAGGCTGTCATTTCGCGCTTCACATAGGCGAGGTCTCCGGCAGTGACGGGACGCGTCTCCCATTTCAACACGGCCTTCGGCGCAATCACATTGTGCGACAGCCCGCCCTCGATCCCGCCGACATTCAACGTCGCATAAGGCGGCATGTAGCGCGAACCTTCCGGCTCCTGCGCGATCAGTCCGTTCCGGAGCTCCAGAAGCTTGCCGACATAGCGCGCGGCATATTCGAGTGCGTTGACGCCAAGCTCCGGCGCGGAGGAATGGCCGGAACGACCGGTAAAAGTCACGGTATATTCGCAGCAGCCCTTGTGGCCCTCGATCACCTGCATGCCCGTCGGTTCGCCGATGATGGCGAGCGCCGGACGGATGTCGCGGTCCGCCAGCCAGGCGGCGAGCGCGCGGGCACCGACGCAACCCACCTCCTCGTCGTGGGTGAAGGCGAAATGGATCGGCTTTTCCCGGGCCGCGACCTTCAGCAGGTCGAGTTCGGCCATCAGACAGGCAAGAAAACCCTTCATGTCGCATGCGCCGCGCCCGTAAAGCCGGCCCTCACGCTCGGTCAGCACAAACGGGTCGCTGGTCCAGACCTGATCGGTGACCGGCACGACGTCGGTATGGCCGGAAAACATCAACCCACCCGGTCGATCCGGGCCGAGTGTGGCAAAGAGATTGGCCTTGATGCCGGTCGCATCGGTCAGGATCTCGACACGGGCGCCGGCATCGGAAAGGCGCTCGGCAAGCCAGGCGATCACCGGCAGGTTGCTGTCGGACGAGACAGACGGAAAGCCGACAAGGTCGGCGAGGATGGACCGGCAGCGGTCAAGTGCCTCCATGCGGTCAGTCTTTCACGAAGAGCTTGCGCTCGACGCTGCAGAGCGCCTCGGCCGTGCCGTTCTCCCGGATCAGGATCGTCTCGGTCATTTCCAGCCCCCAGTCGTCCATCCACAGCCCCGGCATGAAATGCAGCGTCATGCCGGGCTCCAGCAGCGTCTCGTCACTGGCGCGAATGCTCACCGTATGCTCGCCCCAGTCCGGCGGATAGGCGAGACCGGTGGCATAACCTGCGCGGTTCGGCCGCTCGATGCCGACCTTCCAGAGTTCGGTCTCTAGCGCCCGCGCGATGTCGCCGGCACGGTTCCCGGGCCGCGCCACCTCGATGCCGGCAGCAAGGCCGGCGATCAGCGCATCGGCCGCCGCCTTCATGTAGTCCGGCGGCGTGCCGAAGAAGACGGTGCGGGAGAGTGGAGCATGATAGCGGCGATAGCAGCCGGCCTGTTCGATGAAGGTCGCCTCACCCACCTTGAAGGCGTCACCGCTCCAGGTAAGGTGCGGCGCGGAGGCATCGGCGCCTGAGGGCAAGAGCGGCATGATCGCCGGGTAATCGCCCCAGTCGTCGCCATTGCCTTCGATGGCCGTCTTCATCAGCTCGCCGACGAAGACGTTCTTGCGCATGCCTGGCTCTGCAATCTCCATCGCGTGGTTCATCACCCTGGTGGAAATGGCCGCCGCCTTGCGCATGAAGGCGATCTCCGGTTCGGACTTCACCACCCGCTCCCAGTCGAGAAGACCCGAGGCATCGGTGAGCTTCGCGTTCGGCAGGCCCTCGGCGAGGGCGGCATGGCCGGCGGCGGAATAGTAATAGGCGCGCATCTCGACGCCGACAGCTGCCTTGGCAAAACCGAGATCGGCAAGCTTTTCGGCAAGGTCATCCATCGGATGGCAGTCGTCCGCCTGGATGTAGCGGTCGGCGTAGTAAAGGATATGCTCGTCATCCAGCGCCGTCGTGCGCCGCGCGCCGTTGGCGTCCATCAGCCGGCCCCACCAGTAGGGTGAACCCTCGCCGGTCAGGATCACGCCCTGGTCGACGTAGAAGGACCAGCCGTCATAGCCGGTCAGCCAGTTCATGCCGGCCGGTGAGGTGACGAACAGCACGTCGACCCCGTAGCGCTCCATCGCCTTGCGGGTGCGGGCGATGCGGCGATCATATTCACTCTGGGAAAACGGCAGGACGACCATGAGCTCACCCTTTTGTGCACAACGAAATGACAGAAATCAGAATTCTACGCCGAAGGCCAATATTTCGGCCACTTTTTGACCTATTTCTGCTTGACATTCGAACCGTCAATCCATGTTGTACACAACATGACAGCACCCTGCGGCGCGCGCAAGATTTTTCTCGTTTCCAAAGTAAGGACCAGCGATGCTTACCAACGACCAGCTCGACCGCTTCGACCGCGAGAACTTTTTCCACCCCTCGACCCACCTCGCCCAGCATGCGCGCGGCGAAAGCGCGAGCCGTATCGTCAAGACGGCGAAGGGTGTGTTCATCGAGGATCGCGACGGCAAGACGCTGCTCGATGCCTTCGGCGGGCTCTACTGCGTCAATGTCGGTTATGGTCGCGAGAGCATCATCGAGGCGATCGCCGATCAGGCGAAGGAACTCGCCTATTATCACGCCTATGCCGGCCACGGCACGGAAGCCTCGATAAATCTGGCCAAGATGGTGATGGATCGTGCGCCGGAGCACATGTCCAAGGTCTATTTCGGCCTTTCAGGATCGGACGCCAACGAGACCAACATCAAGCTTGTCTGGTATTACAACAACATCCTCGGCCGGCCGCAGAAGAAGAAGATCATCTCGCGCTGGCGCGGCTATCACGGCTCGGGGCTGATGACCGGCTCGCTGACCGGGCTTGCCGGCTTCCAGAGGAAGTTCGACCTGCCGCTGGAGCGCGTCTTCCACACCACCGCGCCCTATTATTTCCGCCGCAAGGACCTCGCCATGAGCGAGGCCGATTTCGTTGCCCATTGCGTGGAAGAACTGGAACTCAGGATCGAGCGCGAGGGCGCCGACACGATCGCGGCCTTCATAGGCGAGCCGGTGCTTGGCACGGGCGGCATCGTGCCGCCGCCGGAAGGGTACTGGCCGGCCATTTCCGCCGTCCTCGAAAAACATGACATCCTGCTGATCGCCGACGAGGTGGTGACCGGGTTCGGCCGTCTCGGCTCGATGTTCGGTTCGGATCACTACGGCCTGAAGCCCGACCTGATGACCATCGCCAAGGGCCTGACCTCGGCCTACGCGCCGCTTTCCGGCACCATCGTTTCGGAGAAGATGTGGAAGGTGCTGGAGCAGGGCACGGATGAAAACGGCCCGATCGGCCACGGCTGGACCTATTCCGCCCACCCGATCGGCGCGGCCGCCGGTGTCGCCAATCTGAAACTCATCGATGAACTCGGCCTTGTCGAAAATGCTGCCGAGACCGGCACCTATATGCGGGCCGCGATGCGCGACGCGCTGGGCGATCACTCCCATGTCGGCGACATCCGCGGCGAGGGCATGCTGATGGCCGTCGAATTCGTGAAGGAACGCGACGGCCGGGTGTTCTTCGACGCGGAAGAAAAGGTCGGGCCCAAACTGGCGGCAGCGCTGATTTCCGAGGGCGTCATCGCCCGCGCCATGCCGGAAGGCGACATTCTGGGCTATGCGCCGCCGCTCTGCCTCACGAAGGAAGAGGCCGATCAGGTGGTCTCGGCGACGAAGAAGGCCGTCACCACCGTGCTCGGAGGATAATCAGCCGCCGAAGGTATACTGCATCGTCACCAGATCGAGCCAGCGGCCGAACTTGGTGCCGACTTCGGGATAGCGGCCGATATGGACAAAGCCGAGCTTCTCATGCAGCGCGATGGAGGCGGCATTCTCCCCCTCGATCGCGGCGATCATCGCATGGAGGCCGGCCTCCCCCGCATGGTCGAGCAGCGCTTCCATCAGCTTGCGGCCATGGCCCCGGCCCTGATGATCCTTGTGGACATAGACGGAATGCTCGACGGTGTGCTTGTAGCCGTCGAAGGACCGCCAGTCGCCATAGCTGGCATAGCCCGCAACCCGGCCCTCTTCCTCGGCCACGAGAACGGGAAAGCTCCGGGCCTGCCGGGCGGCAAGCCAGGCCTTGCGATTGTCGAGATCAATCACGATCTCGTTCCAGATCGCGGTCGAGTTGATGACCGCATCATTGTAGATGTCGAGAATGACCGGAAGATCGGCTTCGGTGGCGTGGCGTATCGGCATGGCAAGGGACCTGCAAGGAAGACTGTCGCCCTCCTTTACAGAAGCCGGAACGCCGCGTCCATCGGCTCAGTTGGTGGGCCACGAGCCTGCGAGGTAGATTGCCTGCTCGGCGGTCATCCTGAGCAGGCAGGATGCATTGACCGGCCCCATGATCGTGCCGCCCTGGAACTGGCTGACCTCGTATTTGCAGGTCGCATCGCGGAAATCGATCCAGCGGCGCTGCATGTCCTGCAGCGTGTCGGTAATCTTCTCGGTGACGCCAGGGTCATCGACCGACATGGCGTCGACCTCGTTGGCACGCTTGATCAGTTCGCCATAGGTGGCGTTGAGCTGCGCATCCCAGAACGCCGTCTCCTTTGCCGAGCATTCCTGCAGACCGATCGTGGTCGAGCCTGCGTCCGAGGCATTCTGGCAGGCCGCGGCTGAAAGGCCGATACAGACGCGTGGCGTCTCGGCATGTTCGGCAAGGCAGCTCGTGACCTGGTCGTTTGAATACTGCACCTCGTCATCCGCCAGTGCCGGGCTCGCGCAAAGTGCCGCCACCGCCATGAGTGCCAAAGACCGCTTCATTCTGTCCTCCCCTGGAGCTTTCATATGCAAGGCGACGCCATCGCGCCGTTCATCCATATCTAGGCCCCGGGCGCGGCAAGGCAAGTCAACACCGCCGCATAGTGAACGGCTGCCGCGGCCACGACGAAGCCGTGCCATATCGCATTCTGAAACCTGAGCTTTTCCCAGACGTGGAAGATCACGCCCGCCGAATAGATGATGCCGCCGATGACGACCAGAATGGTGGTGGCAAGCGGCAGAAGCGGAAACAGCGGCCGCGCGACGATGACGCCGCTCCACCCCATGGCGAGGTAAAGCAGGATGGCAAGCCGATCGTAACGTCCATGCCAGAAAACCTTCAGCGCAATGCCGAGCGCGGCGATGGTCCATATGCCGACAAGCAGGCCGAAGATGAAGGGATCGGCTATGCCGCGCTGCAGAAACGGCGTGTAGGTGGCGGCGATGAGGACGAAGATCGAGCTGTGGTCGAGCCGCTTCAGCACCGCCTTGGTCCTGACCAGCGAAACGGGCCAGAGATTATAGGAGCAGGAAATGCCGAGCGTCACGACAAGGCCGGCCGAATAGATCGCGGCGGAGGCGATCTGGCCGGCCGGAAGCCAGACTGCGGCGTAAAAGATCAGGATCGTCGCGCCGATGAGCGCCATGACGATGCCGATGCCGTGCACCACGCCGTCGGCGATCAGTTCCGGGATATCGTACTGGTTCTGCGTCTTGATGGTGGGCAATCCGTTTTCGCCTGCTGCAATTGCGAAGAATGGAGCCGGATAATAACGCGCCCGTGCGGCTTGTTGAACCCCCTTCGCGCCGCGAGCGGCAAGCGAAGGTCGATGACCGGCGGCGCTCGCTTTGCGATACGGGCGTTCTCGCCGCCTGATCAATTTCGCGTGCCCGCATCGGCAAACGGCGCCGGTCGCTGGTCACAGCTGCGCGGCGCAGCGCTTGCAGAATGGCGTATAGGGCACGGCTTCGAGCCTGTCGGCGGATATCTTGCCGCCGCATTTGACGCAGGTGCCGAAACTGCCGGCCTCGATGCGATCAAGGGCGGCATCAATGGCCTTCAGCTCATCGGAGCCGACATGACCGAATTCCTCCAGCACCTCGTCGTTTTCCGCCTCGGTCGCCCGTTCCGCACTGTCCGGATTACGAGTGCGACCGAGGTCGGTGTCGATCTTCTGCAGGCGGCCAAGGATCTCGTCCTTGCGGGCCTGCAGCAATGTCTTGAAATGCGCGGTATCCATGACTTCCTCCCTGAACCGCATTGTCCGCTTTCACCGGCGCACAAGCACCGAGCAGGTGGCGTGTCTGACGACGCGATCCGCCGTCGAGCCAAGCAGATAATTCGAAAAATCGGGCCGATGCGAGGCAATAATGATGAGGTCCGCGGCATGGCTCTTCGCCGCCGCCAGGATTTCGCGCGCGGGCGGACCCGTGCGGATCTCGATCTTGGCATCGACCTTCGCGTTGTGCATCAGCTCGCGAAGCCGGTCACCGGCATCGTGTACGGCGTTGTCCATGACGTCGACGGGCATGTCGATAGCGAGATAGGACGGAACCTCCTCGACGACGTTGAGCAGCACGATCTGGCCGCCTTCATCAAGCAGGTCGGCCGCCTTGTTGAGAATGTCCAACCCCTTCTCGAGAACCGAGATATCGACCGGCACGATGATCTTCCTGAACATGTAGTCCTCCTATGGCATCGCTACGCCCCGCGTTCTTTGGGGGCTGGCGGCGGCCTTGACTATCTTCAAACTCCTCCCGAAGCGCGCTGCCTGCATTGACTAAGGTCAATATCCGCCGGATTGGAGGGGTCCAGAATGCCTCGGCAGGATAGCAATAAACTACACTATTGCGAAGATACGCATTAATACATATTTATGATGCAGGAATGCCGCTCTGGGAGTGCGGCAGAAGGGCGGACGGCTCTTGGAAGCATGCGCCGCCGGTCAGTGCTTTTCGGGAGGATGAAATGGCACATATCGTCGTAATGGGAGCCGGTCTCGGCGGCACGATCGCCGCTTATGAACTGCGGGAGCGGCTTGGCAGAGAGCACAAGGTCAGCGTCGTCAACAAGGGCTCGGTCTATTCCTTTGTCCCCTCCAATCCGTGGGTGGCGGTCGGCTGGCGCACGCCCGAGGCGGTGCAGGTCGATCTGGCGCCGGTATTCGAACGTCGCGGCATCACGCTGAGGCCGGAGGGCGCCGCAAGGCTCAATCCAGCCGAGAACACGATCGAACTCACCGACGGCACCACGCTTTCCTATGACTACCTGGTGATCGCCACCGGGCCGGAACTCGCCTTCGACGAGATCGAGGGGCTCGGGCCGGCCGGTCATTCGCAATCGGTCTGCGAAACGGGCCACGCGGCCGCGGCGAAAGCCGCCTTCGACGCGCTGGTCGAACAGCCGGGGCCCGTCGTCATCGGCGCGGTTCAGGGGGCCTCGTGTTTCGGTCCGGCCTATGAATTCGCCTTCATCCTCGACAAGGCGCTGAGGGACGCGAAGGTGCGCGACCGGGTGCCGATGACCTTCGTCACGCCGGAACCCTATATCGGCCATCTCGGCCTCGATGGGGTGGGCGACACCAAGGGTCTGATGGAGAGCGAGCTCAGGGCGCGCCATATCAAGTGGATCACCAATGCCCGCATCGAGCGCATCACCGGCGAAAGCGTGATTGCCGAGGAGATCGGCGAGGACGGCACGGTGAAGGCGAAACACGAGCTGCCGGCCGCCTTCAAGATGTTGCTGCCCGCCTTCCGCGGCGTCTCCGCCATCCGCGGCATCGAGGGCCTCACCAATCCGCGCGGCTTCGTGCTGATCGACAAGCACCAGCGCAACCCGACCTTCGACAACATCTTCGCCCTTGGCGTCTGCGTCGCGATCCCGCCGATCGGCAAGACCGCGGTGCCCGTCGGCGTGCCGAAGACCGGCTTCATGATCGAATCGATGGCGACGGCGACAGTCGCCAATATCGAACGGCTGCTTGCCGGCCAGAAGCCGAATGCCCAGGCGACGTGGAATGCTGTCTGCCTCGCCGATTTCGGCGATGGCGGTGTCGCCTTCGTGGCGCAGCCGCAGATCCCGCCGCGCAACGTCAACTGGGCCTCGGAGGGCCGCTGGGTGCATGCCGCAAAGGCCGGCTTCGAGAAGTACTTCCTGCGCAAGGTCAAGACCGGCGTCAGCGAGCCGTTTTATGAAAAGCTCGCCCTGCAGGCGCTCAGGATCGACAAGCTGAAGGCGGTGACGTTCGAGGATCAGGACTGAGCATAGAGGCGGGCTCTGCCGGTCCCGCTCAGGGATAGAGGTAGAGCCTGTCCCACTGCGCGCGCGGAATCTCCGCACCGATCTTGAAGCTGAAGGACTTGACCGTCAGTTCGGAGCGATCCGTGACGCAGTGGTAGGTCAGGCGATACCAGTGTTCGTGGGAGCGAAATGCCGCGCCATGGGCGTCGATCGTGTTGCCTTTGACGCTCGGCGGCGCAAAGGTATAGGCGATCACCTTGTCCGGATACATGTCCTTGCGGGCATCGTTGATCTGGCTGAGCGCCTCGACATCGCAGCGCTGTTCCAGTTCCTCTTCCGGATCGAGACTCTTAAGTTCGGTGGTGATGCGCTGGTTCAGCGCCATCGCCTGCGTCGTCGTTGCCAAGATCACGAAAAGCGCCAGCCCAGCCGTTCTCAATGAA
Source organism: Martelella endophytica (assembly GCF_000960975.1). Taxonomy (NCBI): domain Bacteria; kingdom Pseudomonadati; phylum Pseudomonadota; class Alphaproteobacteria; order Hyphomicrobiales; family Aurantimonadaceae; genus Martelella; species Martelella endophytica. The sequence continues at coordinate 1,780,904 of NZ_CP010803.1, read as the reverse complement.
TCACTCCTTCACGCTACGCACGTAACTATATTACAGAAGCATGTAGAATGCAGCTGAATATGGCAAGTCTGCGGCCGGGGGCCCTTTTGCCTTGATGCGTTCCTGCGGTCCACCTATTTATCGACGAAACCGAAACCGGAAGGCCCGCCATCGTGACTGAGTTCAGCAATCTCCCCGCCCCGCCGAAAGCCGAGACGAAACCGCAGCACGATACCCGCCACGGCCGCAAGCGCACCGACGAATACGCCTGGCTGAGAGCCGACAACTGGCAGGCGATGTTCAAGGACCCGACGATCCTCGATGCCGGCATCCGGGCGCATCTCGAAGCGGAAAATGCCTACATGAAGGCAGCCCTTGCCGACACCGAGGCGCTGCAGAAGAAACTTTTTGCGGAAATGCGCGGCCGGATCAAGGAGGACGACAGCTCCGTTCCGGGCAAGGACGGCCCCTATGCCTATGGCTCTGCCTACCGCACCGGCGGCGAGCAGCCCTATATCTACCGTATTCCCCGCGACGGCGATTTCAACGATGTCGTGCTCCGGACCGTTCTGCTCGACGGCGACAAGGAGGGCGATGGCAAGGCCTATTTCGACCTCGGCGGCTTCGACCACACCAGCGACCACAGCCGTGCACTCTGGGGCTATGACGACAAGGGCTCGGAGTTCTACACGCTGAGGGTCCGCGATCTTGAGACTGGCCGCGACCTTGACGACGTGATCGCCAACACCGGTGGCAGCGGCGTCTGGGCGCCTGACGGCAAGAGCTTCTTCTACACAGAAGTGGACGACAACCATCGCCCGTCGCGTGTGTTCCACCACATCGTCGGCACAAAGCAGAGCGACGACCGGCTGGTCTACGAGGAGAAGGATCCGGGCTTCTTCGTCGGCCTCGGCGGCTCGCTGCTCGACGATTTCATCTTCATCGACGTGCACGATCACCAGACCTCGGAAGTGCGGATCATTCCGACGGGACAGATCGACGCCACGCCGGAACTGGTCGCCGAACGCGAGACCATGGTCGAATACGATGTGACCGAAGGCGGCGATGTCTTCTACATCCTGACCAATGACGGCGGCGCCAAGGACTTCAAGATCATGGAGGCGCCCGTCTCCGCGCCCGGCAAGGCGAACTGGAAAGAGCTCGTGCCGCACCAGGAAGGCCGACTGATCCTTGCGCATATGGCCTTTGCACGTCACCTGGTCTGGCTGGAACGCTTTGCCGGCCTGCCGCGCATCGTCATCCGCGACCGCGCCACCGGCGAGGAGTACGCGATCGCCTTCGACGAGGAGGCCTATGCTCTCGGCCTGCAGGGCGCCAACGAGTATGACACGGATATCATCCGCTTCTCCTATTCCTCGATGACCACGCCGTCGCAGCTTTACGACTACAACATGGCGACGCGCGCGCGCACGCTGCTGAAGACACAGGAAGTGCCCTCGGGCCACAATCCCGACGATTACGTGACCCGCCGCATCCAGGCGAAGGCGGCGGATGGCGAACTGGTACCGGTCAGCATCGTCTACCGCAAGGATACGCCGCTCGACGGCACCGCGCCGGCGCTGCTTTACGGATACGGCGCTTACGGCATCACCATTCCGGCCTCGTTCTCGACCAATTGCCTCTCCCTGGTCGACCGCGGCTTCGTCTACGCCATCGCGCATATCCGCGGCGGCAAGGACAAGGGCTTTGCCTGGTATGAAAACGGCAAGATGGGCTCGAAGAAGAACACCTTCTCCGACTTCATCGCCGCCGCCGATGCGCTGGTGGCCGAAGGCTTCACCAGCTACGGCAATATCGTTGCCGAGGGCGGATCGGCGGGCGGCATGCTGATGGGCGCCGTCGCCAACATGGCGCCGGAGAAATTCGCCGGCATCATCGCTGCCGTGCCCTTCGTCGATGTGCTCAACACCATGCTTGACGACACGCTGCCGCTGACCCCGCCCGAATGGCCGGAATGGGGCAACCCGATCACCTCCGAAGAGGCCTACGACTACATTGCGAGCTACAGTCCCTACGACAATGTCGCAACGAAGCCCTATCCGGCAATCTTCGCGCTCGCCGGCCTCACCGACCCGCGCGTGACCTACTGGGAGCCGGCGAAATGGGTGGCGCGGCTGCGCGAGCACACCACCGGCACGGCCCCCATTCTGCTGCGCACCAACATGGACGCAGGCCACGGCGGCGCATCGGGGCGTTTCCAGCGGCTGGAGGAACTGGCGCTGGAATATGCCTTCGCGCTGAAGGTCGCGGGCAAGGCCGACAGCTGAGACACCCGGCGGCATCCGGCCTCGGAACCAAAATCCCCGATCACACGTTGATCAGGCTTGAAGACAAGGCGGGGCCGGATGAAATTTGAAATGTCGAAGCGCCTCTGGATGGCGCTCCAGGCGATGCGGCAGGTGTGGTTCATTGCGACACTCTACTGCATCGCCGCCGTTCTGACGGCGCTTCTGGGGATCATGGCCGATCCGGTCATCCCGGAGGACCTGCAGGACATCATCGGTCGCAGCGCGGTCGACAGCCTGCTGACGATCATCGCCTCCAGCATGCTCTCCGTCCTGGTGTTCTCGCTGAATACGCTGGTCCAGGCCTCGACGGCTGCTGCCAGCAATGCCACGCCACGCGCTGTTGGCACGATCCTGCAGGACCGGACCGCGCAATCCGCGCTCTCCACCTTTCTCGGTGCCTTCATCTTCAGCCTTGTCGGACTGATCGCGCTCAACACGTCGCTTTATGGCGGCGGCGGGCGGCTGGTGCTGTTCGTGGTCACGATTGGCGTGATCGTGCTGATCGTGGTGACGCTGCTGCGCTGGATCAACTACCTCGGTCACCTTGGCCAGGTGACCAAGACGATCACGCAGGTGGAATCGGCGGCAAGTCCTTCGATGGAGGCCTATCGCGCAGCACCCTGCCTTCATGCTCGCACGCAGCAAGGAAGCCTGCCGGATGGGTTGGTGATGATCGAACACGACGAGATCGGCTACCTGCGCTTCATCGACGTTCCTGCCCTCAATGATATTGCCGAAGAGCTGGACGCGGATATCTACGTGCTGGAACGCACCGGGACCTTCGTCACGCCCGGACGCCATATTGCCGGGCTCGCACTGCAATCTGGCGCCAAGGTTGACGAAGAGACCCTGAACGCGGTGCACGAGGCCTTTACCATCGGCGCTGCCCGCAGCTACGATCAGGATCCGCTCTATGGCCTGACCGTGCTCTCCCAGATCGCCATGCGGGCGCTCTCGCCCGGCATCAACGATCCCGGCACTGCGATCGATGTCATTGGCAACCTCGTGCGTATCATGGCGGCCGGCACGCCGGGAGAAGCGGAAGTGCACTATGAGCGCGTCGTGATGCCCAGGATCGAGACCGACGATTTCTTCGATGCCGCCTTTACCGGCATCTCCCGCGATGGTGCGGACAAGGTGGAGGTCGGTCTGAGGCTGCAGCACGCGTTTGAATCGCTGTCCCTGCTGCCGTTTCCCGGCTACGGCGAAAGCGCCCGCATCTATTCGGCGCAGGCGCTGGAGCGGGCCCGGGCGATGCTCGATTTCGAAAACGACATCAAGCGTCTGGAGGCCATGGCCCGCAAAGGCCGCCTGACGGACTGAGCTTGTCAGGAACATTCCGCAGCCGCGGTCGTTCTACACTCAGATGGCCCCGCTCTCGGCGGAGGCCTGATGGCTCTCGACTGCGCCTGAAGGCGGTGGTCAGGAGCGCTGTGGAATCCACGGGGGACTCGTTCAATGATCTTGCTGACAGCATTCATCTTCGCCGTGATCGGCCTGTTTCTGGGCGGTGGCGGCATCTGGCTGATCACGCTCGGTGGCAGCTGGTTTTATCTGATCGCGGGCGCCGCGTTTCTGGCGACCGCTTTTTTTGTGCTGATCCGCTCGGCGCTCGCCTACTGGATATACGCCGCAACCATACTGGTAACCCTTGTCTGGGCGCTACTCGAGGTCGGCCTCGACTGGTGGCAGCTTGGGGCGCGCGGCGGCCTCGTCGTGCTGCTCGGCCTGTGGTTGCTGCTGCCGTGGGTGCGCCGGCCGATCCTGCGCGACGAATACGGCTTTCCCGAAAAGACCGCGCCGGCGCGTGGTGGCCCCTGGCCGCTGGTCGCCGCAGTGCTGGTGTCGATCGTGGTCGCGGCGATCTCGCTGTTTACCGATCCCCACGCGATCGAGGGCTCCCTGCCGGATGCCCGCAGCGCAAGCGCTCAGACAGCCGGTGCCATACCGGACCAGGAGTGGCACGCCTATGGCCGCACCGAAAAGGGCCAGCGCTGGTCGCCGCTTGATCAGATCACGCCGGAGAATGTCGGCAATCTCGAGCTAGCCTGGCAGATCCAGACGGGCGACATGAAGGGCCCGAACGACGTCGTCGAGACCACCTACGAAAATACCCCGCTGATGGTCGACGATACGCTCTACGTCTGCACGCCGCATAGCTGGGCCATGGCCTTCGATGCGAAGACCGGCGACCAGAAGTGGAAGTTCGACCCGAAGGTTCCGGTTGATGGCAACCGCCAGCACCAGACCTGCCGCGGCGTCACCTATTACGACGACCCCGACATTGCCGAAGGCGAACGCTGCAAGACCCGCGTCTACCTGCCGACCTCCGACGCCCGCCTGATCGCGCTCAACGCCGAAGATGGTACCGTTTGCGAGGATTTCGCCGACAACGGCACGCTACATCTCGAAACCAACATGCCCTACAAGACGCAGGGCTACTATTATTCGACCTCCGCACCGCTGGCGATTGGCGGCAAGATCGTGGTCGGTGGCTCGGTCAACGACAACTACTCCACCGACAGCCCGTCCGGCGTGATCCGCGCCTATGACATCGACACCGGTGAACTGATCTGGAACTTCGACACCGGCAATCCAGACCAGACCGAACCGATCGGCCCCGGCGAGACCTACACCAAGAACTCGCCGAACAGCTGGTCGGTGATGTCGGGCGACAGTGATCTAGGCCTGATCTACGCCCCGATCGGCAACCGCACGCCGGACCAGATCGGTCTCGATCGCTCGCCTTCTGAAGAGAAATACTCCTCCTCGGTGGTCGCGCTCGACGTCGATACCGGTAAGCCGGTCTGGAATTTCCAGGGCGTCCACCACGACCTCTGGGACATGGACGTTCCGGCACAGCCCGCCCTTCTCGACCTGACCATCGACGGCGAGACCGTACCGGCGCTCGTGCAGGCCACAAAGCAGGGCGAAATCTTCGTGCTGAACCGCGAGACCGGCGAGCCGATCATTCCGGTCAAGGAGGTTCCGGCGCCGCAGGAGGGTGGCCTCGAAGGCGAAAACCTGTCGCCGACCCAGCCTGTCTCGGTGCTTTCCTTCAATCCGCCGAAGCTTGAAGGCAAGGACATGTGGGGGGCGAGCCTGCTCGACCAGCTTGTCTGCCGCATCAAGCTGAAGCAGTACAACTACGAGGGCCGCTATACGCCGCCGTCCGTCGATGGCACGATCGTCTATCCCGGCAATTTCGGTACGCTCAACTGGGGCTCGGTCGCCGTCGATCCGGAGCGGCAGGTGATGTTCGCCATGCCGGTCTACATGGCCTACACCTCGACGCTGGTACCGAAATCGACGCCCGGCGTGCCGACCCAGGGCATCAACTCCAACAACGGCGCCGACTATGCCGTTGCCTTCACGACCCTGCTCGGCCCGCTCGGCGTGCCCTGCCAGGCGCCGCCGTGGGGCTATGTCGCAGGAGCTGACCTCACCACCGGCGATATCGTCTGGAAGCACAAGAACGGCACCATCCAGGACATGACGCCCGTTCCGCTGAAGATCAAGATGGGCGTTCCCGGCATCGGTGGTCCGATCATGACCCGCGGCGGCGTCGCCTTCCTCGGCGCCACGATGGACAACTACATCCGCGGCTATGACGTCACCACCGGCGAACAGCTCTGGGAAGCCCGGCTGCCGGCCGGCGGCCAGGCAACGCCGATGACCTACGAGACCTCGGACGGCACCCAGTACGTATTGATCGTCGCCGGCGGTCACGGCTCGGTCGGCACCAAGACAGGCGACTACATCCTCGCCTACAAGCTGCCGGAGGGGTGAGCGCCGTGAAACCAGTGAAACGTCGGAATGCCCTTGCACTCCGGCATTTCACCGGGTTATTTCCGAATTTACCGGTTGCCCTTCAAAGCAGGCCTACCTATGTATTTCGCAAGCGTCCATTTATTGAATGAGGAGTATTGAACATGGCTTTTGAACTTCCTGAACTGCCCTATGCATATGATGCACTCGCGCCCTATATGTCGGCCGAGACGCTCGAATTTCACCACGACAAGCACCACAACACCTATGTGACCACCGGCAACAAGCTGGCGGAAGAGGCCGGCCTCGGCGGGCTTCCGGTCGAAGAGGTGATGGTCAAGGCCTATGGTTCCAACCAGCCGCTCTTCAACAACGCCGCCCAGCACTTCAACCACATGCATTTCTGGAAGTGGATGAAGAAGGACGGCGGCGGCACCAAGCTGCCGGGCGCGCTCGAAAGCGCGATCTCGTCCGATCTCGGCGGCTACGACAAGTTCAAGGCTGACTTCATCGCCGCCGGCACCGGCCAGTTCGGCTCCGGCTGGGCCTGGCTCGCCGTCAAGGACGGCAAGCTCGAAATCATGAAGACGCCGAACGGTGAAAACCCGGTGGTCCACGGCGCCAAGCCGATCCTCGGCGTCGACGTGTGGGAGCACTCCTACTACATCGACTACCGCAACGCCCGCCCGAAATACCTGGAAGCGTTCGTCGACAGCCTGATCAACTGGGACTACGTCGCCGAACTCTACGAAGGTGCCACCAAGTAAGGCGACTGCCTTCGACATTTTTGAAAAGCCCGGCCTCAGCGCCGGGCTTTTTTGTGCCTCACCCCTTCGCCACCAGCCCCGGCAGGACCCGCGTCACCGTACGCTCGATGACGTCGACCAGGACCATGGTCTGGTGGTCGACCTCGATGTTCAGACGGTCGCCTGCCGTGTAGCGGCAAAATGTGGTCTGGCGCAGCGTTTCGGGGATGAGGTTGATGGTGAAGAGGTTGTCGTCCACCTCGGCGACCGTCAGGCTGCAGCCGTTGACCGCCAGAAACCCGCGGGGGAAGATGTATTTCGCCCACTCTTCCGGCACACGGAAACGGATCAGGGCGCCGTCATCGGCGATCCTGATTTCCTCCAGCGCCGCGGTGGTGGCGATATGGCCGGCAATCACATGGCCGCCGTTTTCGTCGGTCATCTTTGCCGAGCGTTCGACATTGACGTCGTTGCCCGCTTCGAGCGCGCCGAGATTGGTGCGCTCCAGCGTCGCGTTCATCGCGTCGAAGGTGACGTTGTTGCCGGAAATGCCGGTGACGGACAGGCAGACGCCCTCGATGTTGACGCTGGCGCCGAGCTTCAGGCCCTCGAGCTGTTCATCGGTGAAGCGGACGGTGAAGGTCTTGCCGCCGGCATAGGCGGTGACGTCGGCGAGCGGCCGGACGGCCTGGACGATGCCGGTATACATGGAAAAATCTCCTGCTGGCGCACCGCCGGTCACGGGGCGCTGTTCGCGCGCCGGATGGGCGGCGCTTGCGGCAATATGAGAGGCGGAGAGTGCGAACACAAGGGCCGGAGCGGCGACACTGCGTCTACGGCTTCGGCGGTAGCGAGAATGCGTTTTCGACGGCGACCGACATCCATTCCGCAAAATCCGCATCGGAGCAATCGTCGGCATCGACGAAATAGAAGCCGGACATCCTGCGGCCGTTATGGATCATCGGCTCGGATTGGCCGAGCCTTGCCGCGGCATCGGCATTCTCCTTGCCGATGCGGAACAGGTAGCGCCCCTCGCCGTTCCTGCGGCTTGCGGCGGCCACCATGTGGCCGTTGACCATGAAGCAGAGCCCGCCAAACATCTTCTTCTCGCTGACCCCTTCGAGGCCGGCGAGCCGGTCACGGAGGCGGGCCGAGAGCGCCTCGTCAATGGCCATCGCCGCTCCCGCTCATGAAGGCCTTGAAGGCGTCGGCGTAATCCGGGTGCCAGCGCGACAGCGGCGGCCGGTTCTCGACGATGTCGCCCATCGCCCACATCATCCGCTTCTCGTCGGTGGCGCGGTCGACCTCGCCATCCGGGCAAAGGATGTAGAAATCGCCCTTGGCGATGCTTTTCAGCATGAAGTCGACGGTCTGTTCCGGCGTCCAGGCGCCTTCCGGCTTTTCGGTGCGGCCATTGGCGGTCAGACCGGTGAAGACGAAGCCGGGGATCAGGAGATGCGCCTCGACCTTGCAGCCTTCGCGGTTCCTCAGATCGTGCTGCAGCGCCTCGGTGAGCGCCTTCACGCCGGCCTTGGCGACGTTATAGGCCGGGTTGCCGGGCGGCGTGGTGATGCCCTGTTTGGAGCCGGTGTTGATGATCAGTGCCGGTTCGCCGTGCGCGACCATGCCCGGCGTGAAGATCCGGGTGCCGTTGATGACGCCGAGAAGGTTGACATCGATGATGCGATCCCACGGCATCTGCTTGCCGAAGAAGCCGGTCTCCGGCTGGATGCCGGCATTGTTCATCAGCACATGCACCTTGCCGAAGGCCTGGACGGCGGCGCATTCGAGCTCTTCCAGCGCCGAAAGATCGGAAACATCCGTCGGCTGCGCCAGCACCTTGACGCCCTTTTCCTTCGCCAGCGGCTCAAGCTGAGCCTTGGCGGCCACCAGCCGCTCGCCCTTCATGTCGGCGATCATCACGTTCATGCCGAGGCCGATGAAAGCCTTCGCGGCGGCAAGGCCGATGCCCGAGGCACCGCCGGTGATGACGGCCGCATTGCCCGCCTTCAGGGCTTCGTGGCCCGCATCTTTCTGGCCCATGGTCTTCCTCCCGATTTTTGCCGTTCCTGTCCCTGAGATGGACATCCGGTTTCTCTCTGGCAAGACTGTTTTTCAGAAGTGCTAGCGTGTCAATCCGCAAATTCGCATGAGAGTGGCCGGTTTGCGGGACCCCAAGTGCCAGTTTCCCTTGCGCGGCGCGGCAAAGCCGCTAAAACGGCTTCAAATGCCAAACACCAGATGGACTTGAAACAACATGGCAACGCACAAAGACGTCAAGAAGGTCGTTCTGGCCTATTCCGGCGGCCTCGACACCTCGATCATCCTGAAATGGCTCCAGACCGAACTCGGCGCTGAAGTCGTCACCTTTACCGCCGACCTCGGCCAGGGCGAAGAGCTCGAGCCGGCGCGCAAGAAGGCGGAAAACGCCGGCGTGAAGGAAATCTTCATCGAGGATGTGCGCGAGGAATTCGTCAAGGACTTCGTGTTCCCGATGTTCCGCGCCAATGCCGTCTATGAGGGCGTCTACCTGCTCGGCACCTCGATTGCCCGGCCGCTGATTTCAAAGCACCTGATCGAGATCGCCGAGAAGACCGGCGCCGACGCGATTGCCCATGGCGCCACGGGCAAGGGCAACGACCAGGTTCGTTTCGAAATGTCGGCCTATGCGCTGAACCCGGACATCAAGATCATCGCGCCCTGGCGTGACTGGACCTTCAAGAGCCGCACCGAGCTTCTGGAATTCGCCGAGAAGCACCAGATCCAGATCGCCAAGAACAAGCGCGGCGAGGCCCCCTTCTCCGTCGACGCCAACCTGCTGCACTCCTCCTCCGAGGGCCGCGTGCTGGAAGACCCGGCTGTCGAGGCGCCGGAATATGTGCACATGCGCACCATTTCGCCGGAAGCCGCCCCCGACAAGCCGACCGTCATCAAGATCGGCTTTGAAAAGGGTGATGCCGTCTCCATCAACGGCGAGCGCCTGAGCCCGGCTTCGCTTCTCGCCAAGCTCAACGACTATGGCCGCGACAACGGCATCGGCCGCCTCGACCTCGTCGAAAACCGCTTCGTCGGCATGAAGTCGCGCGGCGTTTACGAGACCCCCGGCGGCACCATTCTTCTGACGGCCCATCGCGCGATCGAGAGCATCACGCTCGACCGCGGAGCGGCGCACCTGAAGGATGAACTGATGCCGCGCTATGCCGAGCTCGTCTATTACGGCTTCTGGTTCTCGCCGGAACGCATGATGCTGCAGGCCGCCATCGACAAGAGCCAGGAGCATGTCGAGGGCGAAGTGACGCTGAAGCTCTACAAGGGTAACGTCATGGTCATCGGCCGCGAGAGCGACAAATCGCTCTATTCCGAAGCCCTCGTCACCTTCGAGGACGACCACGGCGCCTACGACCAGAAGGACGCCGCCGGCTTCATCAAGCTCAATTCCCTGCGCCTCCGGACGCTTGCGAAGCGCGACCGGAGCTGAAGCGGACAGATAACTTGCTCTGGAAAGCCGGGACCGAGAGGTTCCGGCTCGGTTTGTTGGCAAACTCTCCTCAAACTCGGCGTCATCCTCGGGCTTGACCCGAGGATCCAGGCAGTTTGGCAAGAGCTCACAATAAGTCCCCGCCAACTCAATGCGTTAATCCGCCTGGATGCTCGGATCGAGTCCGAGCATGCCCCCTGTGAGGAGGCCAACGGAGGATCAACATACGCCTTCAAGGGTTTGTCAGCGTTCTGGGACGGAGCCGAGAGGTTCCGGCTTTTTCATTTCATGGCGGCCGGGCGCTGAGTGCTTTCGCTCCAGTCGTCGCCGGCTTCGGCGGCGTTGCCCCCTTCATCCGAAGGCTCCTCCGGAAGCCGGTCGGCAAAGCGTAGCCAGATGTAGCAGATGACGGCGATGGCGCCCATCGCCGGCACCACGACCTGCAGGGCCAGCACCGGCGAGCCGAGCGCGGCGGCGATCATGCCGGTGACGAGGCCGGAGCCCATCTGCATGAAGCCCATCATCGCCGACGCCGAGCCGGCGATATCCGGGAACGGAAGCAGAGCCGCATTGGTGACATAGGGCATGACGAAGGCGATGCCGAAGGCAAACAGGCCGACCGGCAACATCACCGAGAGATAGGAAATCGGCAGAACCTCGGTCGAGATCGCGAGCGCCGTGGCGCCGAGCGCAATGAACACCAGGCCGGCACCGACCATGGCCCGCGAGGTGAACCGGCGGAGCGCAAAGCGGAAGGTGACGGAGCCCGAGAAATAGAGCCCCGTCTGCATCAGCATGCCCATGCCGAACTGCGACGGCGTCAGGCCGGCAATGTTGATCAGCACGAAGGGCAGGATCGAGGCGAGCGCATAGAGCGTGCCGACAGAGGCCGCGATCACCAGCGAGGCCGCCATGAAATGCGGACTGCCAAGCAGCCGCCAATAGGCCTTGGCCAGCGGCAGGGGCCGCGCCTTCCTGGGATCCGGATGGCCGGTCTCCGGCATCAAGAGCAGAACCAGCCCGCCGAGACCAAGGCCGAAAGCGATCATGGTGAAGAATATCGCCTTCCAGCCGATGAAATGCAGGATCAGCCCGCCGAAAGTGGGAGCGATGGCCGGGCCGACCGCCAGCATGATGCCGATCATGTTCATGATCCGCGCTGCGGGTTCGCCGATGAACTGATCGCGCACGATCGCTCGGCCGACGGTGAGGCCGACGGAGGCGCCGATACCCTGTATCAGCCGCCCGGCCAGCAGCATCGGCACATCATCGGCAAATGTCGCAAGGAAACTGCCCACCACATAGATTGCCAGAAAGCCGACGACGGTGCGTCGCCGTCCGAACGCGTCCGCCAGAGGGCCGGTCACCAGCATGGCGAAGGCAAAGCCGCCGAAGAAGACCGAAAGGGAGGCCTTGATAGCGGCATCCGTGGTGCCGAAGGCGGCCGTCAGCGCCGGCATGGCCGGCGTATAGAGCGACAGGGAAAAAGGCCCGAGCATGGAGAGCGCCGCGCCCAGCAGACTGGTGCGCCCCTCGCTCATCAGCGTCTTGCCGGTGGTTCCTTTGGTATCGCTCATGGTCCCCTTATCTTTCAAGCCGCGCAAAATTGTCTCGCATCGTGCGGAGCGCGCGCCGCAGCATCTGTTTCTCGTCGTCCGCAAGCCCGTCCTGCAGCCGGGCGAAAAGGTCGTCGGCCAGCGCCCGGATTTCCGTCAGCAGCGCTTCGGCGTTTTCCGTTGTCGTCACGCATTTGGCCCGGCCGTCCTTCGGGTCCGCGGTCCGCTTGACCAGTCCGGCGCTTTCCAGCCCGTCCAGATAGCGCGACAGTGTCATCGGTTCGATGCCGAGCGCCAAGGCAATGTCGCTCTGGCGGGCGCCTTCGCTACCGGAGATGCGGGCAAGCGCGCGCGCCTCGCCCGGCGTCACGCCGAGACCCGCCTTCGCCAGCTCGCGCTCAAGTTCCGCCCGAAACAACCGGGCGACATCACTCAGCAGAAAGCCGAGTCTGTCGGCAGTCGCTTCCGGCATCGCCATGTCCTGACCATCTTTGAATTGATAAGCGCCGCTTACTATTTTTCCGAGTGGCGATCAAGCCACTTGCCTTGAACCGGCTTGTATCGCACACACATGAATAGGCCGGCAGGCAGAATGAAAGGAATGATGCGACATGACCGAAGGTATCAACAACGCCCTCTTCCGCTGGGACGGTTTTTCGGGACTTCCGGAATTCGACCGCATTGCCGATACCGACTTTGCTGCCGCATTTGACTGGGCCATGGCCGAGCACAATCGCGAAATCGATGCGATCGCGGAAAATCCGGAGGCGCCGGATTTCGTCAACACGGTCGAGGCACTTGAAGTCTCGGGCGATGCGCTGTCGCGGGTCGCCGCGGTATTCTTCACCAAGGCCGGCGCCCATACCAACCCGGATATCCAGAAGCTGGAACGTGAGATCGCGCCGAAACTCTCCGGCCACTATTCCGCCATCGGCGCCAACAAGGCGCTGTTCCAGCGCATCGACACGCTGTGGCAGACGCGCGAGACGCTGGGTCTCGACGAGGAACAGACGCGGGTGCTGGAGCGCCACTGGAAGGGCTTTGTCCGTTCGGGCGCGAAGCTTGAGGGCGAGGCGCAGGAGCGGCTTGCCGCCGTCAACCGCCGGCTTGCCGAACTCGGCGCCGCCTTCGGCCAGAACGTTCTCGCCGATGAGAGCAGTTGGGCGATGTTCCTCACCGAGGAGGACGAACTCGTCGGCCTTCCCGATTTTCTCATCGATGCCATGGCGGGCGCGGCTGCAGAGCGCGACCGTCCGGATGCCCACGCAGTGACGCTGTCGCGTTCGATCGTCGAGCCGTTCCTGACGCTGTCGGCGCGCCGTGACCTGCGCGAAAAGGCATTCAAGGCCTGGACGGCGCGCGGCCTTTCCGGCGGCGAGCACGACAATCGCGAGATCATGAAGGAGACGCTGGCGCTCAGGGCCGAAAAGGCGGGCCTGCTCGGATATGAAAACTTCGCCGCGATGAAGCTCGACAACACCATGGCGAAGACCGCGGGCGCTGTCGACCTGCTGCTGCTCGATGTCTGGGAGCGCGCGGTGAAAGCGGCCGAGGACGACCAGCACGAACTCTCGGCGCTGGCCGCCGAGGAAGGCGCCAACCGCGAGATCGAAGCCTGGGACTGGCGCTACTACGCCGAAAAGCTGAAGGCCCGCAAATTCTCCTTCTCCGAAAGCGAAGTGAAGCCCTATCTGCAGCTCGAAAAGATCATCGAAGCCTGCTTTGCCGTCGCCGAGCGGCTCTATGGCGTGCGCGCCGTGGCGAAGCCGGATGTCAAATCCTATCATCCCGACGTCCGCGTCTACGAGATCCGCGACAGCGACGATACGCTGAAGGCGATCTTCCTCGGCGACTATTTCAACCGCTCATCCAAACGCTCCGGCGCCTGGATGAACGCGATGCAGAGCCAGCACCGGCTGACGCTGCCGAACGGCACCCAGGGCGAGCTGCCGATCGTCATCAATGTCTGCAACTTCGCCAAGCCCGCCGAGGGCAAGCCGGCGCTGCTGTCGCTGGATGACGCGCGCACGCTGTTCCACGAATTCGGCCATGCGCTGCACGGCATGCTGTCCGATGTCACCTATCCGTCGGTTTCGGGTACCGGCGTCGACCGCGATTTTGTCGAACTGCCCTCACAGCTCAACGAACACTGGCTGACCGTGCCTTCGGTCCTCGAGAAATATGCGCTGCACTATGCGACCGGTGAGCCGATGCCCAAGGCGCTGATGGACAAGGTGCTGGATGCGGCAACCTTCGGCCAGGCCTTCCAGACGGTGGAATATACCGCCTGCGCCATCGTCGACATGCGTCTTCACACCGAAGCCGAGCCGCCGGCCGACCCAGTCGCCTTCCAGAATGGCGTGCTGAACGGCATCGGCATGCCCAACGCGATCGCCATGCGCCATGCAATACCGCATTTCCTGCACATCTTCTCGGGCGATGGCTATGCGGCTGGCTATTATTCCTACATGTGGTCGGAAGTGCTCGATGCCGATGCGTTCGAGGCCTTCGAGGAAACCGGCGATGTCTTCAACCCGGAGGTCGCGGCAAAGCTCAAGGACAATATCCTGACCAAGGGCGGCTCGGTCGATGCCGAGGCAGCCTACCGCGCCTTCCGCGGCAAGATGCCGGGTCCGGAGGCAATGCTGAAGGGACGTGGCCTGCTTTGAGCAGCGGGCGACCGTCAACTCAGGTTCTGGGTCTCGCCTGCGAAGAACAGATCATCGACGCCGAGAGCCAGGCCCGCCACGAGCAGCACCAGAACGGCGGCGAGCACCCAGAACGAAATGCGATTGTAAAAGGGCGTAACACGGAAGCAGTATGGGCACGATTTGGCCCCGAAGCGTAGCTTGTAATGGCAACTGCAGGAAAATAAGCGTATATTTCTCAAGTTTCTAGATGACCCTATTGCCGTTTCTTCGCGTCGTGAACCGCGCGTTTCATATGCTTTATTACGCATAAGTAAGATTTTCCATGTTAAAAATGTGGCGGACGAGTCAATTTGCGGTGATGTGGTGAGGGCAAAAAAGGCAGAAAAACACCCACGCTGAGCCAACGGCTCAATCGCCCGAAAGTTCCAACCTTTTTTGCAAATTTTGACCTGAGGGCTGCCGGGGTCAGATACCCCTGGAAAGCCAGTCGCGCACATCCGTCACAATGTCGGCCAGCGGGCGGGTCGCATCGACCGTCAGCACACCATCTTCCTCGACCGGTGGCTCAAGCGCGGCGAACTGGCTGTCGACCAGGCTTGACGGCATATAGTGGCCGGGGCGATGGCCGACCCGCTCGAAGGCGGCCTCACGGGTCAGTTCGAGGAATACGAAACCCAGCCCTGGCGTCCTGCTGCGCAGAACATCCCGATAACGGGCCTTCAGCGCCGAGCAGGCAAGCACGGGGATTTCGCCAGCGGCAACGCCATCGGCGAGAACGCCCGCAAGTCGCTCGAGCCAGCCGGCGCGGTCTTCGTCATTGAGCGGTATGCCGTTGCGCATCTTCTCGACGTTTTCCGGCGGGTGATACGAGTCGCCCTCGATCATCCGGCCACCGATGGTGCCTGCAATGGCCGCGGCGGCACTCGACTTGCCGCAGCCCGAAACTCCCATGACCACCAAAGCCGGACGATTGATTTCCATGACGCACTCCAGATCATTTGCCCGCTCCTCCTAGCATCAGATCCCCATGCGGTCGATTGCGGCAGCGCAAATCTTCTGCATTTTTCAGCCAGATAGGCCTGGCTTGATGCTTGTCTTCATCGGGAGGAAATGCATGCTTGCGCGAAAGCAGAACCGGAGAAAACCCGATGCCCCACGTGACCGACCAGACCTGGCATGTCGACGTCGCCGGCTTTCCGGTCGATCTGCCGCTCGTTGCGATCCGGCCCGACTTCGCCATATCGCTGATGATGGTGATCGATCTCGGTGTGCGCTTCGGTGCCCATGCGGGCAAGCAGCTTGCCGACAGATTGGCGCCGCTGAAGCCCGATATCGTCGTCGGCGCGGCGACCCTCGGCATTCCTGTCGCCATCGAAGTCACCCGCGCACTCGGCCTCGATCACTATGTGGTCCTGCAGAAATCGCCGAAAATCCATCTCGGCGACGCGCTGACGCAGACGATCTCGTCGATCACCTCGAAGGGCGAGCAGAAGCTGATGCTCGACCGGCGATCGCTGCCGCTGCTTGCCGGCAAGCGAGTCGTGATCGTCGACGATGTCGTCGCCTCCGGTTCCAGCCTGCAGGGATCGCTCGACCTCGTGCGAAAGGCCGGAGGCATGGTCGCCGGCATCGGCGTCATCCTGACGGAGGCGCATGACTAGCGAAAGACGCTCGGCGAAGACTCCGCGCTCGTCGCAAGCCTCGCCCATATCCCGCAGTTCGAAAGCGATGGCGGCCCGTTCCGGCCGATCCCCGACACCTTCTGAAACGGTCCCGCCAGCCTTCAATAACCTTCGCGGCAGAGGGTCTCGAGTGTCGTCCGGTCCATGGCGGTAAAATCGAGCGCCGGCAGAAGATCGTTGTCGGCGGCGAGATCGCGCCCGCAGGCCGCCGAGAAGATGGCGATCCCGGCATCATGCAGCGGGACCGGCACGCCGACCATGCGCGCAAGCGCGCTTGTGGCGACAAGGCCGAACGGCACATCCTCGAAGATGTAGCGGCTGTCGAAAGACGATGGGCCAGAGCCGCCCCGCCCTTCGGCATGCATTTGCTGGTTCATCTCCGATACCGAAGCGAGCGGCACGTGGAACGAGGTTGAAAAATGCTCGCGCACGGTCTTGGTCTTCAGCCCGAAGGCATCGACGACGGCGAGGCGCTCCGCATCGAGTGCCTCGATGAAATTGCCGACGGCCGGCGTCACATGTTCGCCCTGCCCCCAGCTCTCGCCCTTTTCCATGCGCGTCAGGTTCATCAGCGCGATGCCGAGATGGTTCTGCGGGTTGAGGTTCGACAGCGCCACGGCAATCAGCCCGTCACGTGGCACGAAGCGATCGCCGAAGAGATCGGTGCAGAGCGCATGCCCCGCCTCCATCGCGGAATATGGCACGGTCGCCATATCGACCTTCTGGCGGATGGTGTTGACGGTGACGGTGGTGTCGCTCTTCTGCCGGGCGGTCAGAAGCGTCGTGCCCCAGGCAATGATTGTCGTCGCCTTCTCCGCTTTTTTCAGTGCACGCGAGAGATAGAGCGCAGCAAAGGAGCTGTGTGAGGAGATGATCACCGGCGTGCCGGGATCAAGCGCCGGCACCAGCGCGTCGATCGCCATGCGGTGGCCGTTGACCGGCATCGCGATCATGACGAGCCCCGCGCCGGAGACCGCTTCTGCGGCCGTATCCGCCACGCCGACGGGCCCCTCGAATTCGAGCGCGCCGGTTGCCTCAAGCATCTGTCCTTCGGCGAGCCCGCGACCGCGCGAGCCCGAGGGCGACCAGAGCACGGGTTCATGGCCGGCATCGGCGGTGAAGGCGGCAAGGCCGTAGGCATTGGAGCCGGCCCCTAGAATGGCGATCTTCATGATGTCCTCACATGTATTTCGTCGGCAGGGCCGTGGTGAACTTCATCTCCTCCATCGCGATGGAGGAGTTGATGTCGGAGAATTCGAGCCTCGATATCAGATTCTTGTATACCTGGTCATAGGTCTCGATGTCGGGAACGACGATGCGCAGCAGATAATCCGTATCACCAGTCAGCCGGTAGGCCTCGGTGACCTCCGGAATGTCGCGGATCTGCTTGCGGAACTCGTCGAGCCATTCGATGGCGTGACGCGGCGCCTTGACGGAGATGAAGATGGTCATCGGAATATTGGCCATCTTGCGGTCGATCAGCACCACGCGATTGCGGATGAAACCCATGTCCTCCATGCGCTTGATCCGCCGCCAGCATGGTGTGTGCGACAGATTGACCGCCTCGGCGATCTCGCCGACCGTCTTGTCGGCCTCACGCTGCAGGATATCGATGATTTTCCGGTCGATTTCATCGAACATGGCGGTTTCCCTTTCTGGCCGCGAGGATTTTTCGTTTTTCACCGGGATTGGAGAGATATTTTCCCGCCAGATTTGCAAAACGCAAAATCACGCCCGGCAAAAGACCGTACTTTATGGTTGTTATAGCGGGAAATCCCTTGCCAAAAAACCATTTTTGCGCATGATTTGCCTAGAATTTGGGTGATTATGAAAGTCGCCGCTTATTTAGGCATGAGTTACAGAATTTAATCAATGGCTATAACGTAGGATATTTATCTACGTTTGTCGAATTTAATAGACTGGCGCGACACCTGAATCGGCAAACGAGCGGAAATCAGAAAATTCTCTTCTGCAGGATGGGATAAAATTCACTTGTTCCTACCTGAAACAGAAACGAGAATGCCAAATGAAAAGAATAGGACTGATTGGCGGCATGAGCTGGGAGAGCACCGCGGTATATTACCGGCACATCAACGAGGAAGTCCGGCGCCGGATGGGCGACGGGCTGGCGTCGGCTGATCTGTGCCTTCGTTCTGTGAATTTCGCCGAGATCGTCGCCCTGCAGAAGGCCGGGCGCTGGGACCTTGCGGCCGAGCATTTGATAGCGGTGGCACGCGAGCTCGAGGCCTGCGGCTGCGCCATGGTACTGATCTGCACCAACACGATGCATATCCTCGCCGAAGACGTGCAGGCGGCGATTTCCATTCCGCTTATCCATATTGCAGACGTGACCGGCCGGGCCGTGCAGCAGGCCGGCATGCACCGCCCGCTGCTGATGGCCACGCGCTACACCATGGAAAAGCCGTTCTATGTCGACTTCCTGCGGGCGCATTTCGCACTGGAGCCGATCGTGCCGGCCGAGGCCGACCGCCAGACGGTGCACGACGTCATTTTCGACGAGATCTGCTGCGGCGTCATCAGCCCGGCCTCGCACGACCGCTATGTCGAGATCGTCGCCAAGGCGCGCCGTGAAGGCGCCGATTGCGTGATTTTCGGCTGCACCGAGATAGGCCTGCTGATCGCGCCCGAGGATTTCGACTTTCCGACATTCGATTCGACGCTGCTTCACGCCGAGGCAGCCGTCCAGTTCTCCCTGGAAGAAGACCTTTCAGCGGAGGGGAAAGAGAGCCGGCGTCTCGCTATGCACTAGAGGGAAGCCGGTGCGTTGAAGGCGCCGCCAGCCGAGAGGGACTGGCGGTGGTAAAACCCCAATCAGGAGAATGACTATGACATTCCTCATTCCGACACGTCGCTCGACGCTGAAGCTGATGGCTTCCGGCGCCGGCCTCCTCGCAGCCCCGTCCATCATCCGGCCGGCCCGCGCCGCCGACAGCGTTCTCAACATCACCACCTACGACAAGTTCCTGCCGCAGGACTTCATCGACCAGTTTCAGCGCGACACCGGCATCGAAATCCGCATCCGCCTGACCGACGACCAGGGCAAGCAGTATAACCTGCTCGCTGCCGAAGGCGCCGACCCGACGACCGACATCGTGACTGTCGCCGGCCACCGTATCAGCCAGTTCCTCGCCTCCGACCTGCTGCAGCCGCTCGACACCGACAAGATCGCCAACTGGGGCAATCTCGCCAAGCCGTATCAGGGCGCTCCGCAGCTGACCACGGATGGCAAGGTCTACGGCGTGCCGCTTCTGGCCGGCTTCGAAGGCATGGTCCGCAACACCGACTACACCAAGGCCTCCGACAGCTGGGAACTGATGTTCGACCCGGAATACAAGGGCATGACCACCTACATCATCTCCGACTTCCTCTCGATCACGATGAAGTATCTCGGTTATGACGGCGACTATGTCGAATATGTCGGCAAGCCGGAAGAAGCCCAGGCCGCGACCAACGCCGCCCGCGACTTCCTGATCGAGCACAAGGACATGGTCCGCAAATATTACGACGGCGCCTCCGAAGTGCAGCAGATGCTGGTCAACGAAGACGTCTATGTCGCCCAGTCCTGGTCGGGCGCGGCTTCCAAGCTGATCATGGATGGCTTCCCGGTCGAGCTGTCGATCCCGAAGGAAGGCACTTACGGCTTCCTCTATTCGTTCAACCTGGTCAAGAACGCGCCGAACCCGGAGGCTGCCTACAAGTTCTTCGGCGCGCTGCTCGCCAATCCGGACGTGGGTGCCGCCATGGTACGCCAGTCGGGCTTTGCCAGCGCGTTCGCCGGCGTCGACGCGCTGCTTTCCGATCGCGAACGCGCCGCGATCGCGCTGCCGGAAGAGCAGATCGCCCGCATCCAGTTCTTCGCCGAGGTCAACCGCGACATGAAGAACGAGATGATCGACAAGGCCGTCGCCGAAATCAAGGCCGCGTAACACCTGGCAGGGCGGGCCAAGGCCCGCCCCACCTTCGACACGACAGCATGGAACCCCGCAATGAATGACAAGAAACAGGCAGGCATGCCCGCGCGCAGGATCCGCTACAACAGCTGGATCGGCCAGCTTGCGCGTTCGCCGCTCTACGCCATGACGATCGGCGCCATTGCCGCCAACCGGCGGGCACGGCTCATCGTGCTGATCGCCGTCCCGCTCGCCTGGATCGCCTTCTTCAATCTCGGCCCGATCCTGCAGATGGCGAACATCTCGTTCATGGCCAACTATCCGGTGATGGATGGCGATGCCGCGAACTACACGCTTGCCCAGTACAAGCTGTTCTTCGCCGAGCCGCTCTATTTCGTGCCGTTCATCCGCTCGATCATCTTCTCCCTGATCGTGACGGCGTCAACGCTGATTGTCGTCTATCCGGTCGCCTATTACATCGGCAAGGTCATCCGCCCCGCCTCGCGCAACAAGGCGCTGCTGTTGCTGCTCACGCCTTTCTGGGCGGGCGAGATCATCCGCGTCTTTTCGGTGATCATGCTTCTCGCCAATCGCGGCGCGGTCAATGCGCTTTTGAGAGAACTCGGCTTCATCGACCGCCCGATCCCGATGCTCTATACCTATTTCTCGCTCGGCTTCGGCGTCGTTTACCTGATCGCGCTCTACATGCTGTTGCCGCTCTATTCCTCGATCGAGAAAATTCCGAACAGCCTGCTCGATGCCGCCTCCGATCTCGGCGCCGGTCCGTTCCAGCGCTTCCGCCGCGTCATCCTGCCGCTATCGCGTGACGGCATCATTTCCGGATGCTCGCTGGTGTTCCTGACCGCCGTCGGCGTGTTCGCCGCACCACTGCTTCTCGGCGGACCGAACACCGTCATCTTCCCGGAAATCATCGCCCAGTTGTTCCACGGCTCCAACGACAAGTGGCCGGCGGGCGCTGCCTTCTCGATCATCATGCTGATCTTTTCGCTTGCGACCGTCGGCCTGTTCATGCGCGTCGTCGGCGGCAAGAACGTCCGGCTGATGTGAGGAGAGCCCCATGAAAAACCCGCAAAACGTCTTCCTCACCGGCTTTTACTGGGCCTTCGTCGCCTATCTGTGCATCCCGCTGGCGCTGCTGATGGCGATGAGCTTCAAGGATTCGAACTTCATCTCCTTCCCGATCGACAGCTTTACCCTCAAATGGTACGCCTCGGTCATTCAGGACAAGCAGTTCCTCGGCGCCGTCGGCTATTCGCTGATGATCGCGGCGATCGTCACGCTGGTCGCCACCATTGTCGGTGTCTGGATCGCGCTGATTGCCGCCAACGAAGCGATCTGGGGCCGGGCGATCATCTTTGCGCTTGCCTGCCTGCCCGCCGTCGTGCCGGGCATGATCGAGGCGATCGCGATGCGCATCTTCATTCGCCTCATCCACGTGCCGACCGGCACCTTCGCCATCATTCTCGGCCACACGGTTCACGCCGTGCCCTTTGTGGTCATCATGGCGATGACGCGGCTCCGGTCGATGCCATCGAGCCTGATCGATGCCGCCAGGGACCTTGGCGCCGACAACTTCATCGCCTTCTTCCGGGTGACGCTGCCCTATCTCGGGCCGGCGCTCGTCGGCGGCATGATCTTCTGCGCGCTGACCAGCATCGACGATTTCGTCCGCACCTTCTTCCTCGGCGGCTACCAGACCACGCTGCCGATGCTCATCTTCGCCAAGATCTCGGGCGGCATGTCGCCAGAAATCAACGCCATGGCGACTCTCGTCCTCATTGCCACCGCCGCCATCGGCCTTTACGCCGAACGCCGTGTCCGCCGCGCAAGGAACTGAAATGCAGCCTCTCGTCCATTTCCGCAATGTCAACAAATACTACGGCAAGTCGCTGGCGGTGAACGCCCTCGACCTTGAGATCGAGCGCGGCAAGTTCGTCACCCTTCTCGGCCCCTCCGGCTGCGGCAAGTCGACATCGCTTCGAATGCTCGGCGGGTTCGAGACGCCCTCTTCCGGCGAAATCCTGCTCGACGGCAAGGATGTGACGCACCTGCCGCCGCACAAGCGCAACGTCAATATCGTGTTCCAGGACTACGCCCTGTTCCCGCATCTGACGGTTGCCCGCAACATCGCCTTCGGCCTCGAACTGAAGGGCATGGCCTCGGAGAAGATCCACGCCCGGGTGATGGAACTCCTCGAACTCGTCCAGCTTCAGGAATTCGCCGATCGCATGCCCGACCAGCTTTCCGGCGGCCAGCGGCAGCGCGTGGCGCTGATGCGGGCGCTTGCGCCCGATCCGGACGTGCTGCTCCTCGACGAGCCGCTCTCGGCGCTGGACGCGAAACTCCGCCACCAGATGCAGATCGAGCTGAAGAGCATCCAGGCCCATACCGGCAAGACCTTTCTGTTCGTGACCCACGATCAGGAAGAGGCGCTGACCATGTCCGACGTGATCGTGGTGATGAACAATGGCCGCGTCGAGCAGAAGGGCAGCCCGCACGAGCTCTATGCGCGCCCCATCAACCGCTTCGTCGCGACCTTCATCGGCGAATCCAACTTCCTCGATGCCACCGTTGTCTCCGTCGATGGCCAGATCGCGACTCTGGACTGGTGCGGCCATGTCATCCACGCGACGCTGACGGGACCGGCGCCACGCACCGGCGCGCATGTGACAGTAGCGCTGAGGCCTGAGGCGATCTATGCCGTCGATCATAACCCCGACCGCCGTATCGCTCTCAAGGGACGGATCTCGAACCGGCTGTTCAAGGGCAATTTCACAGCGCTCACCGTCAACCTCAACGAAGGCCAGTCGCTCGTGGCGCAACTGGATCCGGTGGCACTCGCCCATCTTTCCGGCGACGACGTCTATATCGGCTGGCGCGAAGAAGACGCGGTGGTTTTGGCGGATTGATATCGCCGGCGACACTAGAAGCAAACGATGCAGGACAAGACGATGACGAATAAAGAGGCGCTTGAGACGCTGAATGCGCGGGTCAGGCAAGATCTTGGCTATCTCAATTACCCGGCCAGCAACTGGGTCAAGCCGGCAGGTCCGATCGACGGCAAGCCGGTCAGCGACATCGTGATTGTCGGCGCCGGAATGTGCGGCCTTGCCGCCTTCGTCCAGCTCAACCGTCAGGGCATCCGCAATGTCCGCATCATCGACAAGGCCGAAAAGGGCATGGAAGGCCCCTGGCTCACCTATGCCCGCATGGAGACGCTCCGCTCGCCGAAGAACCTGCTCGGCCCGGCGCTCGGCATTCCCTCGCTGACCTTCCAGGCCTGGTATCGCGCCCAGTTCGGCACCGAGAAGTGGGACGCGCTTTACCGCATTCCCCGGCCGATGTGGCAGGACTACCTGACCTGGTATCGCGACGTGATGGAGATCCCGGTCGAAAACGGCCTTTCCGTCGAACGCGTGGTGCCGCGCGAAGACGGCATTCTGACCCTCGAGATGGCCGACGGCGAGGTGATCTACACCCGCAAGCTCGTCTGGGCGACCGGCCGCGACGGGCTCGGCAAGGGCACGATCCCCAATTTCGTTTCCGGCCTGCCGCGTTCAAGCTGGGCGCATTCGGCCGATCCTGTCGACTTTGACAAGTGGAAGGGCAAGCGCGTCGTTGTCATCGGCGTCGGGGCTTCTGCCGTCGACAATGCGGCCGAAGCGCTGGAGCATGGCGCGGCGGAAGTCCGCCTGCTGGCGCGCCGCCCGAAGATGCCGACAATCAACAAGCTGATGGGCATCGGCTCCTACGGCATCACCGCCGGCCTGCCCGACCTTTCGCCCGAATGGCGCTGGCGCATCATGGATTACGGCGACAAGCAGCAGACCCCTGCCCCGCATGGCTCGACGCTGAGGGTGAGTCGCCACGACAACGCCTATTTCCACTTCAACTGCGGCATCGCCAAGGTCGAGCAGCAGGGCGCGGAAGTGGTGATCACCACGGTCACCGGCCGCGAGTTCCGTTGCGATTTCCTGATCCTCGGCACCGGCTTTTCCGTGGACCCGATGGTGCGGCCGGAATTTGCCCTGTTCAACGATAGGATCGCCTGCTGGGAAGACCGCTACACCCCGCCGGCCGGCGAAGAAAACCCCGGCCTCGGCCGCTTCCCGTGGCTGAATTCCGACTTTTCCTTCACACCGAAGGAAGAGGGCGATGCGCCTTTCCTGAAGGATATCCACTGCTTCAACTACGGTTCGGCGATGAGCCTCGGCAAGGTTTCCGGCGATATTCCGGCGATCAGCGAGGGCGCCTTGTGGCTTGTGCGCGGCATCGCCTCCGGCCTGTTCCGTGACGAACTGGACAAGCACTGGGAAGACCTGCTCGCCTACGAAAAACCCGAGCTGGACGGGTCCGAATGGACCGATGCAGACGCCGTTGAAAGGGCCTGAAATGACCAAGAAGACCGTTTACTACTACCACGCCCTTTCCTCGCCCTGGGCCTATCTCGGCTGGCCGCAGTTCAAGGCACTGATCGAAAAACACGATCTCGATGTCGTCGTTCGTCCGACCCGGATCGTGCCCGACAATGGCGGCGTGCCGCTGCGTTCGCGGCCTCAGCCGCGGCAGGATTACCACGCCGTCGAGCTCGACCGCTGGCGCAAGCGCCTCAACATGCCGCTGGTTCTGAAACCGGCGCATTATCCGACCAACAACGAGTTCTCCGCCCGCATGGTGATCGCCGCCGACCGCGAAGGTCTTCCGGCGCTCGAACTCTCGCATGCGCTGCTGCATGCGCTATGGAGCGAAGAACTCGACGTGACGCTGCCGGAAGTCCGCATCGACGTTGCCAACCGCATCGGCCTTGACGGCAAGGCGCTGCAGGCGATGGAGGATGAGCCCGACATCATGCAGGCCTGGATCGACAGCCATGAGGAGGCGAAATCCCGTGGCGTATTCGGCACGCCGACATGGATCTACAAGGACGTGCTCTACTGGGGCCAGGACCGCCTCGACTTTCTCGACGAGGCTCTTTCCGAGGACTGAACCATGACCGATGTCATCGACAAGGTGCTGGGCAACGACGCCGAGATCACGGCGCTTCGAAACCGGCGCGAAAAACTGAAGACGCTGACCCAGACCAGCTATGAGGCGGCGCTGACGCCGAAGGACGCAGGAAACTTCTCCTATGCGCTGCGCGCTGCCCTCGCCGCCCGCATGTGCCGGCTGTGGTCGGCAACCGAACTCGAAGAGCACTACCGCGAACTTCTCGCGAGCTACGGCGACGCAAGCGTCGAGGCTATCACCGATCCCGGTTTCAGGCCGGGCGAGGCCGATGCAAGGCTCGGCGCCATCCTGGAGCGCACCGACCTCGTCACCCGCACCCCGAAGGATGCGACGCGGGCGGACATCGAAAAGCTCTATGCAGCCGGCCTTGATGATCGCGACATCGTCACCCTGTCGAGCCTCGTCGCCTTCGTCAATTACCAGATCCTGGTCGTCGCCGGGCTCAAGATGCTGAGGGACCACTGACATGTCCGAAGCCGTCCACACCTTCACCCTCGAACCGCTCGACTGGCACCCTTACGTGAAGCCGGTCAATCTCGAGGAAGCGACAGAGGCGCAGCGCGAGGCGCTGCAGATCACGCCGTCGAACACCAAGGTTTCCGACTATGTGCTGGTTCTGGCACAGGAGCCGGAAACGCTGCAGCAACGCTCGCCGCTCTTCAACGACATCATGTATTCCAAGGACGGCCTGTCGCGCGGCGGCCGCGAGATGGGCGCGCTCGCCGCCTCCTTCGTCAACAAGTGCATCTACTGCGCCGCCGTCCACGCCAACCGCCACATCCAGGTGGAAAAGCGCCCGGAGGTCATTCAGGAAATCTACGAGAAGGGACTGGACGCCGATCTGCCGGATTACGACCAGGCGCTGTTCAACTTCGGCGTCGACCTGACCGCCCATCCGGACAATGTCGGGGTCTACCAGTTCTACCACCTGCGCGAGGCAGGCCTTGACGACCTCGAGATTCTCGACCTAATCCATGCCGTCGCCATTTTCGGCTGGGCGAACCGGCTGATGCACACGCTCGGCGAGCCGCACATCAAGGAATAGGTCACTTTGGAACAGTCGGCGGCACGGGTCCCGCGCCCCTTTCAGGTCACCCACCGGCAGGTGCTCACCATCGCCCTGCCGATGATGGTCGCGCATTTCTCGACGCCGCTCGTCAGTCTTGCTGCCACCGGCGTCGTCGGGCAGCTGCGCGACGAAGTGCTGATCGGCGGCGTGGCGCTGGCGGCCGTGATCTTCGACGTGCTGTTTACAACCTTCAATTTTCTGCGGGGCGCCACCACGGGCTTCACCGCGCAGGCCGTCGGCGCGGCTGATCGGCGGCTGGAGCAGCGAATGCTGCTGGGCGGTATTCTGATCGCGCTCGTCTCCGGCCTGCTGATCCTGTTGCTGCACGTGCCCATCGGTCACCTTGGCCTTGCCGTGCTCGATGCCGATGGCCCCGTCGGCGAGGCGGCCTGGACCTATTATACGTGGCGGGTCTGGTCGGCGCCGTTTGCGCTGTTCAATTTCGTCGTGTTCGGCTGGGTGATCGGCCGCGGCGAGGCGGTCACCGCGCTGCTGTTGCAGGTGGTGCTGAACGGCCTCAACCTGTTCTTTGCATTCTTCTGGGTGCTCTGGCTGGACTACGGTCTTGCCGGTGCTGGCGCAGCGAGCCTTGTCGCCGAAGGGCTGACGGCTATCGCCGGCGTTGTCCTGATCCTGCAGCGCACCGACCGGCATCTGTGGGAGCGGCCCGACTTCTCGACGATGAAGCGGATGTTCTCGGTCAATCGCGACATGATGATCCGCTCGTTCGCGCTCCTGATCGGGCTCTCCTTCTTTACCCGGCAGTCCGGCGTGCTCGGCACCGATATCCTGGCCGCCAACACGGTTCTGCTGCGCTACTATTTCTTCGGCGTCGCCTTTCTCGATGGTTTCGCCACCGCCGCCGAACAGCTTGCCGGCCGCGCCGTCGGCGCCTTCTATCGCCCCGCCTTCAACCGGGTGATCAGGCTCACCACGCTTTGGGGCGTGGCGATGGCGCTGTTCGTCTCCGCCGCCTTCTTCCTCACCGGCCCCTCCGTTGTCGCCCTGATCGCGCCGATCCCGGAAACCCAGGCGCTCGCCCACACCTATCTGCCCTATGCGGCGATCATGCCGCTCATCGGCGTCATCGCCTTCCAGATGGACGGGGTCTTCATCGGTGCCACCTGGTCGCGCGAGATGCGCACGCTGATGCTGATATCGCTCGCCTGTTATTTCGCCGCATGGGCCGTGCTGCAGCCGCTCTACGGCAATCACGGCCTGTGGATCGCCATGCTGCTGTTTCAGGGCGTGCGATCGGTCGTCTTTCGCTTCATGCTGCCGAAGCTTGCCGACCGGACCTTTTCGCCGGCCTGATCTCAGCCGTTGCTTGGCGGGAACCAGCTCGTGTCGAGGCCGACATGCCGGTCGACGAAATCGCAGATCTTTGCCAGCTTTTCCTCTTCGAGGATTTCGACATGGCCGTTGCTGCGGCGGATCATCCCGTCCTTCTCCAGCGCTGCGAAGCTGCGGCTGACATAGACATTGGTGAGGCCGAGAACGTCGGAGATTTCGGTCTGGTTGAGCGGCAGGCGAAAGGTCGTGGTCATCGACTTGTTGGCAATCCGAAGGCGCGACCGCAGGTCGAGCAGCAGATAGGCAATGCGCTCGCGCGCGCTCATGCGCCCGACGGCACGAAGAAAGTCGGTGAGGATGACCTGGTTGCGCACCGATAGTGCAAACAGCAGCGCCGCAAGCTGCGGCGCCTGGCTGAACACCTCGTCCAGGTCCTTCTTCGGAAACGGACACAGCCGAACGTCCTCGGCCGCCCTGAGTACCGATGTGCGCTGGTCGAAGGCGATGTCCGGAAAACCGACGATGTCACCGGGGTGGTGAATTTCCGTGATCTGACGGCGGCCATCCTTCATGTCGGCGTAGCTGTAGAGCCAGCCGCGCTTGACCACATACAGATAGGTGTTCTCATCGCCGCCCTGGTAGATTTCATCGTTCTTGGAGAAATCCCGCTCGTCCCGCTCCAGACGGCTGATGCTGTCGAGCGAATGCTCGTCAAGAGCAACATAGTGGGACAATTTCTGCACGAGACAGCTTGGCGAATCCGTATTCATCTTCATTCCCTCGGGACGAACAAAAGGAAGGAGGCTGCCTTCCCGGCGCGCAATATGGCTGAAGTCGGGCTCGAACCGCAATCCGCCTGAGCGCGGAAACGTTCACTGACAGGTAAAAATATTTTCCCAAAAACATGGCTAATTTCAAACCAGTTTAATGCGCGAGATCGTGTGCCAGCTATGCCCGTGGTAACACGAGGATCACAATCATGACCTGTTCAACTGAACGTTGCAGGCGGGAGGGCTACTAATGACTTCCGCCGTTGCCGTAATCGATCCGGTTTGCCTTTCGCCCTATGAGTTTGCCTATCTCGATGAAGAGACCGGGACGGAGGCCGCCATCCTGCGCCTTGCCGGCGCGCTGAGCAATGACTGCCGCTTCCAGTTCTACCAGGCCGGTCGCACGGATGTGACCCGGGATGCCGGCGGGCTTTACCGTCCGCTCGACATGCTGAAGGTCGAGGACCTGACAAGCGTTTCCAATGTCATTGTCGTGAGCTCCTGGAAGACGGCGCTCAAGGTGAGCAAGCTCGGTCCGGGTTGCCCCGTCTTTCTCTGGATGCATTCCCCGCCCGGCCGCCACAATCGGCGGATGGGCGATGCCCTGGCGGCCGCCGGCATCGAGATTGTCTGCGCGTCCGAAAGCCTGGCCAAGCACGTCCACGCCTTTCTCGCCGATGCCAACGACAAGCTGCCGGCCATTTCATCCATTCCGGACCCGGTCGCCGACGAACTGAAGCCGGATACGACGCCACGCGATATCGACCGGTTGTTCTTTCCGGGCGCACCGCACAAGGGGCTTTCCGAGGCGCTGGTGAAATTCGCAGCCCTGCGCCGCACAAGGCCCACGCTCCGGCTCGAAGTGGCCGAGCACGATAATCTCGTCTGGCCGGAAAACACCGTGCCCGACGGCGTGCACTTTCTCGGCAAGCTTAGTGACAAGGCCCGCATCGAGATCATGCGATCCTCGCTCTGCGTGTTCCATCCGCAGTCGCGCTTTGCAGAGACCTCCGGCCTGACGCTTGCCGAGGCGAATGCGGTCGGCACGCCCGTGCTTGCCCATGCGGGCCTCGGCTCCAATGACGAGATCCTGCTGACACCCGGCCAGTGCGTCGACACCAATGATCTGAGCGCGGTGGGTGCGCGCATTGACGACTGGCGCCGCGACTTCCCCGCGATAGCCACCGCGCCCGGCCATCGCCTCAGCGAGGTTGCCGCAGCCTGGAAACGAAAGCTGACGCCGCAGATCGTGGCCGAGCCCACGCGCACGGCGACATCCGGCGCTACCCCCGAGCGGGCGGCGCTGCCGAACGGCCCGTCCCGCTAGAGCCCGCCCTGCAGCGCCAGGGCGAACCGGTAGAGGCCGGCCGGCGCCGTATTGCCGGGCATTGTCGGCGCCTGAAGATCGAGTGGGCGCATGGCGGTCCGGTAGCGCTCGGAAATCCCCTCCACACCGATGACAAAGAGCGGCACGCCCCCGGCCAGGCTTTCGCGGAAGCGGTGGCGGGCGGAGAGGAGTTCGTGGCCGATCACGACCCCGGACAGATAGGGCGCTATGGCGGCGTCTCGCACGGCACGTCCGGCGCAATATAGAGCCGCACGGCGCCCGGCACCTCGACGGCCATGGCACGGGTCGGCCAGCGTCGCCATATCGGCAGGGCGACCGACATGGGGTGCCTCGGCCCAGCTCTACGCCGAGCTGACCATGCCCTCAGCGTCCTTTGTCGCACAGCGCTCGCGGCAGTTTGACCGCGCCAAAAATCCTGATATGAAAGTTTCACGACACCTCCCGAAGCAGCGAGCCCATGCCCCGTAATTTCCTCGTGATCGACCCTGAAAAGGACATGCATGTATTGAAGGGGCTGGCGGCTCCGGCGCGGGTTGCCGTGCTGCAGCTCCTCAGGCGCAAGGGGCCGATGAATGTGAAGGATATCGGCGCCTGTCTCGAACTGCCGCAATCGACCGTCTCGCTCAGCATCCAGATGCTCGAGGATGCCGGGCTGATCCGCACCGAAAGCCAGCGCGCCCGCAAGGGAAATCAGAAGGTTTGCACCAGCATTTACGATGAAGTCGTGGTTTCCTTCGGTGATACTGCCGACGACGGCGTTGACGACGCCATCGAGGTGGCAATGCCTGTCGGGCTCTATACCGCCTTCGACGTCAGCGCCCCGTGCGGGCTTTGCACGCCGGAAGGCATTATCGGCCTGCTCGACGTGCCGGACTCCTTCCTCGACCCGGCTCGCATGAAGGCGGGGCTCTTGTGGTTCACGCGCGGCGCGATCGAATACCAGTTTCCGAACAATGCCCGGCTCAACAACCGGGCGGTCTCGGAGATCGAATTCTCGATGGAGCTGTCATCGGAAGTGCCCGGCACCAATCCGGACTGGCCGTCGGACATCACCATCACCATCAACGGCATCGATATCGGCCAGTGGACATCGCCCGGCGATTTCGGCGACCGGCGCGGCGTGCTGACGCCGGACTGGTGGAAGCTGAAGGGCTCGCAATATGGCATGCTGAAGCGCTTCCGGGTGACGCCGGACGGCGCCTATGTGGATGGCGTCCGCATTTCCGACGTCACGCTCGCCACCCTTCGCCTGCCGGAGCACCACTCGATCCGCCTCGGCATTTCCGTGCGCGCCGACGCCCGTCATCCGGGCGGCATCAACATCTTCGGCAAGGGCTTCGGCAATTACGACCAGGACATCGTCCTCAGAGTGCGCGTCGACTGATGGCAGGAGCGCTGGCGCCTTTCAAAAATGCGCTGGCATGCTATAGGTTCGGGCGCCCGCGCCGATGCGCGCCGCAGCCAGAACGAGGAAGCCCATGCAGACGATTTTCGTGCAGTTCAAATGCGCCCCGGGAGAAGCCTACGATGTCGCCGATGTCGTGGTGCGCACGGTGGAGGAGACCTCCGAAATTCACTCGACCTCCGGCCAGTACGACCTGATCGCCAAGTTCTATCTGCCACCCGCGGCCGATATCGGCCACTTCGTCATATCGCGGCTGCAGACCATCGAAGGCGTCACCGACACCTTCACACTGGTGGCGTTCAAGGCGTTTAGCTGAACGGGACAGCCGATCAGAACGACGGCGCCTCGAGGCCGCTCGCGCGGTAGGCGGCAATCACGGTGTTGGCCATCAGCATGGTGATCGTCATCGGCCCGACGCCGCCGGGCACCGGCGTGATCGCGCCGGCCACCTTCTCCGCCTCATCGAAAGCCACGTCGCCAAGCAGGCGGGTCTTGCCCTCGCCGCGCTCGGGCGCCGGAACCCGGGTGATGCCGACGTCGATCACGGTGGCACCGGGCTTCACCCAGTCTCCCTTCACCATCTCGGCCCGCCCCGTGGCGGCAACCAGGATATCGGCCTTGCGGCAGATGCCGGCGAGATCGGCCGTGCGCGAATGCGCCATGGTCACGGTGGCGTTGGCGGCGAGCAGCAACTGGCCCATCGGTTTGCCGAAGAGGTTCGATCGGCCGACGACGACGGCATTGAGACCGGAGAGATCGTCACCATGCACGCGCCGCACCAGCACCATGGAGCCGGCCGGTGTACAGGAAATCAGCCCCGTCCTGAAATCGCCGATCGCAAGCTTGCCGGCATTGACCACCGAAAGCCCGTCGACGTCCTTTTCCGGACGGATCATCTGGATGACCGGAAACTCGTCGAGGTGTTTCGGCAGCGGCAATTGCACCAGCACACCGTGAATGGCCGGATCCTCGTTCAGCCCGGCAACAACCTTTTCCAGCTCGACCTGCGTGGTTTCGGCGGAAAGCGTGATCTGCACCGAATGAAAGCCGCATTCCTTCGCCCTCCGCCCCTTGGCGGCGACATAGGTATGGCTTGCCGGATCATCACCGACGATGACGACGGCAAGGCCCGGCACCGTGCCGGATTTGGCCTTCAGCGTCTCCGCCGCGTCCTTGACCTTGCCGACAACCTCGGCGGCGATCGCCTTTCCGTCAATGAGCCTTGCCATCCGTATCATTCCCAAACCTGTCGGCGCGAACTGGCGCCACAAACAAAAATGGCAAGCGCCTGAGCGCTTGCCTGCTATCCTTCAATCCGGTCCGGCCGCTCAGTTGAGCTTGGACTTGACCGCGTCGATCGACTTCGAGAACAGCTTCGACTGCACGGCGGCGGTCGCCTTCTTCTCCAGCACGATGCGGGACGCTTCGACGGCGACGTCGACGGCCGCGCTGCGCACTGCCTCGATGGCGTCGTGCTCCGCCTGGCGGATCTTCTGCTCGGAGAAAGCCGTGCGGCGCTCGACATATTCCTCGGTCTTGCGGCGGGCTTCGTCCTTGATGGACTGGGCCTCGCGTTCGGCCGCGGCAACGATGTCCTTGGCCTCGTCCTCGGCCTCGCGGCGCTTGCGCTGATAATCGGCCAGGACGTGCTGGGCCTCCTCGCGCAGGCGCTTTGCTTCGGCCAGCTCGTCACGGATCTGGTCCGCCCGCGAATCGAGCGAGCGCAGCATGATCACCGGAACCTTGAAATAGGCCACGACCAGGAAAAACAGAACCAGGCCGATGAGGGCGTAGAATGTTGCGTCAAGAGCCACCATGATTAGGCCTCCCTGACCGAGGTCACTGCGGCTTCGACGTCACCCTTGGCAACGCGCCCGCCGATGAGATGGGTCACGATCTGCGCGGCGGTTTCCTCGGCGATGGAGCCGACTTCCTGCAGCGCATCCGAACGGACCTTTTCGATCCGCGCATTGGCTTCGGCAAGCTTGTCGGCCAGTTCGGCCTCAAGCTGTGCACGTTCCGCTTCCGCTTCGGCGCGAGCCTTGTCGGCAGCAGCGGCCGAAATCGAACGCGCCTCGGCACGGGCCTCGGCAAGCTCTTTCTCGTAGGCGGCGATGGCCTCATCGGCCTCGTTGCGGAGCCGTTCGGCTTCGTCGAGGTCCTGGGCGATCCGGTCGTGCCGGTCTTCCAGGATCGAGCCGACACGCGGAACGATCACCCTCTTCATCACCAGATAGAAGATGCCGAACGTGATGGCCAGCCAGAGAATCTGTGACGGAAATGTCGCAAAATCGAACGGCGGGAACACCGCGGATTCATGGTGTTCCAGCTGGGCCATTTCGGTATGGAGCTCAGACTCAGGCGTCTGCGCCATGGCCGGTGTCACAAACATGCTCGCCTCCAAAGGTCTTCGATAGGATTGGCCACGGCGTGGCGATCGTCGCCATGCGCCGGGGCCGGAACCTTAGACCGTTTAAAATTAAACGGCGAAGAGCAGGAGAAGAGCAACCAGCAGCGAGAAGATGCCGAGCGCTTCGGTAACGGCGAAGCCGAATACGAGGCGGCCGAACTGGCTGTCTGCGGCAGAAGGGTTGCGCAGCGCGCCGGTGAGGTAGTCACCGAAGATGCGGCCGAGACCCATCGAAGTTGCACCCATGCCAAGGCACGCGATACCGGCGCCGATGAACTTTGCTGCTTCCGCTTCCATGTAAGAACTCCTTAGAAGAATTGGGTTGTTGCGGCTTAATAGCGAGGCCGGTTCGAGCTGTCCAGCCGAACCGGATGACTTTATTCCTTAGTGATCTCCCGCATTGACGGCATCATTGAGATACATGCACGTCAATACTGCAAACACATAGGCCTGCAGGAAGGCGACAAGGAATTCCAGCGCCGTCAGAGCGACGGTCATGGCCAGAGGCAGAATCGCGCCTCCGGTTCCGATCGTGCCGATCGCGCTCAGGGAAACGACGAATCCGGCAAACACCTTGAGGGTGATATGGCCCGCCAGCATGTTGGCGAAAAGACGGACGGAAAGGCTGATGGGACGCGAGAGAAACGAAACGATCTCGATCAGCGTCACCAGTGGCAGCAGCGCCACGGGAACACCCGACGGCACGAAGACCTTGAAGAAATGGACGCCGTGCTTGTAGACGCCGTAACCGACGACGATGACCATCACCAGCAATGCCAGCGAGAACGTCACCACGATCTGGCTCGTCACCGAGAAGAAATACGGGAACATGCCGATGAGGTTGGCCGTCAGCAGGAACATGAACAGCGTCAGCACGAACGGGAAGAACACCATGCCCTTCGTGCCCGCCCCCTCTCTCAGCATCGAGGCGACGAATTCATAAAGCAGCTCGGCAACCGACTGGGTGCGCGAGGGGATAAGGCCGCGCTTGGCGGTGGCCAGATACATGAAACCCGCTGCTGCCGCGACCGTCACAGCCATGAACAGCGAGGCATTGGTGAAGGAAAGGTCCAGACCGCCGACATTGATCGGAACGATGCTGTGGATCTGAAACTGATGGGTCGGATCGTTTGCCACCTAAGCTCTCTCTTCTCGTCTTGCCTTACGGCACATCGCCGGCGCATTCCGGCAGTTTTAGTTCTCGTCTCGCTTTATCCGGTCTTCCGGCTCGGCCACACGGCCGACAGAGCGCAACACGTTCAATATTCCGGCACCAAAGCCGAGGAGGAGAAAGCCGATCATCCCCCAGGGGCTGGTGCCCACAAATCGATCCAGAAGGTAGCCAAGGATAAACCCGACGAAAATGGCGGAAATGAACTCGCTCGAGAGCTTCAGCGCTTTTGACATCTCGCGCCGGTCACTATCCGTGGTTTTCGGTGTTTCGCGGTCCCCTGTTCCTTTTTTCCTCTTCAGCGCGCCAAGCTCGCTTTCAAGCTGCTTGCGGCGCGCTTCCAGATCGTCCTGCCCGTCCTGCGCCATGACCCTTCTTTTTGTCCCTTGTGCCGCAAAGCCCCCTCAGGCCCGGCGCGCAGCGAGTGGGTGCCCTGCACCCGCTCTGAAGTCGGCCGCACCATAGTTTTCCTCAATAGCCTAGTCAAGCAGTTCCATTAAGCATCGATTTGAGCGTAAAAAGCAATTGCAGACAATGATTTCCGGCAATTTTTCCCGGTTCAAAACCAGCCGCGCGAGCGCAGCCAGTAGATCGCCAGCACCATTGTCGCCAACATCACCACCAGCGCTGCCGGATAGCCGATCGCCCAGTGCAGTTCGGGCATCTTGTCAAAGTTCATTCCGTAGATGCCGGCAATCAGCATGGGCGGGGCAAAAACCACCGAAACCACCGAGAACAGCTTCATGATGTTGTTCTGCTCGAGGTTGATGAGGCCGAGCGCCGAATCGAGCAGAAAGGAAATGTTGGAGGAGACGAAACTTGCATGCTCCGCCAGCGACTGGATGTCGTGGGAAACGATGCGGCAGAGATCCTTGGTCTGCTTGTCGTCGCGCACACGGCCGAGCGACTGGACATACGTGGCAAGGCGCGCCAGCGTCGTCAGGCTGTCGCGGGTCTTGCTGACCAGGCGGTGATAGGTCGAAATCTCGATCAGCCGCGATTCGAGCTCGGCCGGCGGGCGCCGGCGCCCGCGCGCACCTTCGCCGAAGACGGCGATCGAAAGGTTGTCGATCTTCGACACGGCAAGCTCGAGGATTTCCGCGGTGCGGTCGACGATCGTGTCGAGCAGATAGGCAAGCACCTTCGAGCCCTGGCCCGGCTGCAGGTCCAGACGCTTCATGTCGGCGGCAAACAGGAAGAACGGTTTCGGCTCCGCATGGCGGATGGTGATGAGCCGACCACCTGCGAGCACGAAGCCGACATCTGTGAGATGGGCAAGGCCAAGATCGACATTCATCACCAGAGACGCCGTCATGTAGACGGTCTCGCCTTCGGTATAGAACCGGCTCGACGGCTCGATATCCTTGAGCGATTCGCGGGTCGGCAGCTCCACGCCGACGATCGCCTCGACATGACGCAGGTCGGCTTCGGTCGGATCGAGCATGTCGATCCACACGACATCATCCTCCAGCGGCACGGGAGAACCGGCCGAAGGCAAGGCCGTCTTGAGGCCGCCGACCTTGTAGAGATGTATCATGCCTTGCCTGCCATAATGAGGATACCTTGCCCGTCCGTCCGCCAGAGCATAATAGAAACGCCGATACGCATATAAACGAAATTTGCGGCATTTGCGCAAACCCCGCCCGCGAGATCGCCATGGACCCGCACGCCTTCTGGCAGGACCTGCTGCCGCCTGCCACTTACCCAACCGACGGCCCGTTCGAGCATGCCTACCCGGCCGAACTCGACGACGGCCGGCAATTGCTGCTGCCGATCCGCGCGCTTGGCGATACGGGCAACGGTCTCGCCTCGCTGATCATCAACCAGGCCTCCTTCGATGTTGCGGAAACGCTTGCGCTGAAACTGGCCGAACGCCTCCGCCCTGCCGCGCCCGAAGTTGTCATCGGCCTGCCGACGCTCGGCCTGACACTTGCCGCCGGCGTCGCCCGCGCCCTTGGGCACCGCCGCTACGTGCCGCTCGGCAATTCCCGCAAGTTCTGGTACGAGGACGCGCTTTCCGTTCCGCTCTCCTCTGTCACCACGCCGGGCGCCGGCAAGCGGCTCTTCATCGACCCCCGCATGCTGCCGCTGATCGAGGGCCGGCGGGTGGCGCTCGTCGACGACGTGATCTCGTCGGGGAGTTCGATCGTCTCCGCCCTCACACTGCTTGCGGCAATCGGCGTGAAACCCGTGGCGATCGGCAGCGCCATGCTGCAGACCCGGCGCTACAGCGAGAGCCTTGCCGCCATCGAAGCCTGCCCCGAGCCCGTCGCCGCCTTTTCGACACCGCTCCTCAGCCGCGACCGGACCGGCAGGTGGCATCGCTGACGGCACGCAGAAAACCCGCGATCCGGAGATCGCGGGCTCTTGCAAGGAACGTCAGTCGGATGATCAGTTCAACAGAACCGCTTCCGGATTTTCGTTCAGATCCTGCTCCGTGTAAGCCTGCTGGTTTTCAAGCGTCTCACGGTCATAGGTGGTCTTGATCACGTAGGTGTCGCCGTCGCTCATGATTTCTGCGGCATTGGCGGAAATCGCAACCGGCTTTTCACCGAGACCCAGGAAGCCACCGACGTCAACGATCAGAACCTGTTCGTTCTGGTCGCCGTGCGAAACGACTTCCGAAACTTCACCGACGCTGTCGCCATCGGCGCTGAGGACCGGTGAACCGACCAGCTCGTCAAAGGAGACCTGGTCGATGGCGACAGGCGACATGCCTTCCGTCGGATCCATGGCCATCGAACCATCATTGGTGCTGGCCATATCCGTGCCGGTCGTACCCATGTCGGTGGTCGTACCGGTGCCGGTGGTCGCCGCCATGTCCTGGTTGTCCATATCGGCATTCGTGTCAGCCGTACCGACTTCCATCATGTTCGCGCCATCGGTATCGAATTCCGGCGCGTTTTCGAGCTCTTCGCGGGTCGCGTCGATGGTGAGCAGGTCATCGCCGTCTTCACCGGGCTCCCAGCTCAGACGATCGAAGGATACTGCAACAGCCTTTTCGCCGATACCGAGGAAACCGCCGACGCCGATCACTGCGGCATTGGCAACGCCATCCGGATTCATGACGATGTCGTTGATGTCACCGACCTGTTCGCGACCCTGGTCGTCAGCGCCGGGACCGTAAACCGGCCAGCCGAGCAGAGAGCTCGCGAGAACCTGCTTGTCGTTGGAGCTGAAGAAGTCGGAACCGTCTTCAGTGGCCTGCATGTCCGGGAAAACGGGATCCATGCCGGTACCCTGGTTGCCCATATCGGTCTGGGCAGCAGGCTCCTTGTTCATGTCCTGATTGGTCGAATCCTGAGCATAAGCTGCACCCGTGGAAATAACGGCAACAAGTGCTGTAGTCGAAAGAATCTTGCGAAGCATGATAATACTCCTCCTGTTCGTTTCTCATCCAGGAAAGGTGCGATACAAATCTTTTATCTTTGTTTTATCTCACCCGTCTCACACAATAAAAACGTCGGGCCGCTCACCTTGTTCCTCTCATGTAGCAAAATTTCGCGAAGTTTTTTCGTGGGCTATGACCGCAAACGGCAAAGCGGCCGGAGGGGGCTCCGGCCGTCGAGAAAACATCAAGGATGCAAGGGTCAGCAGTAGCGCAGCGGCATACGGATGCGGGCGCGCAACCCGGTCTCCGCGTATTCGACCTCGACGGTGCTGCCGATGATCTTGTCGAGGCTGCGCTCGATCAGGATGGAGCCGAAGCCCTTGTGCTCGGGCGGCAAAACCGCCGGACCGCCGACTTCGACCCAATCAAGTTCCAGGTGGGCATCGTCGGGACCGCCGGTGCAATCCGCGGTGATGTCGACAACGCCGGTGCTCCTCGACAGAGCGCCGAACTTCGCCGCATTGCTGGCGAGCTCATGGATGACCAGACCGAGCGCTAGCGCCTCGTCGGGATCGAGATAGATGGCATTGCCGTGAATATCGATCTGCCGTTCGTAGGTCTCGGCATAGGGCGCAATCTGCGACCGCAACAGTCGTTCCAACGCGATCGCGCCCCATTGCTCGTCGGAAAGCAGGGTATGGGCGGCCGAAAGCGCCTGCAGGCGGCCGGAAAAGGCCATGTTGAACTCGGCCGAGGACCGCGAGCGGCGCAGGGTCTGGCCGGCAATCGACTGGACGATGGCGAGCGTGTTCTTGACCCGGTGGTTCAGTTCCCTCAGCAGCAGCCGCGTCTTCTGCTCCGATTCCTTGGTCGTGGAAATATCGACAACGACGCCGAAAACCGGTCCGCGCTCATCGTCAAGAAGCGCATTTTCGTAGGCGCCGCCGAGCGAAAGCAGCCAGCGCCCGGTTGATGCGACCTTGATTTCGCACTGATACTCCTCGCCGCGATCCAGCGCCGCTTTGAACCGGCGCAGCATCGAAAAGCGCATCTCGGGAGAGACCGCACCCAGGACCTTGCGACACGTGACGGTTTCGCCGACGGGCAGGTTCAGCATCTGGCGCAGGGAATTGTCGCATTCGATCGTCTCGCTGACACCGTCCCAGCTCCAGGCTGCGATATTGGCCGCCCGGAGCGCCATCGAATGGCGTCGTTCGGCCCGCGACAGCTTCATGTCGGCGGTCACCTTGCCGCGGGCGGCTTCCTTGAGTTCGTAGAGCGAGCCGGCGAGGTCGGCAAGTCGGGCCAGCGCTTTCGCATCCGCTTCGGTGATATCGCGGTGATTTTCGGCATCGATGACACAGAGCGCACCGGCCTTGACGCCATGGACACGGATCGGCGCGCCGGCGAAGAACTTTACCTTTGCCCCTTCGAACTGGGGAACGGACGGCGCGAGCTGATTTTCCTTGGCGGGATTGTTGACGATCAGGGCCGGCTCGTCCTCAAGCGCAAGCGGATAGACGAAGAGGCCGGAGCGGGTCGGCACATCGGCCGGCTCCATGCCATGCACGGCCTGCACCCAGTTTTCGTCAAAATCGGCGATCACGATGAGGGCTGCCGGCGCGGAAAAGCGTTGTGCGGCCGCTTCGACGATGGCAACGAAATCCTCGTCCTGCTCGGCGGCGCGCATGATCGATTGCGACAAGGTCTTCAGACGTTTCTCGTCCTTGATCGCATCGACAAGTTCCGACGGCAGATGTTCCACAGGCCTTAACGCTCTTCAATTTTCTAGCGCGGCGAGATCGCTCTCGCCGCCGCCCGCACTGGGCGCACTCATTTCCAACCAACTCGAAAACGCAGGGAGAGCCCTAAGGTTCCGCAATCGAATCGTTTTTCACAATAGCCGTCGATACCGTTCAGGAACAAACCCGATGTGACGCCGTTTTGTTGACATGAAACGCAGCCATCCACAAGGAGGTTCCCATGGCGAAGTCAGCCACTGTCCTGAAACCGAAAGCTCATGAAAGCCGCTTGAACACAGGCCTTTCGAAGGAATACCGCGCCGAGATGGCGGAAAGCCTTTCCGAGATTCTCGGCGCAACCTACCAGCTCACCATCAAGAGCCATATCTACCACTGGAATGTGGTCGGCCCGCTGTTCCGCTCTCTGCATCTTCTAACCGAGGAGCACTATGGCGAACTTTTCGAGGCTGCCGACACGATTGCCGAGCGCATCCGCGCCATCGGCTTCCTCGCACCGGAAAAGATGCGCGAAGTCACCACCTTCGTTCCCGATGCCGGCAACATCGCCACGCTGTCCGCGGAGGACATGATCAAGGACCTCATCAATGATCACGAAGCCGCCGTGCGTGCCATGCGCGAAGCCGGCGAGAAGGCTGGCGATGCCGGTGACCTGGTGACCGAGGACATGCTGACCGCACGCCTCACCTTCCATGAGAAGGCGCTGTGGATGCTGCGCGCCATCATCGGCGAGTAAGCAAGACAAGATGAGCCGGCCGCAGGGACTGAAGCCCGCGGCCGGCTTTTTCTTCCAGCCATCGAAACAAACAAAAAACGGCGCCCCGCCGGGACGCCGTTTTTGTTTGTTTCATTTCTGACCGATCAGGCAGGCCTGGAGATAAAGGCGCTGCCAATGACGGCCGCCGAATTGGCATCCGGGCCGAAATCGGCTTCGCCCTTGATGTCCAGCATCTCCTGCAGCTTGCCACGCGCCCGCGCAATCCGGCTCTTGATCGTGCCGATGGCGCAATTGCAGATTTCCGCGGCCTCCTCGTAGGAGAACCCGGAAGCGCCAACCAGAATGATCGCCTCACGCTGATCGTCGGGCAGTCGATTGAGCGCTTTGCGGAAGTCACGCAGATCCATCGCCCCGTACTGGGACGGATGCGTCGACATTCTTTCGGTAAAGGCGTTGTCCGTATCCTGGATCTCGCGCCCGCTCTTGCGCATCTGGCTGTAGAACTCATTACGCAGAATGGTAAACAGCCATGCCTTGATGTTGGTGCCTTCGGCGAAACTTTCCTGTTTCGCCCAAGCCTTCATGATCGTATCCTGCACGAGATCGTCTGCCAGATCCTGGTGCCCGCAGAGAGAGACTGCAAAGGCACGGAGGCTCGGCACCGTTTTCAGCATATCGCGTTTGAAACTCGTATCATCGTCCCTGACCACGACACTCAGCCCTCCGCTTCGCGCTTGGAGGCCGATTCGGCAGCATCAAGTCGCTCGAGTAGATTCAGAAAACGATCCGGTATGTCCTCCTGCTCCACAGCATGGTAGAGTGCCTTGAGACGGCGACTTATCGCCTCCTCGGGACTCCTCGCTGTGCCTGGCAGGGTCGTGCCTTGGTTAAGGCTCGGATTATTCTTCACTTGTATTCGCCCCGCTTCATGATTGCGTTTACACTTGTTCATCGGAAAAAACGTGGGTACCGATAAAAAGTTCCGAGCTTGCGGAACTTTTTTTTGAACTGGGCATTATCGAGTTTGAAGGACGTTTGAACAGCGTCACTGTACGCAAGACCTACTGCAGGCAGGAGAGTACCAAATATGTCGCTATCAACCCGTATCGCCGCCCACTTGCCTTATCTCAGGCGGTACGCACGTGCCGTCACAGGATCGCAGACTTCAGGCGATGCCTATGTTGCCGCCGTGCTCGAAGCCCTGATTGAAGATGTATCTCTCTTCCCCGAGGGCCGTGACGACAAGGTCGCACTTTATAAACTGTTTTCCCGACTGTTCAGTTCCACCACCATCGAAATTGAAGAAATTGATTCTCCCTATTCCTGGGAGAAGCGCGCAGCAGCCAATCTTCTGGCACTGCCGGCCAAGCCGCGCCAGGCCTTTCTGCTGATTTCGCTTGAAAGCTTCTCGCATCGCGAAACCGCTGAAATCCTGGGCGTCGAGGCGGATACCGTTTCGGAACTCATCGATCAGGCCTCCTCCGAGATCGCCCGTCAGGTTGCGACCGACATCATGATCATCGAGGACGAACCGCTGATCGCGATGGACATCGAACAGATGGTCGAAAGCCTCGGACACCGGGTCACCGGCATTGCCCGCACCCACAAGGAGGCCGTGGACCTTTACCAGCGTTCCAAGCCGAAGATGGTTCTCGCCGACATCCAGCTCGCCGACGGCAGCTCG
The DNA here is from genome assembly GCF_000960975.1 of Martelella endophytica. NCBI lineage: Bacteria > Pseudomonadati > Pseudomonadota > Alphaproteobacteria > Hyphomicrobiales > Aurantimonadaceae > Martelella > Martelella endophytica. The sequence goes on along the minus strand of NZ_CP010803.1, from coordinate 1,738,837 downwards.
GGCATCGACGCGGTCAATGATATCCTTGCAACCGATACGCTGCCGGTGATCTTCATCACCGCCTTCCCCGAACGGCTCCTGACCGGCGAGCGGCCCGAGCCGACCTTCCTCGTCACCAAGCCGTTCAACCCGGACATGGTGAAGGCGCTGATCAGCCAGGCGCTGTTCTTCCAGGAACAGCATGAGGAAGCGGCTTAATCTGCCGTTTACCCTCATTTCGACACCAAGGCGGCTTCGGCCGCCTTTTTGTTTTTGCAGGGGAACCTCGCCAGTGGGCAGACGTTTTACCTTCACGTAACGAAGGAGATCATCATGCTCTACTACGCCGTTGTTTTTCTGGTAATCGCACTTGTCGCCGCGGCACTCGGCTTTGGCGGTATTGCCGGTGCGTCGGCCGGAATTGCGCAGATTCTGTTTTTCCTCTTCCTGCTGTTTTTCGCCGTCGCGGTCATCGTGAACTTCGCACGACGCTAGACAGCTCCTCCAGCAAGCCTCATCGCTGGAAAAGACGGGCCGCGTTTCCCTCCCCCGACGCGGTCCGTTTTTTATGTTTTGTTACCGCAAAAACGGCATAAAAAAACAGCGGCACGCTGGCCGCTGTTTCCTCCCTTCCCGCAGTCTTGCTGCAGGTCTTAGTTGATACCGGACATCCAGTTGTCGACGTCGCGTTCGGCCTCGTCACGTTCCTTGCCGTAGCGCTCCTGGATCTTGCCGACAAGCTTTTCGCGCTTGCCTTCGACAACGTCCATATCGTCATTGGTGAGCTTGCCCCACTGGGCCTGGGCTTCACCGCGAAACTGCTTCCAGTTGCCTTCAATACGATCCCAATTCATGGCCTGCTCCTTTCAAGCTTGGCAAAATATTCTCACACCATTCAAACGCCTTTACCTGCCCGCGGGTTCCCTACCCCGATCCGGTATCAGCCCAGATCTCGGGGCATTGCCCCGGCGCGCTGGCGTCCAGCAAGCGATTGACAATGGAGCAAAAAGCGGGAATGTAACGTAAAAAACTCCTATCGTCCGCCGAGGTGAGCGCGGAACCGCGCTGCTGATCAAGAGCCGGTTTTCGTCCGGGCCGGTTTCGGACTTTGTTGTGGCTTTGTCGCCAATCCTGTTGCAATTCCGAAGCCTGAATCCGCTTCGTCACCGCGAGGTCGCCTGATACGTATGCGCCAACTGTTCGACAAGGCACGGGCCGGTGACATCACGACCGTAAACCGGTTTCTTCCGGTCCTGGTGTTCGTGGTCGTGACGGCGATCGGCCTCGGCATGTCCTTTTCGATCTACCGAACCTCCGATCTCACCCGCCAGGCCAAGTTCGAGATCGTCGCCAGCGATGCCGCGGACCGGCTGACCAACCGTCTCTACCAGCACATGTCGCTGCTGGAGGCGACGAAGTCGTTCTTCGAGGCGACCGGCGGACAGGTCACGCGCGCCGCCTTCAAGACCTATGTCGCCGGGCTCGACACCGAGGATCGCTATGACGGCATTCAGGGCATCGGCTTCGCGCGTGTCGTGCGTGCCGGCAATGAAGCCACGGCCGAGGCGATGATCGCCGACAATTACGGCACGGATGTCAGGATCTGGCCGGCAGAGACAGACCAGAAATACCGCGCCGCGATCGTCATGCTGGAACCCGACGATGAGCGCAACCATGCCGCCATCGGCTATGACATGTACAGCGAACAGAGCCGCCGCGAGGCGATGGCCAAGGCCTTTGCCACGGACACGGTGCAGGCGACCGGACCGGTGCGGCTCGTCCAGGAAATCACGCCCGGCAAGCAGACCGGGTTCCTCATCTACATGCCCTTCCGTGTCGACAACCCGGCCCCGGATGCCGACGGTCTGCCGTTCGGCGGCTTCATCTATGCCCCGTTCCGCACCGGAGATCTTTACGAGGCGGTGATGGGCAAGCGGCCGGTTCTGCCTGTGGCGCTGAAGGCCTATGACAAGGACGTTTCCGACTTTCCGCTGTACATCTCGCCTGATTTCGAGACATCGCTCAAGAAGAGCGGCCTCGACACCAAGCGCGAGATCGAGATCGCCGGCCGTATCTGGGTACTGGAAATGACGCCCGATGCGGCCTTCGAGAAGACGCAGTTCGACGTCACGCCCTTCGTCGTCGGCTCGGTCGCCCTGCTTCTGGCCGTCGCACTGGCGATGGCGGCGCAGTGGCAGCTGAAGGCCCTTGCCGCCGCCCGCGAGGTCCAGCGTGTCACCGAAAAGTCGCTGCAGGAACGCGACCTGATGCTTCAGGAAATGAAGCACCGCATCAAGAATTCAATTGCCCGTGTGCTGGCGATGGCCCGGCAGACGGCGCACCATTCCGAAGACCTGCCGCAATTCATGGAATCCTATTCCGCCCGGCTGCAGGCGATGTCGACGGCACAGGATGTGCTGACCCGCTCCCACTGGCAGCGCGCCGACCTTAAGGAGCTCTTGAGCAAGGAACTGGCACAGGTCTTCGGCGGCGACGAATCCAATTTCGAGGTTTATGGGCCGGAGGCCGAACTGGACGAGAAGGCGACACAGGCCTGCAGCCTGACCTTCCACGAGCTTGCGACCAATGCGCTCAAATATGGCGGCATGGCGAATGAAGGTGTCCGCCTGGTGGTCTCCTGGAGCTTCTCCGGCTTCGGCGACGAGCGCGTGCTGAAGCTCACCTGGAACGAGCAGGGTGAGACGCCGGTCGAAAAGCCGAGCCGCAAGGGCTTCGGCACCCGGCTGATCGACGCCAATATCATCGGCGAGCTCAACGGTTCGATCGAACGGCACTATGAAGAAAACGGCCTGCGCGTCGAAATCAGCTTCCCGCACCCGGAGGAGCAGCATTCGCGCAAGAGCCGCTGGCGCCGCCGCAGCAGGCTGCGCCGCTCGGCAGCCGCTGCGCGGGACAAGGCGGGCAAGTAGCGCGCCTGCCCTACTCGGAAATGTTCTTCTCGGACGTATCGGCCTGTCCCTTCACCCAATAGCCCGCAGATTTCATCCACGTCAGAGGGTGGTTCAGCTCATCCATCAGATGCCGGCGGATGGCCTTTGCCACGCCGGCCTCGGCCGCGATCCAGACATAGGTCCCCTCACCGAGGGTCACATCAGCAAGGGCCTCAATGAAATGGGAAGGCTCGGTCGCCTGTGCTTCAGGCCGGTGGATCCAGCGGATCGAAAGGTCCGCGGCGGTCGCGAAGGCCTGCTCGTCCTCGGGTGACGGCACGGCCACAATCGCCTCGATCTTCGTCCCCGGCGCCGCCTCCTCGATCTGACGGCCGATCGCCGGGAGTGCCGTCTCGTCGCCGATCAGCACCATCCTGTCGATCGCGCCCTTCAGAACGGCAGAGCCACGCGGCCCGCCGATCTCGACGGTATCGCCCACCTTGGCCGCAAGCGCCCAGCGCGTCGCCGGCCCCGCATCGTGGACGGCGAAGTCGATCACCAGGCTGCGCGCCGCATTGTCATAGGCGCGTGGCGTGTAGTCGCGCATGACGTTTTCGCCGTTCTCGTCCGGCACGATCACCTTGCAATGGTCATCCGCGGCCAGGCTGGTGAAATCGGCAAGATCATCGCCTGCGAGCGTGATGCGCAGCATGCACGGGGTGAGTTTTTCGACCGTTTTGACCGTGAGGGCGCGACGCTTGAGTTCGTGGCGCACGCGTTCGATGTTCGGAATTGCCTGCATATCCATGTCCATACAATATCATATTGATAATCGGCCCAGACCTAGCCGCGCGACAAGGCTATTTCAAGACTATTTTACTCATGTTTTCGCGTCGATTCCGCAGGCGCAGGCGTCTGAGTGCTCAAAACCGCTCCGGCATCGCATCGGCATCCGATCCGGCCTCCTCGCGCGAATATGCCGGGATAGTCCTCCACGAAGGCGTTTCAATAGATCCATTTTTCTGTATGGCTGGTGAAGGTTGCGCGCTAGCCATAAAGGGCGTGCGCGCTGTTTTCCTCCAGCGCGAGTTGGCCAATGATGGATGATCCCGCCGCAAGCCTCGACAGACCGGGTAACAGAAATGCGCAGATGCGCTATGTGCTTCTGGCGGCAGCGGCCGGCATTCTGACGGGTACGGTCGGCTCCTTCTTCCATCTTCTGATCGACTGGTTTCAGGTCTGGCCGCGGCTCTTGTCCGAGCATATGAGCGGGCCACTGCTGGTTGTCGCCGCGGCGCTGATCACCATGGTCATCACGGTCACGGCAGCCTATTTCGTGCGCCGATACGCGCCCGAAGCCGGCGGCAGCGGGGTGCAGGAAATCGAGGGCGCCATGCTCGGCCTCAGGACGGTGCACTGGCGGCGAGTGCTGCCGGTCAAGTTCTTCACCGGCGTCTTCGCCATCGCTTCCGGGCTTGTTCTCGGCCGGGAGGGACCGACCATCCATATCGGCGCCTCATTTTCCGCAGCCCTCACCGATACGTTCAAGGTCAGCGAAACCGAACGGCGCGGCATGCTCGGTGCGGGTGCTGCGGCCGGCCTTGCCTGTGCCTTCAACGCGCCGCTTGCCGCCATCCTGTTCATCATCGAGGAAACCCACCGGCACTTTCCCTATACCTTCCGCACCTATATGGGCATTATCGTCGCAGCGCTCCTGTCGACCGTGATGACGCAGATCATCGGCGGGCGGGCGCCCGATTTTTCCATGGTTGTCGCCGAGCCACAGATATTCCTCCTGCCGGCCTTTGTCTTGCTTGGCTGTCTTCTCGGCGTGCTCGGCGTCGTGCTGAATGCCGGGCTGATGCGCACGGCGGCGCTGGCGGCAGCCATCAACGGCCGCGTGCGCTTCGCGTTTCCGGCAATCGTCGGCCTCGCCATCGGCGCGCTCGTGATCCTGATGCCGCTTTCGGTGACCGGCGGCGAGCATACCGTGACCTTTTTGTCGGAACACCGGAAGGGCCTGATGTTTCTCCTTCTGCTGGCGGTGCTGCGCTATTTCACCATGATCACCAGCTATTCGGCAGGCACGCCCGGCGGTATCTTCGCGCCGATGCTGGCGCTTTCCATGTGCGTCGGCCTGCTCTTCGGCGGCCTGCTTGACGCGGTGCTGCCGGCAGGCACCATCGCGCCGCTGGCCTTCGGCATGGCCGCAATGGGCGGGCTGTTCTCGGCCTCGGTGCGTGCCCCGGTCGTCGGCGCGGTGCTCACGCTCGAGCTGACGGGCGCCTACACGATGGTGATGCCGCTGATCGCCACCTGCGTCACCGCCAACCTGGTCGCCCAATGGATCGGCGGGCGGCCGATCTACGACCAGCTTCTGGAGAAGACGCTGGCGAAGGCCGGCATCAACCCGCAGGCAAAGGGCCCCGACAATACCGGCCTGGCGTGATCCGTCAGCACCACTTGGCCGATCTTTGCGGCCGCCCGCGCCTTGCGCTCATTGCGCAATTCCGGGCGGTGAGCCGATATCCGCTTCACCATGGATTGCGCTAGAACTGCACCACGCCGGTGATGCCCAGCATGGATGTGGTGATCAGGAAATAGAGCAGCAGCCCGGTCAGGTCGACGATCGTGGTGAGCGCGGGGCCGGACACGATCGCCGGATCCTGACGGACGGCGATGGCCGCAAGCGGCAAGAGGGCGCCGATCAGCGTCGCGGAAATCACCTGGACCGCAAGCGCCACCGCGATCGCCAGCCCGATGCCTTCGAGCGAAAGGCCGGCCGGAACGTCGGCAGCGTTTGAGATCAGCACCACCTTGAGGAAGGCGAACAGGAACAGCATCGCCGCCATCATCAGCGATACCCGCATCTCCCGCCACAGGATGCGCGCGGAATCGCCGATGCGCACATCGCCCGCCGTGATTGCGCGGGTGACGAGGCTCGCCGACTGGGTCCCGACATTACCGCCGGTATCGGCGACCATCGGCATGTAGAGCGCCAGGATGACCAGCGCATCGAGCGCGTCCTCGTAGATATGAACGACATAGCCGGCGGCGAGGCCGGCGATTGCGAGCCCCAGAACCCAGGGAAAGCGTCGGCGGAAGTCACTCCAGATCGAATGTTCGAAATAGTCGTCTCCCGTCGTGCCGTGCAGGCCGGCGAAGCGGTCCGCATCTTCACGCAGCCCTTCCACGACATAATGGCTCGCATCGGTGCCACGAATGGCGCCCACAAGCCGCCCCTCCCCGTCGACGACCGGTAGATATTCGATGCGGTGCTCAACCATATCCAGTGCCGTCGCATCCAGTGCCGCCGTCGGCTTCACCGTCGCAATGTCGCGCACGGCGACCGTTTCGAGCGGGTCGTCGGCCCCTGCCCTCAGGCAGGCCCGAAGCCCGATCACCCCGGCAAACCGGCCGTTCTCATCGGTGAGGCAGGCGTGTCCGCTGCTGGCATTCTCGGCCCGTGCAAAGGCCGTAACAGCCTCGCCGCAGGACATGCCGGCGGAAAAGACAAGCGGATGGCGATCCGTGATCAGGTCTACGGATTCGTGTGGCACACTGGACGGCACCGGCATCACGGCTTCATTCACAACTGGGCTCCTCAGCTTTTCCGCTCCACTACATCAATCATCATAAGAAAAGATGACAACCCGCAGTAGGCCGAAAGCCACAGGCAAGTCATTTGCTGGATAACCGCGCAACAACTGCCTCGCACGTCGGTCGTCCTCGCTTGTCCGAAGTTTCAGGCGGAAAACAAAAGATCGATTGTAAGGAAAGCTTCTGGTGCCCCCTGCCGAAATGACAGGACCCATTTATATTTTGTTTTCATTGCATTATTTCAAATGAAGAGGTAGAAAGATGCACATAATGTTACCTATATTGTATCGCACCATAGTCATCCATAGGTGTACTATGCGCTCTATCCACATCTGGCCGTCGTGAAAATATTCGCTTTGGTGCCAGCCCGGTTCATCGAACAGGTGATGCCATTATCCGCCAGAAGGCGCTGAAACTGTTCGCTCGTGTATCGAGATCCCTGAAAGGAATGGTGGAGCAGAGCATCGGCTTTTCCCCATCGCCAGACCGCCATCATCAATGCGTCCATGATTAGTGGGGGCATCCAGCACGCACCGCCGCGATCTATTCCACAGACTTGGAAGTTCCGCTTCGCGAGGTCGATCGCAAGAATTTGCACCTGTGTTATCTGCCTTTCCTCCGTGGGCGCCACCATGGCGCTGGGCAGGCATCATACTCCGATGCCGGCCGGAGGGGCATCCACCCCATCAGTTCAGACCGAGCTTTTCCGATCGCCGACCGAAGCGGGCACGATCAAACGCTTTCAGAGACTGCATAAGCCGCCCAATGCGCTCATCGGCATCGGCGTTTTGTGCCTTAAGATTGGCAACCTCGGCTTTCGGGCGTCGGCGCGCGCCGCCTTCTGTGCCATGGAAAGCGCAAATGCTTGAGTTAACATTGCCGGCCGGAGTACCGGTCTCAGCCAATGGCCGCGACGACAGAATATATAAGTCATAATTTACCTATCCGAGCTATAAACTGCTGCATTCCGCTTTCAGATTGCTTCTGCGCCGTGTTCAAACGCGATATGTGAAACAGCAGCAAGCCGCGTCTGGATTGCTGCGCGGCGCAGGGCGGATCTCGGGCAAGACCGAATACCTCGACTGGGAGGAATGATGCGATCGAGTTTGACGGCCTTTTTTATTGTGGCGGTGGCGGTTGTCACGGGCGCTTTAGCCGCTGCTCCGACGCAGAGCGCCGGAGTATCGATGGACGAACAGACCATTCTGGCTTGCGTACCGGAGGGCAATGTGGACAGTTGCTGGCAGAGCGGTGTGGCGGCGGAAAAGCGCGGGGATGCGCAGGCGGCGCTCGCAGCCTATGAAGCGTCATGCAATGCGGGCTTTCAGGTGGGCGGCTGTTATGAGGCCGGCAAGATCTATTTCCTGAACGTCGATCTTCGCAACTATGAAGCGGCGCAGGAGAGGATGGAAAGGGTGTGCGGCTCCGACGAGATCGGGATCGGCCCCTATGCCTGCAAATATCTGGGTATCGTCTATCGCAACGGCCTCACCGGAGAGCCGCGGATCGATCGGGCTTTCGCGGAGCTTTCGCGCGCATGCTTCCTGCACAATCCCGCACCCTTCATTGACGGCAACGGGTGCGAAGTCCTCGCCGACAGCATTCCCGGAGCGGATGAGATGGGCGTTGACGAAGAAATATGGCAGCCTGAGTACATTGCCTATCTCGCCTTTGCGATGGGCTGCAGCGACGACATGCCGGCGCTTTGCGACCGGGCGCGGGCAATCCATAGCCGGGCAACTGAGCAGTCGGCCCGCTGGCTTGGCCGCTGCGCGGAGGACGTCGAGGCCGTCGGATTTGCGGGACAATGCGGGGATTTGAGCCGAGCAGCCTCCACGGCCGACTATGAGCAGCGACAGGCGTTCCGCCGCCGTCTGGTGAGTATGTACTATCGCGCCACCGAATTCGCGGGATAGCACGTGAGGGAAACAGCGGATTGTCTGCAACAGTCTTGCGGGCACATGGAAACGGCATCTCTCATGTTGGCCCGAAGCGTGTGCGATCGGCAGTCGGGCCACCCCGGCGAACGATTGAAGGACTGAACAGCAAATAGGCAAGGCAATCACTCATGAAAATACTCTCCCTGTTGTTCGGCATCCTGCTCCTCATCGGAACATTCGTGTGGTTCTCCTATTTTGTGCCCCTGGGTTGCGGGATGAACCCCACCGGATGCCATGAGGAATTCAGCGTCTGGAGCCAGATCGGCCTCATCCATTTCTGGGCGCCGACGGCAGTAGCGGCAGCGGCCATAGTTTATGGATTCAAACGTTCATAGACGTCATCCGGCGCGGCACCCGGACCCACCCGCTTCAAATATTTCAAAGACTTATCGTGCCGATCGGCATCGAACCCTGATGCCGATTTTCACCAGGTCTCCTTGCCTTTGTTGCCGTCAATAATCAGGACTTCCCCCGGTTTCAGCAGCGAAAACCATTCGAAGAATGCGGCGGGCGGGTCAACCAATATCCAGACCAGATGGCGATTGGTGATCGCGTCTTGGCTTTCAGGCGGTGGCTTCTCCTAAGGCGGTGGTAGTGGCGGTGGCTAGTAAACCGGCCGTCGCCACCGAAAATTTTACAACGGAGACGGTCACCGCCCCCAGGCCCGGCTAGAAGCGGATCTCGAAGTGATCCCCCATATCGGGCGTCTCGTCCGTCAACTTCGCCTTCGCGATCTGGATGGCAAACCCGATCGAACCCTTGGTGGCCCAAACCTCGGCGAAGTCCGGCGTAAACCGGATTAGCCGGATGTCGGGATCGTCGTTGCCTTCAAACCAACTCGAGGCAACCGGGTTCCAGAGTTCCTCGAGCTTTGCACGGTCTTGGACAACCGCGGACCGTCCTTAGATCGTGCCAGCCGGCCTCTCGGACCGTGCGAACCGTCTCAGATCGGAGCTTCTCGAACCTGGCGGCATCGGTGTAAATGAACAATTTTGCCTCAAGAAATTCGGGAGCCTGTCATGATTACCGATCCGATGACGCTTTATCTTCTGCACATCATCTACCTTGTCGCCCTTGCCGCCGAAGCCATGACGGCGGCACTTGCGGCGGGGCGGCGCAGCATGGATTGGGTCGGCGTGATCCTGCTTGCCTGTATCACCGGGCTTGGAGGCGGCTCAGTCCGGGATCTGCTTTTGAACCATCATCCGCTTTCATGGGTCGGTTCGCCGGAGCTTCTTCTGGTAACGGGTGGTGCAGCGATCCTGACCATTATCATCGCGCGCCATATGTACAAGCTGCAGCGTGTCTTCCTCTTTCTGGACGCGGTCGGACTTGTTGTCTTCAGTATTATCGGCAGCAACATCGCGATCGGCCTCGATCAACCTTTTCTTGTCGTGATCGCTGCCGGCATGATCACTGGCTGCGTCGGCGGCGTGTTACGGGATATTCTGTGCAACGACGTCCCGCTCCTGTTTCGCGCGGAACTCTATGCGACGGTCTCGGTCATCACGGTCGTGATCTTTGCTGGCGGTGGGCGGCTGGGGCTCGATCACAATATCGTCCTGCTGTTTGCCCTGGGGGTCGGTCTCTGCATGCGTCTGCTGGCACTCAGGTTCGGCTGGAGCATGCCGAAGTTCGTCTACAAACACGACCTCCACTGACGTCGGCACGGTGCAAGACGTTTGAGATCGAGGAGCGGCGTAACGCCACCTGCTGCCATTCCATATGGGGCTTGCCGCGATCATTGAGAAAGACGGCGCGAGCCGCGCCGTCCGCTTTTATGTCGCCAGTCAAGGTCGCTTAGGATCGGTCTGCGCGTCGACTAATACGTCAAACGCCACAAACCGATAGATTCTGAACCTAGTCGAAGACCTCGGCGAGATCGGCGTAACCCACACCTTCCTTGATATCGCGCAGCCGCGCATAAGCGACCGAAATGGCGATCGAAATCAGGGCGGTGGTGACACCATTGATCAGGCCAAGAACAACGGCAACGACGATCGCCGGAACGGGGAGCCAGGCGGCGACGAATGCGACCAGGAATGTGATGACGCTGATGATGATGTAGGTGACGACGATAAACCCGACGACCGGCCAGCGATATTCCTTGGTCAGGTGGCTGCTGCGCGCCAGGGCGCCGAAGCCCACGCCTTCAATCATGATGGCGGGTACGCATACGGCCCAGACACCGGCCAGCCAAAGCCCCGGCACCAGGAACAGGATTGATGCAAGACCGATGCCGATCGATGCAATGAGCGTGACGATGATCAGCGCAGGTAGGCGACGGGCTGCCGCCTTCAGATAGGCACCGAAACGCACCGGACGACCCGACTTCGTGTCATAGGCGGCCAGCACCATCATGCCGGTCATGACCGAGTACAGCAGGATCGGCAGAACACCTGAAACAAGGATGATCATGCCGAAAGGTTGCGTGGACGGACCCGTCGCGGAAAAATTCGGATCCAGCGGGTTCTCCACGCCCATCCCCATGGCGAGGGAAGCGAGCTGGACGAGAATGCCGGGTACGGCAGAAAGTAGCACAAAGGTGAAGAACCGCTGGCGCAATACGGAGAACGTTTCTCCGAGCCGCTCGTTAACACCAAAGGACGGCTTGGTGGTCGTCGCGTCTGTGGATGTCATTTTATGGTCTGCTCCTTCAGAATCGCCTGACATAGGAAATTTCGCGCTTACTAACCCATGAGACCGAAAAGTCTATAGTTTCAAAGCAAAAGCACGGCTAGCCCGCATCGACGCCAGAGGCCCCGTAATGCTTATCGGCACGCGCGTCACCAAACAGCTTCTTCTGTTCGAGATATCCCCTTTGGGCGATATAGAAAGCTTGCAGGAACTCTTCTTCCTCATGAGGTCGAATGGCCTCTTCGTAGCCAATCTTCTTGCAGATACGCATGGTGACGTCGGAAAATCGCGGGCGGTTCATTTCGTTTCTTTCGCCGCGCAGCAAACTCTCCAGAACCTGCAATTCGTAAGCGCCATAGAGGTCCATCTGTGCCGGTGTGAAAACAAAACGTTCCCTTGCTTGCGTCGCGGCTGTGCTGGCAAGATCGGGCAGAAGTGCCGCGGAGGGGGCTGCAATGACTGTCGTGCCGGCGATCAGATCGCCGATGCGCTGGCTATGGGTGGTAAAGGCGGGAAAGATTATCACGACAATCAGCCATATCAGTGCCAAAAGCGGGACGAGCAGATTATCGGGCGAGGCCGTGAGCAGGAGAAGGATCGGCGTGAAGATTTCGATTTCCTTGAGCAGGTTCCTCACGATGATCTGATGGACAGAAAGCCCGCTACCCTCGACGGCGACCGCGCGAATGCCAAGCAGCTTCTTTCCTGGCGTGCGCCCGTTGGCTAGCAGTTCGGCGATGATATAGTAGGGCGTTCCGATGAACAGGAAGATCAGCGATGCGATCGCCTGGGCCGTCTGAAAATCCACCGATCCTGTCAGTCCCACTGCCATCAGCACCAGCAGGCTGGCCACCACCGTGATGATGATGTCGATGATCTGAGCGCCTGCCCGCGCGTAAAAGCTGGCAATATTGAGATCAAACGGCACGCCCTCGGGCGGGGTAATGGATAGAATCCTGCCAGCCGCTTTTCGGTGTGTTCGCGCCCGGCGCTTTCCCCTGGCAACGCCAGACTTTTCGACAGCGACCTCGTTCTTCATGATGCCGACTCCGGGAACGCGTTATCTGTGCTGGCATCAACTGCGGGACGGTTCCTGATCGCACCTTCTTGCCGCCCAGCACCGAGCAGCCAGGTAAACCAGAGGGCACCGATGCCCCAACCGATCACGATCCGCCACATCGGCGCAGTTATGAGCTGTCTGGCAAAGCCCTCCAGAAGCCCGGCTGCCAGAAGCATCAAGGCTGCCAGCACAGCAAGCTTGACCGCATCATGCGCGGCGTCTGAAAGAGCGGCCTTGCGCGTTTTCTCAGCGGGAAACAGAACAGCGCGCCCCAGCCGGAACCCGCCCGCGGTCGCAACGGCGATTGCGGAAAGCTCTGTGACGCCGTGGATCGAGAGCCAGGCAAACAGGTCCAGTCCCAGATCCTTTTCGACATAGATGGCCGCAAGCGCGCCGATGATGCTGCCATTGTAGAGCATCAGCAGTGCACTGGGGATGCAGGCGATGATGCCGAGAACGAAGGAGAAGATTGCGACCCGCGTGTTATGCGAAAACAGATAGGTCGCAAACGCACCGAGCTGGTCGAGCGCGCCGGGCTCGCTATCGTAAATGACCCTGCGCAACGCATCGGCACTGGCCTGCGGCCCGCGCCCTGCGGCCAGCCCTTCCGGAACAAAGGCATAAAACCAGGTCGGGTCTGTCCGTATCAGCGCAAAAGCGGCAACACCGCCCAGCACCATCAGAGCGAAGGCGATCACGAGCTCAAGGCCGGAGCGCCGAAAAGCCAAAGGCGCGCCTGCAAGAAAGAAACGGGAGACTCCCCCTCGAACGCTGGCGCGCGGCGCATAGACGAGCAGATAGGCCCGTGCGCTCAAACTCTCCAGATAGGTCACAATCGCGCTGTCGAGAGAAATTTCGCGCGCCACCGAAAGCGCATTCACGGCTTGTCTGTAAAGGGTCACGAGATCGCGGGCATCTTCGAAGGCGAGACTTTTCATGCCGCGCCTTTCGGCCTGGTCGAGAATGCCCTGCAATCGCAGCCAGTCGCCTTCGCGCTCCATGCGAAAACGACTTGAACGAATTGTTTCGCCGGTTGTCTTCATATCAGCTCCCGGGACCTGATGGAGAGATAAGTCGAGATCAGCTCCGGCCGCAACCCGCCGGGCGCAGTCTCGATAACGAACACGCCAAGTCGGGAAAGCTTGTCCAGCACGCGCTTTCGCTCCCGCTCAAGGTCTGCAGCAGCCACAATCTCGGAGACCATGTTGAGACTGTTCACCGGTTTGCGGCGATAGGCTTCGAGAAGCGGGTCCCGCAGGCTGACGAAAACGACCACATGATGCCTGTTCAGCACCTGCATGTTTTCAATCAGAAGTTCAGCCGTCGTCGTATCGACGAAATCGGAGAACACGATCACCAGACTGCGCCGTGAAAGGCGCTGATGCAGGTGGCTGAGCGCCAAAGTATGGTTGGTCTCCACAAGCCGGTATTCCAGAGACGCCGTGTGCGAGCGCATCTGCGCAAAGGCGCGACGACCCTCCATCGGCGGCACGAACAGACGCGGGCGGGCATCGAACGAGAACAGACCAACCCTGTCTCCGCTCTGGATGCCGGCCCAGGCTAGAGCCAGCGATGCGTTGATCATGTGGTCGATCTTGGCGAGCCCGTTGATCGGTTCGCGCATCAGATGGCCGTTGTCGAGCGCGAGCACGATCGAGTGGTTGCGTTCGGCCTGCATCTGGCGTGCCACCAGTGCGCCATGGCGCGCGCTGCGCTTGTAGTCGATCATCCGGGTATCCATTCCGGCAACGAATTCACGCAGCTGATGGAACTCCGAGCCCTCGCCATGGATACTGGCGGCTTTCGCCCCAAACTCCGTCGCCGCCAGTTGCGTGTCGACTTCGCCCGCTGTGATCGAGCGGACATTCGGCACGACGGCAATCTCGACATCGAGCGGATGATTGCCGATGAGATCGAGGAGGCCGAGACGGCTCTTGCGCAGCGTCGAGACGGACAGGAGCCTCCACTTGCCTCTCCTCAGCCCGCGCGCGGGCAGAGCGACAGAGGCGATTTCCCGGCTTTCGGGCAGAAGCATGAAGCCCACAGGACCCGCCACCCCATCCGGCCAGCGCAAACGGCCCGCGGCCTGTGGAACCGGCCGCACGCCATCCCTGCTTTTCAGCCGAAGCGCGACGATCCCTTCCTCGCCCGAAAAGATTTCAGCAGGCGCGTTGACCTCCACCGTGAAGTGACGGGCGCCGGGGCTGAAGACCCAGTCCACGATGCCGGCGGCGCCAAGCAGCAGCCATGTGACGATGGCAATTTCAACCGGAGCCGACGGCATCGCCAGGACTGCAACGGTCAGTGTCGCCACAGCACATGCCAGAACCAGGAGCAGGACAGACGGACGCATCAGCGGGGCGCTTCGGTTCTGTCGAGGATGGACGCCAAAACCGCCTGCGGGGTGCGGCCTTCAATTTCGGCAGCCGGCCCCAGAACGATGCGATGGCGCATGACCGGAATGAACAGGCTCTTGACGTCATCGGGAAGCGCATAATCGCGTCCGTCGAGTGCTGCGCGGGCGCGGACCGCGCCGCACAGGGCATCGGCGGCGCGGGTTGACACACCGTAGGCAATATCTCCATCCTCACGCGTTGCCCGCGCAAGGGCGAGAACGTAACGCAGGATCGTCTCATCCAGTCGGATTTCGTCGATCACCGCCTGTCCGGCGCGGATATCGTCAAGCCCGGCCACGGGCGCAATCGCCGCCTGCCTTGCGTGCGCGTCGAGTCCCTGATTGGCGTGGCGCTTGAGGATTTCGAACTCCGCTGCCTCATCCGGATGATCAATAACGAGCTTGAATAGGAATCGGTCGAGTTGGGCCTCCGGCAAGGGATAGGTGCCCTGCTGTTCGATCGGGTTCTGCGTGCCGATCACGAAGAAAATGTCGCCAACCGAATGATCAACACCGTCAATCGTCGCCTGACGTTCGCTCATGACCTGCAGAAGCGCAGCCTGCGTCTTCGGCGGCGCGCGGTTGATCTCATCCGTCAGCAGGATATCCGTGAAGATAGGCCCCTTGACCAGCTCGAAACGCCGGGTATCGAAGTCGAATATGTTCGAGCCCGTCACATCCCCCGGCATCAGGTCCGGGGTGAACTGGATCCGTTTGAAATCAAGGCTCAGCGCTGCGGCAAGGCTGCGCGCCAGCAGGGTCTTGGCGGTTCCGGGCGGTCCTTCAAGCAAGCAGTGACCACGCGCAAACAGCGAAATCAGCAGGAGTTCGACAATCTCCTCCTGTCCCTGTACCGCTTTCTCAATCTCACCGGTCAGCCGGTCACGAAGGTCGCGAAGCATATCCAAATGCATCGAGGGTCTCCTGAAATGCTTTTTCAAAGGGGATCAGCGCTGAAAAGCGCTGCTGGGTGTCGCGGTTGAGGCTTGCCGCCCGATCATAGGCTGTTGCCAGTCGTTCGCCGGTTTCGGGAGCGCGATGCCTCACACGGCGAAGGATTTCGACGGCAATCTCGTCTGCCGTCATCGGGCGGCGCGACGCGCCAAGCACGATGCCATCCAGTGTTTCCATCCGGGCGCGGATATAGGCCGAAACGAGATCGTCCTGGCTGCCGGCCAGCCGCAAAAGCCGCGCTGAGGCCGCAATTGTACGCACCTTGGATGCCAGATCGATAGACCCCGCTTCGCCGATCGGCAAGCCGAAACGGAAACTTCCGCGCCAAAGAGCAAGCCCTGCCGCTATGACAACGCCAAGCCAGAACAGCGAGAACGGATATTCAAAGAACCGGCCCAGATCAGCAAGCGTGCGCTCCCTTGGGTCAAGCCCGCTGGTATCGGCAATATTGGCGTAGGTGGTCGTGTCGATATAGGCCGGACGCCCTTCGGTGAAGCCCCTGATGATGACGGAAGCAAGTTGCGCATTGTCGCCATTGGCAAGCCCGTGATTGTTCACAAGATCGGGGTCGGACAGCAGATAAAAGCTCACCCCTTCGCCCCAGAGGTCGGTGCAACGGGCGAGAAGCGTGCCGCGCCCGTCAAGGGCCAGAACGGGCATGCAGGCGTCATCGACGATATCACTGAGCACCCGCGGCGCATACAGCGCTGCCTCGCCCTCAAACGCGTCGCCCGTCTGCGCGTCTGTGATGGCCGAATGTACGAAATCCTCGCCGGCACTGGCAACCAAAGGGCCACGCCAGATGCCGAAGATCGTCATCTGTCCCGGTGGAATGAGGACACCCTGATCGGCAGTCCCGCTGGTTATCATATCGCTGCGCCATTTGGGCAGAACAACGAGCGTGTCCGCGCTTTCGATCTTGGCCCGAAACGTCTCAAGAGACAGGTTGCGAAGCGTTGTATGCGGGGTATCTCCCTCCAGCGCTTCCGTTTCCCGGCGCCCGACTGTGAGATCAGTGTCGTACAGTGGTAGAATACGCAGGATCGGCGTTTTTTCGCCGGCGGTTTCTTCCGGCGCGCTCTTCAACACCGGGACACCCTGTTCCTCAAGCCATACCCCGAGTCCGTCTGTGCCGATGGCACTGCGTTCAATACGGTTCGACGATGAGAAGTACAGCAGGGCAAGCCCGGCAATCACAATCACGGACAGCGTGATGACAGGGAGGGAGTTTCCGTTGGCGCCTGCGGGCGATCGCTCGCTCATGACCTGGCCCTCCTGAGGAAAGGCGCAGCAAGGTCGAGGCAATGCTGATACTGCTCGGGATCAATAGAGTGGCCGCCGAAGACGACGCGCTCCACTTCCATGGCCAGCGTTTCAAGCTGCTCCCGCTGCGTAAAACTGCCGGGCAGGCGTTGCATGATTTCCCTTGTGGTCAGGCTGCGCTTGACCGGAATGCTGTTTTCCTGCGCTGCGAGGGCGAGAAAACGCTGAAGCACGGCTCTCAGGCCTTCACGGTGATCCGGTTCGCTTCGCAGCCGCTCGATAAGGTCATGGTCGATCGCGGTTGGGGCTGCCTCCTCAGGCTCTGCCGTCGCAGACAGAACTCTTCCCCCATTTGAACCAGCAAGCTCGGCGAACATGTTGCGGGAGCGGTAGGCAAGAACCGCCAAAGCCAGCACCATAAACGCCAGGAGCGCCCATCCTGTTGTCTTGCCGATGCTGAAATTGTCGCCTGACCGGCTGTCGGGAAGCTCGGGCGCCTCCTTTTCACCGGAACTGTAGGTTATGTCGGTTTGCAGCCCCATTCCCTGGACGGCAGCGAGATAGGCCTCGCCCGATGGTGATCGCGGAGGCGCCTGCGAAGGCTCGGCTGCATTGGTACAACCGCTGCCAAAGCTTGCCATCACCAGCAACAAGGTCGCATAAATTGCTGACAATATACGGCTTTCTGCCTTCATCGAATCCGCCTTCTAGAATGCTGCTTGGGCCATAGCATGTGTTCCAGGTGGCTTCAAACGCGCGAAAAATGTCGAAACCTGCTGTCAGTCTTCAGATGGAGTGAAGAACCAGGCCTCCCCGCTGAAGGCGGCCGAAGAGGCCTTCGTGGAACTAGGCGTGGATGTCTCCGTCGCCGAGATCGCCCGCCACGCCGGTGTCGGGAAAGGCACTGTGTTCCGACATTTCGCAACCAAAGAAGAGCTACTGGCAGCTGTCGTCGTCACGCGTTTGCGAGACCTGATGGCGCACTGCACATGATTGAGCAAACTCTACCTCAGAACGAGGGACTATGCGGTGGTACGCCAAGCTCAATAACCCGCCGCTTCGAGGTCGAAGCTGCGGAAACGCAGAGAGGATGCTCGATCAAATGCGCTTTCAGACGACCTGATACGGTCGTAAAGGCAGGGTCGGTGTTCCGCTGTGTTGCAGGATGTGCTGGCGGAATTTCCCCATCACAGCACCCCCAATGCAATGACCGACAGCAGGATGTAGCGGCCGGCCTTGGCGATCGTCACAAGCGCCAGGAAGCTCCAGATCGGTTCGCGGAGAACGCCTGCGACCATCGTCAGGGCATCGCCGACGACCGGAGCCCAACTGAGCAGAAGACTCCAGCGCCCCCATCGATGGTACCAGCCTGTCGCCCGACCGAGAGCCTTTTCGCTGACTGGGAACCATCGTCGTTGCCGGAACCGCTCGATCCAGCGTCCGAGCGCCCAGTTGACGGCGGAGCCGAGCACGTTGCCGATCGTCGCGACGGCAATCAGCAGGACAGGCGATTGCTTGCCGAGAACCAGCAATCCGACCAGGGCGGCTTCCGACTGGGCAGGCAGGATTGTGGCTGCGACGAACGCAATTGCGAAAAGCCCGGCTAGTGAGAACAACGCATCCACATTTCTGGTCAACGCGGATGTGGTCGTGCACCGGGCGCTACCGTTACTAAGGCATTCAGCTGGGTGGCAAGCGCCGTCCTGAGCACAGCGCCAGCGTCTTTACCACAGTCACGGTCGCTTTCCGACCGACCATTCGCAAAAGACGCCCGCCGCCTCTGCGGGGAAGCGGGCAGTCTGATCCATGGCGCGCCGCAGCCAGCGACAGCATTGTTTGAGCGCCCCATCTGCCGGAGCGCCCGTTGGAACCTCTGCCCGAACCGCTTCAGCTCGCCCCTTCGTAGTCGAGATAGGCCATCATGCCACTTGCCATATGATAGAGGTGATGGCAGTGGAAGGGCCAGCGGCCGGAATTGTCGGCGGCAAAGGCGATGTCGACCCTGGCCATCGGCGGCACATAGACGGTGTCGCGCACCGCGCCCTCCATCGCCCGGCCATTGATGCCGACGACCTGGAAGTGGTGGCCGTGCAGATGCATCGGGTGCCCCATCATCGACATGTTGGTCATGGCAAGCCGTATGCGTTCGCCCCGGCGTGCGCGCAACGGGTCCGCGCCGCCGATCCGCCAGTCATAGCCGGACATGCTGCCGGAGAGGACAAGGTCATAGGTACGGGGTGCGGGGTCGGTCTCCATGGCGGAGGGGCCGCGGAGCCGGCTCTCCAGCGAGAGGTCCAGCACCGGCCCGTCTACCTCCCCGAGGCCGGAAACCCTGGTGACGTCCGCCCCGCGTGTCGCCAGGACGATGCCTGTCCGCTCGCGCGCGCCTTCGCGCAACGCCAGAACCGGAAAGGCCCCGCCTTCGGCCGGAACGTCGAGCACGATGTCGATGCGTTGCCCCATCGATATCCCGAAGCGGACGCCGGAAACGGGCTCGACCGGCTGGCCATCGACGGCCACCAGGCGGCCGGGGAGCATGCCGGTGTCGATGGTGAAATTGGTGGCGGTGGCGCCGTTGATGATGCGCACGCGCACCCGGCCGCCCTTGTCGACGGCAAACACCTCCGGATCGTCGAGCGTCCGGTCATTGGCCAGGTAGGCATCATAATCGATGTCGTTCAGGTCCATCTGCATTCCCGGCATCGCCATGCCAGACATATTGTGCCCCTGCATCATCATGGTGTGACCGCCCATCATGGCTCCATGGCCGCCGTCACCTTTGGTCAGGTCGGCCAGCAGTTCCTCGGGCGAGCGGAACGAGAAGTCGTGGAGCAGGACGACGATATCCTGGACATCCGCCTTTCTGTCTTCTTCCGAAAGGACAATCAGCGGCGCTGCCAGCAGGTTCTGTTCCTGAAGCGTATGGGCATGCATCCAGTGCGTGCCGCCGGCGGCGAGCGGGAAAGTGTAGCGGCGTTCTTCCCCCGGCGCGATCATCGGCGCCGGATTATCGGGCACGCCGTCCATCTCCCATGGCGGTGTCAGGCCATGCCAGTGCACGAGTGTCGCTTCGCTGCTGTTGTTTGCAAGGCTGACATCGAATGGGTTTTCCGCCTCAAGGGTGAGGCCGGGTTTGCCGTCAGGTCCGGTAAGGCCGAAGACGCTGGCGGACCGCCCGTTCACCTCGATCGTACGGTTGGTGATCTGAAGGTCGATAGGCCTCTGTTGCGCCCGCGCGGGGTTGGCCCAGGAAAGAGGCAGGCCGGAGCCCAGGGCTGCCGCGCCAAGCGCGAGCCTCTGCATGAATTGTCTGCGATACATGATTGGTCTCCCGATGACCGGTCATCGGACCGGCATTGTCACATGAAGGATGGCCGGCATATCCGGCAGTTCATGCGAGGGAGCGGGGAGGCTCGAGATCGGGCGGAACGGAATGGTCTTTCAGGCGCGCGGAGGGATCTGGGAAGGTGAGGTTCCCGACAATCCGCATCAGCAGGCCCGAAGGCTGCCCCGGCGCGATGCCGGCCGGCAGGCCGCAGATGGCGAGGCAGCAGTCTTTTGCCCCGGAATGATCGGTTCGGTGGCCCATGTCATGCAGGGCGTCGGCGGGCTGCGCGTGGTGCATTGCGGGCTCAGGCGCGGTTACGCAATGCGTGGCGGCGCTGCCCACGGAGGGAGAAAGCACGCCGAGAAGCATGGCCGTGACAATGCACAGCACCTTCACCGCCGCCCTCATTTTCCGCATGACCGTCATGTCCAATCCATTCTCCGGAAGCCTTCTGCGCTTCGGTGGCCCGAAGAGAATGCAGGCCGATCATGGCTGATCTTGGGCCTTGTTGCGGCGTCCTGCAGGTCTCGAAGCAAAGGCAGCCCTATAGCTTCGTCACCCGCAACCTGAGCGCATTGCCGATGACCGAGACCGAGGACAGGCTCATCGCCGCGGCCGCGATGATCGGCGAAAGCAGCAGGCCGAAGAAGGGGTAGAGGATTCCGGCGGCGAGCGGCACGCCCGCGGTGTTGTAGACGAACGCGAAGAACAGGTTCTGGCGGATATTGGCCATCGTCGCCTCGGCAAGGTGACGGGCGCGCACGATCCCTTTCAGGTCGCCCTTGACCAGGGTGATGCCGGCGCTTTCGACCGCGACATCCGCGCCGGTGCCCATCGCGATCCCGACATCGGCCGCCGCAAGCGCCGGCGCGTCGTTGACACCGTCGCCCGCCATGGCGACCGCGCGGCCGTCGCGGCGAAGGCGCTCGATCAGGTCGTGCTTGTCCTGCGGGCTCACCCCGGCATGGACCTCGTCGATCCCGAGCGTTAGCGCCACGGCTTTCGCGGTCGCCTCGGCATCTCCGGTCGCCATCACGATGCGCAGGCCCGCCTCGTGCAGCGCGCGGATCGCATCCGGGGTGGTGTCCTTGATGCGGTCTGCTACGGCAACAATCCCGGCCGCCGTGCCGTCGACGGCGACGAACATCGCGGTCTTGCCTTCGCCCTGAAGCATGGTGACGCGTTCCCGCAAGGTGCTGACATCGATGCCTTCAGCCTCCATCAGCGCAGCGTTTCCGAGCGCCGCCTTGCGTCCACCAACCGTTCCGGTCACGCCCTGGCCGGTGACGGCATCGAAATCGCGGCTTTCGCGTTCGGGCGCTTCCGCCTCGCGGGCACCGGCGACGATCGCTTCGGCGAGCGGATGCTCGGAGCCGCGCTCAAGCGCTCCCGCAAGCGAAAGCAGGTCTAGACGGTCGAACCCGTCCAGCGGCTCGGCATCTGTGAGCGCAGGTTTGCCTTCAGTCAGCGTGCCCGTCTTGTCGACCACCAGCACGTCGACCTTCGAGAAGCGCTCCAGCGCTTCCGCATCGCGGATCAGCACGCCCGCATTTGCGCCGCGCCCGGTCGCGACCATGATCGACATCGGCGTTGCAAGGCCCAGCGCACAGGGGCAGGCGATGATCAGCACCGAAACCGCCGCGACGAAGGCATAGGAAAGGGCGGGCGAGGGGCCGAACGCCAGCCAGGCCAGAAAGGCGATCACCGCCACCGCGACGACGGCCGGCACGAAATAGGATGCCACCCGGTCCGCCATCGCCTGGATCGGCGCGCGCGATCGCTGGGCCTTGGAGACCATGTCGACGATCCGGGAGAGCGTCGTCTCTGCGCCGACGCTTTCGGCGCGCATCAGGAAGCTGCCATTCTTGTTGAGCGTGCCGCCGGTCACCGGCTCGCCCTCGCTCTTTTCAACCGGCACAGGCTCGCCGGTAATCATGCTTTCGTCGACCGACGAGCGGCCTTCGGTGACGATGCCGTCGACCGGCACGCTCTCGCCGGGCCGCACGCGCAGCACATCGCCCGCCTGCAGCGTTTCGACGGGCACATCCTCCTCGCCGCTGTCGGTGACCTTGCGCGCGGTCTTCGGCGCGAGATCCAGAAGCGCCCGGATTGCGTCGCCCGTCCGTTCGCGCGCGGCAAGTTCCATCACCTGGCCGATCAGCACCAGCACCAGAATGACGGCTGCGGCTTCGAAATAGACCGGGGCCATGCCCATCGAATCGCGCATTGCCGCCGGAAACAGGCCGGGCGCGACAAGCGAGACGACGGAGAAGACATAAGCCGCCCCGGTTCCAAGCGCGATCAGAGTCCACATGTTTGGGCTTTTGTTTTCGATCGAGGCCAAGCCTCGCTCGAAGAACGGCCAGCAGATCATCAGCACTGGCGTCGCCAGAGCGAATTGCAGCCAGCCGAACAGCGTGTGACCGAACCAATCCTCGAAGGGCAGGCCCAGATGACTGCCCATCTCGAGAATGAAGACGGCGAGCGCCAGCGGCGCGGCGATCATCAATCTGCGCTTGAAATCGATATATTCGGGATTGGGGCCTGTATCGGCGGAAGGCGTCATCGGCTCCAGTGCCATGCCGCATTTCGGGCAATTGCCGGGGTGATCCTCCACGACCTCAGGATGCATCGGGCAGGTATAGAGCGTACCCTCCGGCTGCGCTTCGGCCTCTGCGTGCTCGGCGGTGTAGTGCTCCGGATCGGCTTCGAACTTCGCCTTGCAACCGTTGGAGCAGAAGTAATAGTTTTCGCCGCCGTGTTTGACCACATGGCTGGTGCTGGCGCGGTCGACCGACATGCCGCAGACCGGGTCGCGCGTCACGGTCTCACCCGTAGTATTTCCGCTATGGCCGGAAACGCCCCCGTGGCTCATGTGCGAATGCTGCATTCGAGGCCTCCTGATAAGTGCGTTTTCCAACATATGGAGATTCCAGCAACTGGAAGGTCAAGGCCGGATATGTCGACTTTTATGAGACGGAGCCAAATTGCAAAATTCTTCCGGCGACTACAGGAAGCAAGATTCCGAGGCAAGGGCTGAAGGCGCGAAGCCCTTTGTTGGAGCTATCGGAGCGTCTTGATCAAAACAGAATTTTTGCCCGGCAAACGTAACGCGTCAAGGCTGAGCGGCTCAACGCTTTTTGGAATCAAACCTTTCAACACCTGAAGCAGCTCATCAGAATGACCATATACCTGGAGCACAGCGGACGCGCGAAAGGCTTCTTTTCGCCTCCAAGCTGGTCGTTGTCAATGCCGCGTGAAATTTCCCCAGAAGTGCCGAAGTAAAATTCCCCAGTTATGCCGCTGTCGACGACATGGCTTGAGGATTTTTCGGGGGTCGGCCTCGCGGCTTTTGAGGTGGTGTGAATGCGGGCGGCGCGATCAGCGCTTTCGAGCGGACATGTTCCGGCATGAGTTCAGCGTGCTGCCGCAGCCGGTAGCTGGAGCCTTCGATCTGTATGACGACGGCATGATGGAGCAATCTGTCGAGCAGTGCCGTTGCGACGACGGGATCGCCGAAGACATCGCCCCATTCTGCAAAGCCGCGGTTTGACGTCAGGATCATGGCGCCGCGTTCATAGCGGGCGTTGACAAGCTGGAAGAACAGATTGCCGCCGCCCTGGACGACCGGCAGATAGCCGATCTCGTCGACGATGAGCAGGCTCGGCCTGCAGAAGAAGCGAATGCGCTCCTGCAGCCTGCCTTCCCGTTCAGATTTGGCAAGCGAAGCGATCAGGTCTGCGAGTGTGGTAAAGTAAACGCTCTTTCCGGCCTTCACGGCTTCGACGCCGAGCGCTGTGGCGAGATGGCTCTTGCCCGTTCCCGGAGGGCCGAGGAAATGCACCGCTTCGTGACGGTCGACGAAGCCGAGCTGGGCCAGGGTCAGAATGCGATCGCGGTCGAGTGAAGGCTGGAATGTGAAATCGAAGCCGGCGAGCGTCTTGATGGTTGCAAGTCTGCCCATGCGCAGAGCCGTCTTGATGCGGCTGTTCTCGCGCAGCGTCAGTTCCTCCGACAAGAGGATATCGATGGCCTCAAGTGCCGACAGCTCGCCGTGTTCGAGGCGACGCACGACATGGTCGAGCGCTTCCAGTGCGCGCGGCATCTTCAGTCCGACGAGATCATGACGGATACGGTCGATCATCGACGGAACAGGATCGAGGGTCGCGCTCATGGCCGGTTCTCCTGTGCCAGCACCTTGCCAACGGCATCATAGAAGGCGAGCGACCGCTGGAGCACGATGTCGCCGGCGGGTTTGACAATATGGGATTCCTGCCGTGCCCCCGGCCGGAGTTGCGGGTGAATGGATCGCCGATGATCCGGATGAACCCGGCGCTGCTTACGGCCCTCCAAGACGGGATGAGCTGCGATCAGGGTGCCGTTCTCGAAGATCCGGACCTCGTCGGCGAACGAATGGACCTCAACCGTCCGACTGCGCGTGGCATCAGGGACGCTATAGGCATTGCCACCAACGCTGACCATGCCTTCCCGCGACACGCGGCGCTCAAGCTTGAGAACGGATTTGAACGGTGCCAGCGGTAACGGCCGCAGGTGCGGCCGCTCTTCGGCAAAGGCTTCGTTGACGACGCGAAGGGTCGTGGCATGCTTTCTCGGATTGGCAACAGTGTCCAGCCAGTGCCGCAACTGGGCATTCAGGTCATCGAGATTGCGAAACGAGCGGGCCAGGAAGAAGTCCTCTCGGATATAACGGAACGGCCGCTCGACCTTGCCCTTCGTCTTGGCACGATAAGGTTTGCATGCCTTGGGATGGAAACCGTAGTGGCGTGCCAGATCGATGAGCGCACGATTGTAGATGATGCCCTCCGTCTGCCCTTCGCCGATAACGGCAGTCTTCATCCGATCATAAAGCACCTCCCTTGGAGCGCCGCCAAGGGCTTCGAACGCAGCGATATGGCAGCGCAGGACGGTCGGCAGGTTCTGATGCATGACGAAGCGCGCCCAGATGAGGCGGCTATGCCCCAGCACCATCGAGAACAGCCACACAATCCTCGGCGTCATTGGTTCGTCGGTGAATATGACATGAAATTGGGCGAAATCGACCTGGGCCTGCTCGCCGGGCGGCGTCTCAAAGCGCACTTCGAAACCCTGGCTGGCCGGAGGCCGCGCATCGCGAAGAAAATCCGTCACGGCGGTGTAGCCGCCCTTATAGCCTCGCTCGCGCAGTTCTCGAAATAACCGGCTCCCGGTCAGGCCCGGGGTAGGCCTTCACGCGCTCCCGCAGATAAGAAGCAAACGGATCGATCACCGTTGCCCGAGGCTTTCTGGGGCCATAGGCTGGAGCCTCAAGGCCGCGCTCTATGTATTTGCGCACCGTCTTGCGGTCGATGCCCGTTTCTCTGGAAATGGCCGACACCGTCAGCCCCTGTTGATGCAGATCCAGTATCATAATTGTCTCCCTCAGCTTGATCACCAAAATCCCCCTTCCGACCATCGGAAGAAGTATCGGCGATGACGCGCCGCCGGTCTTCCGGGGCTCGCCCCGGAAGACCGGCGGCAGCAGCGCATGGGGAAGATTCAAACGGCACTATTGGGGAGTATTGCTCCGGCGATGACAGTCGTTCGCGATTGTGGCCCCAGATGCCGCAAGTAGCCATTCGCTGCGCTCTGCTAAAAGGTCCGGATAGGGCGGGGAAGCGGAAGTTCGCTGCGGAAAGAATGAACGACCGCAATGGGCCGTGAATGACGCGGGCACGAGCCTGGTCACCACGATCATTGCCGCGCCCGGCCGCAGGACCACCTCGAGCCCGCTGTGTCCCCTACGGAACGCCCCCTATTTCACGATTACGATTTTCAATGATACTTGGAGTGTTCTTTGGGAGTCCGGTTTGACGCGAGAAGCAACCTGTTCGTGTCGTAGCCTGAAAGTGCTGGTGAACTGGAACTCGTCTCGCTTTGCCACTGCATTGCCTGCTAAGGACGTACTGGCGCCCCTTATGGAATTGCAGCCTTTTTCCCAAAAGGAAGCATCAAAGTCAGTGGGAGTTACAAGAGTTATCAGCGTTCCTCCGTCACGAAAACCGGACATGGTCGCAATTGGCGTTGGTTCGTTCGGTGAACCAGGTTTTCCTAAACCCAGCAAAGAAGTCCACTCTGAGTCCCGTCACGAGTGCGTCGAGCCGCTTGATTTTACACCGCGCTAATGGCCGATTTGTTCGCTCGCTGGCCTCTGGAGATCACCCGTCTTCGCAGATGCAACAAGCGGCGGCTACGGCGGCTTGCGCCGTAGCGTCATATTATCAGGTAAATGTCAGCAAGCGTAGCAGCACGCAATGTAGGACGATGTCCGCTTTGCCGTCTGGCCATTCGGAAACCTGCCTGACAGGTTACGGCACTTTCCAGTCGGTTTGCAGTGTACCGTCAAGTCGCTCTTAATAGCTCCCGTGACCAGCATTTTCAAACTGGTGTAGCGATTATAACGATTACAGACCACATTCTGGTCTCGGCTGGCTGACACCCGCAGAGTATTTCGAAACCGCCTCCACTCTGGTCGTTCCGTCCACGATGACATGGTCATAGTCCATCGAGCATTGTTCGATGCGCGCTTCAATCCTGTAGACTTCGCGCAGCATGTCGACCGTCACCACGTCCCGCGGAAGGCCACAGGCGCGCAAGCGCCCATGCGCGATCACCAGCACCTTGTCGGCAAAACGTAAGGCCTGGTTGAGGTCGTGGATGGCAATCATCACGATCATCCCGTTCTGACGGGCCTGATTTTTCATTAGGGCAAGGACTTCGATCTGCCGGTGAAGATCAAGCGCGCTGGTCGGCTCGTCCATCAGCATGATGTCAGGCTGGCGCGACAGGGCCTGGGCGATCGAAACAAGCTGGCGCTGGCCACCCGAGAGCGCGCCAAGGTCCCGGAAGGCAATCGGCGCGATGTTCAGCGCCTGCAGGATCGTGTCGATCAGCCTTGTATCCTCGTCGCTGACTGTCCAGGATTTGCCCTGCTTGCGGGCTAGCAGGATCGATTCATACACCGTCAGTACGGCATTGGCGGATGTATCCTGCGGCATATAGGCAATTGGGCTTTTCGCCCTCGCGCCTTCGATGTGCACATTGCCCGGCCCCTTGAGGATTCCTGTAATCCGTTTGAACAGGGTCGATTTTCCGGCGGCATTGGGGCCGATCACAGCTATAAGCTCACCCGCCTTCATCACAGGCGTCGTCACCTCCTCGACGAAGAGCTTTCTGCCATGATACGCCCCGACCGACTGAAGCTGCAGGGCTACCATGACCGGCTCCTGTTCGAGATGATGAGCGAAAAGAAGAACGGGACGCCCACCAGGGCTGTGATGATGCCAATCGGAAAAACCACGCCGGGAACGATGGATTTCGATACGATCGATGTGACCGAGAGCAGCAGCGCGCCGGACAGGATGGAGCCTGGAAGGAAGAACCGCTGGTCCTCGCCGAGGATCATGCGCGCGATATGCGGTCCGACAAGGCCGACGAAACCGATCGTGCCGACGAAACTGACCGGCACGGCCGAAAGCAGCGATATGATCAGCATGGTCTCGAGGCGAATGCGCCGGACATTGATGCCGAAACTGGCGGCCTTGTCCTCACCGAGCCTGATGGCCGTCAGCGCCCAGGCATTGCGGGCAAAGAGCGGAAGCGCGAGGACGAGCACGGCAAGCGTCACCCAGATCTTCGGCCAGGTCGCCTTGGTCAGGCTGCCCATGGTCCAGAACACCACGGCGGAAAGCGCCTGCTCGGACGCCAGATACTGAAGAAACGCCAGAAGCGCATTAAACGAGAACACCAGCGCAATCCCGAGCAGGACGACGGTCTGAACGGATACGCCGCGAAGCTGGGAGACGAAATGGATGAAGAGCGTGGCGGCAAGGGCAACGATGAAGGCATTGACGGGAACCAGCATGCCGGCAGCAACCGGAACTAGTGCGATGCTCGTGACGATGCCAAGGGCAGCGCCGAAACTGGCGGCCGCCGATATTCCCAGTGTGAACGGGCTCGCCAGCGGATTGGCGAGGATGGTCTGCATCT
Organism: Martelella endophytica; assembly: GCF_000960975.1. NCBI lineage: Bacteria > Pseudomonadati > Pseudomonadota > Alphaproteobacteria > Hyphomicrobiales > Aurantimonadaceae > Martelella > Martelella endophytica. Next base: position 1,710,765 of record NZ_CP010803.1, on the reverse strand, counting down.
GCGCGCCGGCGACAGACAAGGCCGCCCCCACCACGATCGCCATGACGGCGACTGGCATGCGGATGTCCCAGACCACTGTTCGGACCTGAGGCGATACCGAGGATGGGTTGAAAAGGGCCGCGACCACCTCGCCCAGACCGTAACGAGCTGGCCCCCAGGCGAGATCGACGGCGAAGGACAGACAAAGCAGCACCGTCAGGCCGATCAGGATCATGATCTTGCGGCGGGCGAGCGCGCGATAGCGCACTCCCCCTGCTTCGGCCTCGAACGCTGTTGTCGAAACGTCCATCATGACGATTTACTTCGAAGCCTTGATGTCAACCCAATAGCCGGGCTCATAGGCAATCGGCAGGAACTTCTCATGGAAGTCCGCGAAGGTGGCATCGGGGTCAAGATCTGCGAACAGGTCCGGGTGGAACCACTTGGCAAGCTGCTGCACGGCCACGAACTGATATGGGCTGGTGTAGAACTGGTGCCAGATGGCATGAACGTCGTCATTCGCCACGGCAGTGGAGCCGGTAAAGGCAGGATGCTCCATGAGGGCGGCAAGCGCCTCGCCGCTCTCATCGGAAACGGTGGCAGCGCCCGGGCCGACATTGACGAAATCACTGGCGTTTTCGGTATTCGACCAATTGGCACCGGTGATCACGATCACATCCGGATTGGAGGCAAGCACCTGCTCGGCATTGATCGTACCTGTATAGCCCGGCAGGAAGTCGGAGCCGATATTGTGGCCGCCGGCCCAATCCACCATCAGGCCGAAATTGTTCGGTCCGAACGTGCCGCAGCACTCCACCAGGCCGGCCGCGCGATACATGAACACGTCAGGCTCTTCCGGCTGGGCCTCTTCCAGCGTGTCGGTCACACGCGCCATTTGCTCGTTCCAGTAGCTGGCTACGGCCTCGGCACGATCTTCATGGCCAAACAGCCTTCCGAGCGCGTCGAGGCTCGGCTCGGTGTTTTCGAGAATGTGCTCTCGGAAATCGATATAGACGATTTTGGTGCCGGTGCCTTCGAGGGTCTGCTCGAGATTGATTTCGTCGGCGGCTTCCTTGTCGCCGATCGGCAGAAGCAGAACGTCAGCGTCGAGATCGACCACCGTTTCGACCGAAAGAGTGCCATTCGAAAGCCTTCCGAGGAACGGGATATCCGCGGCCTCCGGAAATTTGGCGACATAAGCGTTATAACCGCCCTTGTCGTTCATGTAGAGGTCGTTGCGCCAGCCAACCACTTTCTCAAAGGGATTTTCCCTTTCGATCGGTGCCAGTCCGTAGATCATGCGCCCTTCCCCGAGGATCACACGCTCCACGGGACCGTCGAAGCTGACTTCCCGGCCTGCAACATCTTCAACCGTGAACGGCTGCGCCCATGCAGACAACGGCAACAGGCTCACGACAGCAAGCGTCGATGTGGCAAATGTCTTTGCGAGACTCATTCTGAAACTCCCTCATTTCGTGGAATGAACCGACGCATATAAAACATGACTTGATGAATCAAGTTTTATGTTTTAGAGCCTTTCCAAAGAGATAGCACCGATCTGGGATCCATATGACGACTGCGAACAGCAATTATTCCATTCGCGACGAAATCCGCGACTACTGGTCCGATCGCGCCGAAACATTCGATCAGAGCGTCGGCCACGAGATTTTTTCCGAGGCGGAGCGGCAGGGCTGGCAAAGGCTGATCAAAAAGCATCTCGGAGAGGGAGATGGGCGCAGCGCGCTCGATCTCGCCTGCGGCACGGCGGTCATTTCGCACCTGTTGCACGATGTCGGCTTTTCGGTGACCGGCCTCGACTGGTCCGATGCCATGCTTGCCCGCGCACGGGCCAAGGCGCAGACCCGCGGCGCGGATATTCGCTTTATCGCCGGCGACGCGGAAAACACGCTGGAGCCGCCGGAAAGCTATGACGCGATCACCAATCGCCATCTGGTCTGGACATTGGTGGATCCGCCCGCCGCATTCGGCGAATGGTTTTCGCTGCTGAAACCGGGGGGAAAGGTCCTCATTGTTGACGGCAACATGGGCAAGGAGACCTGGGTCAAGAGCCTGCAAAAATTGTGGGCGCGCGTAGCAAGCAAACAGGCTTCTGACCCCGTGAGCCCCGATATGGTCATGCGGCTTCAGAAAATCCGCGAACGGGTTTACTTCTCAGGCGAAATGCCGGCCCAAGCCGTCGCCGATCTTCTGGCGCAAGCCGGTTTCGAGAATATCGTGATCGATCGCAAGCTTTCCGACATCCATTGGGCCCAAGCCCGCCGTATGCCCTTCCTACGCGGTCTCGACCGCATGGTTCAGGAACGGTTTGCCATTTGCGCTACAAAACCCGACTAGAACGCGGGTTAGGCCTTTGCATGAATTCAGCTCTCGCCGTTGAAAACAGGCTGTCGGAAGTACAGGCTTAGAGATAAGCTCGTTCTGAATGGCACAACCTGCATCTATGATCGAGAAAGGATGTTGCCATCCAGACAGACGCGTTTAAGGAAGGTTTTTTTTTTGCAACAGGAGAACAATTCCGCCCAGTACCCACTTCCCGACAATGAAGAAGAGCGTCTGGCTGCTCTGCAGGAATATCGGTTGCTGGATACGCCTCCTTACCGAAGAGATCATGGCACGAAGCGAAAAAGGCGAAGTCATGCTTCCCTTATATTCGTGGCTGGAGGATCAACTTGAAAAACGAGAACAGAATCGCGCTATTAAGGCGTCGGTTCGCGCACGGGCTCAGCGCCGCAAAGAGGCTATATAATTAGTCTGCCCTGTTCATAAGTCCGCGCGGTCGGAATTGAGCGCAATTTTTTCCAGTTCTTGGCGTTTCCAATCGAGAGATCCACCTGACCCGTACTTGGGTCTGTCTATCGAATGTCCCATGATCATCATTCGCAATTCTGTATCCAGACCCGCATTTTTCATCCGATCTTCAAAGGCATGGCGGATCGAAGATGTCGTCTTGATCTCCCGAGGATCATCGCGCTCCACCCGTGGAGCGATAGCAATATGCGGAACCTCATGATCAAGCTTGATCTGGTCTGCGACAAGGTTGCAAACTTCCTAGGGCCGCGCACCAGTCTCAATCAACACGTATATAATGCGCCTGGCTTCATCATTTAAATTCGCAAGCGCGCCTTTCGCCAGAATGTGCTTTTCAAGCCATTCGGCGGAAAACGGCGGTCGCTGCAAAATTATCTTGTCGCGGAAGGATAAGGTTATCGAAGGGATTGTTGTTGTTGATACGCCTTGATAGCGCTGATAGCAACGCCAGATAGAGCTCGAACGCCTCCGAAAACCGAGCACGCGGCCGGACCTCAAGCCCCATGAGCGCCGTGGCGTCCATGCTTTTAGGCGGCGACATCGATAAAGCATCGAGACGCGCCATGATTTGGTCCCCCGTTTCGCTCGCCACTAGATCAGCCGCCGAACGATAGGTGAAGCCCAGGGCACGCGCACGTGCCACCGCGGCGCGATAACGCGCACCCGCCCGACCGCGATCGTCTCCTCTTAGAAAAGCGCCCCACAGCTCGTTGCCCGCTTCTTCGTAAGCATCCCGCTTGATCCGGGCCATCGCCAGATCGCGCGTTCTCAGAGAAATACGAATTGCTGGTGCACGAGCGTCAAGATCAAGGGCAAGCTTCGGAACGCGCCGGACATACATGTTTATGTCTTTGCGCGAAGTCAGAAAACGGTCAGGATTTTTGCCGTGAGAGGACGCTCGCATACCGCTTGTTGCTTCATTTGCTACACACTTTGTTGCACGCAAATTGACGCAGATGTTGGTGCCCCCTGCCGGATTGATAGCACCTACACGATTATTGTTTTTGCTTTATTTTCTCTAACGCGAGCTTATTATGCTACACATAATGTTACTCAATTTGCAACACATAGATAGCGAAGCGGACTGGGAACGGCGTGACATGTTCGATTCATATCGGCATGCCAATGACTGCGCACAAGCACTCGACAGCAGTACGCATTGGTCCCATGCGGGGTCCACACCGCCGTCAGGCCGCTTTTCCTGCGCTTTGAAAAGATCGTACCGCACTGTAAAAGAGACTTCCCGTCAGCCAAACGCAATAGAGGCTTCGCGTTCAAGCTGACCGAAATCCATCCACGCCGCCCAGCACTTTCGGACGTCTGACCCTGGAAAACGCCGTACCTCTATCATCAAAGAGATGCAAAGCGTCCGGCTGAAAGGTAACAGGGTATGCGCCCCCGCGGCTCCAGAACGTATCACCGCTTGCTTTCACCATAAGCGACTGGCCACCTGCCCCCTGCAACTGTAGCATGGCATGATCGCCAATGTTCTCGGCAACCTCGATGGCGCAGGCAAAACCACCAGCATCGCCAGCGGGGTCGATATGTTCCGGGCGAATGCCGATCGTCACCGTGTCGCCGCTGCGCGTATCAGAAGCAGGGCGAACCGGCACCGAAACCCGAGCAAACCCGGGAACCTCCACAATAATCGCGTCGGCTTCCACGGCGTCGATGGCCCCTTCGAGAAAGTTCATCTTCGGCGAACCTATGAAGCCCGCAACGAACAGGTTTTGCGGCAAGTGATAGAGCTCCAGCGGGGTGCCCACCTGCTGCACATCGCCATGGTCAAGCACCACGATCCGGTCGGCAAGGGTCATCGCCTCGATCTGGTCGTGGGTGACATAGGCCATGGTGGTGCCGAGGTCGCCATGCAGTTTCGCGAGTTCGAGCCGCATATGGACGCGCAGCGCCGCGTCAAGGTTCGACAACGGTTCGTCGAAGAGAAACACCTGCGGGTCCCGGACGATCGCCCGGCCAATGGCGACGCGCTGGCGCTGACCGCCCGAAAGCTGACTGGGACGCCGCTCCAGCAGATGCTCGATGTGCAGAATGCCGGCCGCCGCGCGCACCTTGCGGTCGATCTCGTCCTTCGGGCGCTTGGCGAGCTTGAGGCCGAACGACATGTTTTCGTAGACGGTTTTGTGCGGATAGAGCGCATAGGACTGAAACACCATGGCAATGCCGCGCGCCTTGGCCGGAATATCATTGCAGCGCTTTTCCCCGATCAACAGATCGCCGCCGCTGACCTCCTCCAGCCCGGCAATCATGCGCAGCAGCGTGGATTTACCGCAGCCGGAAGGGCCGACAAAAACGATGAACTCGCCGTCGCGCACCTCAAGGTCAATGCCCTTGATGACTTCCAGCGCACCGTAGGACTTGCTCAGATTTTTCAGGGTAAAGCCGGCCATTGATTTCCTCCACGGCTGTTTCGCGTCTGTCAGGGCCGCGCGTCGAAGACGACGCCATTGCCGGTGATGAACTGGTTCGAATAAGGGTAGAAATGCTTCTCGAAGGGCATGCGCGGGGTGGCGGCATAGCGCACGGCAAACTCCTCCGACCTGAAGAAGGCCTCGGTCGCCGCCCGCAGTTCCGCCTTCAGCGCCGCCTCTCCCGGCGCCCGGGAGAGATCGTTCCACTCGTCAGGATCATCGGCGAGGTTGTAGAGTTCCTCGGCGCCGTCCAGGTAGAGGCAGTATTTCCAGTCACCCCGGCGCAGCATGCAGCCAGCGTGGTCCGGCTGCTTCAGCACGGCGCTCTCGCAGAAAAGGTTTCGGTCCGGCGGCCCGCCCCCGGCAAGAACCGGCGCGAGGTCCAAGCCTTCTAAACCCTCTGGCGGAGAAATCCCCGCCGCGGCGCAAAGGGTCGGGTAAAGGTCGATCAGTCCGGCAAGCGCATTCGTCCGGCTACCCGCCTCTGCTACACCGGGCCAGCGGATGATCAGCGGAACACGGGCGGAATCCTCATAGAAGACGGTCTTCTGCCAGAGCCCCCGCCGCGCCGCCATCTCACCGTGATCGGAGGCGTAGATGACGATCGTATCCTCGAAGAGACCGAGATAGTCGATCACATCCAGAAGCCGGCCGACGGCATCGTCGACCCATTCGACGCAGCCGTAATAGGCAGCCAGTGCCCGGGCATTCACCGCATCATCGCCTCGGTGATGCGCCGTGCCGCTCGCCGCCGCCGCTTTCCGCACAAAGGCGGGCGCATGGGAAAGCCAGTCGGGATCATAGTCTGGCAGTTCCACCCTGCCCGCGAAGCGCTCGAAGAAGCGACGCGGCGGGTTGATCGGAAAATGCGGTTTGTCGAAATGGACGGCCAGAAAGAACGGCGAATCTACCGGTCGTCCCGCATGGCCCTGCAGCCATTTGGCCGCCTCGCTGACGCAGATCTCCGTTTGCGTCATGGCAAGAGGAATGCCTGAAGGGCCGGCATCGCCCAGGATATCGCCAAGACCGGATTCGTTGGCGTGGCGGGCGGGATCCGGCTGGTGCGCCTGGCCGTAGAGATCACCATAGGGGCGTTCCTGAAAGCCCTGGAACTGCTCGCCGTTGAAATGCGTCTTGCCCACAAGCGCGGTGCGGTATCCGGCGCTGCCGAGCGCGCGCGCCAGCGTTGGGCCGTTGGCGGGGAGGATGTGGCGATTGTCGTAAATGCCGGTCGTGCGGCAGTATTTTCCGGTCAGAAGGCTCGCCCGGCTGGGCACGCAAAGCGGGTTCTGGCAATAGGCATTGTCGAAACGCATGCCGCCCGCGGCCAGGCGGTCGAGCGACGGTGTTTCCACCGGCGTGTCCGCACAATCACCCATCGCACGCACGCTGTGCTGGTCGGAAAACAGGAACAGAATATTAGGCTTCTTTTTCATGATCTCTTCCTCAGGCCTTGACCGCGCCGCCAAGCCGAAGACCACCCTTCTGCAGCGGCTTCTGGATCAGGAAATAGACGAGCAGCGTGGGCGCCGTGTACAGCAGCGCAAAGGCGGCAAGTTGGCCATACATGGCCTCGCCATATTCTCCGAAGAAGCTGTAGAGCGAGACGGCCATCGGATAATTGTCGCGGCTTTGCAGCAGGATGAAGGGTACGAAGAAATTGCCCCAGTTCTCGATGAAGGAGAGGATGAAGATGGTCGCGATCCCCGGCGCCAGGAGCGGCACGACGATATAGGCGACGCCTTCCATGCGGGATGCCCCTTCCGTCCACGCCGCCTCTTCCAGATCGGTCGGAATGGCATCCATGAAGCCCTTCATCAGCCAGACCGCAAAGGGAAGCTCTGCGGCCGTGCGGAAGACGATGACGCCCGCAAGCGTATCGACGAGGCCGATATGGACGAACATCACATAGATCGGCACCATGATGGCGGTGATCGGCAGCGCGCTGGCAAAGACGATGGTGTAGATATACTGCTTTCCGTAGCGCAGCCTGTAGCGCGACAACGGATAGCCGGCGAAGAGCGCGAGGATGACCACCAGGCACGACGTCCCGGCCGAAATGATGACGCTGTTCATGAAGGGGCGGATCGCGACATCCTCCGTCAGGATCGCGCCGAAATTCGTCAGGCTCCAGCGGGCCGGCAGTTGGATGGCAAGCGTCGCCTTGGCATCGAAGGCCGCCAGCACCATCCACACCATCGGTACGACGAAGGCGATGGCAACGAAGGTGAGCGCGATATCGGCGGCCAGCCGGTCGCGGGTCTTGGCCTTGGCAAGATTAGCCATTGCGCGCTTCTCCCACTTTGAACAGACGGACATAGATGAGGGAGGCGATGACGCCGAAGCCAAGCAGCAGGACGGCGATTGACGAGCCGTAGCCGATAAGGCCGAAATCATAGGCCTGATTGTACATCAGGAGCGGCAGCGTTTCCGAGCGCGTGCCGGGCCCGCCCGCCGTGGTGATCCAGATGATACCGAACACGCCGAGCGTGTTGAGCGTGGTCAAAACCACATTGATGGCGATCACCGGACGGATGATCGGCAGGATGACACCGAAGATCGATTGCATGCGCCCTGCCCCGTCGATCTCGGCGGCTTCAAGCACTTCGCTCGAGACATCCTGAAGCGCCGCGGAGTAGACAAGCATGGAGAAAGCACAGCCGCGCCAGATGTTGATGACGATCACGGCGGCGAGCGGCGCCGTCAGAAGCCATTGCTGGTGGGCAAAGCCGAAAATATCGAAAATCTGGTTCATGCCGGATTCGTCGCCGCGCAGGAATGTGTACCACAGGAAGCCCGCGACAACTTCCGGCACAACCCAGGCGGTGATGACGATGACCGAGGCCAGGCTCTGAATGGCGGGCGTCGCCATCTGCCGCACATAGGCAATGCAGAAGCCGACAATGTTCTGCCCGGCAACGGAGAGGCCGACGAAAACTGCCGTCCGCCCGAGCGCCGCCCAGGTGCGCGGATCGGTGAACAGGTAGTAGTAGTTCTCAAAACCGATAAAGCTTGGATTGCGGGCTGCATAGCCCGACAATCCGAGATTGGTCATGGATGTGTAGATGGCCCAGATGATCGGCACCAGAAAGAAGGCGACGATCATCAGGGTGGCCGGGGCAAGCGGCACAATGCGCATCAGCACTGCTGCCGGCCCTTGGCCCGTTCCGCTTGCCCCTTGCGCCATGTCAGTTCGCTTTTTCGACGTTCGACGAGCCAGCAAGGCGGGTGAGCTGGCGGTCGAAGCGGCCGGCGGCGTCTTCGACGCTGTCTCCGCCGACCGTTACGGCCTCCATCGTCTCCTGGATGAGCGAGGAAACCTGCGGATAGATTTCCAGCGCCGGCCGGAAATTGGTCACCTCAACCAGAGAGGAGAAGAAGCCGGCGGTCGGATTAGTCTCGAGATAGGTCTCGTCCGCGATGACGTCCTTGCGCACGCCGATTGATCCGGCGCGAATGGCATAGGTCAGGCTGTTTTCGAAATTGGCGACCGTGGTCATGAAATCGAAGGCGAGATCCTTGTCCTCGGTATTCGGGCTCATGGCGATGGTCCAGCCGCCGGACATGGAGGTGAAGCCGTTGCCCTGGCCATTCTGCGTCGGGATTTTGGCCATGCCGAGCGTCTCGTTCCACGCCGCCCAGGGCGCGGTGCCGCCCTCGATCCAGCGCGCCCAGATCCAGTTGCCGTCAATGAACATGGCAACCTTGCCCTCGGGCACGCGCTGTTCGACCAGAACGTTCTGGAAGCTCGAATCCTGAAGATCGGTATCAGACACGAGATAGCCGTTGTCATAGGCGGTTTTCAGGAAGGCCAGCGCATCGCGGAAGCCTTTGGATCCAACGATCCATTTCTGCGTTTCCGGATCGAAAAGCGTTGCCGAGAGCCCACCCGGCGTGCCGGAGATCAGGTTCATGAGACCGCGCATCGTGCTCGCCTCGTTGCCGGCCTTCGTCACATAGATATTGATCGGATCGACGCCGGGGAGGTTTTCCTTCACCTTGGCCGCGGCATCGAGAATGTCCTGCCAGGTCTTCGGCTGCCAGTCAGCCCCCACTCCGGCCTTTTCGAGAAGGTCCTTGTTGTACCAGATGGCTTGGGTGTCGGTGCCGAGCGGAATGCCGTAAACCTTGCCATCGACGAAAGACTTGCCGTTCTGGACCGCGATCTGGGAGAACTGACCCCACTCGTCCCAGCCGGAAAGCCGCTCGTCCAGCGGCTCGAGATAGCCCGCGGCGGCATCCGCGGTGATCTGGAAACCATCCTCATAGATGATGTCAGGCGCCGTCGATGCCGACTGGTTCATCAGCGAAACCTTGGTGTAGTAGTCGCGCGCCGACGAACTGATCGCGTTGAGCTCGATCGTGTCGCCGGGGTGTTCGGCCTCGAATTCGGCCTTGGCCGCCTCCATCACCGCCGACACATAGGGCGATTCGCGATAGACAACGGACAATTCCTCCGCCTGCGCCAGGGCAGGTAGACCACAGGCAAAGCCAGCGGCCAGCAGCGTTGACAGCTTCAATTGAGCACGCAAATTCATGTTGTTTCCTCCCTAAAAGACCTGCAAACGATATCACATATTTTTCGCTGGTCAACAAAGCCTCGCACCAAATTTCACGCTCAATACGCGAATTCTGCCCCTAAAAATAGCCTTTTTCGGGACTTCTCTTTGATGTATTGACTAAATTTAAGGCGCATGCCAATGATACAGACATGCAATCGTTACCAGATAAGTGATATGGCAGAACAAAGAGACACTATGACGCCCGTCGTCCTGGCGGTGGATATCGGGGCCACCAAGATCGCCGTCGGCCTCGTGCATGCCGATGGCGCAATCGCCTTTCAGTCTCGCGAGCGCTCGCCCGTCAGGGCGGAGCCGAGCCTGGCGCTGATCGAGCGGCTCGGCCGGACAGCAGAGGCCCACGCCAGAAAGAACGGGCTCACCATAAAGGGAACGGGCATTGCCTGCGGCGGACCGCTCGACCTCGAAAAAGGCCTGGTCCTGTCTCCGCCCAACCTGCCGGACTGGGATCGCATACCGCTGACAAGGCAGATGGAAACCAGCTTCGGCGCGAAGGCCTATCTGCAGAATGACGCGGCTGCGGGCGCAATCGCCACGGCGCTCTGGGACAATCCCGACGCGGTGAGGGACGTGACCTATATCACCGTCTCTTCGGGGATTGGCTGCGGCGTCATCACCGATGGCTTTCTTTATACCGGCCATACCGGCAACGGGTCGGAGCTCGGCCACATCCCGCTGATTTACGATGGCCGCGCCTGTAACTGCGGCCTGACGGGATGTTTTGAAGCCTATGTCTCGGGAACATCGATCGGCAAGCGCTACACCGAGGCCAAGACCACGTGCATGGCGACGCCGCGGTCCTTTTCCGCGCGCGACGTCGCCGAAGCGGCGCTTGCCGGCGACGGGGAGGCCCGTGCCTTCTGGGAGAGTTCGATGAGCATGCTTGCCCGTGCGGTGCGCGCGGCCGCCGATCTGTTCGATCCCGCCCTGCTGGTGATCGGCGGCGGCGTGACCGAGGCCGATGGGGAGCTCTTCGCGCCCGCGATGGCGCTCGTCGGCAGCAGCATGGCCGCCGGCGTCGGTCAACGCCTGACGGTGCGCAAGACGGGCTTCGGCCGCAATTCGGGCGTCGCCTCTGCGGCCGCCGTCGCATGGAACGAAATCGGCAGCGCCACGGGCGTCAAGGTGAGGATCAGAGAATGACGGCAAGCCTGGAAGAAGAGATGGCGGCCCATTTTGCCATGAACGCGGAAATGCGGGCTCGCCTTCCCGATATCATCGCCATCGCTGACGCGATCTGGCAGAACGTCTGTGCGGGCGGTTGCGTCTATCTGTTCGGCAATGGCGGTTCGGCCGCAGAAGCGCTGCATTTCAGCGGCGAACTGATTGGGCGCTACAAGTCCAACCGCCGCCCCCTGCCCGCCACATGCCTCTCCGCCGATGTCTCGGCGCTCACCTGCATCGGCAACGACTTCTCTTTCGATGCCGTTTTCGCCCGCCAGGTCACGGCTCTTGCCGGGCCGCAGGATATCGTCATTGCCTTTTCCACGAGCGGACGGTCGGAAAATATCCGCTCGGGGATCGCCGCCGCCTGGGCAAAAGGCGCCAAAACCGTTCTCTTCACCGGCCAGAACGGTGCCGAAATCGCGAAGGATTGCAGCCTCGCCTTCATTTCACCCCACACGATGACCGCCCGCATTCAGGAAATGCACCAGCTTGCCATGCACCTGATCTGCGCCCGTCTGGAAACACTCGTCGCGGAGAGCGAAAATGTATGAGCAGAAATCGCGTTTTGCCACCATTCACATGGTCGGCCATGCCCATCTCGATCCCGTCTGGCTGTGGCGCTGGACGGAAGGCTATCAGGAGGCCCGCGCGACGCTTGCCGCAGCCGTCGCCCTTCTGGAGGAGTTCGAGGATTACGTCTTCACCTTCGAACAGGTCGCCGTCGTCGACTGGATCCGCGAGAGCGACCCAAAGCTGTTCTCCCGGCTTCGCGACCTCGTCATGTCCGGGCGCATCGCCATGGTCGGCGGCTGGTGGGTCGAGCCGGACTGCAATCTGCCGAACCTCGAATCCTTCGTGCGCCAGGGCCTGATCGGCCAACGCTATCTGCTGGAGCATTTCGGCGGCATCGCCAATGTCGGCCTCAATGCCGACCCCTTCGGCCACTCCGCGGCCCTGCCGCAGGTGCTTGCCGGCCACCGCATCGCCTCCTACTGCTTCCTGCGCCCCGGCCCGCACGAAATCGACATGCCGCATACGCTGTTTGAATGGCAGGGCCTTGGCGGCGCCTCCGTTGATGCCTACCGCATCCCGCATGAATACTGCACGACCGCGGAAGACGTCGATCGCCACATGGAGGCAGCCATCAGCAAGATCGGCGCGGCACTTGAGGACGAGGCCATGGTCTTCTATGGCGTCGGCAATCATGGCGGCGGCCCGACCCGGCGAAACCTGAAGAGCATCGAGGCGCTTGATGCGGACGGCCGGTTCGGAAGACTGGTCATGTCCGGCCCCGACCGCTATTTCGAGGCGCGCCGGAAGAACGGCAAGCCCATGCCGGTTCACGAGGGCGAGCTTCAGCGCCACGCCGCCGGGTGCTACGCGGCCTTTGCGAAGATCAAGCAGATGAATCTGAAGGCAGAAGCCGCACTTCTGGAGGCGGAGCGCTATGCCACGCTTTCCGCAGCCACACAGGGGCTCTCCTATCCCAACGAAAAGCTCGACGAGGCATGGAAGACGCTGCTCTTCAACCAGTTCCACGACATCCTGCCAGGAAGCTCGATCCTTCCCGCCTGCGAAGACGCGGTCCATGCCCTTGGCGGCGTGATCGCGACGGCAGACAGGGTCACCAACCGCGCCCTGCAGATCGCCGCCCGCGACATCGCCATACCGGCAGACGAGGAAACACAGCCGGTCATCGTCTTCAACCCGCATCCGTTCGAAACCGAGATCACGGCCGAGCTGGAGCTCTCCTTCCTGCCGGGAAACTGGATCGTCAGCGCCGAGGATGGCGAGGAGACGCCCTGGCAGAAGATCAGGGCCGATGCGACGATCCGCGAGGAAGACATCTTCCGCGACCGCTATCGCGCCCGCATTGCCTTTCCCGCCAAGGTGCCGGCCTTCGGCCACAGGCTCTATCGCGTGCGTAGGACCGATACGCCGCAAACCACACCGCAGGTCCAGGCACGCGCTCACGGCACCACCATCGAGAACGCGCATCTGCGGGTGACGATCAACCCGCAGACCGGCTGGCTTGACGAATTCGTCACTCTTGCCGACGGGCAGGATCTCGCCCCTGCCAAAGGCGCTGTCCATACCGTCGTATCGCCCGATGGTTCCGACACCTGGGGCCACCGGGTCGAGACCTATGTGGGCCAGGGCCGCCAGTTCGAAGTCGAGAGCATCCACATCGAGGATGCCGGCCCGGTTCGCGCCGCCATCCGCGTCAATGCCCGCCTCGGACGCTCGCGCCTGAGCGAACTCTTCGTGCTCGACAGCAATGCCCGCTCGCTTGAAATCCGGACCGAAATCGACTGGCAGGAAGAGCTTCACCTTCTGAAACTGCGCTATCCGACGGCGGTTTCGTCCAGTGAGGCGCGCTACCAGATGCAATATGGCTATGTGGAGCGGCCTGCGGACGGTCTCGAATATCCCGGCCAGCGCTGGGTCAGCGTCGCCAGTTCGGATGGCAAGCGGATCAGCGTGATCAACAACGCCAAATACGCCTATGACTGCGTCGATGGCGATATCGGCATCACCGCCGCGAGAAGCCCTGTCTTTGCCTGGCATGATCCGCGCGAGCTGCGCGACAACGAGCATTATCACTATCAGGATCAAGGCCTGCAGCGCTTCATCGTGCGGCTTTTGCCCCAGACGGGCGACGATATGGGAGAGGCAAGCCGGCTTGCCGAAATGATGGTCATGCCGCCCCGGGTGATGATGGAAAGCTTCCATCCCGGCGACGTGCCCGCCGCGCGCGGGCTGATTTCCGGCCTTGAGGAAACGTCCGGACTGCGGCTGACGGCGCTCAAACCCTGGGAAGACGATCCTGCGGCAACCGTTATGCGTTTCGTCAATGACACGTCCGGCCCGATTGCGGCCCGGCTTGGGCTTGACTTTGCCGGCGGCCATCTGCTTTCGCTCGACCTCGAACCTTTCGAAATCCGTACGCTCGCCGTCACGCCTTCCGGCAAGATCGTCACCCTCGATCTTCTCGAGTTCGAGCCCGACCGCCAATTTCACCTCCTGTCCGAAGGGATCTGACCATGGCCCGCCAACCCGAAATCTGGCCGCCCCTCCTCACGCCGTTTCTGGAAAACGGGGAGATCGACTATGGGGCCATCCAGGGTCTTGTCGACTTCTATCTCGCGCGCGGCGTTGCCGGCCTGCTGGTCACAGGACTTTCTGCCGAACCGCTTTCGATGAATGATGTTGAGCGCGCCGAGATCGTCGCTGCTTCAGTCCGCGCCGTGGCGGGGCGCGTTCCCATTGCCGCTTCGGTGTTCTGCAAGGAAAACGAAGCCTGGCCTGAGGCAATTGCGCGCGTAAGGGCAATCGGCGGCGTCGATTGCGCCGTGCTTTTGACCGGACACCTCGTCGAAGAGGGTGAAAGCGACGAGCGTTTTCTCCAATGTCTTGAGACGATCATCGCCGATAGCAGCGGCGATCTAGGTCTCTACGAGGCGCCCCGCCCCTATAAGCGCCTGATCTCGGACAAGGCTCTTGCCTGTGCGGCTGAGAGCGGACGCTTCACCTTTTTGAAGGATACATGCTGCGATCTTGCGCGAATCAAGCGCCGGATCGACATTGTCGGCGGCAGCCGGCTGAAGCTTATGAACGCCGAAGTGGCAACATTTCGGGCCTCGTTCAAGGCCGGTGCGGACGGATTCTGCGGTCTCATGGCCAATGTCTTTCCGGACATGCTTGAGCGGGCGGCGACCGAGGAGACTGATGCGCTCTCACTGCTGCTGACCGCCGGGGATATGGCGCTGGAGCAGAGCTATCCCGGATCTGCCAAGGCACTGCTCAGCGAAAATTATGGGGTCGGCCTGACCAGTTTCTCACGCGTTTTGGGGCGGCTGACGACGCGCAGCGACTGCACCGGTCTTTTCGCTCTTGATGAATACTTCAACAGATACCAGAAAACGCGCTAAAAGAGCATTTTTGATGAGGCACGTACTCCATGGCAGATAAGCGCGTCACGATCGGCGATATTGCGGAGGCGGTCGGTCTTTCGACATCGACCGTCTCGCGCGCACTCAGCGGCAAGGGCTATGTCGCGGCAGACGTCAAGGCGCGCGTCGTCGCAGCGGCGCAGAAGATCGGCTATGTGCCCGACCTCAATGCCCGCAATCTCAGGCAGGGCTCCAGCACACAGATCGGCCTCGTGGTCTCAAGCATTCTGGACCCCTTCTATGCCGAGCTTGCCACCGGTTTTCAGGAGGTCGCGCGGGCGGAAGGATACGAGGTCATCCTGATCATAGACCGCGCCGATCCGAAGGAGCAAAGGGCGGCAGTGAAGTCGCTGATCGCCATGGGTGTTTCGGCAATCGCGATCACGCCGGTCTCCGCAGAAGCGGTGGCAAGCGTGCGCGATTTCGGCCGACCGGTCCTGCAGGTCGACCGCTCCGTCAGCGACGACAACGCCCTTGTCGCAGGCGACAACCGAGCCGGCGGCAAGATGGCGACCGAACATCTGATCGGCTTCGGTCATGAACGGATCGCCCTCCTCATCGATCACGACCAGTGGACGACAGGACGGGCGCGCATCGAGGGCTGGCGCGAAGCCTTCACGGAGCGCGGACTTGCCGTGCCGGAAGACCTCATTTTCAAGCTCGGATCCTCCGACGCGGAAATCGCCTCCGGTCTTGACCGTTTTGTTGGCGCGCTGAAATCAAGGTCGATCACCGCGATCTTCTCGGCCAACAGCGTCGTCTCGCAACGCCTTTACGTGGCGCTTGGCAAGCACGGTGTGCGCGTTCCAGAAGATGTCTCGGTGGTGGCCTATGACGATGCGCTCTGGATGACGATGGTGGCCCCGACCATCAGCGCCGTCAGCCAGCATGTCGAAGAGATGGGCCGCCATGCTGCGGAATTGCTCATCCGACAGATCGGCGCGGGTCGTAAAGGCCCTTGGCCCGTTCGCACCTTTGTTCAACCGAGCCTGATAGCGCGCTCCAGCGTGCTCGCTCTGCATAACGGGTGATGATCGAGCCCCAGGCTCTGACACGGCAAAGACCGTGAGCGGAGATGTCGGAATTCCGCAGACGCCGAAGCTCCGGCCGGCCGCTCAGTCGTGCCAGCCAAGGCGCTGGGAGATCACGCGCGCCTGATAGACAACGATCTTGGCCAGATCCGGGATTTCGTTTTCGGGAATCTGCCAGGCCGGGCCGTTGACGCTGATGCCGGCGAATACGCGGCCGTTCTGATCGTGGATCGGAGCGCCGAGACATCGCAGTCCTGGCTGATGCTCCTCATTGTCCACGGCATAGCCCTTCTCGCGAATTTCGGCCAGAGCCCTTCGCAGATCATCGGGATCGGTCATGGTCTGGTCGGTGTAGCGCGACAGGCCCGCCGCAATCACACGCTCGACGGCGTCTTCCGTCTGAAAAGCGAGGATCGCCTTGCCGATGCTCGTGCAATGCACCGGCGCGTTCTCGATCATGCCCGCTTTGGTATGGCTTTCGTTTCCGGTACCCACACGATGGATGACAACGGCCTGCATCCCGTCGAAAACAGCCAGATGAACGGTCTGGCCGGTCATGTGCTGAAGAGATTCCATCATCGGCCGGGCTTCCCGGCGCACATCGAGATTGGCGAGCACAATATCGCCGAACTCGAACAGCCGGAGCCCCAGGCGATAGCTATCGCGCTCCCTGTCCTGATCCAGAAACCCGACCTCCCGCATGGAAGCCACCAGCCTGTGCGTCGTGCTCTTGGGAAACCCAGTCCGCTGGCATATCGTCGCAAGCGATAATGCACGGTCGTTGACCGAAAAGCACTCCAGGATGCGCACCACCTTCGACAGCGACTTCAACCCCTCGTCGCCTCTGCTTTTCCCCCGTGCGGTCTGATCGTCTTTCATTATTACCCCCAAAAGCGTTCCGTGAACCCGCTTGCCATAATAAGGAATTCAATCCTGCTATACGGAACATCTAAATCGTTTCAGTCTCAAGATAGTTTCTGAAACGAATTGATCAAGAGACACCATAACCGATCTTCACCGTGCCGTAAATCCCACTATTCGGAACGCTATTCTTTTTTTTGGGATTTAGGTTGACACACTCGGTCTCTGGTGAGAGCATTATTTCGCGGTACAGCGTTCCATTATGCGGTATTGCTACCGGGAGGTTTGATTTGACGTTCAACGCCATTGCGATGCGGCGGCGCCGTTTCTGAACACAAAGGGCATCGGCTTTCCTGCCCGCGTCAAACAAAGGGGGATTCTGGACCGCAGGGCCTTGTCGGCTCTTTTCGGAACCCAAAAGGAAGATTGGGAGGAGAATTCAATGAATATTCTGAAGACGCTTCTGGCGACGACCGTGATCGTCGTCGGTGGTTTTTCGGCAGCGTGCGCCGAATACCCGGAGCGGCCGATCACGCTGATCGTGCCCTGGGGCGCAGGCGGCGGAACGGATGCCACCGGACGAATCCTGGCAACGCTGATGGAAGAAGAGCTGGGTCAGCCGATCAATGTCGTCAACCGCACCGGCGGCGGCAGCGTCATCGGCCACAAGGCAATCGCCGACGCCGATCCCGATGGTTACACGCTAGGCATCATCACCACGGAACTGTCGATGTTCCATTGGCTCGGCACATCCGAGCTGACCTACAAGGATTTCACGCCGCTCGGCCTTTATAATGCCGACCCGTCCGCCGTGGTCGTCAGAACGGACGGCCCGTTCGACAGCATGGACGCGCTTACCGCCGCGATCGAGGAAAATGCCGCGGCGATCCGGGCCGGCGGCGCCAATCAGGGCGGCGTCAATCACCTGGCCTATGTCACGCTGGTGAACGAGCTTGACGGCAACAGGGCATTCTGGGTGCCGACCGAAGGCGCCGCTCCTGCCCTGCAATTGCTGGCATCCGGAGCGATCGATGTCGGCGTCGTCCAGCTTCCCGAGGCTCAGGGATTGATCGATGCCGGCGAACTCAAGGCGCTGTCGATCCTCGGCACCGAGCGCGATCCGGCACATCCGGACCTGCCGACCATCAAGGAAAGCACCGGTATCGACTTTCCGATCAATGGCTGGCGTGGCCTCGGCGGGCCAAGCGACCTCCCCGACAACGTCAGCGCGACGCTGATTGAGGTCATGGCCGATGTCGTCAGCAGCCCCGCATTCGCCGACCTGATGGCCAAGCGCTCCTACGGGGTCGTGTGGGAAGGCGGCGACGCCTTCGTCGACTACCTCGCCCAGCGTGACGAGGCCTTCGGCAAGGCCATGAACGCCGCCGGTCTCGTCAAGGACTGACGGACCGAACCGCGCCGCCGAAGGCACTCCATTCAACATCTGAAACTCGGTTCTTTTCGGCCGTATCCCGGTCGGAGTGCCTTCGGCCGTCTGCTCGCGACACCAACGGAAAGGAGTGAGGCCATGAGTGACACCTCACCAGAAGACGACAATGCAGATCGCGTCGCCACCGGCGTTCCGGACACCGTCCTCGGATTGCTTTTCGTGATCGGCGGCGTGGTTCTGGCTGTCACCGGAACGCGGATGGAGGGGCTCGGCGGCATGACGATCGGCGGGGGAACCCTGCCCATCATCATCGGCTGCGCCTTCGTTCTGGCGGGCGGCATCCTGGCGTTTCAGGGACGCGCGGAAATCGCGATGCTGCGCCGTCATGCAGCTGTGCTGTTCAAACGCGAGGATTTCACCTGGTTTCCGGTCACAGTGCTGGTGAGCCTTGGCCTCTACATCCTGCTTCTGGAATCCGTCGGCTTCCTGCCGCTTACCTTCCTGTTCATCCTGCTGATGATCCGCATCGGCGGCGGCGGCCTGGTGCGCGGCGGCCTCTATGCAGCATTTCTAACGGTGTTCATCTACTTCCTTTTCGTCAACGGACTTCGCGTTCCGTTGCCGGTCGGCATTCTCGGGTGAGGAGAAACGACCATGCATGTCTTTCTCGAAGCAATCGAACTTGTCATCACGCCCTATACATTGCTGGTGATCTGCGCCGCAGCGACTTTCGGCCTTTTCGTCGGGGCCATTCCCGGCCTCACCGCCACGATGGCGACGGCGCTGCTTGTGCCTTTCTCCTTCTACATGGATCCGGTTCCCGCCATCGCAGCAATCGTGGCCTGCACCACGATGGCCATCATTGCGGGCGACATCCCCGGAGCGCTGATGCGCATTCCCGGCACCCCGGCCTCCGCTGCCTATGTCGACGAGGCCTATGCCATGACCAAGGCCGGGCGGCCGGCGAAGGCGCTGGGCATTTCCATCTGCTCGTCATCGGTCGGCGGCATGATCGGCTTTGTCGCCCTGCTCTTCATCGCGCCGGCCCTCGGCAAGATCGCACTGCAGTTCTCGAGTTTCGAATATTTCTGGCTGGCCATGCTGGGGCTGTCATGCGCGGCGCTGATCAGTTCGGGAAGCAAGATCAAGGGAACGCTTTCGCTGCTTCTCGGCCTGTTCATCGCGACCGTCGGCCTCGACCCGCTGACTGCCACGCCCCGCTTTTCCTTCGGCTGGACGGAACTGATGGGCGGCATCAGCTTCATACCGGCCATGATCGGCATGTTTGCCCTGTCCGAAATCCTCCGGCACAAGACGAATGAGGCCGGCGAGCGCGAACCGGTCATGAAGATCGGGAATCCGCTGGCCGGAATGGCACGCACTCTCTGGCACCATAAGCTCAATGTCCTGCGCGGGAGCGCTTTCGGCACGGTGATTGGCGCCTTGCCCGGCGCCGGCGGCGATCTCGGCGCCTGGATCGCCTATGCGATCTCGAAGAAGTTGTCCAAAACGCCGGAAAAATTCGGGACCGGACATTCCGAAGGGCTGGTGGAGGCCTCCGCGACCAACAATGCCGCGCTGAGTTCGGCATGGATACCGGCCATGGTCTTCGGCATTCCCGGCGATGCGGTCACGGCCATTGCCGTGGGTGTTCTGGTGATGAAGGGCATGAATCCGGGCCCGACAATCTTCATCAACAATCCCCAGAACTTCTACGCGGTCATGATCGTCTTCGCGCTGGCGAACCTGCTGATCATCCCCCTCGGATGGCTTGCAGTGCGTTTTTCACGCTCGATCTTCCGCCTGTCGCGCACCTATCTCAACGCCTCCATTCTCGCCTTCTGCATCGTCGGCTCCTACGCGGTCAACAACTCGGTTTTCGGTGTCGGCGTGATGCTGGTCATGGGCGTGATCGCCTTCATTCTCGAGAGCAAGGGGTTCCCGATCGCGCCGATCATCCTGGGCATCGTGATCGGCCCGCTCGTCGAGAAGAACTTTCTCACATCGATGATCATCGCCGACGGAAACTTTCTGGGCTTCTTCGAACGCCCGATCGCCGCCGGACTGGGCCTCTTCACGATCGCCATCTGGGTGCTGCCCCTGATCGTCAGAGGCGTCAGCCAAACCCGCAAGCTTGCCGGCGCGACCGGCGGGATCGCCGATACCGACCGGGGCTCGCAGTAAGGCGCGAGGAACCGGCAACTCCAACAGAAAGGACATGACGGAAAAGCAATACCGACGACACACCCGTACCGGGACAACCATCGTTTGGAAAACTCCAGAAAGAGACTGAAATGTATAACAAGGACACTTACGGCCGCGTTCTCATCCCGCTCGTCACCCCTTACGGCGAAGACCAGAGCGTCGATCACGGCAAACTCGCGGCACTCGCAACCCATCTGGTCGACAACGGCTTTGCCGACTCGCTCATCCTGTCAGGCACGACCGGCGAGTTTCACACACAGACATTCGCCGAACGGGTCGCCATTCTCGAAACGGTCAAGAAGGCGGTCGGCGGCCGCGTTCCGCTGATCGCCGGCGTCGGCTGCACCTCGACGATCGAAACGATCGCGCTCGGCAAGGAGGCAGAGAAGCTAGGCTTCGACACGGTCATGGTCGTAGCGCCCTACTACACCAAGCCGGCACAGCAGGAGATCCACAACCACTTCGTCAATGTCGCCGAAGCGCTTTCGGACCTCAACATCATGCTCTACAACATTCCGATCTTCACCGGTGTCAACATTGACCCCGATACGGTCGGCAAGCTTGCAGCGCTCGACAATATCGTGGCAATCAAGGAGGAGGCAGAACTCAATCCCAAACAAATGACCGCTTTCCTCAACGCCACCCCGGAAGACTTCATCGTTTACAATGGCGACGACACCATGGTTCTCGAAGCCTTCACGCAAGGCGGCGAAAAGCGGATCGGCGGTGTCGTATCCGGCGCTTCCCACGTAGTCGGCGACTATATTCGCAAGATGATCGACACTTTTCTGGCAGGCAATATTGCCGAGGCCGCGGCGATGCAGCGCAAGCTCTATCCATTGCTGAAGGTCATGGGAATCAACGGTCGCACAAACCCGGTATGCCTCTGGAAGGATGCCATCCGCCTGACCGGCGGGGATGCAGGCCTGCCGCGCCTGCCCCTGACCCCGGGCACGCCAGAAGAAGTCGAAGCTGTTCGAAAAGCCCTTTCCGACTTCGGCATCCTCTGACGCAACCACCGGGAGAGGACGCTGGCGGGCGTCCTCTTCTGGAGCCCCGAACCGATTTGACACAGCCAGATGCAAGGCCACAGGACAACAGATCATGAAAAAAGGTACATCATTCCACGGGATCATTCCACCCGTCGTCTCGACCTTCACCAAAGACGAGGAGATCGATAAAGCACTCTATCGTCGCGAGGTTCGCTACCTGCTGGATGCAGGCGTCCATGGCATTTCGCCCGGCGGAAGCACCGGCGAGGGCGCGGCGCTCACGAATGCCGAGCTGGTGCAGATGATCGATATCATCAAATCGGAAAACCGTGCGGGCGTTCCCATCGTCGCCGGCGTCGCCCGCTGCTCCACCGCAGCAGCAATCGAGACCGCGATGGCAGCCAAGAAGGCCGGCGCGGATGCGCTTATGGTCACGCCGACATTCTACAATGTCCTGGTGCCGGACGCGGCCGGCAACAAGCGCTTTTACGGCGCAATTTCCGAGGCGGTTGGCCTGCCGATCATCATCTACAACGTCGTGCCGCAAAACGAGATCTCGTCCGAACTCTTTTCCGAGCTGCTCGACATCGAACATGTAATCGGCGTCAAGCAGAGCGTTGGCGGCATCATGGCCATGTACGACATGCGGATCGCCTGCGGCGATCGCGGCATGGTTTATGCCGCAACCGACGAAATGCTCCATTCCTGTTTCGCACTCGGCGCCGATGGCGCGATCTCTGCTATTCTGGCTCTTTTCCCCCGGCTTTCGGTTCGCATGTGGGATCTGACGCGAGCCGGAAAATACGACGAGGCGCTCAAGATCCAAAATCGCCTCTATCCCCTCTGGAAGATCGTGCGCGGACCGCAATTTCCCGCCCGCATGAAGGCGGCAGCCGGGCTTCTTGGGCGCGATTGCGGCTTCTCGAAAAGCCCGATGTCCGACGTGCCGGAAGAACTGGTCGACCGGATGTCGGCAATTCTGAAAGGCGTGAAAGACGAATAGAAGCAGGAGATATTGCATCGGTCTGAAGCGGCAATAACAGGTGCAGCTGCAAATCAACCGATGACTCTGTGACAGCAGGAAATTTTATTCGGAGGCGGCCGCGCGAGCGAGGTGACTGGCGTGCCGCCCACGATCTCCAGCTTCGCAGACTCGCAGCTTATGCACGCCGCATCAGGCCAGATCCGCAACTAGCGAACGGTCTTTTTCCTACTAACGCCACTTCCCTTTCTTATTTTGGGCAGGGAAATGTCTAGAATTTATAGGTCTACTCAAGATCACTTTGCGGGCCTTTTAAGCCTGCCCGGAAGGCGCCCCTATCGGCACGTTCCAGGCGTCCAATGCAAATCCTGAAAGTTGACCTTCGCTGAGAGGTGAGTACACGACTGGGAGATATACGGAGCTGATGACCTGAGACCCGGCTCCGATCGAGCGGACATGGCGCGTTTTTGTCCGCCGTCGTTGTTCTGGCGGGCCTGCCTCGGATCGCGCCTTGCAGCTCCATCGTCCTCATGAGCCGGGCGACAGTGCATCGGGCAATATCGAAGCCCTCGCGCTTTAACTGCCGCCAGACCTTGCGCACGCCATAAACCCGGAAGTTCTCGTGGAACACGCGGCGTATCTCGATCTTCATGGCCATGTCACGGCGAGCGCGGACCGACAGGCGATCCACGTCAGTGCGCTTAGCAACGGCATCGTAGTAGGTGGATGGGGCAATCGGCAGAAGCCTGCAGATCGGCCCAATATCCGACATTGGCCCAAGTACGGAACGATGTTCATCGATGAAGGTAACCATCGCTTCAGTGGGCGGTCGAGCTCCGCCTGGGCAAAATAAGCAGACGCCTTGCGCAAGATCTCGTTCGCCTGACGAAGCTCCCGGTTCTCGCGTTCCAAAGCCTTCATCTTCTCCGCGACATCGCTCGGTAAACCGGCTCGCTTGCCGCTATCCACCTCAACCTCCCCCACTCATTGAGCGTATGTGCCGAGCAACCGATCTTTGCAGCTATCGAGGAAATAGCTTCCCACCGCGAAGGATGTTCGGCTTCGTGTTCCATCACCATCCGAACAGCCCGGGTGCGGACCTCTGGCGAATATTTATTGGTCGTCTTGCTTGTCATAGACCCTACTTCTCACGAGTTGGGGTCTCCGGCAAACCTGGCGCGGTTCACGGTTCGGTATCGGTTTTGCCGACCGCCGGAGGTCGAACTGCGAACGAAGCTGCGCGATCTGGCAAATGAGCGGCGGCGTTTCGGATACCGACGGCTGTTCATTTTGCTTCGGCTTGATGGAGAGCCGTCCGGCGTCAATCGCATCTACCGACTGTATCGGGAGGAACGCCTTTTCGTGCGCAAGCGCAAAGCCAGGAGGCGTGCTGTCGGAACGCGTGCGCCGGTCCTCGTCGAAGCAAAGGTAGATGCCCGCTGGTCGCTGGATTTTGTCCACGATCAGTTCGCGTGCGGCAGACGCTTCCGCGTGCTCAACATCGTCGATGACGTGACGCGCGAATGCCTGGCAGCAATTCCTGATACGTCGATCTCTGGTCGCCGTGTCGCACGAGAATTGACAACGCTGATCGAGCGGCGCGGCAAGCCCCGCATGATTGTCTCAGACAACGTCCTATGTCGAGAAAATCTGGCTGCTTAGGTCAGCAGGTCATAGGGCATCCGGTGTCCCGGGTGCCTTGTCAAGATTGCCCAGACGGGCTCTGCCGTCAAGAAATGATCTCTTCCATAGCAAACACAGGGTACGCGCGATGGCGGCCCTCACCGTCCTTAATACGAGATCCCAATTCCCAAGCAGAAGGCCCGAACATTATCTACGAGGTCAGATGCCTGCCTCCACGGCTCGTGTCAGAGAGAGGTCCTTCCGCCTGGGCTCACCCCCTCGAAGAAGGGGCGATAGGGTTCGCCGTGTTTAACTACGGCGTGTACGGTGCGCGCCATCTTTGCCGCGATCGCGGTGTAGGCCTTGCGACGCAGATGAGCGTTGTGTCGATCTTTCGAGATGTAGCGTTCGAACTTGTCACGAAAGCTGTTGGTCCGCTTGAGAACGGCAGTCTGGCCGGCCATCCAGAGCGTACGACGCAGGCGGGCGTTGCCGTACTTCGATATGCGGCTTTGACCGCGGAACATGCCAGACTGCACAGTGGCGAGGTCCATGCCGCAGAACTTCAGGAATTGCCGGTGATGTCGGAACCGGCGCAGGTCACCTGCCTCGGCCAGAATGGTCATGGCGTTGATCGGACCGATACCGGGAATGGTTGTCAGCAACTGATAGTCCGGCAACTCGGAGAGCAGCTCGACTGCCCTGGACTCGATCTCGTTGCGTTGGCGGACAAGGCTTCTGCCTTCGGCAAGGACAAGGCGGAACATGCGAACGGCGTCGGAATCCGGATGCACGGGCAGTCCCACGGAATCGACGGCCGTGGCATAAATGTCTGAAAGCAAGCGCTCTTTGGAGACCTTCTTGCCAACCACCTGCCAGGCATCTGCGATGAAGGCGTCCCTGTTCATGGCCGTAATCATCGTCGGTGTCGGATACTTCTCGAGGAACGCCAGGAACCAGTCGGTCCGAGAGCTTCGAT
This sequence comes from Martelella endophytica, assembly GCF_000960975.1. Classification (NCBI taxonomy): domain Bacteria; kingdom Pseudomonadati; phylum Pseudomonadota; class Alphaproteobacteria; order Hyphomicrobiales; family Aurantimonadaceae; genus Martelella; species Martelella endophytica. The sequence continues at coordinate 1,685,765 of NZ_CP010803.1, read as the reverse complement.
GAAACCGCTCAGCCTCGGGGAAGTAGAGTGGCAGGTAATGCGTCAGAATGCGGTGCCAAAGCTCGGTCTTCGAGCGTGAGATGATCTCGTGGGTCTTCGAGAGCTCCTGAATGTCTGCTGTCCCGACGACCAGGGGATCATGGAAAAACTGCACTGCTCCGATCTCGAGCATATGCAGGATAACCTGAGCATCCTTCGGGTCATTCTTGTCCCAGCTGTTGTGCAGGGCCTCCCGCGTCCGGGCAAGGCCGACAGAAGAGACGAGCTTCAGCTCAAACCCATACTGGCCGAGATGGTGCGCCAGCGGCCGGTGATAGTTACCGGTCGCCTCGAACCCGATCCGCACCGGCAGATCGTAGCTGGCTAGGGCCGCAGACAGTCTTCTGAAGTCCTCGAGTGTATTGGTGACCGTCATGCGCCGGCGGCGCTTCTTGCCCGGAATTCCGATCAGCACCTCGTGGCGATGCTTGGAAATGTCGATGGCGACCAGCAAGGTCGCGGATGTAGTATGGTGGATGGTCATAGCCTGTCTCCTCAGCGGTGTGGTTCAGCAAAACCACTGTTGAGACCTGGGACCGGTTATGGCCACCCACTACGCTATTTGGGGCTCCGCGGCTGGCCATAACCTATCGACAGCACTTCTTCCCGACGTGCTACGGCACGGAATTCACCTCGAATGCCATCCTCGCCTGGTCCAAGGATCACAAGGTTGAGTGGCACTACATCGCACCGGGAAAGCCAATGCAAAACAGTTATATCGAGAGTTTCAATGGTCGCATGCGCGACGAACTACTCAATAAAAGCCTGTTCTTCGGCCTCGATCATGCCCGAAGCGTCATTGCTGAATGGGTAGATGATTTCAACCATTTCCAACCGCACTCATTGCTCGGATGCCAGACCCCGGCAGGCTATGCCGAAACCATCACCGCAGCCGGCACCAACGCTACGCAAAATGAAAGCTCCGCGTTTCCACCGGTTGCTTACACCGCGCCATTTGGCGTATCAAAAACCGCCCAGGCTCTAATCGCAGCCGGATGAAAATTCAGTGGCAGGTCAATCTTCGGACACCATTTGAGGATAGCCATACTGATCATCTCCGTGCCATTTCGGAGACAGTTGTCTTTGGTGTTTCGCTGAAGATGCTTGAAAGTTAGCGTCTTGGACTGAGTTTCTCGAAATTTCTCATAATGTAGCCGAATACTGTGTACATCGAATCCATATTGTTTCTTTGTCTACGGCCTCAATTTCCATGCTCTGTCTGCAGCGGGGTGCCGAGATCTTGCGAAGGTAAAACTTAGCGAGCCTCTTGACTGTCACAAGCTGGTCGCCGTCAATGCGTCCTCGAATTTTCATTCGTTGGTAGACACCTTTCGGAAGGTGCTGGGGGGCAAGCCCACGCGCTGCGAAAATGCGCGCGTCAGATGTGTGGAATCGCTATATCCGAGTAGATGGGCGATCTCGGTCACCGGCATGTCAGTGTTGACGAGCAGCGCCTTGGCCCGCTCTATCCGTACTTCGGTAACAAGCTGCCGATAGGTGCTGGATTCTGCCCGTAACCTGCGCTGCAGGGTTCTTGGTCCAAGACCAAGACGATATGCCACTGTATCGATTTGCGCTGCACCTACTAAAAGATCGATATGGATCGTCTCGCGCACGAGTGACGAAAACGTTCTGGGCGGACCCTTTGTCACCATGTATTTCAAATGATGGCGCCGGATTAGAGACGTACTTGCATTCTGGCACTGCTGCGGCCGATCAAGAAGTGCCGGAGAGAAGGCGAACGACATGGCCGCACTGCCATGGCGGATTGGGACACGGAGCATTTTCGCAACTTCCTCGACGCGTTGATCATAGTCGACATCCAGTTCGATCCAGTCCGGCCTCCAGTCGTCGCCGGTATAAACCTGAAACGTCTTGAGCAAGGCGGGGATCGTGTGTTGCAGATGCTGCAGACGATCGGCAGGTCGCTTTCCAAAGATGCGATAGGAATAAAGCGTCTGCCCACCGTTGGTCGACAGCGCCAGCTCAGTGCCGGTCTGATGGTATTCTATTGCCTTAGAAGCACGCGCCAGACATGCGCGCAGTGTGGGGGCCGTGCGCGAATAGTCGACCCAGGTGCCATAGTCGTCGATCATTTCCTGTCCCGCCTTCAGTCCGAACAGCGGATCGCCGGTCATAGCGGCGGCGGCCTCGTAAAGCGCGATCAGGCTATTGAGCGGCAACATCCGGTCGGCTTCCCGCGCCACATCGACTGGCAGGCCCACTTCGGAAAAAACATGATCGGCGGCATAACGGCCTTCGCGTCTGTCGATCAGCGCGGGAAGCGGGCCGATGCCCCGAACCGAGGTCATGGCGATTGAAGTTTCCAATCGAGGCATAACGGAACTCTGTCGTGAAATGGCAGGCTAATATTTTTTGATTCTAATAGACCTGAATGCGGGTGCGGCGGTCAAGGTTCCGCTTTTCCGGCGGAAAAGCCTGAAGCGGGACGATTGTGTGTGTGATCTCTGACGCGTGTTTGGCGGGGTTTGCCCGGGCTTTTCGACTGCACCCGCAATGTCTTCCAGTCTTGCCTTTGGAAGGGCGCCATTCTGGGTTCGGGGAATTTCGATATGCCAATGCCATCCATTGCCGATCACCATCTTGCGCTTGCGCCTTTTGCCGGGGTCGAGCGGCATGCTTTTCGGCCCAGGCGGTTGCAAGCCGTTCTTCTCGCGACTGCCGCAGTTTCGGCGCTTGGCGCAAGTCCGGCCTTTGCCGAAGGCGGGTTGCCGGGTGGCCCCAGCGTGGTGTCCGGAGCGGCCAGCATTGAAACGACGGGATCGGCCATGACCGTCAGGCAGGGTTCCGAACGCGCCATCGTCAACTGGAACGACTTCAGCATCGGCCAGGGCAACAGAATCGATTTCGTGCAGCCGGATGTGCATTCGGCGATCCTCAACCGCGTCACTGGCAACACCCGGTCCTCGATTGCCGGCGCGATGACCGGCAATGGTCAGGTCTTCCTCGTCAACCCCAATGGCATTGCAATCACGCCGACCGGGACGGTCAAGGCCGGCGGCGGTTTCGTTGCTTCTACACTCGATATCACCAATGACGACTTCATGTCCGGCAACATGGTGTTCCGCGGCAATGGCGCATCAAGCACAGTTTCCAACGAAGGCGTGGTCACGATCGGGCGCGGCGGTTATGCCGCGCTGATGGGCGGCAAGGTGAAGAACAGCGGGCTGATCGCGGTTCCCTATGGCAAGGCGGGGCTCGGCGCGGGCGAGGAGATCACGCTCGATCTCTCCGGTGACGGCTTCATGCAGGTGGCGGTTCCCTCGTCGCTGATTGATGACGGCGAGGCGCTGGTTGAAAACTCCGGCACGGTGACGGCCGAAGGCGGCGTGATCGTGATGAAGGCGGCGACGGCGCGGGCAGCAGCGCGCCACGCCGTCAATCTTTCCGGCGTTGCCGAGGCGCGCTCGGTTTCGGGCCGCAACGGCAAGATCACGCTTGGCGGCGGCGATGGCGGCAAGGTGACGGTCACGGGCAAGGTCTCGACTCGCGCCAAGCAGGCCCAGCCAAAGACGACCAGGGGCGGCGCGATCGAAATCACCGGGCTCGAGATCAATCTGGATGCCGCCGTGATCGACGCCTCCGGCTATGGCGCGGGCGGCAAGGTGCGTATCGGCGGCGACTGGCAGGGCACGGGCGATATCCCGCATGCCGATATCCTGACGGTGAGCGCGGGCACGGTGATCAGCGCCGATGCGGTCCATCAGGGCAATGGCGGCTCGGTTGTGCTGTGGTCGGATCATCGCACCGATTTCGCCGGCCGGATCAGCGCCACCGGCGCGACCGGAACCGGCGGCGATGCCGAGGTTTCCGGCAAGGCGCTGCTTTCCTATACCGGTTTTGCCGATCTGACGGGTGCTGCAGGCTTCGGCTCGCTGTTGCTCGATCCCTATAATGTGACCATTTCCAACGGCGCGGACCAGAACGCCTCCGGCTTCACCGCTTCGGGGAATGACAGTGTTATCAATGTGACCACGCTGCAGGATGCGCTTGCCAGCGCCAATGTCACGGTCTCGACCGGCGCGGGCGGCAGCCAGGACGGCGATATCACCGTGGCCGATGCCGTGACGTGGAACTCGGGCTCCACGCTGACGCTGTCGGCCTACCGCAATATCGCCGTCAAGGCCAATCTTGCAGGCGGCGCGGGATCCAAGATCGTGCTGCGCGCCGATAGCGGCGCCACCGGCAGCGGTACGGTCAGTTTCGGTTCCGGCATCACGGCAACCGCCGACGGCGGCGTTTCCCTCTACTACAATCCAGCGTCTTACAGCGCACCGGTCGATTATTCGGCCAATGCGGGCGTCGGCACGACGCTGACGGCTTACATGCTGGTCAACACGCTCGACAATCTCCAGGCGATCAACGCCACCACCAGCAGTCTCGCCGGCACCTATGCGCTCGGAACGGATATCGACGCCAGCGCGACCGCCGGCTGGAATGGCGGCGCAGGTTTCGAGCCGATCGGAAATGGAAGTTCGCAGTTCACAGGCACATTTGACGGGGAGGGGCATGTGATCACCGGGCTGACGATCAATCGCTCCGATACGGATTATGTCGGCCTGTTCGGATCTGCCGGTTCCGGTTCGATCCTGCGCAATGTCGGCCTTGTGGGTGGCAGCGTTTTCGGGCAGCGGCTATGTTGGTGGGCTGGCCGGGTACAATTATGGCAAGATCAGCAATGCCTATGCGACCGGCAGCGTTTCGGGCGGCAGCTACTATGTAGGCGGGCTGGTCGGGTTCAATGATGATGGCACGATCAGCAATGCCTATGCGACCGGCAGCGTTTCGGGCGACAAATATGTAGGTGGACTGGTCGGGTTCATTGATTCTGGCACGATCACAGCATCCTATTTCGATACGGACACGACGAAACAGTCGAATGGCGTCGGCGGAGGCTCCGCTGCCGGCGTGACCGGCTTGACGACCGCCGAGGCACGCACGCAAGCCGGCTACACAGGCTTCGATTTCGACAACACCTGGTATCAGGCCGGCGATATGCGGCCGATCCTGCGCTCCGAAGCGGCCGCGTCCGTGGATGGGGTGATCACGGTTTCCAACCTGCACCAGTTGGCGCTGATGGGCGCCGACCTTTCCGCAAGCTACCGGCTTTCCGGCGATATCGATGCCAGCGCCACCGATGCATCTGACGCTTCCGGCATTTGGAGCGCGGGCGGCTTCGTGCCGATCGGCAATAACGGTTCCGCTTTCACCGGCACATTTGATGGCGACGGGCATGTGATCACCGGGTTGACGATCAATCGTACCAGCGCGGATTATATCGGCCTGTTCGGATATACCGATTCCGGCTCGATCCTGCGCAATGTCGGCCTTGATGGTGGCAGCGTCACGGGCAGCTTTTATGTCGGCGGGCTGGTCGGGTACAATTATGATGGCACGATCGGCAATGCCTATGCGACCGGCAGCGTTACGGGCAGACACAGAGTCGGCGGGCTGGTCGGGTACAGTCATTCTGGCACGATCAGCAATGCCTATGCGAGCGGCAGCGTCACGGGCCTCGACGGTGTCGGCGGGCTGGTCGGGTACAATGCTTCTGGCACGATCAGCAATGCCTATGCGAGCGGCAGCGTTGCGGGTAGCGACTATGTCGGCGGGCTGGTCGGGTTCAACAATTCTAGCACAATCAGCAATGCCTATGCGACCGGCAGCGTTAGGGGCGGCTACGATGTCGGCGGGCTGGTCGGGTACAGTCATTCTGGCACGATCAGCAATGCCTATGCGAGCGGCAGCGTTGCGGGTAGCGAATTTGTCGGCGGGCTGGTCGGGTACAACACTTCTGGCACGATCAGCAATGCCTATGCGACCGGCAGCGTTGCAGGTAGCGAATTTGTTGGCGGGCTGGTCGGGTTCAACAATTCTAGCACGATCAGCAATGCCTATGCGACCGGCAGCCTTACGGGCGGCTCCCGTGTCGGCGGGTTGGTCGGGTACAACACTTCTGGCACGATCAGCAATGCCTATGCGACCGGCAGCGTTGCAGGTAGCGAATTTGTTGGCGGGCTGGTCGGGTTCAACAATTCTGGCACGATCACAGCATCCTATTTTGATACGGACACGACGAACCAGTCGAATGGCGTTGGCGATGGCGACGGCGACGTGACTGGGCTGACCACCGAAGAGTTTCAGGATACGGCCGAGTTCTACGCACGGGCTTTGGCCGCCGGTTGGAATTTCGAGACGGTCTGGGCGCCGCCGAGCGAGGGCTATTATCCTGAGCTTTACGCGCTTTCCGACGTGGTCTTCGTCAAGACCGATGGCCAGACGATCACCTATGGCGACGCGCCGGCCGCGCTCACCTATTCCGGCGTTTACGGTGGTCACAGCGGCGCGGGCGTTTTCGCGCCGACGCTGACAACGGATGCCACGGCGACATCCAATGTCGGCAGCTACGCCATCTCCGGCCAGTCGAGCTTTGTCGGCGATGACGGGATCATATACCGAACCGTCTACGGGCCCGGCGAAATCGAGATCAGCCCGCGCGCGATCACGGTCACGGCCGACGACACGTCCAAGATCTATGGCGATACGGCCAGCCTCAGCTACAAGGTGACGTCGGGCACGCTCGTCAACGGCGATACGCTTTCCGGCGCGCTTGCCAGCGATGGCGCGGCGGCAACCGCCGACGCCGCGGACTACCTCATCACCAGAGGCACGCTGGCCAACAGCAATTATGCGATATCGTTCGTGAACGGCAATCTGCAGGTCGACAAGGCCATATTGACGATTACAGCCAATGGCGGATCGATGGTCTATGGCAACGCCGTTCCGAACGATCTCGGTTACACGACAGGCGGCTGGAAAAACGACCAGACGAGCGCGCTTCTTTCCGGCGTGACGGTCGGCAGCGATGCGACCGGCACGTCGGATGTCGGCGCCGGCTATATCACCATCGCATCGGGCGGCATGCTTTCAGGCGATGCGGCGGGCAATTACGCGTTCGATTATGTGAATGGCAGTTTCGCGGTGACCCCGCGGGCGCTCGTCGTAACGGCTTCGGACGCATCGAAGACCTACGGCGATGCCTTCACGCCGACGCAGTTCGCCGTCACCGGCCTCGTCAATGGCGACCAGGTGGATGCGGTCACGCTGACAAGCGCGGGCGCTGCGGTCGTCGCCAATGCCGGCAGCTATGACATTATCGCCGCCAACGCCACGGGCTCGGGCCTTTCCAACTATGCGATCAACTATGTCGACGGCACGCTGACGGTCGCAAAGGCCAAGCTGACAGTAACGGCCGATAATGGCGCGATGATCTACGGCGATGTTGTGCCGACAATCGGCTATTCAGTCAGCGGCTGGAAGAACGGACAGGGCGATGCGCTTTTGACCGGGGTGAACGTTGCCACGGATGCGACCTCGACCTCCAATGTCGGCAACGCTTATGCCACGATGGCCGCTAGCGGGAATCTGACCGGCGCGGCTTCGGGCAATTACACGTTGGAACATGTGAACGGCAGTTTCGCTGTGACCCCGCGGGCCCTGACAGTGACGGCATCGGATGCGGTCAAGACCTATGGCGATACGGCTAGCCTGACCGGCTTCACCACCACCGGGCTCGTCAATGGCGACAGCGTCGCCGCCGTTTCCGAAAAGAGCCTGGGCGCGGACGCAGAGGCTGATGCCGGCGTCTACGACATCATTGCCAGCGCCGCGACGGGCACGGGTCTTTCGAACTACGACATCAGCTACGGCATGGGCACGCTGACGGTCGACAAGGCGGCGCTGACGGTCACGGCCGATAACGGCTCGATGATCTACGGCGATGCCGTGCCCATGATCGGTTACGCGGTTTCGGGCTGGAAGAACGGCCAGAATGGATCGCTTCTTTCCGGGGTTGTCGTGACGACGGATGCGACATCGTCTTCCGATGTCGGGACCGGCTATAGCACCGCCGCTTCCCGGGGCGCGCTTTTGGGTGCCGCGGCGGGCAATTACGACATCAGCTATCAGGACGGGTCGATGACAGTCGAGCGCCGTGCGATCACGGTTGCGGCCAATGCTGGTGCCAAGACCTATGGCGATCTCGGCCTGTTGACCTACACGGTCGGCGGGATGGGTCTTGCCAATGGCGACAGGCTTTCAGGCAAGCTGGAGAGCGACGGCCAAGCCATGCTGGCGAATGTCGGTTCTTATGCCGTCACCCAGGGTTCGGTGACAGACGCCTTCAACCGCAATTATGCAATCAGCTATCGTGCAAATACGCTCGCCGTCACGCCGCGGCCGATCACCCTGACTGCCGTCGATGCCGTCAAGCAGCTTGGCACGCAGGCAGGCGTCCTGGGCTGGCAGGTCACGGCAGGCAATCTCGTCGATGGCGGCGCATCGCTGAACGGCAATCCCGCAAGCCGCGGCGCACCGTCCTCCGCGACGGTCGGCACCTACGCTATTACCGCAGGCAGTCTCACAGACGCCGAAAATCCCAACTATGCCATCACATTTCTGCCGGGCAAGTTGGAGGTGCTGCCGGTTCTGGCGCCGTCGGCTCCTGCTGGCGGCGTTCCGCTTCCCAGCCAGCAATTCGATCCGTTCACGGTTGCCGGCGGGTCGCTTCAGGAGGCGCTCTTTGCCGACAACAGCAATCCGCCTGGAACGCTGATCGACACCGATCAAAGCCCCGTTTCCAATGCCGCCTGCGATGCAGGGCCGCAAGTCCTGTTCATATGCCGATAGACGTCGCCGAGCTTAAATTTCAACAGCCCTGATCTGGGGGCAAGCCAAGAATGCCGGAGTGACTTCCAATGCGATTTTCCAGTGCCGCCGCTTTGTTGACCGGTACGTTCCTGCTCGGCGCGCTCCAGCCGAGCACAGTGTTTGCCCAGACCGCCGGTCAGGTGGTCGAGCCGTCCTATGCGCCGCCGGTGATCCGCCAGCAAGGCGGCGCGCTGACGCTGCCGAAAGTCGTCGGCCAGGAAGCGCCGGAAGGGGCGGATCAGCTGTTTGTCACGCCCTCGGGTCTCGATATCGAAGGCGGGCTGCCAGCCCTTGCCGGCGAGACCGAGCGCATCGAGGCGGAGTTCACCGACAAGCGGGTCAGCGCCGCCGACCTGTTCAGGGCCGCAAACGAGCTGGAGCTTGCCTATATCCGCGCCGGTTATCCTCTGGTGCGCGTGTCGCTGCCGCCGCAGACGATCGAGGACGGGCAGGAATTGAAACTGGTGGTCAGTTCCGGCTATGTCGAGGGCGTCGACACCGCGGCTTTGCCCGAGACCGTAGGGCGCCGGGTAGATGCCGTCATGGCGCCGCTGGTCGATGCCGAGAACCCGAGCGAGGCGGAAATTGAACGCCGTCTGCTGCTCGCCGGCGATACGCCCGGCTATGACATGAAGTCGACCCTCAAGCGCGGCGATACGCCCGGCGGTACACTGCTGGAGCTTGCCGGCCGTTACGATCCGGTGACAGGCTTTATCGGCGTGGCAAACGACCTGACGGAAGAGCTCGGCGATTATTCGATCAGCGCCGGCGTCAATTTCAACAATCTCTTGGGCCTCGGCGAGGTCGGCTACCTGCAGATTGGCGGCTGGCCGGGCTTCTCGGAGGGTAATTTCTTCTCAGACGATCCGCGCAACCGCCAGATCGTGGCCGGTTTCACCGTGCCGCTCGGCACGGATGGCGTCTGGCTCAATGTCGAGGGCGTCGACAGCCGGACGCGCTCGGATACCGGTCTCGGCTATGATCTGCCCGATCATTACCAGCGGCTTTCCGCCAATCTCGGCTATGACTGGCTGAGAAGCCGCGCCGCTAATGCGTCGACCACCATCAGCTTCGATATTGTCGACGAGGAGCAGACATTCAGGTCGCCTGGGCTTACCACGCCGTTCACGCTCGACCGGCTCAGGGTGATCCGACTGACCCAGTCCGGCGATTATTTCTTCACATCCGGCGCAAGGGTTTCGGGTGCAGCGACCCTGTCTCTCGGTCTCGACGGGCTCGGCGCCTACGAGCCGACGGTTTCGCTGCCGATGTCGCGCGACGGCGCGGAGCCGAATTTCCAGAAACTGAAGGCCGAGGGCAGCTATCTTCAACCGCTTGGCGAAATGTTCAATCTGTCGCTGACGGCCAAGGCTCAGACCTCGTTCGGCAAGCCGCTGGCTTCGTCGGAACAGATGGGCCTGGGCGGTCTCAACTGGGTCTCGGCCTATGTGGTGAGCGAGATCGAGGCCGATACCGGCGCCGCCATGCGCGCCGAGCTCAGCTATCCGACCACGTTCCGCCCTTTTGAAAGCCGTGTCGGCTTTGCGGTCTCGGCAGCGCCTTATGTGTTCGCCGCCGGCGGTATAGCCAAGCTCGAACAGCCGACTGCGCTAGAGGACGAGAGCACCCGCGCGGGTGCCGTCGGTCTCGGCATCCGCTTTGCCGCCGCCGAAATCGACAGCCCCTATACCGGCAGCCTGACGCTGGAATACGCGCACGGCGCCAGCAATGCCGACGGACAGGCCAACCGCTTTAATCTCAGCTTCGTTGGCCGGTTCTGAGCGGCCATTGTCGACTTGTTCTTCAAACGGTTCTTCTTCAGAATCTTGGTTGGCGCGACGTTCGGATTGCAGGTGATATTTCTCGGGTATGTGAACCAAACCGAATTTCTCACCCAGCTTAGAGATTGAAGCTTCGGGTAGCCCCCGCTCAAGTTACCGCGCGAGAACTTCCGGGGAATGTATCGCTCGTTCAGACGCTGCAGGCTCTGCCCGCGGCGATCTACTTCACCAACGCCGACGGTAAGATCACGTTTTACAACCAAGCAGCGACCAATATGTGGGGGGTGCGCCCCGGAATTGGCCGCAGCGAATTCTGTGGCTCATGGAAGCTTTTCCGTCCGGACGGCACGCCATTGCCGCTTGATCAGTGCCCTATGGTGGTAGCAATGATAGAACAAAGGGCGATCAGCGGTGAAGAAGCGGAGGTTGAGCGACCCGACGGCACGCGCATTCCTTTTCTGGCCTACCCTACGCCGCTGTTCGATAAATCCGGTGCGCTCGTCGGTGCAGTGAACATGCTTGTCGACATCAGCGGCCGCAAGATCGCGGAGGTCGCTAGCCAGCGCCTGGCAGCGATCGTCGAATCGTCGGACCATGCGATCCTGTCCAAGGATGTGAACGGCATCATCACGAGCTCGAACCGTGGCGCCGAACACCTTTATGCCTACCGCGAAGACGAAGAACTCGGACGGCCAGTCACTCTTCTCATCCCGCTCGACAGGCCGGATTAGGAGCTGCGGATTCTTGCTCGCATCCGCAGCGGCGAAGGGCTCAAGCACTAAGAAACCGTGCGGCAGAGAAAGGACGGCAGCCTGGTCCATGTCTCGCTGTCCGTGTCGCCGATTTTCGATGGCACTGGCAAGGTGATCGGGGCCTCGAAGATCGCAAGGGGTATCTCCGTGCGGCGACGGGCCGAAGAGCAGAAGGACCTTCCTCTGCGCGAGATGGACCACCGTGTGAAGAACCTCTTCGCGCTCGCTAGCGGCCTGGTCAAAGTTAGCGCGGGCGGTGGGGCATCCGTAGGTGACCTGGTGTCCGATCTGCAGAGCAAGTTCAGAGCACTCGCACGGACGCACGCGCTGACACTTTCGAGGACAGGAAACGATTCCGACCGCACCGCGACGCTGCATAAGCTTATCGACGACGTAACCGAACCCTATCGTGGGGAAGACTGTGTTTCCCGTGTAAGAGTGGAGGGGGAGGATTTCCCGCTTGGACGCACGGCCGTAACGAGCGTCGCACTGCTGTTTCACGAATTCGCAACGAATGCCCTCAAATATGGCGCTCTTGGGGACCCGGATGGCGAGGTGCTGGTGGACGAATCCTCTGTCGGCAACGACGTACATGTCATATGGCGCAAGGCTGGAGTGAGCCAGCAACGCGAGGGCTCATCCGGCGATGGTTTCGGCAGCCGTCTGGCTCGCGCGACGGTCGCGGCACTGGACAGTCGTTTTGAGCGGAATTTGAGCGACCTGGGCCTCGAGATTGTGCTGACGATTCCCCGGGCTAAACCCATCTATGACGCGCAAGCCGGACAGACCGAGGACTCCGATCTTATGCTTTGAGCAGGTTGTCAAATATAACGCCCATCTCCAGCGCATTTTCGTACCAATCCGCTGCCCGCTTCCAACGGGACTTCGTCCGTCGAGCTGGACCGCCGCAGCGCGGCCTCATCCGGTCGCAAACCGTTGCGGCAAAAAATGAAAGCTATTTGTACGCAGCGCGCCGGGATCGGACTTTTTGAAGTCGCGTCCGTCGCACAGCGATGAAGGTCAACCGATGGGCACAGCCCAAGATCTGAGAAAGTTCGCTAACGCGCGCATCTTGCTCTCGCATCGTTGCCCATTCCCCACAAACAAGCGTCCAGCGGTCCTGCCGCTACTGTCGCCTCCTTCCCGGCGACATTTGCCAAACCGCAGAATTCCCTGCAGTCTGTCCAGAAAATGCACGAACGAATCGGATTCCTGCCGGGTTCGCAACGTGTTAGGCTCGGCGCAAGGTAGCAATGCGGAGGCTCGCACTAAGGTCTTAGATTGGTGTGCGGATCAGAAGGCTACCACATGGGAGGATGGCATCGTGTTCCAACGCAAGGGTTTTGCTTTTCGTCTTCTGGTCTTCTTCGCGCCGCCGGCGATAATCGTGATTGCGGCGCTTCTTCTGGCCATCACAGCCAGCATCTCAAGCAAGATCGAAATCCTTCTCGTCCAGAACAACGAAACAGTGTCGCGCGGCGAAGTGGTTATCGAAAACAATATCGAGGCGCCGATCAGGGATATTGCCTATTTGGCCAATAATGGCGTTTTGAACCGCCTGCTCGAGAATGACAATGAAACCACGAGGAGCGAACTGGAGCGCGACTGGATCGCATTCGCGCGCGAGGAAGGTCGATATGACCAGATCAGGTGGATTGACGAAACCGGCATGGAGCAGGTGAGGATAGACCATGTAAGGGGCGAAACCGTAGCCCTCGATCGTCAACTCCTGCAGGACAAGGCAAATCGCTACTACTTCCAGAATTCGGAACAACTGGATCGCGGCAGGATCTACGTTTCGCCGCTCGATCTCAACATCGAGATCGGAATCGTTGAGGCGCCAGAAAAACCCGTCATCCGTTTTGCCACGCCGGTCTTCGACGAGGCCGGCGTTCGCCGCGGCGTTATCGTATTGAACTACTTGGCGCGCCCCCTGTTGACGGAACTCCAGGCCCTGGGAGAGCGAAACCTGTGGCTGGTGAACAAGGATGGCTACTGGCTGACGGGGCCGAACCTGGCTGTCGAATGGGGATTTATGTACGGGCTGCCCGCCATGAGCCTTGGCGCCGAGTATCCCGATATGTGGGCCACGATCCAGAGTGAAGCAGAGGGACAGATCGAGACGGCGGAGGGAATATGGACGTTCAAGACCGTCGATCCGTTCGCACCATCGGGCGCAAGCGCGGATGCCGGCGGAGCGGGTCATCTCGCTCGCCTAGAACTGAATGAGGGGCAGCAATGGTATCTCGTCCACTTTCTGCCAAGAGCGGACTATGCCGACATCGCGCGTGCGTCCTGGCGCCGGGGCGGTATGGCCACGGCGCTTGTTCTCGGCCTGCTCGCAATCGTCAGCTGGAGACTGGCGCGCTCGCACATTCGCGAGGAGCAGACCGCCTCTGCCCTGGCGCAGAGAAATGCCAGCCTGAGCGAAAAGACCGAAGCGTTGCAGCAAGAGGTGGAATTGCGAACGGCGGCCGAGAAAGAGCTTCAGTCGTCCGTCGAGCTATATCGCGCAATCCTGAGAAATTCCGTCGAAAGCTTCATCCTTCTCGATCGCGAGGGGCGTATCAAAGAGGCGAACGAGGCCTTCTGTTCCCTGATCGGCCGGCGCGCGCAACAGATTATCGGCCGCAATATTTCGGAGCTAGGTTTTGAAGAGGTCGATGCCGACTTGCACAGTCTGCTTGCCAAGATCAGTCATCGTGGACAGAACAGGGTCGAAGCCGGCCTGAAAATCACCAGCGGCCAAGAACTCTTCGTGGAGATGAACCTCGTTTACCTCTATCAGACCGACAATGTTTTCGCCTTCATGCGCAATATCACGGATGAGAAGATCCATCTCGGAGAGTTGCAGCGTTCAGCTTATTATGACGTACTAACAAATATACCCAACCGAATGCTACTGAACGAACGCCTCACCGCAGCGATCGAGACTGCGGCCGGTACCGGAACGATGATCGCCGTGCTGTTCATCGACCTCGACGGCTTCAAGCAGATCAACGATCAGTTCGGCCATGCGGCGGGCGATCATCTGCTGATCACGATCGCGGAAAGGTTTGCTGAATGCGTCAGGCCGCAGGATACCGTGGCGCGGATCGGCGGGGACGAGTTCGCAGCCCTTCTAGTGAATATTACAAGTGTTGAGGACTGCACTTCCGCCGCTGAACGCTTTCTGAATGCTGCAAGCAAACCGGTTGACGCACCGCAGGGTAGTCATGGCGTTTCGGCGAGCATCGGAATAGCTTTGCTCAGGCAGGACGAGTATGCGGATGCCGAGACGCTGCTCAGGCGGGCCGACCACGCCATGTACCAGGCGAAAATCCAAGGGAAGAACCGCTACCACGTCGCCGGCGGGAACGATGGGCAGATTTCGGAAGGAGACGAGTACGACGCCGGAGCGATCCGGCATGCTCTTGAGCAGGAGCAATTCGAACTCTTCTATCAGCCGAAGGTCAACGCCAGAACCGGCACGGTCGAAGGTTTAGAGGCGCTGCTGCGCTGGAACCACCCGACCAACGGGCTTCTTCTGCCAGGCGTTTTTCTGCCGCAGATCGAGCAGCATCCGGTTTCCCTTGATCTGGCGAAATGGGTCATCCGGACCGCGATCGGACAACTTGATGAGTGGACCCGAAACGGCAGGACGCTCTCTATATCGATCAATGTGTCATTGCCGGTGTTGCTCGACGAGCGTTTCGTCTCGAACCTGGAGGCAGCCCTTGCGGACAACCCGCATGTCTCGGCCGGGCAAGTCGAGCTGGAACTGCTCGAGACCAGCGACTTCGTTGAAAACCCGGACGTGGTGGAGACGATTTTCCGCGCGACCAAGCTTGGGGTTGGATTCGCCATTGATGATTTTGGCACCGGCTATTCATCCCTTGCCCAACTGAAGCGGTTGTCGATCTCGACGCTGAAGATCGATCGAAGCCTGATCGCCGAGGTGACGGACGATCCCGACATTCTCTCGATCCTGATTGCCATCATGAGTTTGGCGGAGGCCATGCAATGCAAGGTTGTCGCCGAGGGCGTCGAGACCCTGGAGCAAGGGATTGTTCTCAGGCAACTTGGCTGCGAAACCTTTCAGGGGTATTTTCTTGCACGCCCGATGCCGGCGGATCTCGTCCCCGATTGGGTGAAGAACTGGTCGCCGCCTGAAGCATGGCGCGCGCAGGGAGCAATATCGCGAGACATGGTGCAGCTTCTGGTCGCCTGCACCTATCATCGCGCATGGATGCGCCGCCTCAAGGCTTCGATCAGCGATCGCTCGCTTGAGCCGCCAGAGCTTGATCATACCTTGTGCCGGTTTGGCGTCTGGCTGCATTCGGATGCCGGCCAGGAGCTTTGCAAAGCCTATCCGCAAGCGCAGATATTGGAGGAAATCCACCATCAACTGCATATGGTCGCGCGTCGATCCCTGTCTGAAAACGACTTTCCTTCAGCCGAAGATGCCGACTACATGACAAGTCTCGACGAAACCGGTCAGCGTATGAGAACGGTCGTCGCATCGATTCTGAGCGCTGCGGGCGCTGGCGCAAAACGGTGAGGTGCCGAGTTTGTTGACCTTCGGGACAAACCCGAAGGTTACGAGAGAGTGGGCAGGTTTCACCAGTATGATGTATTTCCTTGTTCTTCGTTGCTCTTGAACGAAACCGATTCAACCCGCTCTGCTAAACGGCTCAAGCCTGGGTCGAAAGACCGGCAATCCGGGCGTTTACCCATTCGATCGAGCGACGCCAGGCAGCCCTCCCGTGATCATCGCCATCGCCTGGCCCAGATTCAGCAGCAAGACCTCCGGTCGCGAAGGCCCGACGAACTGAGCCCCGAAAGGAAGGCCGGATGCGTGCATGCCGGCGGAGACCGACGTTCGGTTCTCGCGTGGGATGAAGCTAGCGCATTGATTGGCAGCCCGGCACCTGCGGCCGGACAATCTCCTTCTCGACGTCACATCAACCTCGCCATGAAATGCCTTCAGGTCGCCGCCGAAAGGTTTACTCGGCGGTGACTTCGCCCCCAACTTTGCCATTTGGCGAAGCTTGAACAAATCGCAGATCTCGGGCAGCGCCAGAAGCATTGCGAACGATCGAATTGGGTCGCGAAGCGGTCATGGGGGCCACTCACGGTTTATGGCAGCTACTTCTTCTTCCAGTTCCAGGACCGGCCAGTCCGGTTGCTGCCCCATTCCGGACTTTCAGAAATCCAACAACGTATAGACAACATGCCCCGTTCTCTACATCGGCGCACGTAAGCCTCCACGCCGCACTTTACCCCTACCCTAAACTTTAGCCCCGACTTTAGGCTTCGAATTTAGGCTCAGACTGGACAACCCGCGCGGTGCCAAATACCCGCAGGGCAAGGGGCTGTAGGAAGGACCCGCGGAACGCTTGACCCCTGCCCTGACGACAAAGAGCGGGCCACCGAAGCAACCCGCTCTCATCAGTCTCATGCGGAGCACCCGTCCCGCTGATACGCTGCGATCGTGCCGAGATCCTGATGGATCATCTTCGATCGTCAGACGTATTGGCTCACACCTTGGCGATCACGGCAAGCGGCACGACCATCGGCGTCAGCCGGCCGAACAGATCAACCTCGACCACGACATCACCCTTGCCCTTGCTGTTGGCCGTGACCACCGTGCCGACCTGTCCCTCGAAGATCCCGTCGCCAATGATCACCCGATCGCCGGCTGCGACTTCGACATCGCTGTGGCGCTCATAGTCGAATTCGCCATTGTCAGCCTTGCGCATGATCTGATCCACCTTGTCGTCTGACACAGGGTAAGGCGTCTCCCAGCCACCGAGAATGGCGATGACATGATCAAGCCTCAGCAGTCCCCTGAGAGCCCGCGCCGTGCTGACAAAGCGGACAAGCACATAGCCGGTCATCAGCACCTCGTCCCTGACCGGCAGCATCCGCCCGCGCCTGCGCCTCTGTTTGCCCTTGCGCATCGGCACAAGTGCCTCGGCACCAATATCCTTCAGAACCATCTCCACCTGTTGCTCATGGCCCGGATGAACCGCTGCCACATACCATGTCGCCTGGTCATGGGCTTCCGTCAGGGCATGCTGCTCATCAAGGCGCATGCGTCTGAGGGCTGCATCCCGTTCCAGACGCCGAAGGCTGTCCTTGCCGAGTTCGGCCTCAAGGCTCGTCATATCCCGTGTCATTGTGCTGCTGCCCCGCTTGTCCGTCCGATCCGTTCCAGCCTGTCGAAGAAGGCGGCAAGCGCTGCCTTTGGTCCGTCCTCATCTGAGATGGGCGGGAAGTAGACCCATTCCACCCGTCCCGTATCGGGAAGCCATGGATAGCCATGGGCATGATGTTCCGCCTCCCATGCCCGCCACAGATTGCCATCCACCCTCACCTGCTCGAAGTCTGCCGAAAGCAGCACGGTTTGCGGGGAGACCCTGACACCGCGTCCGGGATAGCGGACGGCCTGTTCATGCATGGCATTGACGGCAGGCCAGCCCATCTTCTGCATGCGCTCGCGCCAGAGTGCCTTGCGGTCTGCCCTGCCACCGGCAATCTCGCTTTCCTGGAAGCGGGTCAGCGGTGGAAGACGGGCGCAGGGATCAGCAAGCCGGATGAAGCGTTCGGCCATCCATGCCTTGCCGAAGGTGGCGGCGATGGAAGGGCCTGTTGTTGCCTCCATCCCCTCCGGCACCTCCTGCCAGCGCCGTTCCTTCAGATAGGTGCTGGCAGCAAACTTCACCGTCTGTCCCTTCATCGCCGAGAAGCTGAGAAAGGCGGGCAGCAGGGAGGCAGCCGCTTCACGCTCTGAATGTTGAAGCGCCTGCCATTCGGCAAAGGCGCGTTCATCACTGTCATCGCCAAAGGTCGGCCATTGCCGGTAGAATTTGAGGAAGGCCTTTCTGACAGTCTTCCGGCCTGGTGCATCGCTCTCAGTGCTCATCGGCTTCCTCCTTCACCATGCGGGCCGCTGCAGCATTGGCCAGCATCGCCCTGACGGCTGCTGCCTTCTTCCGGCGGCGTTCGCGTTCCTCCTCGCTCATCTGTCTGGTGAGACGCCTGCGCTCTTCCATGGCCTTCTGTCGTTCCCGCTCCAGCACCAGCATCTCGCGGTCATGCCGGGCGGCCTCATCGATCATGGCGGAAAGCTCTGCCGGTTTGGGCAGGAAGGAGCGATAGCGCTCATAGCGTCCAAGCCTGAGGTTCTCGAATACACGGCGCATGGCGGCAATCGGCTTGCCGCACAGCACTTCGGCATAAAGCTCCGGCGCCATATCCGGATCGATACTGTCTGGAACCACGAAGCCGCGTTCGATCAGCTTGGTCAGCATCAGGTCTGACTGGTAGCTTGCAGCCGGTTCAAGCGCTGCCTTCAACCGTCCAGTCTGATCTGTCGATGTCGATGATGTCTGCAGTTGCGTTGCCATTGTCCTGCCTCATGCGCTTGTGGAGGGCTTCGCTGACCCGCCTGTTGTGGTCCCGGATCTGTTCGGAGCGTGATTGCCTGCCGGAGGGTGATGGCGGCGCTCTGGCTGGTGCTGCTGCCGGCCTGTCGGTCCAGCGGTCCTGATTGAGCCATGTCGAGAGATTGCACCACGGCCTGTCATCGCGTTTGGCGACGTAGCGCTTCAATCCGTCCATGATCGTGTCGAAGTCGGCGCGCTGACGTGCAGAGGCCCAGGCCTTTGCCGCTGTCTTGCGGGCGACCTTCTGCGGGTAGAGCGGCCAGACATGGGTGTCGAACTCGGCTGTCAGGCCGGTGATGTCACCGCCATGACGGCGCGAGCGGCGTTTGCGGTCTGTGCCTGTCGAGGCTGAGGATGACCCGGTTTGTTGGTTGGCATCGGTTGCCTCGTCTGCATCGAATGCCTCGAAAGCCCCTGCCCTGTCCGGCTTGGCGCTGAGATCGGCCTCGGGTTCTGTCTCGAACAGACCCTTGTCCGCCGGTTCGGGGGGAACTTTCTTTTGGGCCCCTTTAGGGGCCTTTTCTTTAAGGGGGGAATTTTTCTCTTGGGGGGTGTGGGGGGTGTTCTCTTTTGCCGGTTCGCCAGCAAAACCTGTCACCGTCTTAAATTCAGACGCAGGCGTCTTAAAACTGTCTGATGCCGTCTTAATCTGCCCGTCTGGCGTCTTAATCCCGTCTGAAAGCGTCTTAACGGTGTCTGAACCCGTGGTTTTAAGACGCTGTTCAGACGCCTTGCGCCGTTCATAGTAGCGACGGTTGCGCGCACGCCGTGATGCGCCGGCCTCTCCGCAGGAGCTGCCAGCGTCATCGATACCCGTTCCGGTGCTGTCGTCGGATCCGACAAACACAGGTTCGCGCTCGGCCAGTGCCTGCGCCGTGCGGCCGATCAGATCGGCATCGACCCCGGCACGCACCATATCGGCAATGAGTGCGGCAACCTCAGACATCAGCCGAGTTCCCGTTCAACCCGCTTGCCGAGACGATTGATCTCGTCGGCCTTCTTCGAGATGTCCATCGCCATCTTCACCAGCTGATCATGCGCCTCGCAATGGCGCTTGCGGGCGGCCATGAAGCCGGCATGAAGACGCTCGAATTCTTCCCTTTCCTGCCCATAGCGATCCAGCAGCGGATTGCTGCCCTCAGGCCCGAAGAAGGCCTCTCGCACCTCGCTCACCCATGCCCGGGGGACATTGAGGTCACGGGCCACCGTCGTATCCGTCCATGAGCCGCCATAGGCATTGTCGCCATAGACGTCATCCAGCTTCTCCATGATGATCCGGCGATCATCCCGGCCCATCTGCGGCGGGAGGTCAGCCTGGATACCTGGAGCCTCGGTCGGGGTTGGCGAAGCAGTGATCACTGACGTCTTTGCCGCCCCCTTTGCCGTTGCCACCTTTGCCGTTGTCTTGCGCGGTCCTGCCGCCATGTTGCCGGCTCCTTTCGTCGTCTGTTTCCTGTCTGAAGAAGATTTGCGGCTACAGGCCGGACAGCGGTCTTCGGCCGGTGTCGCACCGACCTGCCAGCCATGGGCGCCAAAGGCCGCAATGGTCGCCGCCGGCTCTCCCTGCCGCAGTGCTGCCGTGGCCGGCACATAGCCCGCCGCCTCACAGCAGCCGCAGACAATGCGCAGTGCCGACACCTGGCCGCTGCCACTGGCAATGCCGGTGCGTTCGAAGTGGCGGATGTGCCGAGGGACCGCTTGTGCTGGTTTTGTTTGTTCTGACAGCTGGCTCATGCGGAGGCCTCCTGCATGGCTTTGCCGGCATGACCGCCCCATTGCTCTGCCATGGCATCGGCAATGCCCGGATATGTTCTCGAGCGCAGACGCCAGCGGTCCGTTCCGGGTGGCGCGCGGTGCACGATCGACCAGCGCCTGTGATCATCCGTTCCCGGTTTCGGCGGTGTCAGCCTGTTTGTCGGTGACAGCTTCGGCAGGCCGCGCAGATAGAGCGAGGTGGCCTTGAAGGCCCTGTCGCCGAACCACCAGGGCTGGACCGTCTGGGCCGGAGGCGCATAGCCGGCAATGCGGGCTTTGGCATGGCGGTGCATGACAGGGTTCTCGACGGCAACCCTCTCGATCTTCGCATTCCAGCAGGCCGCAAAGAGATCGGCCCCTTCATCCAGGAGCCGCCACATGATGGTGCGGCGCTCTTCTGTCGAAAGGACCGGCCATGCCTGCCGCTCTTCTGCCGTTGCCTCGTTTGGCGGATTGGTCGGCGGTCCGGAAAGCCAGCGCACCCCGCTGTTGCAAAGGCGCGTACAGGGCGGATGCATGACCGCCAGAAGGTCCCAGCCATCATCAAGGATATCCCGGATGTCGCAAACGATATGCCGGTTGCTGCCGTCTTCGGCCGGAAGAAGGTCACATGACCAGACATCATGGCCGCGTGCGGCAAAGGCACGACGCACCACGCCGGATGTCTCGCAGCCGATCAGGATCCGCATCGGATGATCTGCCGCGATCACGGCAGTTGCTGCACTGGCGCTGTCAGTCTTCGCCATCCCGTTCATGCCGCCCTCCCCGGTGTCCGGTACATCAGCTTCAGATGCTGCGGGCAGTAGGCAGAGCCTTCTGCTACCGGTCTCCCGCAGCATGGTGCGTCGGGACCAAGCGCATCCTCGCCAGCGGTGATGATCACACGGCACTGGAATTCGCCGCAGTCGATGAACGGAACCGTCTTGGATCCGGCAATCTGCATGTGCCGGGTGTCATAGGCGCGGATGGCCGCACGCCGGCGTTCCTCAATCCGGCGCGCGGCTGCCTGCTCCTCTTCCTCTGCAGTCGGGTAGGCAGGCTGTTTATGGGTTGGCGCTTTGACCCTCCCTCGCCCTGTTTTCCCGCTCTTTGCTTTCTTTGCTGCCTTTGCCTT
This sequence comes from Martelella endophytica, assembly GCF_000960975.1. NCBI lineage: Bacteria > Pseudomonadati > Pseudomonadota > Alphaproteobacteria > Hyphomicrobiales > Aurantimonadaceae > Martelella > Martelella endophytica. The sequence continues at coordinate 1,664,164 of NZ_CP010803.1, read as the reverse complement.
CTCGCTCAACGGCTTCTTCGGCGGACCCGGCTTTCGGGGGACCGCCCCCTTGGGAAAGCGTTCGGGATTGCGCGAGACAAGACCGGCAATCACACCACGCGAGACATCAAAGGCAGCAGCAATCACCGCAAGGGTCTCGCCTCCGCGATACATCTTCGCCATCCGATCGAGCGCTTCAGGGTTCCAGCGTGTCATCCAGCCTCTCCATTCCGTTCGGGATGCCCGCCCCTTTGCCAAAACAAGCGGCGGGACACCCGAGCGGAACGATCAGCTGAACCGCGGCTTTCGCCGCCAGTCGACCGCCGCCTCGACAGCCTCCATGCACAGCGCATCCATCTCGTCTTCGCTCAGTTGATCGGGATCGATGGTCTGGAGGATCCGGATGGTCTGAGAATCACGGACTGGCTGCCATGCATCCGGCCGCAGTCTGGTCTCGCCTGGCATCACCCGGTGTGAGAGTGCTTCGGCAAAGGGAAAGGCGCCCTTCATCGTGCTGCCCTCCCACTGAGAACATCCAGACCGCCGCCGGCAATCGCATCGATCAGGCAGCGCTTCAGCCGGTCATGGCTGATCTCCTTGTCGGAAAGCTTCTCAAGGCAAAGCCTGGCTTCCGTCGGCGTCACATGGCCATCCGAAAGCGCCTCCAGAATGGTGCCGGTCAGATCGCTTTCACTCGCCTGATCACCGGCAAGGCATTGGATCAGCGAAAGCGCGCGTTCTCGTCGCTCTCCCGAACCGGAAAGCCTGCGGCCGGTCACAGAGGCCATTGCCGCTGTCACCAGCGGTGCATCCGTATCCTCTTCCAGGATCCGCACCACCGGGATCGGCATGATGTCGGTTTCGCGCCTGCCGTTCCAGCGGCCGACGGCACTGGTTGAACGGCTGGTGATCAGGGCCACGCGCTCAATCCCGCCGGCCCGGCGGATCAGGTCACGCTGGGCACAGCGAATGGCGAGGATGAACGGATCGATTGCAGGTTCTTCGGCCATGTCTCTCCCTTTCTAAGACACAAAAAGACACTCGCGCCGGGAAAGGCCCGGCGTCGTTTCCCATGGCGGGACGGTGGATGGCGATTTAGGGTCGGATCAGTCGAACAGAGCCGCTAGGGCGGGCGCAGTCGGGAAGGACAGGATGAAGGAAGGGCCGCAGCCTGCGACCGTAGATCACCGCAGCGCCGGAGCAGGCTCCCACAAGCCCTGCCCCGGCGCACCCGGCACAAGCCAGCCATAAGGCCGGCCGTGCGTCGCGCGCTGCAACGGGCCACGGGAGGTGTGGCTCGGCGCGCGCGAAGTGGGATGTCAGGAAAAGAAAAAGGCCGTGCCTGACGCAAAGACACTGGCACGGCTTCACCGGAACGAAACCGGCAAGGTGTCCGCGCGGATCTCTGGACACACGCGGATTGGGGGGATGGGGAGAGAGGCGTCGGGGCAACCGACAGACCGCACCCTAGACCTGAATATTTGACGTACGGATCCAGCTTCATGTGCGCAATGTGTCATATGGCGCTATTTTGTCAATAGGCACATTGCCATTTGGCGGTTGAAACTTGTTCCAATTGGCAAAATACCTAACCCATGGCAAACAGAGTTCGCGAACTCCGCAAATCCAAATCTGTAACTTTAGAGGAGCTGTCCGAACGGACAGGTATCTCCCATACCCATCTTTCGCGCATGGAAAGCGGAAAGCGTGGACTTACACTCGAAAATGTAATCAAGATCGCGAGAGGTCTTGAGGTCGAACCAATCGAACTGACAGACGAGTTTGATCATGAAGCCCTGTCTCTCGCTGGCGATATGCCGTCTCTTCTAAAGCCCGCCCGAAAGACGGGAGATGTTGAAAATCTCAACATCGTGTCAGGAGCCGGCGGAGGTGGTCTTTTGAGCGTCGAATACACCGATGACGGGGAATTGCTCGACCCGTCAATGTCTGATGGCTTCTGGTCATTTCCTGAAACAATTAAGGCTGGATGGCCCAACCTCAACCGTATCAAGGCGGTGCCCGTAATCGGTGACAGCATGGAGCCCACTGTTAAAAAAGGCTCCACCGTCTTTGTCGATACAGATCATGTTTTTCCGAGTCCGGAAGACATATATGCCTGCGATTACGGGGATGGTCTCGTTATCAAGCGCTTGAAGCTTGTTCCTAGAACTGACGACATACTTGTCATCTCGGATAACAAGGAGCGGTATGGCGAACCCGACCGCCTCTCTCGCCGGGATGTTCGCGTTTATGGGCGCATTGTGGCCTGGTTCCAATGGCGCGGATAACGGCGCTTGCCGAAAGCCGGGGTATGAACCACGGTCTCAGCCCCTGAGAAATTCGTTTTCAGCATAATTCAAGAAGCCTGCTCCAGCGGGCTTTTTTTGTGTCGATAACACCAATATGCCATTTGGCACATTACCCCTTGCCAACAATATTGCCATATGGCACATTTTTCATACTAAACAATCTGCCCGAGGATGCAGCACCGATTATGACGCTCACCTCAGGCACGACGCATGGAGAATGTGATGAGTGTCTATCTGGTCCGGGCCGCAGAAACCAAAATGCTGCATGGCATCGTCTGGGGTAATCTCGATCAGATATGGGACGCCCTGGACGAGATGGACCAACCGGAGTTCTTCGAATACGCAAAACTCAAGCCAGGCGGCCTGCTTTCGCCCTCCGGGATAGAGCCTGCGAAAACGAACGAAACCGACTGCACCACCCAAACGCCCCTCGCCAACGGCGGTTTCCTCCCCGCAGATATGGAGCCATCCGAGCGAACTTTCGACGCGCTGTTCGACCCAGATAGTCTGCGTTGGAGGCGCTTCGACGATACGCTCGGCAAGCATGGCATGGTTTCGCGGATCGTTGCGAACATGAATGCTGAAAAAGGCGCTGAAGTATGAACACGCGCCTGATAGCTCACCGTCACCCCCTTACGCAAGATGACTGCAACTTGCTGCGCCGTATCGCACTCCCGACAGTCGTCATCGGCAGTGCGCTTCTTCTCATGCTCACAGTGCGGGCAATCATCGCCTTCGAAAGCGCCCTCGCTGCGGTATCCGGGGTCTGACACCATGACAGGAGCGCGTGACGCCGCGAGCCCAACGGAAGCGCACTCCCCCGCGGCGGCTGAGTTGCTTCGGTGCGAGGTGCACCATGCATGACAGATTGCCCGCAAGGGAGCGTTTGGAATGCTATCGCGCGCTGATAACGAGCGCCACACCGCCTTCCGACGTCATGGCCGACACGGAGGGCATGCATCTGGAAATATCCGGACCGGGCGAACCGGAGATCATCTGCTCGCTTCCGGTCTCCTGTCCGGCAGACAACCGCGAACTGATCCGAAGGCATATCGAGATTCCAGCCGACCTGATCGGCATGTTGGATGCAGCAGCGCGCCGTGATGCCGAACGACGACGCGAGATCGAGCAACTGCGGCGAGAGCTTGAAGCCAAGGGCGGAAGGCCAGCGAAGGACTATTCTGCCGAATGCGCCATGAAATGTGCCGAGCCGGCCTTCGTGCGGTTTCTCATCGAACGGCACGACCTTGCGCAACCGGCGACAGAAAAGACGGCTGCAACACGGGTACGGTCTGTTCTCGCGATCGCAAGCCGCAGCGCGTTGAACATCGACCCTGCGGCAGCAGCCCACTGGCGGGAAATGGTGAGAGAATTTGAGGCTTGGAGGCGAAGAGTTTGACGGTTCAGCCCTCAGATATATCCGAGAAATGGAGCATCGAACAGATCGAACAGGCACTCAG